>JBOEGR010000039.1:0-57348 GCA_050633525.1 Cellvibrionaceae bacterium
CGTGAGCACTATGAAAAGCCAACTACCGTGCGTAAGCGTAAAGCTGCCGCCGCAGTTAAGCGTCACGCCAAAAAAGTATCTCGCGAGTCACGTAAGTTTAACCGCCTTTACTAATTGTCCTTATCGACCTAGTCTAGGCGCATCTGGGTATTACCCGCACGTTAACGCGCCTACATCGAGAGTAAGACAATGAGTTCAGCCATCAAAAGCAAGATCCACGACGAAATGAAATTGGCCATGAGAGCCAAGGACAAACCTCGTCTCGGCACTATTCGCCTGATGCAGTCTGAATTCAAGCGTATCGAAGTTGACGAACGTATAGAGCTGGACGATGCGAGAGTATTAGCCGTATTAGATAAAATGGTGAAGCAACGTCGAGACTCTGCAAAGCAATACGAAGAAGCCAACAGACCTGAATTGGCCGAACAAGAAAATCTAGAAATCGGTATTATCACCGAATTCCTTCCCCAACCCCTTTCTGATGATGAAATCTCATCGCTTATCGATGACGCTATCAATGAAACGGGTGCCAGCGGTATGCAAGGCATGGGACAAGTTATGGGTATCCTCAAACCCAAACTACAAGGCCGAGCTGATATCGGCAAAGTTAGCGGTCTAGTTAAATCTAAATTAGTGTAAGCCGCTTTTCTCAGCCCCCCCTCCCCGCCCTATCATTCATCAAATTAACTTGTAATCAAATTAACTTGTAAATAGTTGCTTCAACTTACTGGGCCGATTAAAGTAAGTGTATGTATACACAATTAAGTTTTACCGAAATAATAAAAACCATATCGTGTTTAGAGCTGCGCATTATTGAGCGTATGCCTGACTCAGATATCGCACAAGTATGCAAAGAACTACATTCAACAGCCAACCATGCTCAGCAACGTGTGCGCACGCTATCAACACCCAACAAATGGATACGAGGGAGCGTCATCGCTGTTGTTATTGTTTTTAGTTCAGTGCTGATATACACGCTTAGCTTGTTTGAGTGGGAGTTCAGCAAACCAACGCTTGCTGAAATGATCCAAATAACCGAAGCGCTGATTAATGACATCATATTATTAGGCGCAGCCTTGTTCTTTTTACTGACATTAGAGCAACGTTTACAAAGACGTTCGGTACTCCAAGAGCTACATCAACTTCGCTCTATCGCCCACCTTGTCGATATGCATCAGCTAACGAAAGACCCCTCCATGATCAACTCTCAGGAACAACAAACCGAACATTCCCCCGAACGCAACATGACCCAGTTTCAACTACAACGCTATCTAGACTATTGCTCAGAAATGTTTTCTCTCATAGGAAAAATAGCAGCACTCTATTCGGAAAGGTTTCCTGACACCGAAATCGTCGCTGCAGCAAATGATATAGAGGATTTGTGTACAGGCCTAAGTAGAAAAGTGTGGCAAAAATTGTATTTTATCGAAGGCACGCCATAAATAACTCCGCTTACAATTCGTAAGCCCAAGCAACATCTATCAACATTAACTCATCAACTAGCCCGCTCATTACACCTTCTGTATATAAAATGTGCTAACTATATAATATTGATAAATATTACATTTCTAATACTGATCTTAAAAGAATGAACTAATCGACATTTTTCGATATTTTTTTACTTTAAAATACAAGAAGCCTGCAACCTAGCACTAAAGAAGAAAATAGATTACTAGCACTTTTTTAAAAGTGCTTTATCAACTCTTGGATAATTTTTGCACTGCCATTAAATGTAAATTAGTTGAAAAGACTCGTGTACTGACGTACGTATGGCCCGTCAATACTATCCCTTAGTGAGCTCAGTAACAAAACACCAATAAAAACTGTTTTGTTTAGAAAATGGAAATGAAATATGCTCAATCTGAATTACTCTCAAAATAAAAGCAGCGTTCGTTTATACACACACTTAGGTCAAGACGCACTTATCACTTCGTTAGTAACCATAAATGAAGAGATGTCCAAACCATTTCTTTATGAGTTAGATGTTTTTTCAACCACCCTACACAACATTGATGCTAAAGACATCATCGGCACTAAGGCCTCAATTGAGCTTGTGTCCGATAACAACATCCTACTCTATCGTAATGGTTATATCAGTTCACTCTCTCGCATTGGCACTGAGCCAATTGAAGGCAAAACACACTATAAACTAACAATAGAACCTTGGCTTGCGTGGTTAGAAAACACCAACAACTGTCGCATTTTTCAACACAAAGATGTAAAAGGGGTGATTAGCGAACTTTTCAATCCTATACCCGAAGCCGACTTCGACCTTGCACAGATTTCAGGCAGCTACAAAAAACGTGACTATTGGGTTCAACACAATGAAAGCACCCTTGATTATTTTCATCGTATTTGTCGTTTAGAAGGGCTAGCTTATTATTTCGAACATACAAAAAATGGCCACCAATTAAAAATTATCGACAGCGCCATCAGCCTGCCTTCACCTACGGAACCATCCATATTAAAGATACAACCCGGCACAGAAAGCAATGAATGCTTAACCAGTTGGGCCTTTACCAAACACCTTGTTGTCGGTACCAGCACACAGCGCTCTTACTTTTATGAAACTCCTCGCGCCAAATTAGAATCCAGTGTTAGCAATAGCGGCACTGCAGCTGAAATCCCTCTTGTTAATAAGCTAGAAAATTATCAGTACAGCGAATTTTTCGACAACATATCCGAAGGTAATTCAGAGAGCAGACGGCTCAACCATCACCAAACAGATTCACAACACGGTATTTGGACAGGTAGCGGGGATTACCGCCACCTAGTAGTAGGGCAGCGTTTTAGCGTTAAAAAGGTGCCTCATGACAGCCATTTTGCGGATAATGATACGCTTTTCAACATAACAAAACTCTGCCTTACAATTAATGAAAATAGCCAAGAAGATGATGATAGCAATCAAGAAAACGGCAAAGAAAAAGCAAAAAAAGACAGCAAAAAATACCCTCATAACCATCTCATTTTAGAAGCGACCAGCAACGACGCGTTAATTTTTCCTAAAGGTGGCACACCAAAACGAGTGCTAGGCCTAGAAACCGCTTTCGTCACAGGGCCAACCGAGTCAGAAATTTTTACAGATAAATACGGTCGTATTAAGGTTCAATTTCATTGGGATAGAGAAGGCAAACATGATGAGAACACCACCTGTTGGCTAAGGGTCATGAATAACTTTGCTGGTCCGGAATTTGGCGTACACTATACTCCAAGAGTAGGACAAGAGGTCGTCGTTGCTTTTGAAAATGGCAACCCCGATCGTCCGTTTGTGATGGGCGGACTCTACCACTATGAAAACATTCCCCCGTTTCATCACGACCTCGGCCTTCGTGCAGGAACGCGCACTCGATCAAGTAAAAACGGTTCTATAAACCAATTCAATGAACTGAGTTTTTACGACTCCACGGGCAAAGAAGAAATATTCGTACACGCTCAAAAAGATCACAATAGCAAAGTATTGCACAACCGTGCCGAGCGTATCAATAATCATGAAATCGAAAGCGTAGGTGGCAACCGCAGCGCTGAAGTAGAAGGTAACCAACAAGAAAAAATAGGTGGCTCACTCAACCTTTCTGTTGGTGGCGGACCAGGAGCCTCCGTACTCGGCATGATTGCCGGCGTGATGGCGGCAGGCAGCGGCGATGCTCAAAAAGGTGCCGGTGGGGTAGGTAATGCACTCCTTTCTAAATTTGTTGGCGCACTTGCTACTGCCAGTGCTTTAGCAGAAACCCTCTCGCTCTCTAGCAACAAAGCCTTTAACAAAGCCGCTAACCACGTTAAACGTGGAGGCAAAGATCAAAGCGCTACTGCTGACAGCTTGGGTAAATTGCTTTCTAAAATTATGCCCATTTCAGGCGTATTTAATACCGTAGTAGAAAAATTCAAATCAGATACGATTGGTATCGCTCGCACTGAACAAATTGGCTTGTATAAAAATACCACTGTAGGGCATACGCAGACCACCAATGTGGGAGATACGCAAGTTACCAATGTAGGAGATACTCAAGAAAATCATATCGGTACATTCAAGAAAACAGTCGTAGGCGAAGAATACGTTATCGAAGTTGGCAAAGCTAAAATGACCATGAAAAGTGATGGCACCATCACCTTTGAAGGCACCACTATCAAAAGTACCTGTGATTGCGAATTTATTGTTAACGCAAAAGACAACGTTAACCTGAAAGGCAAAAAGATCATAGAGAACTAACAAGTAGGACTCATTTATGAAAGCAAACAAGCAAATAGTACCCATCAATACCCATCAGAGTGAAAACCAACACCCTCACCTTGATACCTATTCGCGCATCTTGCCCGTCACGATAGCGAACATTGTAGATATTCAAGATGGATATCCGTTAGTGCATTGGGAAAGTTGTAGTAGCACCAAGCCAATCCAAGCTCTGACCCAAGTCAAAATAGAAGAGCGCCACATCAACAAAAGCTGCACACTCGCCTTTATCAATGGTGATACAGAAAAGCCCATCGTGATGGGCTTACTTTACAACCCCGCCGAAGATTCCCAAGAAGAATCACAAAAAGCCAAGCAAAAAAATACAAAAACAGAATTTGACAAGTTTGGTGCCGATATCAATGGCAATACACCCGTTATTATCCAATCCGACGACTCTATTATTTTAGAGACAGGTAAAGCCAAAATCCAACTCTATGCAGATGGGCGCATTAACCTGCAAGGTCTTCAAATAAATTCACAGGCCTACGGCCCGAATAAAATTAAAGGCTCATCGGTAAAAATTAATTAATGAACATCACTAACAACACGCCCTACCAAGCGGAGTTCAATCCGGGGATGATGCCGGATGGACGCACCTGTCTCATCGTGGTCATCAAAGCGACTTACGATTTACCTGACGCGAACCTGAGCAAACAAGACGGTAGTGAACTGACCCTTTCCGAAAAACAGATCGAACTCTACGAAAGCGATGCATTCACTGGCGACCCAGGTGAAAGTAGCCCTCTTGCCGAAAACGATTACGCCACCTTTAAACCTAAATGTGACGTTATTCTTCAACAAGCCACTGCCTATGCTCCAGAGGGTAAACCAGCCACATCTCTTACTGTGAGTTTACAGTGTGCATCTATCAATAAATCCTTTCTGGTCTTAGGGCCTCGCCGGTGGGAGAAAAAAACACTGGGTTTGCTATCGCAACCAAGTGAACCGCAGGCGTTTTTAGAACAAGCGTTAAGTTGGGAAATTGCTTACGGTGGTATCGATCACAACGCCTACCCAGATCAAGAAGAGGAAGACGACCGCAAAGAAAGCTATGCGGCCAATCCCATCGGTATCGGCTACTGGCGGCAGCCCGATAATACGCAAATCGAACATACTCCCATAGCCCAAACCGAAATCATCGGCCAAGCCATCAATAAACCCAAAGAACGACATCAACCGCAAGGCTTTGGGCCTGTGGCTCGAAGCTGGCCGCCTCGTAGCCAGTATGGCGGCACGTATGACGACCACTGGGAACAAAACACCAAACCCTTCTTACCGGATGACTTCGATTCACTCTACTACCAATGCGCACCTGCAGACCAACAAATGCCCTACCCCAAAGGTGGGGAAGAAGTCACCTTAACCAATCTAAACCCCGAGGGCTTATTGCAATTCACCCTGCCGGTTTTAGATGTATCCATTACAACCAAACTCAGAAATCGCAGCGAACAAATATTAGAGCCTGTTATTGATACCATCACTATCAATACCTCAAACAATACACTCACCTTAGTCGCTCGTGCGCACCACCCACTTAAAAACACCATACATGAAGTATCAGAATTCGTCGTTGATATTGCCGCAAGTGCGAGTAAAACAGAAGACATACCATCACCACAAAGTGAAAAGACAAACGAACAAGCCGATGTCCACTACTACGACGCCACGCAACAAAATGGAGAACGCACATGAGTGTGTATGCGAATGGCTTAGAAGTCGCCGGTAAAGCGAAAAAAGGTAAATCCATCGCCTGCTTTCCCGACCCGTGTTTTACGCCCAAATCGGTAGTTCCTTTTGCTAACACCACCAAAGCCAGCGATACCGCTAACGCCACAAAAACGGTGTTTATCGAAGGCAAACCGGTGATGCAAAAAGACAAGTCCTATTTTAAAACCAGTAGCGGTAACGAAGCCGCCAAAGGTCGCAAAGGGGTGACCACCGGTGTTAAAAAAGGCAAAGCGTATTTTACCAGCTGGTCTATGAACGTCTCTGTTGAAGGCTACAACGTCTGCCGTCACAGCGACACCATGACCCATAACCACGGCTCAACGGGCAATACAACCGTTTGGCATTATTCCGATGGACGGTCTGGCAGGCCACCCAGGGAATGCTTTGATGAATGCGTAGAAATTGAGAAAGCCTGCGGTAAATTTAATTGCCAAGGGGGCTGCGCCAATAGAAAAGCAGAGGCTCGCTGTGGTGGCAAGCCTCCCGCAAACGACCAAGAAAGACAAGAACAGCAACAAGAAGAAACGCGACAAAGAAATAAGAAAACACTCTTCGGTCGAATACAACGAGCATTAAAAAATAATAATATTGAGTTGCCGTTAGAGCCCAATTGGAAAATGAAAGAGTGTATGCCTTGCGCCATGATCAAGCCAGGTGGACCGCGTACCCCTTCGGAACAAATAGACGCCCTAATCAATCAAAAAGATCAACTACTCGAAAGTATTAGTAACTTTGATGAATTATTTGGACAAGGTATTTCACTGAATCAAGTGTCCGGCCTACTCGAAATGATTGATAGCAGCATTGCTGAATATGCATTTGAAGCGCTATTAGGCAAAAAACTTCGGTTTTGGGACTTGCCGGGCGATATTTACGATGCTGCTACCGGCCAAAGCCCTATCGATATTGTTAAAAACATTTTGGAAGAAGGCTACGCCAATGCGAGTGAGGCGATTCAAACCATCACTAACTTAGAAGACTTTAAAGCCCAGTACGCAAATGCGAGCCCTGAAGATATTCTTCCCATGCTAGATTATTGCGTCAACAATACCGCTAGCCCTTCCCACGACTGTTTAACCAAGCGTAAATGTATGATGGAACCATACAATAAATCATCGGGCTCAGCATCTGTGATGAGTAAACAAGGTTGTTGCCCCGGACAAACGGCTCACCATATTATTCCTAACTCGATGATTGTGGATGATCCCAATAACACCAAAATTAGTGCCTGTCCCGGCTATACCCACGGTTCCGCACCCACGATATGTGTTGAAGGGGTAGGGCATAGTGATGGCACGCATGGTGATATGCATACAGCAATGACTGATGAATTAGGTCCAACTTTAAACAATTCATCAAGGGGGTTAGATTATAATCGAGCTAAAGCCGCAGCTTTAGAAGCCCACCGAGATGTATTTCCTAGAGCTAATTGTAGTCGAGCTTGTTTAGAAAAGCAGATGGATCACTACTTCGATGATAAATGCACTTCGAGTAATCCAACACTGAGAAAAACGGATGGCTATACCGGCCGAGTATATGAGGGCCCTAGCCCTACTATGATGCCTGTGGGCCTCCCCCGCAATAATTAACGCTAAAGACAATAAGAGAAAAGCTCCACTATGACCGAAGACTACAATAGACCCAAAGCCTTGGAAGGTATTTATATCACCAGCGCCATTGTAAAAAGCGACCACGAATTTGCCTTTATTGGCCAAATTCCCGAAGGCGATGATCCGTGGAAGCATATCCCTACTTTTGTGATTTTTTGTGATACCCGCAAACAAGGCGATGATCGTTGGGATGTACAAGAGCTAGATTATCTTACCGGTTCAGGGAATCTTATTGGTTGCTATTCTGAAAAACCCGAACCAGCTTGGGTATTTGGTTTTAATTTCCCGATTCAAGGGGGCAAGGAATCATTACTGATTTTCGATAATAATAAATTAATAGAAAAAGACCGAATACCAGATAATGAATATAGGGGAGAGACATTAATATCTTCTTTTCGGTCATTGAACGCTATTAATAATGGTTATATTTATGCCGTTAGTGGTTTTCGAAATGTCTGGCAAAGAGGTGCAAAAAAAGAATGGGAACATTTAAATCATAGTATTCCTCAGCCTGATTATTATGGTCAAGACGAAAGGTTAGCGTCTGAACATGGTTTCAACGCTATTGATGGTTTCACAGACAACGATCTTTATGCCTGTGGTGGTTATGCAGACCTTTGGCACTACGATGGAAATGAATGGCGGCAATTGGAACTACCTACTAATGCAAAGCTAAAAAAAATTTGCTGTGGCGGCGATAAAGTCTATATCACCACCAATATGAATACGGTACTTGAAGGGCGCAACAATCAATGGAAAGTGATTGAGCAAGATGTGGCCCATCAGCGTTTTATGGAAATGGCTTGGTATCGAGATCGCTGTTATATCACCACGCCTTACGGATTATATGAAGTCAAAGACGGCGTCTTTGCCGAAGCGGAGATTGCGAAAGACTCTCCAGGAACTTTTGGCCGCATTGATGCTCGTGGTGATACCTTGCTCTGCGTTAGCCCAGAAAATGAAATTTCTTACTACGATGGTAGCGACTGGCATAAATTAATTTATCGCGACCGACCAGCCAAAGACCCCAACAAACCCAGCTTGATGGATATGGTTAAAGAGTATGAAAAAAATATAAATAAACCATGACCATCGGCTATACCAAATCAAAGTCATTGGAAGGTATCGGCATTACCAGTGCTATTGTAAAAAGCGACCATGAATTTGTCTTTTTACCTACCCATTACCCAACGCAAAACACACACAGAATCTATTTTTTATAGGATGCTTATGTCATATCCACTCGCTATACTTGGCACCGGAATGGTTTCGGCTCTATCTGATAGTGCAGCAGGCAATGCTGCATTGATGCGCTGTCACTATAACAATCATTTACCCACACATTTTTATGATGCGGATAGTGGCGAGCCTTATTTGGGCTCTTATGCCCACCTAAATAAAAACGACGCAAAAAAGTTAGGCTTAGATCGCTTGGTCGCGTTATCTACAACAGCCATCCGGGATGTATTATCAACACAGAATATTCAAATTAGCGACACGCCTCTCTTGGTTAATTTCCCCCAGTCTAATGAATTATCACTTGTTTCTACGGCCACTATAGAGCAAACATTTATGGACCAACTGGCGACACAATTGAATGAAACTGTATTTTCGTCCAATAGCGTCTTTTTTCAGGAGGGAAGTACTGGTTTTGTCTCAACACTGCAAAAGGCACAAGAGTACATAAAGCAAGAAAAAGCCGAACAAGTTTTGTTATTAATGGTAGACAGTTTATTGAATCACCATCGCATTGCCCACTACGAAAACTGGCATGATGATTTACCTCGCCTACTAACGGACGATAACCCGAATGGTTTTATTCCGGGCGAAGCTGCAGTTGCAGTATTAGTGGGTAAACCCGATCCGGGTCAACCACAAACCCTTATTCTTGGTTCCGGCACCGCAGAAGAAGAAGCGACGATTGGTTCAGGCAAAGTGTTAAAAGCACAAGGTTTAAGTCAGGCTATCCGCAATGCTGCTGAGGATGCAGCCATTCGTGTTTGTGATACTGAATTTAGAATCAGTAATACCAATGGCGAAGAATATTGGTTCCGAGAGGCGAGCTTGGCACAAAGCCGCGCACTGGAACAAAAACGCTCTTCACACCCTTTATGGCACCCTGCTGACAGTATTGGCGAAGTCGGTGCGGCTGCGGGTGGAGCAATGGTAGTCATGGCACATTATGCATTTAACAATTCCTACGCTCTGGGTAGCTGTGCGCTTTGCCATCTTAGCGGTGATAGTACTGAGCGCGCGGCATTCATTGTAAAGTCAACACGAGAGGAGTTTACTACGCAATGACGTACCCTAGTTTAGTAGCAAAACAGCTTGGTAAAGATGCTCCCTACTCATGGTTTTTATTAGATCAAGCAAAGCACAACCCTCGATACAACTATGCTGACTACAAACTTCAAGCGACGCGGGTAGAGTCCTATTTGGATGCACTTGTTGTTGCTTATCACGCGGGAGAAGATATAGCGAGCTGGTTAAGCGAAGGTGATTGGGGTGTTTGTTTTGTATTAGCCAGCCTAGGGGTAGGTTTACAAGACCATCAGCTTTTTCAAACAGCATTAAACCAATTAGATGAAAACCAAGAAACGCATTACCGAGAAATTGTTGACGCCTGTGTATGGTATCAATGCAATAATCTATCACCTTGGGTGTTAAAGCTATTACTTCATCCTTCTCCCGTTGCCAAACAAAGTGCATTGGCACTAGCACGCCATGAATCATTTCATGTAGAACAGGAACAAATACATTCATTATTGCACGATCCCCACCCCGCTATTCAATCTCAATTACTGCACTGGCTAGGAGAAGGAGGCCATGAGGAACACACCCACTTTATTCAACAGCACTATGCACATAAAAATAACCATGTAGCATTTGCTGCTGCGCGAGCTGGGTTTTTATTCAAAGACCCGGATGCATTTCAGCATATTCAACAAATGGCTCTAACAACAAACCCATCTATGCGCGATGCCATCGTTTTATTATTTGTATCCCAGCAGGATACAGCTCGTCTACAAACTTGGTTAACCCAGCTATGGGACTCCGATAAAGTTTCTCAACGCGCCAAAATATATGCCATTGCTATCGCAGGTTTAAGTACTTGGGTTGAACCGCTGCTTGAGCTAATGGAAGACGAACACTTGGCGCGCGCCGCCGGAGAAGCATTTACTCTAATTACCGGAATCGATATAGAAGAAGCCGGTCTTGATGATGAGGAGTTTTGCGGTGATTGTGCACTGGCAAACGCTGAGCAAGAGGAAGCGCATGCAGCAGAAAGAAAAAAAGATACATTGTTTGCATCACCATGGGAAGAAGATTTGCCCATGCCTGACGCTGAAAAAATGTATGTGTGGTGGGAATCTCAAAAGGGTAAATCCATTGACGGAGATCGCTACTTAGCCGGCCATGCCCTTAGCGAAGAGTCCTTAAAGTTTGTTTTAAATAACGGCAACCAAGGACAGCGTCATATTGCCGCACAACATCTAAGCCTTAATTTTGCTTATCCATGGATTAACATTAATGCTTGTTAAAGCTAGTAGTATACTACTTAATACTAAAGTAATTTTCTAAAGAGCATCTTTACAGATATTACAAGAAGGCAATCAACATCTAACACCATTTAACGTCATTACACTTAAGTTTACACTTGAATTATAGTTGTAAGCCCAAAGAACGACATCAACCGCAAGGCTTTGGGCCTATGGCTCGAAGCTGGCCGCCTCTTAGCCAGTATGGCGGCAGAATCTCATGCACAAACGTTCCCAAAATCCGACGACTGCACAATATGTATTGGTTCTCACCCTTGTGATAAAGAATGTATAAAGGCACAGCTTGAGGATTATTATAATTGCGGTACATTTACGCCAGAGCCGATTGCGCAGAGTGAAGTTGATGAAGGTGAAGTTGGTACCAATGATGAATAATCTAATTAATAAATTAGGAGCAAAAAAATGGAAGCGAGTGTAAAGAAAATAATAGAAAGCTCTATATTTGTAGATTGTTGTATTGTCACAGACGCTAGACCTTTGATCATTGCCGAAAAAGATATGGGTGATGAATATGACCCCTGGAGCCTATTACCACCAGCTTATCTAGTACTACATAATACCGAACGTAATTCTTGGGGGGCGAGAAAGTTTGGTGAAAACACCTTCAAGTGGCCACGCGCAGCCCACACTGATGTGGAAGGTGAAATGCTTGTCGTTGGTGAACGTGGCGAAGTGTGGTACCACGGGTTGGGGGATAATAAGCAATTTGAAAAGCCGATATCCGAAGATTTAATAGGTGGAGTTTTTGCCATTAAAAATATCCACGATACAATTTATGTTGTCGGCAATATGCGGACAGTACTTCGTCGAGAAGGCGTCAATCAATGGACGAGTATAAGTAAAACGATCAAGGACGACGCACTAACAACTTACCGTGCAGCAAAGAAAAAAGGCAACGCATTTCATTCTGGTTTTCACTGTATTGATGGTTTTGCCGCCGACAAAGATCTCTATGCTGCGGGAGGCGTAGGCGATATATGGCGCTACGATGGTCAGAACTGGCACCCCGTTGATATTCCCTTACCTAAAATGCATATTCAAGCTATTTGCTGCGCTAAAGATGGCTATGTCTATGTTGCAGGTCGCTTTGGTGCGCTGTTAAAAGGCCGCGAAGACGAGTGGCAAATTATTAAACAAGATAAAACTCAAGAAGACTTTAGAGATATTACCGCATTTGAAAATACAGTGTATGTTTGCACCGAAGGCAATCTATATACTATAGAAAACGAGACGATTCAAGAAGTGGACTTTGGCGAAATGGGCAGGCCCTTTAGCTTCAGTGCACTCTACGCTAATCATGGTAAATTAATGGCCACAGGCTCTTTTAGTGCCTGCTTGTTTGACGGCAAACAATGGCAGTTACTTTATGGCAGCAGTAAAGCCGATGAGGTCGCAGAGTTTGCCTTGCTCAGTGATATGACCGATAAACTTGAAGACGCTATCGATACGCTAGGTGAAGCCATAGCAAGCACCAAGAAAAATCCTAAGCCATAACACAGAAGTGAGTGGAAAGTGCTCTATGGTGGCGCCTACCTGGATGAAGAAACCAGCGAATATGTAATAGGTGAGATAGTTAAGGAAGTGATAAAGAGCGAGGAATAGAGATACCCGATATTTGAAAGGGAAAATCGACTTAAAGTAACAAGATTATCAACCCTATTGATACAGGCGAATTTTATATCGAAACAGGCGTTAAAAATCAAACTTTCTGACGTGATAGTAAAAGCGAATATACAACAGAACATCGATACATGCTGGAAAGCATTAAAAAGTATAAGAGATAACAATGAATTTTTCTGAGGCAGCCGCTGCATTCCAACGACAAATCGTGGGGGTATGGCATCTCAATAGCGATAACGATTCCGATATAATTGCTAACTTTTTAAATGAGAAGCAGCTAGAACTCACTTATATCACTGGCAAGCTCAAACAAATAACGCACACATACTACACAGTTATTGAAAGTATTTCGGTAGAAAAGCCTACTGATATCGTCTTGGCATTTACAATCAATTACTCTCCTGAAAAAATCGTGACCTACTATAACAATAGACTAGAAAGTACTGACGAGAAACTAGATAACAGTAATATCTTTACCGTGATTGGCATCAATAATAATGGTAACTTGTGCTTTCCTTTACCTACAGTCAGCCAAGAAGGTAATAATGAAGATAATCGAATTACAGACTTTAGCCCGCATTTTTTATTCCGTCACGATGATCCTGAGAAAGAGAAAGAGCCGAGTAATCTTTCGAAAATATTAGAAGGAACTTGGTATACACAGTTTGAACACAACCAACAGTCCATGGAATTTAAATTAGTATTCACTCGCGACAACCACTTATCCATTATATTCACAAAACACGGAAGAAATCGTGTTATCGATACGCAGTATACTATTAACGACAATGGTAAATCATGGGATAGCGAAACTGGCTTAATTATTGATTGTCATACAAAAAATCAAGAAGGTATCTTCTCTATCATCAAACTCACAACAGATGGGCAACTCTATTTTCCATTACCAGAAAATAGCAAAATAGGTTGCAGTGTGGAAAAACGCATCAATACCTTTGATCATCGTTTCATATTTACTAAAGAACAAACTCACTAATGCATTATTCCGATCTGAATAAAGAGGTACTAATCAAAGATGCGCCTTTTGCTTGGTTTTTATTCGACCAAGCAAAGCTAAACCCACGTTATCGCTACCCAGACTTTCAACGTCAATCGGAGATGTTAGAAGCGCATCTCGATGCCCTAGCTATGGCACTGGAAGCCGGTCACCCTATTGAAAACTGGTTAGATATGGGAGATTGGGGCAGCTGCTTTCAATTGGCCGCATTAGGCATACGCTATCGTCGTAACGATTTGTTCCTACAGGCTCTAGATGCTTTACAGGAAGGAGAAGAATCTCACTATCAGGAAATAGTCGATGCATGTTTATGGCACGAACAAGACGAAGGCGATGATTGGTTATTGGCCTTACAAGCTCATCACTCACCGGTCGCACAGCAAGCATTTATCGCGATTTTGCGCACTAATCGCCACCCTTCACCCCCTTCAATAACAGATGTTTTTTTTGAGCATCCACATCCAGCTGTAAAAAAACAATTGCTAAACTGGATAGGAGAGCAAAAACAAACAGAACAACTTTCCTATGTTCAACAGTTTTATTTAAATGGCACGCAATTAAAACAAAAACCACAAGACTTAACACTTGCTTTTGCTGCAACAAGAGCAGGTATTTTACTGAAGGATCCGGATGCTAAAAACCAACTTAAGCATTTTGCTCTCACACAGAATCCATTCATGCTTGAAGCGTTGGGCTTACTATTTATTAATGAAGAGGATATAGGCTTAGTTCGTCAGTGGATTAAAAAAATATGGGAAATGGAAAAACTGCCAGTACGTGCAAAGTTCTACGCTACAGCCGTGTCTGGGCTGATTGAATTTACGGAAAACTTATTCGATTATATGGCCGATAGCATTGCCAGCAAAGCCGCCGGTGAAGCGTTTACCCTACTCATTGGCGTTGACATTGAAGATAATAATCTCGACGACAAGAGCATTCAAACAGCAGATATTAATGACCACTCAGAAGATGCAGAACTTAATCAAACAGATAAAAATACAAGTTTTATAAACGATTGGGAGGAAGACCAGCCCTACCCCGATACAGATGCTTGTTACATGTGGTGGGAAAAAAATCAATCACAATTTAACAAAGAAGAACGCCACCTTGCAGGGTTGATTACAAACGAAGAAAACCTATTAACGATATTAAAAAAAGGCAATCAACGTCAACGTCATTTAGCCTCACTACATTTAAGCCTACGTTTAAATTATAACTGGCGAGATCCTTCTTGGCCTATATAAATTAGAAATAAAATATCTACTGATACCCCTTCGCCTGTAGTTTAAATAATTTTGCATAAATGCCGTCAAAACCAATTAACTCTTGATGCGACCCCATTTCAACCACTCGACCTTTATCCATCACCATAATATGCTTAGCGGTTCTAACGGTTGAAAAACGATGCGAAATTAAAATTGTCATTTTATCTTTCATACGCTGACTAAACTCACTGAAAATAGTGGCTTCTGCCTGCGCATCCATCGCTGCTGTGGGCTCATCTAAAATGAGTACGCGAGCATCCTCTCGCATAAAGGCACGCGCCAAAGCTATTTTTTGCCACTGACCACCAGACAATTCTTGCCCATCTTTAAACCATTTTCCTAATTGAGTTTTATACTGTTTGGGTAAGTCATTAATAAAGTCAGACGCTTTACCTTTCGCAGCAGCTTGATTCCAAAGTTGCTCTTCCTCTATTTTGTCTACACGCCCAACACCAATATTCTCACCTGCCAATAGCTGATAACGAATAAAGTCCTGAAATATAACACCTATTTTTTTATGTAAGGTTGCCGCATCCCAATCATTAAGGTCGGTACCATCAAACAATATCCTGCCCTTAGTTGGCGTGTAGAGACGGGTCAGTAATTTAATTAAGGTCGTTTTACCGGAGCCATTTTCACCCACAATTGCGAGACTATCGCTCGGCTTAAGATGAAACGAAACGCCATCAAGCGCAGGTATAGTTTTTCCATCATAATAAAACGTCACATTTTCAAAACAAACACCATCATTAGGTTTAACGCCTTGCTTTACTGTTCCAGATTTTTCTAAACCGGGCTGATCTAAAAATTCATATAAATTAGACAGATAAAGGTTGTCTTCATACATACCACTAATCGAGCTTAAGATTGCTTTAATTGCACTCTGGCCTTGCTTAAAGACCATTAAGTACATTGTCATCTGGCCTATTGTGATCTCGCCTTTTACTGTTGCAACAATAATCCATGCAAAAGCAAGATAGAAAACAATATTACCTAGTATATCCATCACCAGCCCCCACATATCACGACGAAGAGTAAGGGAACGATCTTCTTTATATAATTTTTTAAAAATAGCGCTATAGCGATCGAGAAATAATTGACCTAAGCCAAATAATTTCATTTCTTTGGCGTTATCCTCTCGAGCCAATAAGGTTTCTAAATAGTTTTGTTGACGTGCTTCTGGCGAACGCCAACGAAACAAACCAAAAGCCTGATTAGAAAAATGAGTTTCTACAAAAAAGCCAGGCAATGCTGCAATCAATAACATTGCAATCACCCAAGGTGAAAACTGCCCCAAGAGCACGCCGAAACCAGCCAAAGCGATGCCGTTCTGCATTAAGCCAAAGGTTTTGTTTACTAAACCTAAAGGACGGGTAGAAGCCTCTCTACGCGCCCGAACTAATTTGTCATAAAACTCAGAATCTTCAAATTGGGCCAAGCTTAGTGTCTGTGTTTTTTTCAAAATAAGCCAATTGACTTTATGCCCTAGCAAACCTCTAAATAATGATTGTATTGCTGAGATGCCGCGTTGAGACAGCATCACACCTATTACCAAGCCAGCTTCAATTAAGAAAAACAAGACGAGATCCGATGGAATAATGGATTCAATGTTCTCAGGAGAAATTGCATGCTTATCATTTGATGAGCCCACAGAAGACACAACAACATCAGCTGCGGCAACAACGCCATCGACAATTAACTGACCGGTATAAGCAATGGCTGTGGGTAATATACCAGCGATTAAAGTAAATACTGCCAACAGCAAAGTGTAACGTGGAGAAGTTTGCCAGACTAATTCAATCGCTTGTCGACTGTAAGAAAAAACGCCTAAAAAGCGAGCGCTACCCTTTTTAACTTTATGCAATAATGTAAACAACAATAATCTCTTTTATATAATATGCTCAATAGAGCCGAACACCGATAAGCTGGTAGAATAACAGACTTAAAGAATCTCTGATTAGCCTTATTACCGGAAATAAAACAAACTTATGCCTCTCGATCCGCAAGCAAAAGAATTGCTCGATATTGTTAATGCATTTCGCACAAAAGGGTTTCACGAAATTGGCGCCGAGAAAGCCAGAGAAACATATAATTCACGCCCCGCGAATTTGGCACCCGACAAGGTTGAGGTATTTAAGTTAATTAATCAAATTATCGAACATCGTCAATGCTCAATACCCATCAGAATTTATATCCCAATAGACTCGACAGAGCTTTTACCTACACTCGTATTTTATCATGGCGGCGGCATGGTCATCGGTAGCCTAGATAGTTACGATACGCTGTGTCGACAACTAGCGGTTCAATCTAGCTGTGTCATTGTCTCTGTCGATTACCGTTTAGCACCAGAAAATAAGTTTCCCGCGGCTGTAGAGGATGCCTACGCCGCACTGGAATGGGTAAGCCAACACGCGCCTTCATTTAATGGCAATCCCGATAAGTTGGCTGTTGGTGGCGATAGCGCAGGCGGCAGCCTTGCAGCAGTGACTTCTATTTTAGCGAGGGATGGCTTACCAGATGAAGAAACTTCAAATGTAATCCCCCTCCAATTTCAATTACTGATATACCCAGCAACGGCACCCAATGCCGACCATGAATCACAACTCAAATTTGCCAAAGGCTACTTTCTTGAACGCCCAACCATATTGTGGTTTCACGAATGTTATATCAGAGACGAGTCTGACCGACTCGATTTTCGCTATGCACCACTTATCGCTGAAGATCTCAGCCAGCTCCCCCCCACTTTTGTTATCGTTGCCGACCATGACCCCCTGAGAGATGAAGGGCTTGCTTATGCAAATCGCCTTCGAGATAGTGGAGTTGATGTAACACTCAAAGAATACGAAGGTATGTTTCACCCCTTTCTATCCCTCGCAGGGGTTTTGGATCAAGGCAAAGCCGCTATTACTGAAACAGCCGCAATATTAAAGAAGTACCTTCACACATGAAATAGCAATAAACTATCAACTCTATTTCATCAATTAACTTAAACTTTTTGCCTGGTAGCGCTATTCTCTTCTCAACACTTACCCAAAGAGGAGAGAATAATGAGCACTTCAACAGAAAAAAGCGGCGGCTGCCCTTTTGGCCATGGCTCAATCACCAAAGCAACTGATAGTGGTACTGCCAATCGAGATTGGTGGCCCAACCAATTAAATCTTAATATCTTACGGCAACATTCAAGACTCTCTAACCCAATAGAGGAGTCCTTCAATTATGCTGAAGCCTTCAAAAACCTTGACCTTCCAGCAGTTAAAAAAGATATCTACGCGTTAATGACAGACTCACAAGAGTGGTGGCCTGCGGACTATGGACATTACGGCCCTTTATTTATCCGTATGGCATGGCACAGTGCAGGCACCTACCGTACCGGCGATGGGCGTGGCGGCGCTGGCACTGGAACACAACGATTTGCGCCACTGAACAGCTGGCCAGATAACGGCAACTTAGATAAAGCTCGCATGCTGCTTTGGCCTATTAAACAAAAATATGGCCAATCGATATCTTGGGCGGATCTAATGATTTTAGCCGGCAATTGCGCACTAGAATCCATGGGCTTTGAGACTTTCGGTTTTGCAGGTGGTCGCGAAGACGTATGGGAACCAGAGCAAGATATTTACTGGGGTAAAGAAGATACTTGGCTCGGTGATAAGCGCTACTCAAGCACTAACGAGAACGATAGAGAGTTAGAAAACCCTCTCGCAGCAGTGCAAATGGGTTTAATTTATGTCAACCCAGAAGGCCCTAATGGTAACCCTGACCCTGTCGCTTCAGCACATGATGTTCGTGATACTTTTGCTCGTATGGCGATGAATGATGAAGAGACCGTTGCACTGGTTGCGGGTGGGCACACCTTTGGTAAAGCACATGGTGCTGGCGATGCCGCTCAAGTAGGGCCAGAACCAGAAGGCGCCCCAATTGAACAACAAGGCTTGGGTTGGAAGAACAGTTTTGAAAGTGGCAAAGGTGTTCACACCATTACCAGTGGTATTGAAGGGGCATGGACACCCACGCCAACACAGTGGGATATGAGTTATTTTGATGTCTTGTTTGGCTATGAATGGGAATTAACGAAAAGCCCCGCAGGCGCTCATCAATGGCAGGCGAAGGATCTTGCCGACAAAGACCACGCACCTGAAGTTGATGGCTCCAAGAAAGTAAGGTTAATGATGACAACGGCAGATATGGCACTACGTATGGATCCCGCTTACGAAAAGATAGCCAAACGCTTTCAACAAAACCCAGATGAATTTGCCGATGCCTTTGCACGTGCATGGTTTAAATTAACCCACCGAGATATGGGGCCACGCACTCGCTATTTAGGCAGTGAGGTACCGGCAGAGGAACTAGTTTGGCAAGATCCAATTCCCGCAGTAGAACACGCCCTTGTCGATGATAATGACATTGTAGCCTTAAAAAAGCATGTCTTAGATTCAGGTTTATCTATCACCGAATTAATCTCAACTGCTTGGGCATCTGCTTCAACTTACCGCGGCTCCGACATGCGTGGCGGTGCTAACGGTGCACGAATTAGGCTAGCGCCACAAAAAGATTGGGAAGCAAACCAGCCGGCGCAATTGGTAAAAGTATTGGAGAAGCTAGAAACCATCCAAACACAATTCAATAGCAAAGTGCACGACGGTAAATACATTTCACTAGCCGACCTTATTATCCTAGCCGGTAATACTGCATTAGAGAGTGCGATAAAAAATGCTGGTTACAATAAATCTGTCGACTTTATCGCTGGACGCAATGATGCCTCACAAGCGCAAACTGATGTTGAATCCTTTTCTGTGCTCGAGCCGGATGCTGATGGTTTTATCAATTACCAACGCACACAATTCAGTGTATCTGCAGAAGAAATGTTACTCGATCGTGCTCAGCTGCTGAATTTAAGCGCGCCCGAAATGACGGTGCTTATCGGTGGAATGAGAGTACTAAATACCAATGTAGGCAATACTCAATACGGCGTCTTTACCGAGCGCGTTGACACCCTTAGCAATGATTTTTTTGTCAACCTATTGGATATGAGTACGACATGGAATGCGGTATCAACAGACGACCAACTTTTTGAAGGGCGTGATCGAAAGACAGGGAAAGTAAAATGGAGTGCGACACGAGTTGATTTAATCTTTGGCTCCAACTCTGAACTGCGCGCCTTAGCAGAAACCTATGCTTGCTCAGACTCACAAGAGCGTTTTATCGATGATTTTATCGCTGTATGGAATAAGGTCATGAATGCAGATCGATTTGACCTTAAGTAGTCAGCTATTAAATAGTCTACACTGAAAATAGGGCCAAGCTTTTGGCCCTATTACCCAGTATTTTAGAACTCTTTAGGCGGGTATTAACTGGAGACAACAGCTTATGAAAATGTATTACAAAGCAGCCGGTTTACTTTCTCTTGGGCTTGGCATAGTGGGTGCTTTTCTTCCCTTGCTCCCCACCACATGTTTTGTCTTACTGGCCGCATGGTGTTTTGCAAAGTCTTCGCCACAGTGGCATCAGCGCTTATGCAATAACAAACTGTTTGGCCCAATCATTACACAATGGGAAAGCGAGCGCTGTATTTCTAAAAAAGGAAAAATAGTCGCTATCGGATCTATGCTAGTTTTTGGCACCTTGTCTTTCTGGGTGATAGACAGCTGGCTATTAAGGGGCACTTTAGTTGCACTATTGTGTGCAGGTATTTTTAGTGTTCATTACTTTAGTAAAACTAGAGCGGTAAAAGCCAAAACCAGTGAAAGCTGATACCTATTTTTCCGTCATTATTTTAAAAGCAAGTTCAGCGCTACATAAGGCTCCTTCTAAATAACCGGCCTCACCTTGGTTACTAGCGTATTCTGTTCCCGCAAAAAATAATCCAATATCAACCAAAGCAGACTGATAAGCTTGCAAATTAATATAAGGATGCTCAGGCATACAATTAATGTCTTGGGCTGTCGTAATCCAGGCATCTTTTGCCCAGTCTTTAAAATATAGGCTTTGTACTTGTGATGCAGGTTCACCGAACACAGCAACTAACTGACGCAAACATAACTGTTTTAGAGCATCATCAGAGAATTGCTCTCTCGCATTTACAGGCATACCTAGAAATCCAAATAGAGCATAATGAGAATCAATATCTGCAGAAGCATCATGTACTTCGACTAACGGCCCAACCCGACTAAACATCTCACCCGACAAACCTGATGTGCGCCAAAAAGGTTTTTCATATGTAGCAACAAATTTTGCTTGGGCCGCCATCCAAGTGGGTACACTTTTCAATTTTTCTATCAAAGTGTTGGGCAAGGACTGATCCAAAGAAAATTGCTGAACCGCGATGCGTGGTGGTGTTGCCACAATAACCTTTTTTGAATGTAAATTATGCTCTACTCCATTTTGACCAAATGTAAGACTCCATCCGCTTTCGTTTTCATTTTTATTCTTTTCAAGTTGATTCACCGGCTGAGATAGGTGAATCTTATTTATATCGATATGCCTTGCCAGAGCATCAATCAGTCTGGCCATTCCACCGGCTATACGAAATGATTGCATAACAGAAGCTCCCGCTGTACGCTGAGCTGGCGTATTTTCATGCAATTGATAAAGTACATCACCACGAGTGTACTGTTCGTAACTAGTCAATTTTAACTGCTTAACGAGCTCTTGTATTTTATTTTGATGAGGCCAAAACCAAGTTGGCCCTAGGTCAAAACCTCGCTCTCCTTCTAACTCACTTGCATCACTGAATATTCGGCCGCCCAATCTAGCTTGAGCTTCAAATAAACGGTAATCAACACCTTGCCTTTCAAATAAATACGCAAGATAAAGACCAGCAAGACCGCCACCAATAATTGCAACATCTGTTTTCATACAATTAAAAACTCTCGCTAGCTGGGCGTAAATCAAGCTCATGCGTCCGCGTGCTTTTAGGCTGCTGAATCAATTGCCAATAAACTTCTGCGATATCATAGGCCGACATCATACTTTCGCTGCCCATATTATGTAGCTCGCAGCTCTTGGCTGTATTGACAATACCATCCAACACGACGTGCACAACATGCAAACCTTGATTTTGGTAACTTCGAGCCAAGCTTTGCGTCAAACCACGTAACGCAAATTTTGCAGAACTAAAAGCACTGAATTTTGCGCCGCCACGCATGCTCGCTGTTGCACCAGAAACAATCATAGTTCCCTGACCTCTCTGTGCCATAGCGGGCAAAAACGCCTTTGACAATGAAAAAGCACTTAAACTAATAGCACGCCAACAGGCTTCGAATTGTGTCGAGCTAGTTGATTCAACTGACTCAATGACTAACTTTTGTGTATTATGAATCAATACATCTGGTGCTCCCTGTTCAGAAAAAATATTATTTTTTATTTCATCAAGAGCGGCCTCATCACAGAGATCAACTAAATATTCTTTATAGCATTTATGCTGTAACTGACTGGCACTTCGATTCAAACCAATCACTTGGCAATTTTTATCCAAAAAAAACTGAACAAGGCCTGCACCTAAACCCTGACCAACACCTGCCACAACAACTAACTTTTTCTCAGGCTTCATGACTGGCCTTTTAAGTGGTTTGTTTTAATCCATAATAACGTATTGGCTGTGACTGTTATTTTCTCATTTGTATTCGGCGGCAAGCGCAACCAATGACCGACCTTATATTGTTTAAGCGCCATCGATATCTCCCCCGTTAAAACTAAAATCTCCACACCTTGTTCCATGAGTGATGATGGCAAACTCGTCTCTTTTTTAGCCTGATAAACATTTACCACGTCGTTACCATGTTCAGCATCATCAAATAAAGTTTGCCAATGTTCATCTTTTACTTTATTAGAAGTAAAATCGATATCAATATTGTCTACAACTCGCTGAGAATCACTCTCCAAAAACTGCTGTAGCTTCACAAAAATCAAACAACCATCTCGACTAAAAGGACTATGGGAGGAGCCCGGTGGATTGCGAACATAAGTCCCCGCAGGGTAGTCGCCATTTTCATCCGAAAATGTGCCGGCCAATACCACAAACTCTTCGCCTTTAGGATGAGAGTGCGAGGCAAATTGACTATTAGGCTCATAAGCCACTAGGCTCGTCGCACGCGTTGTTTTTTCGCCGCCATCACGCTCTAGCAATATTCTGACAACGCCCGCTGCAGGAGAAGCAATCCATTGCGCTGCTGCCGAATCCACTGACGCGGCACGGTCAAGGCAGTGATTAAGTTGAACAGCAGCGATTGGTTTTTTATCGATAGACTGCCTTTGACTTTTGTCATACAGTTGATGCCAAAACGAATCCATAACCAATAACTTTTTTTGCTGCTGTTGCGTTTTCACTTTTTTCATCCTCTCAATTTTTGTTGTTATTGCCGATCAATTACGGCCCGCCATCACACCACCATCTACATCCACTATCGTACCCGTGATCCATCCGGCTTTTTCCGACAACAAAAACTCTACAGCATTTGCAACATCTTCTGTAGAACCAATACGACCAATGGGGTGGAAATCGTTAAATCCCTGTAGAGACTCTTCAATCTTATCTTCTTCAATAAATGATTTATAAATTGTCGATAGTACAACCGCCGGAGCAACTGCATTGGCACGAATACCGTCATCGGCCAACTCCATTGCCAAATGCTGGGTAAGGGAATGTAACGCTGCTTTCTGCATTGAATAGGCAGATGAAGGTGTTGCTTTCACCGCTTGATGAGCCCACATAGAACCAATGTTAACAATTGAACCTCCGCCATGCTGCTTCATATTTTTTGCAACTGCCTGAGTGATAAAAAAGAAGGCCTTATTAATATCCATTTGTAGATTGTAATCTGCTTCACTGTGATCTAAAAAACTAACGGGCTTAAAAAAGCCAGCGGCATTAACGAGATATTGAATATGGCGCTCTTCTGCCTCAATCTGCCGAATAAAAGCCGCTACTTGATCCGCCTGGTACAAATCAACTTGCGCCGTTTCAACATTAGCGGATACACCCGTCAACGCTTGCTTCGCCTCTTCTAATGTACCTGAGCGCCTAGACAAAATAATCACCGTATTACCTTGTTCAAGTAAACGTTGGGCTATTGCCCTACCCATACCGTTTGAACCGCCCACAACCAATGCAACTGAGTTACTCATCGTACTTTCTCCAAAAACTGTCGTTGTTAAATTTGTATCGATATCGACTTAACAATACGCTTATCTACCTATCGATAGGTAGATAATAACCCTGCCACTCCCATTTCGTCAATACCTATCTCCCGATAGGTAGATATTCATGTTACGATTAGCGTGTTAAAGACTACCGAGGTTGGGCCTAATGTCCTCAGATACTATTGATCGCATTATTGAAACAGCAGAAAGCCAAGCTAGAACGGGGGGGTATAATGCGTTTAGCTTTCGAGAAATTGCCAAAGAAATTGGGATCAAAAGCGCCAGTATTCACTATCACTTTCCGACCAAGGCTGATTTAGCAAAAGCATTAGCGCATCGATATACCGAGAAATTTGTTGAACACCTCAATACGATTAGTTCAGACAAAAGCGAACTACATAGCCAGCTCGCAAGCTATGCCGATTTGTTCTATCACGCACTAAAGCAAGACCAAAAAATGTGCTTATGCGGGCTATTTGCCGCTGAGATGGATGTATTACCGGATGAAGTTAAAAAAGAAACACGGCTTTTTTTTGAAGCCAACCTGACATGGATAGAATCCATATTAAAAACTCATGGCATTGGCAATACTAAGACTAAGGCTATGAATTTATTAGCAAACATGGAAGGTGCAATGCTTTTAGGCAAGGCATTTGAGTCCGAAGAATATTTTCGCCAAGCAATCGACCTAGAGAGCTTTACCTAAGCACTATCCCGGTAATTAACACAACTCCTTGAAAAGTGTCTTGAATAGCCTTCACCACTCTCTGTAGACTGTACTCCCAGAATAGCAAACACGACTTACCGTAATTCCACCTATGGCCGGCACAATACCAAGAGCTTTTATTGATGACCTCGTCGATCGCGTCGATATCGTAGAAGTCATAGATCACCGCGTTAAACTGAAAAAAAGCGGTAAAAACTACTCTGCCTGCTGCCCTTTCCATGACGAAAAAAGCCCTTCTTTTACTGTGAGCCCAGACAAGCAGTTCTACTACTGCTTTGGTTGTGGCGCCACCGGTAATGCCATCGGCTTTTTAATGGAATACGAACGCATCTCCTTCCCTGATGCGATAGAAAATCTAGCAAAACAAATCGGCGTCGATGTTCCCAGAGAAGAATCC
Source organism: Cellvibrionaceae bacterium (assembly GCA_050633525.1). Lineage (GTDB taxonomy): Bacteria > Pseudomonadota > Gammaproteobacteria > Pseudomonadales > Cellvibrionaceae > CANLBN01. The sequence continues at coordinate 25,292 of JBOEGR010000039.1, forward strand.
AGCGACCCCAAACAACGAGAGCGAGACGCAGCCAAAGAAAAAGCCCGCAATACACTCTTCACATTAATGGAAGCGGCAGACCAATATTATCAACAACAGCTTCGCGAACATGCCAACAAACAGCAAGCCGTCGATTACCTCAAGCGTCGCGGTCTAAGCGGACAGATAGCAAAAACATTTGGTATTGGCTACTCCCCGCCAGGCTGGGATAACCTATGCTCCACCCTAGGCACTTCGAATGAAAAACAAGACCGCCTACTCGAAGCTGGAATGCTCATACACAATGAAGAAAAAGAACGCTTATACGACCGCTTCCGCGAGCGTATTATGTTTCCAATTCGCGATACTCGAGGTAGAGTCATTGGCTTTGGCGGGCGCGTACTCGGTGACGATAAACCCAAATACCTGAATTCACCCGAAACGCCTATTTTTTCCAAAGGGAAAGAGCTCTATGGCTTATATGAAGCTAGGCAAGCTTACAAACAGCTCCCTAGACTACTGGTTGTCGAAGGTTACATGGATGTGGTGGCACTCGCTCAGTATGGTATTGCCTACGGTGTCGCCACACTGGGAACCGCTTGCGGTGAAGATCACCTAAATCGCGCATTTCGTTTTACCAATGAGATCGTCTTCTGTTTCGATGGCGATGAAGCTGGGCGCAAAGCTGCTAGACGCGCAATGGAAAACGCTATTCCAGCCATGGAAGATGGCCGACAAGTGAAATTTCTCTACTTACCAGAAGGAGAAGATCCCGATACTTTGGTACGTCAGATAGGCACCGACAAATTCACTCGTTTAGTTGAGGGGGCCACACCGCTAGAAAGTTTTGTGTTTGAAGAGTTGGGCCAACATATTGATACGCAAACCATGGAAGGGCGAGCAAGGCTCTGCAAAGTCGCTGCCCCCATGTTGGACCAACTGCCTCGTGGCGTATACCGAGAGTTGATGTTTCAACAACTAGCGAATCGCACACAGCTCAGTATCGATGCGCTAATGACACTATTAAATGAGCTGCCTGCCACTAGCGAACCTGCAAGCCCGAAACTAGCGGGAAAAGCTAGCGATACCTACCCCCACGATACTGATTCCCGTCATACTCACCCCGACAACAATGACCCAAGCAATGGCTCTTATAATAGCGAAGCTTACGGTAACAAAACGTATAGTAACAAAGCTGATATTGGCAGCAACACACCGCAAGAAGTTAATACTCACTATCAAGAAGAGCACTACTATAATCAAGATGAGCATTATGTAGAGCAAGAGTCAGAAAGGCATAATGCTCGCTTATCGAGCGACCACAAAGAGAGCAAGCAACGCTCAACCCAGATATCAAACCATGGGGAACGCGCTTTGTCTTTACTACTGTTTCAACCGTCTCTGGCGAAGTCGATAACAAACCTTGAAGCCTTACGTCACAGCCAACATGAAAATGTCTTACTGCTAGTCGAACTCATCGAACTGTTACACCAACGACCTGAATACACTAGTGGTCACATACTCGGTCACTGGCAAGGCACTCATGGGCCAGAAAAAGGGCAAGTGCTGCAAGAACTACTCTCCAAAGGGTTACTCTTTCACCATGTTAGCGAGCTGAATCAAGACCAAAAAGAGCATAGCTTTAACTCAGAAAAAGAGTTTGAAGATGCCATTCAGCAACTTCAAAAACAACAACAAGATATCGACTGTCACAGCATTATCCAACAACTAAACTCCAAACCTCTGGATACTTGGACCGAAGCAGAAAAGCAGTTGTATAGCAACGCGATAGCAGCAAAGGCAAACTTACACTGAGCCGTCCAACAAGTGCTTTTAGAAAAATACACAATAAACCTTGATTTTTTGCCGTTTACCACCATCTTGCTCTAGAATCAAGCAAGCTAATTCGACTATAATGGTCGGTTTAGCGCAAAAACATCTTTTGTACACTACCGAGAAGCCATTATTAGTTATTGAGCCCTTAAATCCCCTCCTGCACCCCTGTCCCCGAAAGCCATTGCTGTTCGGCACAAGTAGGTATTGTATTGATAAAAATCGGGATGCGCTCAAACAACGATAAGGCTTGTCTGCTAGGACAGTTGGTTTAACACAAACCTTGATCCAAGAGACTAAATATGAACTTAAGTACTGAGACTTAAGTTCCTTCAACGGTAGGACACACCACCACCAGGAGCATGCATGTCCGGAACACAACAATCACGTATTAAAGAGCTTATTACTCGTGGTAAAGAACAGGGATACCTAACCTACGCAGAGGTCAACGACCACCTGCCTGACGATATCTCTGATCCAGATCAGATTGAAGAAATCATACAAATGATTAACGACATGGGGATTCGCGTTTATGAAACCGCGCCCGATGCCGAAGAAATACTGATGACCGATGGCGACTCATCTGCCGATGAAATCGCTGCTGCCGAAGCTGCTGCCGCATTAGCCGCAGTAGAAACCGAAGCTGGTCGCACCACCGACCCCGTGCGCATGTATATGCGTGAAATGGGCACCGTTGAGCTATTAACTCGCGAAGGCGAAATTGCCATCGCAAAACGCATCGAAGAAGGGACTCGCGATTTAATGCATGCCTTGGCTTATTGGCCAGAAGCCGTCGCCAATTTACTCGAAGAATATGCACTCGTCGAAAAAGAAGAGCGCCGCCTACCCGATCTTATCGCCGGCTGGCTAGACCCGACCGATGATGTTCCTGCTGCTGGCCCTTCGGCTCAGCAAACACAAGCTCAAAAGGAAGAAAAAGACGCAGACAGTGACGATGATGACGAAGACGAAGTCAACACTGGGATCGACCCTGAAGAAGCCAAAGAGCGATTCGGCGAACTAAGAAAACAGTGGGTCAAAACTGAAAAAGCCATTGTTAAGCACGGTAGAGAAAGCAAACAAGCCGATAAAGAATTGTCTGCTCTAGGTGATGTGCTGAAGTTTTTCAAACTCCCACCTCGTCAATTCGACCCCATGTACATCAGCGCGCGTAGCGTATTAAGACGCATCCGTCGCGAAGAGCGCAACATCATGATGCTGTGTGTGCGTGAAGCAAAAATGCCGCGCAAGACCTTTATCAAAGAATTCCCTGGCAACGAAATCAATGACGATTGGATTCCAGAGGTTATCAAGAAGAAGCGTGACTATTCAGATGTATTGAGACAGTTCCAAGAAGAAATTCTACGCTCACAACGCAAGCTCAACCAGATCGTTGAAGAAGTAGGCTTAGATTTAGCCACTATTAAAGAAATCAACCGACGCATGTCGATTGGCGAAGCACGTGCACGCCGCGCCAAAAAAGAAATGGTAGAAGCAAACTTACGCCTCGTGATCTCCATTGCTAAAAAATACACCAATCGTGGCTTACAATTCCTCGACCTCATTCAAGAAGGTAACATTGGTCTCATGAAAGCGGTTGATAAATTTGAATACCGTCGCGGTTACAAATTTTCAACCTATGCAACATGGTGGATTCGTCAGGCCATTACTCGCTCAATTGCCGACCAAGCAAGAACCATTCGTATCCCCGTTCATATGATCGAAACAATTAATAAATTGAATCGTATTTCGCGTCAGATGCTACAAGAAATGGGTCGCGAGCCAACGCCAGAAGAACTTGGCGAGCGCATGGAAATGCCTGAAGACAAAGTCCGCAAGGTACTAAAAATTGCCAAAGAGCCTATATCAATGGAAACGCCCATTGGTGATGATGAAGATTCACATCTAGGCGACTTTATCGAAGATGTCACCATTGTGTCACCTGTTGAAGCAACAACTGATATCGGCCTAATGGAATCAACTCGCGAAGTACTCGCTGGCCTAACCGCTCGTGAAGCCAAAGTCCTGCGTATGCGTTTTGGTATCGATATGAATACGGACCACACTCTGGAAGAAGTCGGGAAGCAGTTCGACGTGACTCGTGAACGTATTCGTCAAATCGAAGCCAAAGCACTCCGCAAACTTCGCCATCCAAGCCGTTCAGATCATTTAAGAAGCTTTTTAGACGAATAATTTAAAAGAGCACGTTGGACGAACAATAAAAAATCGGTATGATACGCGCCTATTTCATTTTAAGAAGATAAAAGAGGCGCTTTAAATCGTAAACACAGCGATAAAAGCACACTGTCTATTATTGGAAATGGGCCCTTAGCTCAGTTGGTTAGAGCACCCGACTCATAATATAATGGGCCGTGCAGTAACAGAAATAAGATGTTCCCAGCATCACAAATATGGGCCTGTAGCTCAGTTGGTTAGAGCATCCGACTCATAATCGGCAGGTCGAGTGTTCGAGTCACTCCAGGCCCACCATCTTCCGTAAAATCAAGTAGTTACAATCCGCTAACTGCTCAAAAAAACAATCTTACCAGCAAGTCGCATTATCCAACTGTGGCTAGCTTTGACACCATACCTTTTGAGTGGAGCTGATGGATTAAAGCGCCACACTGTATGCGGTATCGCACCTCGTAACGAAAGTCGTGCGAATGAATTTAACTTTAAATTAGAGATTGAATTTAGGCTTTATGCTACGATTTGTCTTTTAAAAAAAAGAGTCTCGATAGTGGTATACAGTAAACAGGAAATACTCGGTGAAGGAGGCTTTGCTCAAGTTTTTCGGGTTACCGATGAACAGGGAAACGAGTTTGCGCTAAAAGAGTTTTCACCACAGAAGCACATTATCAACCAAGTTGGCAAAGACAGTCTTCATAAACGGTTTCTGCGTGAAGTACGCCATCAAATTAGCATTCAGCACAACAATGTTGTACGAATCATCGAAGCAAATTTAACTGCTACTCCGCCTTTTTTCATTATGGAAAAAGCTGACTGTACACTCAATGATGAGCTTAAGGCTGACAGAACTCTCGGTGGAAACCCTGAAAAAGTACTTTATGACATAATCTCAGGTATTGAGGCTTTACACGAATTAGAGATTGTTCACCGAGATCTAAAGCCAGCAAACGTATTACGAATTATAGATGCATCGGGTGTTGCTCGTTATGCAATCTCTGACTTTGGACTAATGACAGCTGTTAATAGTGACTCTACAAACCTAACTGATAGTGGTCAAGGCGGCGGAACACAATTGTATTCCGCACCTGAATTGATGAATAATTTTAAACGAGCCACTCCCCAATCAGACATATATTCGATAGGTGCCATTCTTCACGATATCTTTGGAAACGGAAAACGCGTACCATATACAGAGTTAACCGCTGATGGAAAAATTGGCGACATAATATCCAAATGCACAAAAAAACAACCACGCAGGCGCTATCAATCAATAACAGAGCTTCGTGAAAATTTATATGAAGTATTATCGTCTGAAGATATAAAGTTCCACTCTTCCGATGAAGAAAAGATTATTAATTTGCTCACTAAAAGCAGCGAATTAAGTGATGAAGAATGGGATGAGGTTTTCGACTTAATTGATGACAATGCAGATAATGATTTATCAAATCTAAATATCTTCAGATCTATAACTAATCAACATATAATAAATATCTCAACACAAGCTCCAGAACTGTTTGTTTCTTTAGGTAAAGACTTTTGTGAGTTTGTACAAAATGGCACAGCGTTTGATTTTGATTATTGCGATGTATTGGCCAACAAAATACAAAGTTTCTATGATTATGGCGGAATAGAATTAAAAAGCCTTTCAGCCATAGCCATGTTGGAATTAGGTACTAGTCATAACCGCTGGTATGTGGAACACAAATTCATGAAAATGGTTAATTTAAATATTGATAATAATTTAGCCTTAAGAATTAAAATTGAATTAGAAAATCAGGGGATTAATGTTGAAAATAAAATTTCACACGTTGAAAATTCAATCGGCGTGAGCCGCACTGACGTTCACCCAGACATTCTGAATTAGAGATAAATGGATACTGCGAGTTTTTCTAAAAAGGGGCGAGACAAGCCCAATCAAGATTCAATTACTTCCATTTCAATAAATGGTAAGCACCTTATTGCCATCTCAGATGGAATGGGAGGAAAATACGGTGGTGAAATAGCATCGAGCTCAGCACTAGATGCTATAAGTGAATCATTTAAAATTAACCCTGAGCTGCCTATCGAATCTCTTTTTGAAGTGGCGCATAAACGCCTTGTTGATTTATCAATTTCTGATACTACTCTCTCAGAAATGGGGGCCACTCTCTCGATTTGCTTGATTAACACGGGCAAGGCAAGTATTGGACATGTTGGTGATACAAGAATATATCATTTAAGAAATGAAGGAATAGTAACTCGAACTAAGGACCAAACAGAATTACAGCACCTCCTAGAAGAAGGCGTTATAACAAAAAGAAAAGCAAAAAATTACAAAAGAAAAAATATATTACTTTCAGTTCTAACCCCATCTAAAAGCTATGAATTATTCACAGCAGAGTTTGATTTAATTCAGCAAGACCGATTGATATTATGCTCTGACGGGTTTTATAGTCTAGTTTCAAAATCCGAAATTAAAGATTTGTCTATTGCTTTAGACTCAATTGATGACCTTGCCTCTGAGCTTTTAAAACTAGTTGAGTCCAAAGATATAAATGATGATTATAGCTGTTTGATTTATCAGAAATAATTCAGCTTCTCCATAATATGGCGGCCTTTCTTGCTAGTATAATTATTTTCAAGGTGTACACATATTTATGTTGTCTGCACATCCAAATGGCCTAGCATCTGCGATACCTCATAGAAGCTCATGCCATTTTGAACAAATCGACTTGCACACGCATGCCTTAAATCATGAATACAAAAACCTGTTAAACCAGCTCGTTGAAATGCACTACGAATTCCTTTAGGGGCAAATCAACAGCCTTTAGCTATAGGCAACTGACCAATAAAATTTGAGAGACCGAAGATTAAAAATAGAATAATCGACAAACATAGTGTCAAAGCACGAAAAAACCTCATTTGATATTATTACTCATGAGAATATTTTTATTGGCGCCTTGCTCAAGGGACAATAAGATTGATTGGGAATTACAGGAGAAAGAATGGATCAGCAGGAGTGTGATCAAACAGCTGATAAATGTTCTAGTGATGCGGATACAGATAATTTGAGGAGCCCAAAGTAGCAGGCTCCTCGGTGGGTTTTAGCTTTACACGGGAACCGTGTCGTCAAATAACACATTCTGACGAATAACTTTGCTCGCCATTTTTTACATGCACTGCAACCATAGCACCCTTTTTTATTTGGGTTTAATAGAGGCAAATTAAGCAGCCTTTTTCCAAATTTCGCGATTAACAAACCCATAACGTACCAGACCATAAAGCCATGGTGCTAAGAACAAAAACATTAATAACGCGGGAATATAATTGATAATATCTTGTCCAAACCATTGAGGCACGCGCATCTCATAGAGTTGATAGCATAGTGCAAGAAGACCAATTACAGTCGCCACTTGCCAGAGCCACTGTTTATAGATAGGTTTCTTTTTGATAAATCCGTATAACCCCATCACAAGCAATGCTTCAATCAATATAAATGCCAAGAGATCGATGGCAAACTCTTTAAATAAAATCATTGCACCGACATATAGAACACAGTGTAGGAGAAAAAAGCCGAACATTAAGTAGTAATAACAGTGCCATGCGCGCATTTTTATTTTCATAGAGGCCTTCCCTTTTATTGACAAAAATAAGCATCAGCAGCTTGATCAGGATTATCCTTGCACCACTCATCATAAGATTTCATGGTATTCGGCTGGATGTCATTCAATACTTCAATTAGGGCAATCAATTCGTTAGGATCTTGCATTCCTTTTTCTGCTTTTTTCTTCATTTCCTCAATTGCAATATTAATAAGTGGCTCTGAGAGAGGAAATCGTTGCGCTGTACCGGTGATAATAGAATAGATAACGTCATGAGTTGAGCTATAACCGGAAGCAACAGAAATCAACGCAGCACCAAATGATGATATTGAAAAGTTAAATGCAAAAGAGGTTCCCGCAATCGCTAATGTGTATTTTTTAAGAAAAGGGATTCTTTTGAGAAGAGAGTTGGTTACTTTTGTGACAAACATCCCTCCGGCAAAGCGGCCTACAAAATATTCTTTATTGTACCAAGCCACTGCAAGGCACGTATTGATGATTTTTTGTTGATCAGGGTGTGAATCAAACTTTTCAAGCGCATAATCAAGACGCTTCTGATTAACCTGTGCGGCGCTTTTGTAGTTACTACCCCATATTCCTGCAAGCATGGTAGAATGAATAATTCCTGTCCACCATGTGATTGGCATATCGTAAGCCCCTTTGAGGAAGCGGAGCCAAGCAGGGTCGCGATCTTTATTCGTATAAATAAAATCGACATCGATATTTTGGGGTGGTTTGGTTAATAACTCTTCGATCTTTCGGAGTTCTAATGTATCGCTCATAATTGAGATTCCCTTATGAATTTCTTGAAATTGTTTGTGAAGAATTTTTGTGAAAAACAGTTGCCAAGGCCGCGTTTATTCTCCAAGTTTCAAACAGTCATTTTTGTTTTATCAGTGCCGACTTGGTTTATACTTTTCAGAGTTATCGGTATCGATAACCCTGAGAGCAATTACCCATATCAGCTCTATCTTTTTCCTTTTATCTACTTCTTTTTCTTATTTTCTTGCTATGTTTACGCATTTTTTAGCAATGATCGCTATAGAAGCGCGCTGCCCTTTACAGGCAGAATCCCCATCTTAAACGCCATGATTCATGCCTTTTTCTTTTGCTTAGCACTGTTTATCTTCTCCAATGGAGGGGAACGCTTTTAAGCCATCATATTACGCGCCGCATCGTAACCAACAGCAATCGGCGCTTGCGCAACATTATCTTCACTATAAGGAATATAACGTTGATCCAAGCGTTTGAAACTGATCTTAATTGCTTCAAGTGGACGCTTGCCTCGCTTAGCTTTCGCACTCACTCTATAGTGCGAAATAATCGCGTTTTCTAAGCGATATTGCATGTAAACATCAGATCCATTTCCTGCCCCTGTCTTAGCGCATTCAATAATGATCATTTTTCCGCGCCCACAACAACTTTCTATAAAGATTTTAGGGGTAGCGCTATCCATACGTTTAAATAGTAATAATTCAGAATATTCAGGATTGGAGCTTTCCCTATCACCGCGTGTAGATGGGCGAGATGTGATTTTACGGCCTATGCGCCACTCGATAGATTCAACATCCATCCAGCCTTTATGGAAGCTATCAGAAGACTCACCCGTGATATCTGGGTGCAATAAAAAGATACTCATAAATTAACCTACCTGTCAGTTTATAATATGTTTTAGCGTTGCCGAATGTACCACAGAAAAAAGCAAAAAGCGTAGTACCTCAGCACAGATAAGCACCTTTTTTTGATAGTTTTTTTCTATGTAGAAAAAAACGACAGGCCTCGTATATAGAAAACTATTGGTTTAACAAGTACATTGTCTATTATTGGAAATGGGCCNNGTTAGAGCACCCGACTCATAATCGGTAGGTCCCCAGTTCAAGTCTGGGAGGGCCCACCATTTCCAATTCTTCCTTCTATTGCTATTTTCAGCATAGAGCGCCCATTTCGGATACATTGCACTGGACGAGTTAAGCAAAAATATTCACTAACTCAAAATGCCCATCGATAAAAAATAGACATTAATCACTTCAAGCCGTGATCTCTCTTCTTACGATTTCTGCGCCAGCTCGTAGGGCCTCTAACTTACCTCTTGCTACTTCACGTGACAGCGGTGCCATGCCGCAGTTGGTGCAAGGGTAGAGCTTATCTGCATCCATATACTTAAGTGCTTCTCGCAAAGTTGCGGCGACCTCTTCGGGTGTTTCTATAGTTTCGGTTGCCACATCAATTGCGCCGACCATCACTTTTTTTCCCCGAATGAGTTCAAGTAATTCGATAGGTACACGCGAGTTGTGACACTCTAATGAAATGATATCGATGTTCGATTGCTGCAACTTTGGGAACACTTCTTCATATTGTCGCCACTCAGAACCGAGCGTAAGCTTCCAGTCTGTATTGGCTTTGATACCGTAGCCGTAGCAAATATGTGCTACCGTTTCACATTTAAGACCTTCGATTGCCTTTTCCAAACAGGCAATGCCCCACTCATTAACCTCATCAAAAAACACATTAAATGCAGGCTCATCAAACTGGATAATATCAACGCCTACAGCCTCTAATGCTTTCGCTTCTTGATTAAGAATTTTGGCAAATTCCCAAGCGAGTTTTTCACGGCTTTTGTAATAGTCATCGTACAGCGTATCCACCATTGTCATAGGGCCTGGCAAAGCCCACTTAATGGGCTGACTCGTTTGTTGACGTAAGAATTTAGCATCTTCGACAAATACGGGCCCGGGTCGACTGACGGGGCCAACAACCGTTGGCACGCTAGCATCATAACGATCACGAATCTTAACGATCTCACGCTTCTCAAAATCGACACCGCTAAGATGCTCAATAAACGTCGTAACAAAGTGCTGACGTGTTTGTTCACCATCACTAACAATATCAATGCCTGCGTATTTTTGTTCTTGCAGAGCGACGCGCAAGGCATCACGCTTGCCGTCACTTAATTCTTCATTATGTAATTTCCAAGGCGACCAAAGTTTTTCCGGTTCAGCAAGCCAAGAAGGTTTAGGTAAACTGCCAGCAGTTGAAGTGGGTAATAATGTAAGCATAATAAATTTCTGTCTATGTTAGTTAACTATAAAGCGTAATGTTCAGACCATTGGTCAAGAATAGATTGGTAGGGTTTTATAAAGTGTTCCTCAGCAAACTTTCCTTGCGTAACCGCCAACTGGCTACGTTCTTCTCGATCATAAACAATTTTGGTTAACGAATGATCTGAGTGATTTAAATTTGGCTGATAGTAATTTCCCGCCATGGAATTAGCATTATAAATTTCAGGTCGATAGATTTTTTGAAATGTCTCCATCGTACTAATAGTGCTAATAAGTTCAAGATTGGTGTAGTCGCTGAGAAGATCCCCGAAAAAGTAAAACGCTAGAGGCGCGACACTATTTGGCGGCATAAAATAGCGAACATTAAACCCCATTTTTTTGAAATACTGCTCCGTCAGGGAAGATTCATTTGCAAGATATTCAACACCCAATACCGGGTGGCGATTTTCAGCGCGATGATACGTTTTATTATCCGAAACACTGAGACATATCACAGGTGGCTTACTAAAATTTTCTTTGTAATCATTTGAATCCACAAAATCCTTAAAGAGCTTCCCATGCAGGTCGCCAAAACCATCTGGAATACTAAATTTAGATTGGCCTTTATTATGATTCAACAACAGCACACTAAAGTCATAGTCTCGCACATAAGAAGAGAAATTATTCCCTACAACGCCTTCAATACGCTTATTCGTTTTGTGATCAATAATCGTGGTTTTTAGCATTTCAATGGACGGGAAATTTTGGCCATTGCCTTTGACATCTATCTCGATAGAAATAATCTCAAGATCGACCGAGTAACGATTTGCTTTGGGGTTGTCCCAATGAGCCAATGCATTGAAGCGACTATCAACCATTCTTAAAGCACTGCTTAAATTCTCTTGACGCCCCTCCCCTCTCGCTAAATTAGCGAAGTTGGTCGTGGCCCGTGTATTATCTGAGGGGCGGTAATTTTCATCGAAAAAAATGCGCTTAATAGTGTATTTAAAACTTCTACTCATTGTGATTCGGTATCCTATTTCTTTAAATAAAGCCTTAATTTATTCATCATTGCTCTTTCTGGACGTTTAAATTAACTTTACTGAGACGATTCTTTGAGTATCAGTCGTAATTGCCGAGCATTGAGAGCAGAGTGCACTTTATACTTAGCTTTCAGCATGAATAAAATTGATTTTTCTTCATATAATTATGAAATTATTTCATGTTGTTTTTTAAAGTAGTAAAGTTGTATGGCGCTATTCGGCGCCGAGGCAGTGAATATGTAGCTTAACTCGGGGAGGGGCTGGCCAGTGTAAAGAGTGATGCGTATTGGATACAGTATCAGGAGCGTGCTGTCATCATAAAGAATACACCCAAGCTTCACGAACATGTTGCCACGGTATCCAAGATAACAATCGAATCATTCTATTAATTGTTTTCGTAAGTCATACAAGCATCTATGCTGAGAGACCTAAAAGTTTAAATATTAGCTATTTCCGCTGTATGTTTATAGCTCCGCGCCAGTTCAATAAATGCCTTGAGATATTCAATCCCTTCATCATTTTCACGCGTGCCCAAATAAATCTGTTTAGCAATGCCACCTTTGCCCAAACGTACTACAGATAAGGGTAATTTTGTACAGTATTCTTCGGCCAACCAACGCGGCAATGCAGCCACACCACGATCACTAGCGACCATTTGTAGCATGATTTCGGTGGCTTCGGTCGTTTTGTGGTGTTTTGGGACTATCCCCGCGGGGTTGAGGAACTCGGTATAAATATCCAAGCGATCCGTAGCAACGGGATAGGTTAGCAATACTTGATCGTGCAGCTCTTCTGCCTCAATGTATCGTCGCGAGGCCAAGGCGTGATGTTGAGAAACGACCAAGACTTGCTCGTAATCAAATACCGGATTAAAACACAGGCCGTTTTTGTTAAATGGATCCGGTGTCACCAGTAGATCAATTTCGTAATCCAACAGGGCGCCAACTCCACCGAACTGAAATTTCTGTTTTACATCCACATCCACATCTGCCCATGTGTCTAAAAACGGGGACACCACCTTTAATAACCATTGATAACAGGGGTGGCATTCCATACCAATGCGTAAGGTGCCACGCTCCCCCTGAGCGATCTGTTTAAGCTTGCTCTCGGCATGATCCAACACAGGAAGCACACGGTTAGCGATATTGAGTAAATACCGCCCGGCTTGCGTAAGCCGTAAACTACGTCCTTCTCGCAACCAGATTTCAGTACCAAGGCTATCTTCCAGCTTTCGCACAGTGTGGCTCAGAGCTGACTGGGTGACACAAAGCTCTTTGGCAGCTGCAGTAAGCGACCCACGCTGCTCAACAGCCTGCACAATCTTAAGGTGAATGCGTTCTATCATAATATGCATGAAAAAAATTAATTAATACATGAAGATATACCATTTTTATTCATCTTGAAAGCGCTTTAAGCTTCTAAGGATTCAATATAGAAACACTTGGGTTTGATCATGAATAAAGCTGCCGCTGTTATTAACACGAAACACTCCGTTATTTCCTATACCTGCCAAGTAATGGATGTAACGCCATTGAGTGCGAATACCTTTCAAGTTGAGCTACAGTCACCTGATGGTACAATTTTAGATTACCAAGCGGGCCAATACCTGCAGCTCGACTTAGATGTAAACCGTGATGGTCGATTGCATTCTCTGTTTTATTCTATTGCTAACAGTTTTGATCCCGAACGTCCTCGTCGTCTACAACTTTTCATTCAAAACAATAGTGAGCTGGCAGAAGCCACCTTAAAACACATCTATCAACTCAGTAAAAATAACGCAAAAACAAAAGTGACACTGCCAATGGGACAGGCATATTTGCAAACTGACCTTGGCGCAACTCATTTACTCATTGCAGCTGGCTCGGGAATATCTAAAATTAAATGTTTAACCGAAGACATTTTAAGGCGACAACCTAATACCGATGTGAATATTTACTGGTCGAATAAAAATGCCGATGACTTTTATCTACTCGATACATTTCGAGATTGGATAGATCAAGGGGATAACCTTAACTTCACGCCTATCTTAGAATCAGCCGATAAAGACTGGCAGGGTCGTTCGGGCTATATCTATGAATTGATTAAACAAGATTTTGAAAGCCTCGATAGTACTCAAGCTTACCTATGTGGTTCGCCACAAATGGTATATGGCACAATCGATAAGCTCAAAGCCATCGGTCTAAAAGAAGAAAATTGCTACTCAGATGTTTTTGAATACGCACCGAGAAATTGAAAATAGCCCAGCAGACAAATCGAATCTATTCTTTAGACTTACTTACATGATGCTTATTTTGCAAAAATGTAATAGTGTATAAAAATGGTGAATGGATAACCTCCGGCTTACCGAGGGTTATCCATTATATTAAAAATGGCTATTTAACGGCGATAATAATCGCGATTGGCGCCATCAAAATCAACCTGACTTTAAACAACATCTTTTAAATAACTTCCTAGAACCACAGGGACAAGGATCATTTCGGCCTAATTTCTCTAGCAAATCTTTATCGCCATGCACTACCCTATCACCCTTCATGACTTGCGTTTCAGAAGGGTAACCTTTACGTCGTTTACTCATGACCTCGAAAGGACGCCTTATTTTCATATTGAGTATTCATAATCATCTCCTTACTTGTTTTATTTATCCTCTTTAAAACGGTAGAGAATTCACCGTAAAACAGCGGACCGTCAATTAAACGGCTAAACAATACCACTGAGATTTTTTAATTGCTTTTAAATAGCGCTTCGAAACCTTATCTTTTTTAATAAATTCAGGGGCATCATTAGTTAACTCAAAACCAAATTGCTTTGGTAACCTTGTATACATTGATTTTGGTGGAGAACCATATATTTTTTTAATTTTTCGCCCGGTATCGAAAGTATGATAATAAATAGTTGAAATGCCTAAATCTTCTCGAATAAAGTTAATGGCTGCATGCAATGATATTTCCGCCCAAATATTTCGATATGGCTTCAATACAACGTCTACATACTCTTTAAGACTAGCGTAGTCACAATCAACACCATAAATAATATCACTAGGTTTCGTCGAATTTCTATTCGCGCGACGTTTAGTAACACGACTCAATCCCCAAGCTGCTTCTCGTAACCAATCATTTTGAACTTCTTCTATTAGAGCTTCACCTGCCAACAAGTCTAAATCGATACGAACCCAAGACATGGTATTACGACAATCCATTCGGACAGGATGGCAACTATATTCAAAAGGACCACAATCAATAGAAGGGTTTAGCAAACGACGATATTGCTGGTTATGCTTATTATCAAAGTTAATTTGCAAGACTAAATTCTGTTGGTTTCTAGACGTTTGATCATAAGCTCTATCTCCATCACCCCAACGATCCATTGTTAAAGTGAAACTCAACATTTCTTTAGGGCGATGATATAAAATAGCATCTTTTTCCAAGAAACCATCACCACAGTGTTGCGTTATTTCTTTAACAATAGGCTTACTCATAAAACGTTTTAATCGACCTTGATTTAAATCGCTAATCGATAACAACTCTTTCTTTATTTTTTTCATTTCCCATAGCATCATATCTAGACAGTAGCGATCTTTAAAATAATAAAAAACCTTCCTATCACCCCCTATACAATCTATCACCTCGTCCAACTCTTCCATTTTCATAATAATATTCTCTATAAACTAATAGTGCTATTTGCCAACTGGCTAGTTGGCCTGCATGCATATAATTTTGACAAAGCCCAAGTAGGCTCTTTTTATTTTTCATATCAAATCTCCAAATATTTATAATCTAACTATTCTCAACAAACTCTTTACCGAAAAATGTACGGATAGGGCTCCCTCTCTTAACATCATAATGATGTGACCAGTGGGTCTGTTCTATCGATGTCTTTTCTCTACCACTCTTCTGCATTAGCAATAATTGCAATCGCTCTAACGCTATTTTTTTATTTCTATGTTGTGAACGATCGGTTTCTATGCGCACCTGTAAACCCGTAGGCTTATGGGTAATACGAACAGCGCTATTGGTTTTATTCACATGCTGGCCACCAGGCCCCTTTGCCTTCATAGATTCAAAATCAACTTCTTTTTCTAAGGTCTTTAAGTCTATTTTTTGAGATTCCACTACAGGTACTAATGCCGCACCTACAAACCAATTAATACGCTTATGTTTGGGCCGATAGGGGCTTTCTCCTTGCCATTTAATCGTTCCCTCCCATTGCTGAGCAAAGAATTCCGCATCCTTTCCTTTCAAGCGAAGTAAAATCGATAGATATGCATCTACTTCTATTACATGTTGATGTCGCAGTAATTTATCGAAGGCTAAACTTTCAATCATTTCAATGTGGATTTCCGTTTTACTTGCTTCTTGCCGTATTTTTTTAAGTAACTGCGCGACAACCCAAGCGCATTCTTTAGGCCCTTGACCAGCTGTCAATTGCAACCAAACAATATCTTTATTTTTTTTGTTCCATTTATTATCCATCATTACGTTCTCCGTGTTTTATAAGTAAGCAACGGCTTAAATGTGGCGACCACATCGATCATCTCAGCATCAACTAAATCATTAATCACTTGACTAATGTTTTTGTAAGCTTGCGGAGCTTCTTCATAAAGCAGATTTCTCTGTTTACAAATAACTCGGCTACCCAGTGCCGTTTTTTCTAAATCCTTCACTTTATAACGCTGTTCTAATCGACCACGAGCATCACTTCGCTTCCATTTTCTACCTGCTCCGTGCGCCAATGAAAAACCACCTTGAGCCAAATTAAAAAACCTATTTAATTTAGGTTTAACAAGATAACTTAAACTTCCTCTAGACCCCGGAATCATTACTAAACCTTTATCCGTGGGACTAGCGCCTTTACGGTGAATCCAATACTGTTGATTTTTATCGTTAGCCAAAGCCATTGATAACCCTTTTCGATCACACAAGGGCTCAACCATATTATGGGTAATATCTAATAAAGGGGTTTTCTGTGTTTTTAAACACTCACATATCCTATGCGCAATTAACTCTCGATTAATAACAGCCCAATCCACGGCATGATCATGCCGTCGGATATAGTCTTTATATTGCTTGCCGTCATCATTAGTTAAAATAGGAACCGCTCCAAACTGATCAATATGCTGACGCAATAATTTTTGCCCTAAACCTCTCGAACCGCTATGGACCAACAACGCAACATGTTGTTTATTGAGGTTTGCCATAGCAAAGACTTTGGAATCAATTACCGTATCAACTTGTTGTAATTCAGCAAAATGATTACCACCACCAATGGTGCCTAATTTATTATTCTCTGATAATAAAATAGGGTCATCTGTCACAACATTTTTTCCCAACAAGTATTCCGCAGTATTTCCATCCCAAAGATCATCTAGGTTATACAATTGCTTTTCCCACTTATCTAACTTCACTTTTCTGACAGGGATATCTAATTGCCATAGACCCATACCACAACCAATATCGCTACCGACTAAGTGAGGATAAATACAATTCTCTGCTATAAATGCAGCGCCAATAGGCTGACCTTTACCAGGATGTATATCAGGCATGCCGACACCTACACGCATACCATCTAAAGTCATGGTTTGCTTAAACTGCTCTACAGCAGCATCTTCCAGCCAATTATCATCTGAGATAACAATACGGGCTTGACGGCCAGCTACTGTTTTAATTTTCTTAACTAAATTGTCCATGTAACTCAACTCTCTGTTTTACCCTTTTACAGGCATAGCTTCGCCCTTCAAAAAATAGTGTTGCTATTTTTCAAATAAAAATTATAGGCGATAAAAATACTCGGCCAAAAATAAACCGACTTAAAAATAAGCGCTACAAGGCTAGAGCCCTATCCCTTAAGGGAATAAAACTAAATAGAGTTTGTCTGAATATAAATCAGCGTCAATCAGAAAGTGATTTAGCTAAAAGAAAAGGATACAGACAAGCTCAGCAATGTAGCTTGAAGATTTAAATACAACATATTGAGCCTCCTGTTTTTTTGAAGTGTTAAAATTTGAGCGCACTATAAATGCATAAAAACAACTATTCAACTACTTTTTATCATTTCATCATAATTATTTATCATAAGAAGATAGAAAATTTATTATTTTTAGTTAAAACATCACTGATTTAACAAGTAAATAATGATCAACACCAACATAAGAGAAATGCACTGCCATACAACGACAGGGTTACGCTCCATTAAGGGAGGGCGAGTTTTATTAATGAATTTTTTATTGGGCTGTCTTAGATCATAAATAAATTCTGATATTTCATCATATCGCTTAAGCGGGTTAATACTGACCGCCTTTTTTATAGAATCATCTATCCACTCAGGAACCTGTAAACGCTCTAAATTTAATGAATGATAATTTAATTTACGTTGAGCAGCCCCGGTAGTCGCATTACACACCTTAATGCCATAGGGCAATTCGCCACCAGACAACATTTCATAAACCAACGCTCCTATCGAATAGATATCGGCTTTGGGCGTAATGTAATCATGTACAAAGTACTCAGGTGCCGAGTACTGCAGAGTACCCACTATACCTTCGTTATTCGGCGCAATATCAGATATACCAGCTACCTTTGTACTTCCAAAATCAATCACTTTCACTGTCCCTGAAGCGTCAATCATAATATTATTAGGGCGAATATCTTGATGTATCATTTCTTGTCGATGAAATGCTTGTATGCCTTTGGCAATTTGCTCTGTTATTTTTCTTACGGTCTCCAATGTCGGTTTGGGGTTATCAACCATCCATTGCGATAAATTTTGCCCATCAATAAACTCTGTCACAAGATAGAGGTAGTTTCTTTTACGCGTAACAGGAATCGCTTTTAAAACATGTGGATTATTAATTCGCTTGGCAATCCAGTCTTCCATTAAAAAACGTTCTAAATACTGCTCATTATCTTTTAACTCAACCGAAGGAGTTTTAATGACGACTTTTTCTTTTGTTTCTAAATCCTCGGCTAAATAGACATGGCTGCGGCTACTAATATAGATTTCACGCAATATATGATAACCGTCAAAATCTGTACGAGCTTGTAATTTTGGGGGTAAAGGGACAGAGCCTAATTGTTGGTGCACCTCATCAACCAAAGGCTCTGGCAGCTGATCGACTCTAACGATTTGCAGGGTGACATTGTCATCACTACCCGCCTCAATCGCCTGCTGTGCAATTTCTTTAGCTAATACATCCAGCTCACCTTGGTGAGTCTGTATGCCCTGTATCAAGTCCTGATCAGAAATAAATTCATGAATACCATCCGTACTTAAAACAAATATCTCACCCTCCTCCAAAGGAAAAGTTAAATAATCTATTTCTAAGTAATCGTGTATTCCTAAAGCACGCGTTAAATAGCTAGCCTCAGCTGATACCGCGTAACGGTGATCGCTTGTAAGAGGTTCAAGTGTCTTGCCCGATAGGCGGCAGATACGAGAATCACCACAATGAAAAATATGAGCGGTACGTGACTTAACGATGAGCGCACTAAAGGTACAAATATAACCTTTATCTTTGTTATACCGATGAGGGCCATTACGGGTTTGAGAGTGAAGCCACGAGTTGGTCGCTCGTAAGACTTGTTCGCCAGATTTCTTAACTGACCAAGCATCCGAAGTACTGTAATAGTCAGATAAAAAACCAGACACCGCAGTTTCACTGGCGACTTGACTCACATCGCTACTACTAATGCCATCCGCAATGGCAAGCGTAATACCTTTTGTTCCTAACAGGGGTTCACTAGGGATATAAACACCGTGAAAATCCTGATTCAGTGTTTTTCGACCCGCATCACTATACTGGCCGATTGATACCGTTAGTTTTTTTTTCACGCGACTTATACCTTATTAACGGCCTTATTATTAAAATAGTCTATAGAGCCAACCCAATATCAATTTAAGCCGTCATGTGGGATATTTTTTACCAAGACGCGTAAGGCAAGAATTTGCCATTCATGGTGACAACGACTCGATCCCCCTTGGGGTTTTCTTCTTTTTCAACATCCATAGAAAAATCAATAGCGCTCATAATACCATCACCAAACTTTTCTTGGATAACTTCTTTCAAAGTGTCGCCGTAAACGCCTACAATTTCATAAAGACGATAAACTAAGGGGTCAGTTGGAACTGCCTGATCCCATACTTTTGTAGGATAGACCACAAGAGCAGAGACAATTTCTTCACCCAAACCTAGATAATCGGCAATCGCTTTAGCTTGCTCTGCTGTTGCGCTATTCATTCCTAAACAAGCAGACGCTAACCAAACTGGCGAAATCGATAAGTCATTTCCCATTTTTTCCCATGTTATATTTTTTTCAGCTTTTGTTGTGAAAATCACATCAGTCATGGTTTCTTTATTCATATATTACTCCTAATGAGTATCAATTGAGATGCTACAACTGAAAGAAAGCATAGAGAAATATAGCGGTACAATACCATACCGCTACATTCGCACAGCTATTTACGCCGACTTACGGTCAGGGCTAGTTTTTACATGGGTTAAATAAAGAGGTAAACCGACAAATAAGAAGCCACCCACTAAATTACCCAATACTGTTGGCAATTCATTCCAAATGAGATAATCGGCAATAGTAAATTCACCACCCATAATCATAGAGAAAGGAAACAAAAACATATTCACAATTGAATGCTCAAATGCCATGTAGAAGAACAACATAATGGGCATCCACATCGCCATCATCTTACTACTCGCCGATGTTGAAATCATTGCACCTACAACACCCATCGATACCATCCAATTACATAACATGCCGCGAATGAAGATCGTGAACCAACCTTCTAAACCGTGCTCTTTGTAGCCGAGTGTTCTCGACTCACCGATTGAACTCACTTTAGCAGCAACTGCGCCACCATCAATATTGTAACCATAGGTCAAAATAAAAGAGGCTAAGAAGGCAACTGTCATCGCACCAGCAAAGTTACCCACGAAGACAAGCCCCCAATTTCTAAGAAGACCGTTCATGGTTGCTCCTCTGCGCTTATCAAGCAACGCAAGTGGAACTAACGTAAACACCCCTGTTAATAAGTCGAACTTCATCAAATACAGCATGATAAACCCGACAGGGAATAGAATAGCGCCGACGAGAGGATTACCTGTTTTACTAATCACGGTAATGGCAAAAAAGGCCGCCAAAGCCAAGATGGCACCCGCCATATAGGCACGTACAAAGGTATCTTTAGTCGACATAAATAATTTCGACTCACCTGAGTCCACCATTTTGGTCACGAATTCACTGGGTTCTATATAAGCCACTGGGCTTTACTCCTGCTGGTTTAAGATTATTGTTTGCAAGAGAGCATGAGCAATAATGGTGCCACATGATTGAAAAATGCAAAAAACCCTGCAAAAATAGGGTAAAAACAAAATAAATATTGAACATTATTTTTTATATTTGCACAATTAAAGTGCTTTTTGTTTAATTGTCACCGAAAAACGCATTTATAATGTGCACAAAAATGAATAAACACTCTAAAAACCACACAAAAATAAATGTTTTTAAGGTGTTAAAAGCACCAAAAATAAACAGATGCATCCTAGCTTATACAAAGGTAATAAATAGGATTGCCGTTGGATCAAATGAGGATATTTGATAGCATGCGCCAACCTTAAGCCAAAGACTTAGGTTTATTAAGGCAACAACGCCCATTATCAGCGGTAATCACAAACATGGTTTTTAATCACATGACAGAATCAACGAATAACTCGCCTGAGTCACATAGACTTCCCTGCCGTGGTTGCACGCATTCATGTGAAAATTATAAACAGTGCGAAGGGAAACCTTGGCGCCAAACTCAACCTACAAATAGCACCCCTTGCACCGGAGACATCAATGCCTAGAGCCAGCGCACGCCACATTCTTGTGGATACTGAAGAGCAATGTTTAAACCTAAAAGAACAAATTGAAAATGGAGCTGAATTCACAGCCGTTGCCAAGGAGCACTCTAGTTGCCCTTCGGGCGCACAGGGTGGAGAATTAGGTGAATTTGGCCAAGGCCAGATGGTGCCAGAATTTGATAAAGTCGTATTTAATGATGCTTTAAATACCGTACATGGCCCAGTGCAAACACAATTTGGCTACCACTTATTAGAAGTGACTAGCCGCTCGGAGTAAACTCTTCTCAATCAAACCGTTTTGATTCATCTTATTGTTGTTCAGGATGCCGGCCAGTGTAATGCTTATTTATGTATTCCTGTATGGCTGTCGCATCTTGAGCAATATCATCCGTTGTTTCCCAAATGCGATCCAATACAATTTCTTTTGTCGGGTAATTCCAAGCAACGATTAATATAGGCACCTTAGATAAGTGTGCGATGCGAAGAAAACCTGTTTTATATGAAGATACTTTTTTACGGGTGCCCTCTGGCGTAAGCGCTAACCACAACTTTTCTCTTTGCTGAAAAGCATCTGCCACTTGCTCCACTAAACCTTCGGTTTGAGAACGGTCTATAGGCACGCCACCCATATTCATAAAAAAAGTTTTAAAGGGAAAAAAGAACGCCTCTTTTTTCATTAAGTAAGACCACTTGACACCCGCCCCCGAGAGCGCGGCCATGGCAGTGATAAAATCCCAATTAGAGGTATGAGGTGCCACCATGACAATGACTTGTTTAAGTTCTGGCAACTCTCCGCTGACCCGCCAACCTAAGAGTTTAAGTAATAGGCGACCAAGAAAACGCGTTATAGCGTTTCCCATTCGAGGAACACAAGGATTAACACTAGGGAGTAATTGCTTAATAGACATACACTAAAACTTATTTTTTATTTCTTTATTAATTCAGATTATGCCGACTTTCATTATTCGAGCACACAAATCAAGATAAATGACTTGGAGGCTAGCGTCAACTACACACCCCCCAAATATAGAATATTCACACAAGTACCTAAGCTTAGTTTAAACTACTTTATTAGCTCAATTTTCAGGATATATTGAATATGACATTAGAAACACTATTGGACCTGCTTGCAAATAACCCTTCTCAGGTGCATTTTCAGGATGTGATAACACTCATTGATTCACTCTACACATTTACGCCTTCAGAATTCACCAACGGACAAGGAGAAAACACGGTCATCAACGCAAAAGGAAGCAACGAAGGCTCCTGTAAAATATTTGCTTTTGGCTTGGAGCAAAACTTATCAGAGCAACACACTCTTCACTGTTTCGGCAACTACTACCGAGAAGATGTACTTAAGCACCCTACTGGAAACGATCACGCTAACATTCGCACATTTATGCAACATGGCTGGGATGGCATTCACTTTTCAAGCCCCGCACTACACGCCAAACAATAAATGACTTTAGAGAATAAAGCTGAGATGGCGCCACTTGAAATACTCTATCAAGATGAACACTGCGTCGCCATCCATAAGCCCTCAGGTTTACTAGTACACAAAAGCGATATTGATAAATACGACAGCAATAATGCCATGCAGTTGTTGCGGGACCAAATCAATCAATGGGTTTATCCTGTTCATCGGCTCGACAAACCAACATCAGGAGTGTTGTTATTTACCCTTTCTTCTGATGCGGCTCGCCTCTTAGAGCAACAATTTTCAAACAGAGAAATCAAAAAAGAATATATTGCGATTGTAAGAGGTTATATGAATGAAGATGGTATTATTAATCACCCTCTTAAACCGATCGCTAATTTTAAGCAAGATAGAAAACAAGTCGCTCAAAAAGCGCCACAAAGTGCGACAACATCTTACCGTTGTCTAGGACACCTTGAGTTCCCTATTCATGTGGATAAGTACCCCTCTAGTCGTTATTCTCTAGTTAAATTATTTCCTGAAACAGGAAGAAAACATCAACTTCGTAGGCACTTAAAACATGTACATCATCCTATTATAGGTGACCCTAAATACGGCAAAAGCAGGCACAATGCATTTTTTTCATCGGAGCTGGGTTGCAATAGATTATTGCTCGCCTCTACAGCACTTACTTTTACACACCCACACCTTCAAACAACAATCACTATTCGTGCAGAGCTAAACGGTCATTTTGCAAGGATTGCTGACACCTTTAAAAAAAACGACTGCAACAATGAGACGCCCTCGATCAATACTGACACCGTGTGACCATATTATAAAAACAATGCTGTAACACACTATTCAAAAATCAGTAACAAAAATGTCAACTGCTTTGATTAGCCTAGCGCCCATTCATTATTGAAGCTAGGAGTCAGGAATGTCGACCAAAAACCATTATCGTACTGTCTGGCTATCGGATATTCACCTTGGCAGCAAAGACTGCAAGGCAGAATACCTCCTCGATTTTCTTGAACACAATAAAATAGATACACTCTTTTTGGTAGGCGACATTGTTGACCTTTGGGCTATGAGCAAACAATTTCGTTGGCCGCCCCTTCACAACAAACTATTCCATAAATTACTTTCTTTGTCCGGCTCTGGAACAAAAGTGATATATCTTCCTGGCAATCACGACGAACCGGCTCAAAAATACGATGGCATGGGCTTTGGCGATGTTGAGATTCACCGTGAATATATTTACACCACAGCAACAGGGAAAAAACTACTCTTGCTTCACGGCGATCAATTCGATGATGAAGTGTGCTTTGGACGTTTTCATGCTTGGGTTGGCGACAAAGGTTATGCTCTATTATTATTTCTTAATCACTGGTACAACATTTTCCGCTCAAAAAGAGGCCGCCCTTATCGTTCATTAGCAGGGCATATTAAATCTCGAGTAAAAGGGGCTAGCAAGGCCATTGCCCGTTATCGAGAAGCGGCGATCCACAAAGCAAAAGCTAGTGGTGTCGATGGAATCGTTTGCGGCCATATACATCATCCCGAAATCACAAACGTTGATGGTATCATTTATTACAATGATGGCGATTGGGTAGAAAATTGTTCAGCACTCACGGAAGACCACGAGGGTGATATTGCACTAACTTACTGGACAACAAAAACAATGAATCATTTGACTTCCGTCAAATCCGCCATCCCAACAGCCGTACAGAATAAATCTAAAAAAGCTGCTTAAAAATCACATTACACCACCACGAGCTGTTCAACAAATTATGTTTATTGAAAACAAAATACTAGAAACAAACCTAAATCATACTGTTAAAAAATGCCTCCATCAGATAGGGGCTAACATACCGAACCTTCTTAATAGAAAAAAAATTGCACCGGCTGAAAATCGCCGAAAGCTTGAACAGGCAATAATAAATTGTGAATTTTTAGGGAATACAGATGATAACAAAGCGATTTACCTTTACCTTCATAACGGAAAACGTTCACCAATATTGAGAGAGATTGGTCGATTAAGAGAAATTTCTTTTCGGGCTGTGGGAGAAGGTAGCAATAAGCGTCGAGACATTGATCGCTATGACAATGACTATTACCATCTTATTTTGTGGGATAGAAAGGATCGAGAGATTATCGGGGCTTATCGATTTGGAGATGCGAAAAAACTCACTCAAATAGACAATAAACTCTATAGTGCTACTTTATTTAATTATACCGATGCGATGCAGCCTTATTTTGAACAAGGTCTAGAATTGGGTAGAAGTTTTGTACAACCTAAATATTGGGGCAAGCGTAGCTTAGATTATTTATGGCTTGGCTTAGGTGCTTTTTTACAAACAAGGCCACAGTATCGTTATGTATTTGGGCCTGTGACCTTAAGTGAAACCCTGCCAGAAACAGCTAAAGCATTACTATTTTACTTTTATCAATCTTACTTTTCTTCAACTGTAAACTTAGCACAAGCAAATAGAGCGTACCGGCCGGATCAGAATAGCGCCAACCCATTCAAAGGACATAACTATAAAGAAGAGTTTGCTGAATTAAAATGCGCCTTAAGTAAGCTCGGCGCAACAGTACCTACATTATACAAACAATATACTGAGCTTTATCAAGCGGAAGGAGTCTATTTTTTAGATTTTTGTATTGATGAATCTTTTAGTAATTGCATTGACGGATTAATGCTTGCTGATTTAACCTTAATGAAAGAAAAAAAACGCCAACGTTATTTTAAACCTCTTCTCGAAACCAAATTAGCAAGCTGATTTTAAAAAGCTATTTAACTGCTCTCCCCACACCTTTGATTCCACACTATTTTTACTCAGGGTACTTTTCTATGGAAACTCCAAGAGTATGGTAATATACCGTTCGATGCCACCAAAAAATTGAGATAAAACAGTAAGAGGTAGATATGAAAAACATAACTTCATTTTTCATCATGATCTTATATTGCCTCTCCGCTGATGCAGATTCAAAAATTGAAGCCCGTTTATTTGAACAATTAAAGCAAGGAGAATTAATCGCGATCATGCGCCACGCCTTGGCACCAGGAACAGGTGATCCAGATAATTTCACTTTAGGCCAATGCAATACCCAACGAAATTTATCAACAAAAGGGAGGGAGCAAGCCAAGCAAATAGGAGAACGTTTTCGAAAATACGGTATTACTTCGGCAGATATTTACTCTAGTGAATGGTGCCGCTGTATGGACACCGCAACAGAATTAGCCTTAGGCGACGTGATGACTTTACCGATCATTAATTCCTTTTTTCGCCGCAATGAACGAGCAATAGAACAAACAGAGGCACTAAAGGGGTGGTTACTAGAGCGATACAATAAAAGACCTAAAATTTTAGTCACTCACCAAGTGAATATGACCTCTCTCACCGGTGTGTTCCCTCGCTCTGGAGAAATTGTTTTTATCCGCGTAGAACCGAATACAAACCTAATTATTGTCGAAGGGACGGTACTATAAGTCCTAGAACAGTCCTAGAACAGCCTGACAACAACCCGATAATTACTTCCTCACCCATAATCGAGTCTAAATTATTGATCAACATCATCCATATCTGCCTGCCCCGAAATACGACGACGGATATGCGACCATGACATGCCGATTGCTAAGACAGCCGCAAGAATCACTAAAACAATATAAATAAAAACAGGGCTATCAATCATTAGTACTTTAAAATCTACCGCTAGCCATACCAAGCACCCAAACAAGGCCGAAGCCAATACAATACCTAAAGCACCCAAGGAACGAAACGTTGCTCGAAAGAACACAACCCAACCAATTAACAAACCAATGGCCGTTAGTACCAATAAAGGGATACTGGTATCACCCCGATGAATCACCCAATGATAAAATGATGCTCCCGACGGGTTATAGGTTGACATTACCAACACTAAAGCAACAAAAAAGCGAATAAAAACGCCTGATAATTTAAATCCTGTAGCCATACTCTATTTGCTCGTTATTAATCGTATTAGTCGCATTGTAACCGACAAAACTCTTCCTGTTTACCTTAAGCGATATCATCTTTCGCCATTTACTCTATAATCTTCGACCGTACCATTTAAAGCTATAATTACCTGCCATGCTTACAAGCATTATTAACACTAAACTATGAGCCTTATGAGCCACGCATTTTATCGATTACGAGAGGAGTCTCTCACCCACTGCACTCGACCCTTTAAAGCGCGCGGTAGCATTGTAAAACGCTGCGAGAAATGCCACTTGGCCCTATTTGCCTGCTTGTGCCCTTGGCAATTGACTCGCGACAGCGATATTCATTTTACCCTTATTGTTCACCGCAAAGAATTATATAAAACGACCAATACAGGGCGGCTCATTGCGGACTTACTACCACGCTCGACTTCAGCTTATTTGTGGTCGAGAACCGAACCCGACCCTAAGCTCTTAAAAGAAATAACAAACCCCTTTAGGCGAACGGTGCTACTATTCCCAGAAGATCAGACTAGCATTGCTGAAATACAAGTCACAAATAGCACTCAGAAAGATCACTTGGAAAGTGCTGCCACCAACAAAAACTCGACCAAAGACACAACTAAAGAGAAACGTCCTCTTACCGTTATCTTACTGGATGGAACATGGAAGCAAGCGTCTCGAATGGCAAACTTAAGTATGTGGCTACAGAATATTGAAAGACTATCCATCGACCAAGCTCAACTCAACACCCCCGTAGATACAGAGCAACAACAAGAATATCGCTATATTCGTAAAGCACCGTTGAAGCATCAACTCTCAACAGCACAAGCAGCGGCATGCATATTAAGACAATATAAAGACAACGACAATGCAGCGCTGTTGGAACATTATTTTTCTGTCTTCAACCAACACTGTATCGCCACACGTCGCAATATCAAACCCAATATTAGCGATGCTCATCAGGCCTTAACAGCAGCTAAAAATAGGTCAACACAAGGTAAATAAAACGTAAATGAAACGACAAACTGATTATCAACACCTGATACCGGATACAGTGATTAACGCCATCGAAAGCGCAGGCTATTGGAGCGATTCTCGTATATTGCCTTTGAATAGTTATGAAAACCGTGTTTATCAAGTTGGCATCGAAGTGGACTCACCTATCGATACAAAAGGCATACCCATTATTGCTAAGTTTTACCGCCCTGAACGGTGGACAGATGAACAGATTTTAGAAGAACACACCTTTACACAACACTTATTGGATTTAGATATTCCAGTCGTTCCTCCTATCCAATTTAAAGACAACACCTTATTAGAGTTTGAAGGCTATCGCTTTGCACTCTATGAACGTAGAGGAGGACAAGCACCGGAACTTGATAATGGAGACCACTTAGAAGTGATCGGTCGTTTTATGGGGCGTATTCATAGCGCCAGTAAAACATCGGACGGGGCAGAATTATTTCAACATCGCCCTAGCATCACCACGCAAACTTATGCGACGGATAGCCGACAATTTTTACTCGATAATGATTTTATACCTAACTCACTTATCCCCGCTTATGAAACAACATCACGAGATTTGATTGAACGTATAGAAAGTGCCTTTAAGCGTATTCCCTATCAATCGCTACGCCTCCATGGTGATTGCCATCCTGGTAATATTTTATGGCGAGATGATCATGCACACTTTGTCGACTTCGACGATGCTCGTAATGGACCCGCCATTCAAGATTTATGGATGCTACTCTCTGGCGATTATCAACAACGCTGTTTGCAACTTGCTGATATTCTGGAGGGGTATACAGAGTTTTGCGACTTCGACCCTATCGAGCTCAACTTGATAGAGCCTTTAAGAGCCATGCGCCTACTACATTACGCGGCATGGCTAGCGAGACGCTGGAATGACCCCGCCTTTCCTCACAATTTCCCTTGGTTCAATACCGAGCGTTATTGGGCAGAACACGTACTTTCCTTACGAGAACAACTAGCAACTTTAGAAGAACCTGTTTTACAATGGCTATAAGATAATCGCATTGTTAACTAACGAATAACATGAGTAAACTGAACACAATGTCATCAGAAAAAAATGATCCCGTCTGGGATATGATTAAAAAAACAACCGCGGAACATGCTGAGCAAGAACCTATTCTTGCCAGCTTTTTACACGCTACGGTGCTAAACCATGACTCATTGGAAGATGCACTGAGCTTTCACCTCGCCAATAAACTAGATAGCCCAGCGGCCTCGGCCCTATTAATCCGAGAGATGATCGAGGAAGCCATTACCGAATCCACGGGTATTGGAGAAGCTGTTCGCGCTGATATCGTAGCAACGTACGAGCGTGACTCTGCATGTGACTGTGTTTCAACACCACTACTATTTTACAAGGGCTTTCATGCCTTACAAGCCTACCGTGTCGCGCACTGGCTGTGGGAAAACAAACGCAGACCACTGGCTCTATTTTTACAAAATCATATTTCTACGGCCTTTAGTGTTGATATTCATCCAGCCGCCACTTTAGGCAAAGGCATCATGCTCGATCACGGTACCGGCATCGTCATTGGTGAAACAGCCGTTGTCGAAGACAATGTCTCTATCATGCAATCCGTTACGCTTGGTGGTACAAGTAAAGAGAGTGGCGATCGCCACCCGAAAATTCGCCAAGGTGTTCTCGTGGGTGCGGGCTCAAAAATCTTAGGCAATATTGAGATTGGTGAAGGCGTTCATGTCAGTGCGGGCAGCGTTGTATTGAAGAGCGTCGAGCCACACAAAGTTATTGCGGGTGTACCAGCGGAAATTATCGGTGACGCTGTTGGCGCACAGCCAGCGTTAGATATGAATCAGGATTTACGCTGTAAGCGGTAAATTTGCATAAAAAATAGGAGAGATAAATGCATATTATTATAGGAATAATTACAGCCATAGCTGGTCTTTTATGGGCTTTAAATAGCTTACAAAATGCAGGTGTTGACCTGAACGCTTTTAATCCATTCACATGGGTTAGACGAAGAAAATGGAAGAAAAAAATGGGGGTAAAGCCTATGCATAGCCTTACAGATAGCATAGATGCTGCAGCACTCCTTGTTGTTTCAGTAGTAAAATCTACTGGCGAAATAACTCGCGACTCAAAAATGGAAATATTAAATATGTTCGAAAAGGAATTCGGCATTAAAAGAAATAAATCAATAGAGCTTTTTTCGGCGTCTACCTACATGCTTAAAGAAGTTATGAACATGGCACCAGAGGTTCAACATGTGTTAGCACCCAACAAACATGAATTTGAAAATTCTCACATTACAAAATTACTTGAAATGTTAAATAAAGCAGCTGCTCTTGAAGAAGAACCTTCTCCGGAACAAATCGCTGTTATAGATGCAGTAAAAAAAGAATTTGATGTAAACAAAGAACAAGCTAGCAACTGGTAATACAAAAATGACAAGTGATGTAGTATTACTATTCAAATACTACATCACTAATATCAACGGTATTGCACAAAATCATAAGTAAACGATCAACACCCATCGCCACGCCAGAGCAACTTGGCATTCCATTTTTTAGCGCGTCTACTAGATTTTTATCGTAAGGATAAATCGGTAAATCATTTGCTTTACGGTAGGCTTGATCAGCTTCAAAGCGTTTTTTCTGTTCATCTGCGTCTGTTAGCTCAAAGTAACCGTTAGCTAATTCCATTCCATTTAAATACGCTTCGAAGCGCCGCGCAATAATTTGACCTTTATTGTTTTTCTCTAGCTGAGCCAAGGCCGCTTGTTCTTTTGGGTAGTCGTAAATAAATACCAACCCTTCCGTTAAACTTGGCTCGATACAATGAGATATTAATATATCTAACCAAGCAGACCTCTCATTCGAATCGAATTCAATATCTAGTTTATTATGCGTTATTTCTTTTAACTCATTAACACTGACAGAATGAGGATCAATATTCAATTCGCTTAAAAAGCACTCTTGATAAGATATTTTTCTCACAGAAAGATGAGGTAAAAATAAGCGGAGTAAAATTGCCACCTCATCCATCAACTCATGTTCATCCCAAGCCACACGATACCACTCCAACATCGTAAACTCTGGCTGATGACGCTGACCTCGCTCCCCTTGACGAAACACCTTACCTAAAGAATAAACATCACCACTGCCATTAGCTAGTAAACGTTTTAGGAAAAATTCAGGAGAGGTTTGTAGATATTGTGTTTGATTGATGACTTGTGTGGATAGGCTATCGATATGAGGGTCGACCGTTGCGTATTGGCTTAGGATGGGAGCTTCTGCTTCTAGTACGTTTTTTTCGTAAAAGTAATCGCGGATTTTTTTGTAAGTTTTTGCGCGAAGCGCTAGGGAATTTTTTATTTTATCAAGTTGCTTTGACATATGTTTTTTCTATTTTTGTTTTTCGCCTGATGGCGAGTTCATTTTCTTTGAACAGCCAAAGAAAACGAACCAAAAGAAAGGCTGCCCTGATAATTGGCCCTGCGGGTTCCCTCAAATACCGCCACTATTTTACGCACCGTGCAAATGGGCATCCATGCCCCCCCTTGCACTCAAACCGGCTCCTGCCGGTTTGTGCAAAATAGTGACGACATTTGAGGCCAATTTTATGGGAACAATTTATTAACCAACACTACTGTTTTAACTCAAAAAAACTAGTTGCTCCATTGGTGAGGTGTCGCTCAATAACAATTATTCGAGTACCTACTAACAGAGGATTTTCTTCGTTATTCAAATTAACTTTACTATATTGAAATGCCACCCAATATCCCATACAAGCAGTCGAGCACCGGAGCCAAAAAAGGATTGAGCGAGGACTGTTTGAGCCGTTTTTTGGCGAGTTCCGCAGCGCCTTTTTTGGTGAGGAGCGCAGAGTAGCCGTAGGCCTGCATGTTGGGTGGCCTTTCTTTTGGTTCGTTTTCTTTGGCCACGCAAAGAAAATGAACTCGCCGTTAGGCGAAAAAAAAGAACCAAAAAACAAAACCAATACCGGCCCTACAGGCCAAAACCAAAAACCTAATCCTTACCTCGACTGAGGTACTCTCCAGTCCGCGTATCCACCCGAATCACCTCACCCTCAGACAGAAACAAAGGCACTTTAACCACAGCCCCTGTCGCTAAGGTAGCCGGCTTAGTACCGCCTTGAGCGGTATCGCCTT
>JBOEGR010000040.1:0-38109 GCA_050633525.1 Cellvibrionaceae bacterium
TCTTTTTGATTGTCTGTTATCGGCCAAAAGCGGACACTAAGCTGTCTAATCACTACTGTCAGATTCTTCATCAAAAGATATATATTGGGTCAATAATGTAAGTTGTTCGAGGCGTTCACTTACATTTTCAACCTCTTCATATGCGCACTCTACCTCATCTCGAGGTGAGTACATATGAACATCATTCATAAGTGCTTTAATATAGTCTGGAGTTTCCGCCGGGTCTAAATCTAGAGTCCCAAAAGATCTTAAAAGATCAACATGTTCGTTTTTAACGCTTTTTGAGATCAAGAAAAGAATAAGCTCCTTTTTAGCTATTTCTTCATCTAAAAAATCTAAGCGTTCATCAAGTGAATAAAAAACTTTTACTGCCTTAGAATCGCCCCTAAGCTCATACGTATAAATATTTAAAGAGCGAGCCTGCTCCTGAATCACTTTAAATATATTTCTAGAAATTCTTCCTGCTACTTTCCCTATAAACTTCTTAATTTGGGGGGTATTGTGGATATAAGAGAAAGGCCCAGGCCCAGGGATTTTTATATTCAGGTGTTTATTTAGATAAGCCAAAAAAAGGTCTTTTTCCATCTCTATATTCGGCACAACCGACAAAGAGTAACGGCCATATCTATGTGATTTATAGAACTTTGACAACAAAGACAAAAACTCATTATGGACACCTGATAAGCCTAAATCCGCACTCTTTTGAACTCTACTAGCCAGCTCCATGGTGTTGTGGCTAATGAGACTTTCTTCAAATTCCTCAATTGGCATTTGGTCATCATGCTCAATTAGAATTATCGATACTTTAAGAAGCCGCTCTATACCAACTGACAGATTGTATAGAACTTCAAATATATCGATTGAATGATTTAATCCTTCAAGAGAGTCTAGGTATTTAATACCATTATAAATAAATGCACCCGAGGCATCTAACTCCAAGCCTAATGCAAAATTTTTCCACCATTCGTCAGGGCGCATTATTCTTCCTCTACAGCTATTATATAACCTCAATTAACTCTTTAAATTCAACTGAGTTTTCATCCATTTCATTTATGAGACTAAATCTTTCAAAAGATACAAGAGAGCC
Organism: Cellvibrionaceae bacterium; assembly: GCA_050633525.1. Taxonomy (GTDB): domain Bacteria; phylum Pseudomonadota; class Gammaproteobacteria; order Pseudomonadales; family Cellvibrionaceae; genus CANLBN01. The sequence continues at coordinate 1,088 of JBOEGR010000040.1, forward strand.
TCTATCGAACTTAAAAAAGCTGGAATAATTCTCAAGTAAGTAGTTGGCTAGATGCCTTGGTATCCCTATATTTTGAAGCTCTATTATCCTTAGATCTGTTGTTCCGTACTCTAGGAATTCACCCCAGTTTTTACCAGCATTACCAGTCCCCAGTTTCTCACTTGAAATATCATAGTAATTCCCAAAATAATTTTTTAGTTTAAACCTGAGAACATTATCAATATTAGAGATGATTTCATTAATGACTAAATTGATGTGGTACTTATTATTGGGCGAAAAATCTACAAGTTGGTCCATATCCCATATTTGGCCTTTATCTGTGTAATAGTCTATTGAGCTAGATATCATCCTGCTCAATGGTGTTGAATTCATCCAGTTCGACATTAAAACAGCATAATATTTTAGACTGTCTTTTGATCTGTACATAGGGTCTTTTCCAGATGACTCTTCAGTGTCCCAAGCATATATTTCTGATAAATATTCAAGAGCCTCTAATACGCTCTCATAGCTTATGTCAGATGAAAGTATTAATCGCTCCGAGTTGTCAGTCAGAAAAGCTTTATTCTGGTGCTTAGCTTTAATTACAGAGTAAGCAGATAGGATTTTCTCCGGGACAGAATTTTCTTTACTTATATTCTTTAGAAGCCCCTCTGCACTTTCATTGTTGCTAATAAAGTTTGATCTAAGTGTTGAGTTATCTGATCGAATTTCATGAATTAGTGCAATATTTGCATAATGATTCCAGATGTTCTTTTCATTGGATGAGGCGTTTTTCCTTGTGAAATCTCCATTGGTTAACGAGGCTTCTACATTTTTAAAGAAGTTCTTTTGTCCATTTGTAATTAGAGGCTTAATTGGTGAAATAATTTTGCTCTTAACAATTTTCAGGTCTTTTTCTGGATTTTTCCACCGGTTGTTTTTATCTTCCACTCGCGTACAAATAATATTCCCTGATAGCTCTTTCGATAACCTTCCAGCGCGCCCTGATAGGTTCCAGAAATCAATGTCAGAAAACTTGGTTAGACCAATAGCATTGCTTAATATGAAGATGTTTTTTGCTGGAAGATTAACCCCCTCTAAAAGAGTTGATGTGCAGAATAGATAGTCAATAGATTTTTCAACAAATAAGACTTCTATTTTCTCTCTTATCCTCTGTGGTAGGTTGCCAAAATGAAAGGCAACCCCTTTCTTCAAACAATCAATCAGAAAGTATTTTTTATGTAAGTGTTCCTGAATTACAGATATTACTTCATCAATTTTTTCATCATTTTTGTCTGGCAAGCCCTTTGAGAAATCTAGGGCGTATTGGATTGTATCTGATTTAGTATTGCAATATACAATGCTTGCCTGATCGCCACTTAGCTTTTGCAACCAATAATGAAATGTACTGTCAGAGAAATTTAGAGGTATATTCCTTTCTTCTTCGATATCCGAAAAAAGAATACATCGCTTATCTATTAAGTCTAAGAAGAACCGGTTTTGGGAGACGGGTGAGCTTTTAATACTAATAGATTCTTCTGTACTTTTTTTGAATAGCTTCAGGAAAATATCGGGATTTGGTATATTTGGTGACGCAAAGTAAAGCCTTATACTTTTTCTTTCGGCTTGTAAAATTGCATGATAGTAAAGGGGGCTTCTTGTATCCTTCTCAGATACTACCTTTTGAGCCTCATCAATAAACAAATAACCTATTCTTGGGTTTGCGCTTTCTGATAAATAGGCGATCAATCTTTCTGGAGTAAATACAAAAATGTAACGACTGTTTTCATTTTTGAATGTCTCTGGGATGGTCGGGTGTGAAAGAACTCGATATTCTTTAACATCTGAAAATTCTTTTTTTAAATTTATCAGCGTTTGGTTAATTAACGCCCTTGTCGGAACAAGAATTATAATATTCTCGTTAGCTTTGTCTTCAGATATTAGCGCTCTAATAAATGCATTTAATATAAATGATTTACCAAGAGATGTTGGCCCAGAGAAGCTGAAATGATTACTATTTCTTAGGCTCTCAAAAATCTGATATTGATCATCTGTAAATATAAAATCACTATTAGGTATTTTTTGGTAAAGCTCCTTGATATACCTCTCTAGAGTAAGCTCTAAAGATTGGCTATCCGAAGTTTCACTATACTTCTCAATCAGCTTTATTGCAGGAAAATTTCCAAGCTTAGTTAGAATAGAATTTGCGAAAGCTCTAAATAAGGCATCCTCTTTATAATCATCGATCAAAAGGCTAATTATTTTATACGCTTTATTTTTTGCATCATAATTCGATGACCGTGAAAGTATGTCAGAAAACCTAAGTAGATCAGCTAACTCTTTCTCATCTAGCGTGTTTTTAGCTGTATTGAAGAAGTTTGACGAGGCTGCCATCTCTGCCTTGATAAACAGTTCTTTGAAGTATTCGTCAGAAAGCGCTCTTTCAGACAGTTCCTCAAATATACTCATTGCGATATACCTTCTTGGATAATGCTCCTCGTTTTATCTAGGTCACTAAAAGGCAGGATGTATATATAAAAGCTATGACCGTGAAGGTCATGTTCATTTATTTTATTTTTGATATGAGCAAATGATGCTTGGATTTGGTCTTTTATTTGCGTTTTGATTTTTTCTCTAAATTTACTACTGGGAAGCTTTTTGTCACTTTCTTCTATTTTTACTTCATAACCGACAAATATACCAAATGCATCATCAACTTCGAAATCATTATGCCTGCTTGGGTATACAATACTTTCAACAAACTTCCTCTCCTCAATTGAGAAGGTTTCTTTTTCTAAGTGATCGCTAACCAACCCTTTTTCGTATGGAAGGCCGCTTTTTTTTCCTCCTTTTTCGTTTATACAGTTTTTGAATTGGTAGATAGACTTGAATGCATCAGTAATTGCTGCTGTTAGTCCTACAATAGTTTTCGATTCTCCAAATATAAGTTGATAGCTTCCATCGCTTAACTTTAAGTAATGGACACCGTCCGCGCCATTGACATAGTGGCTGGTGGATGTCTTAAGCTCTAGTTTGGATAAGATTTTGGGTGCATTTAGGTGGGTTTCAAGAAAGCAATATAAGAGCAGCTCTCCCAGCTCTCCTTTGTTCCTTATGTATTCAACAAATTTCTCTCTTGCTTTGGATGATTGTGTGCCCGGCTTTCCAGCATATTTTTCTCGTACTTTTCTAGATAGAGAAAAGTCTATCAATGGATCAATCAGGTTGTTTTTTAGAGAAGAATAATCAAATTCATTAGCATTGATCTTCAGAATAAATAGGTCTAGTTTGTTTTTCTCATGTTCATCAAGAATATAACTTCCCAAGTGGTCAAAGCTATCTAGAAAATCAAAGTCTTTTATGCTTAATTCCATTCCTTATCCTTGAATTAAGAAATTGTCAGAGAATATATATCGTCACGATGTCCGCTTTGGGTCGAAAACAGCCTCAGCCAAACTTAAAAAATCAATGACAATGATAAGGCTTAGACCCAGCATGGCAGCCGTTTTTATCGGTGCCACCAGAGTGGGCGTGTGCTAGGTTGATGGTGAGAAGTGAGATAAAGAGAAGGGAAAAAATCGTTTTCATTGTTTTGATACTCCAAGTACACATTATTATCACTTGAGGTTAAACGATAAGGTGATAGCTGCCTAGTATAAAACGCGCCAAGAGTTGGCGCGTTACCATGGCGGTAGGCCGGCGATAGAGTTAAATTAGCCCGGAAACACAAAGTGCCGAATGAAACTCGCTAAACCTGTTTTGGCTCCGCGTTGGCTGTCGACATCAATATTATAAAACCGTGCTATACAGTTTTTGATTTCCAATTAAGCTTTTTCTCGATAGCAATGATCATCATTTCTGCAAGATCTTTTTCTGTGGCGCCTTCAATCCCTTCTAATCCGGGTGATGAATTCACTTCTAAAAGTAGTGGACCTTTTTTTGACCGTATTATATCCACACCCGCAACAGCTAAGCCCATCACTTTTGCTGCCTTTATTGCTAATGTTCGTTCTTCCTTTGTGATTTTTACAATGGATGCACTGCCGCCTTGATGTATGTTGGCTCTAAATTCACCCACTGCGGCAGTGCGTTCAATCGAAGCGACGACCTTCCCATCAATGGTAAAGCATCTTAGATCTTTGCCTTGAGCTTCCTTTACAAACTCTTGGACAAGTAAATTTGCTTTTAGTGATTTAAATGCATTAATGACTGATTCAGCTGCTTTTCTAGTTTCTGCTAATACGACTCCCTTTCCTTGGGTTCCTTCTAACAGTTTCATAATCAAAGGGGCGCCGCCAACCATTTCAATCAGATCATTTGTATCAACAGGTGAGTTTGCAAACCCAGATGTAGGGATATCAAGCCCATTTTGTTGAAGGAGTTGTAAGGAAAACAGTTTGTCTCTTGATTGAGAAATTGCAGAGGCACCATTGAGAGTATAAACCCCCAAGCTTTCGAAGTGTCGCGTCAATGCGCATCCATAAAACGTAAGGCTAGGGCGAATACGTGGAATAACGGCATGCAAGTCATTCAGCAACCTGCCTCCACGATAGTGAACTTCTGGTGTTTCTGCATCTAGTTTCATATAGCATTGTTTGATATTCAGAAATAACATTTCATGGCCGCGAGCCTTACCCGCCTCCATAATTCTTTGGTTGCTATATAACTCTGGGTTGCTTGCTAATACGCCTATTTTTAAACCACTCGTTGATACAGATTTATTACCATACAGTTGATCAATCTCATTTGTCGTTTTGTTGCCTAATAAGAAACTACTGGAGGGGTCGACGAGTATTTTATGTTGCATGGCTTCACGGCCTAGTAACATTCGATATCCCATGGAGTCTCTGTTAGTCAATGTAAGCTCAATATTGTATTCATAGCTTCCGAGCTTCACTGGAGCTTGGATTACATATCTTTTTTCAGACTCTCCGGAAGAGCTTTTGACATTTCTTCTATCGAGCACCTGAGCTTCACAGCGCACTGTTGTTCTTCGATTATCTTGTAAAGGGTGTACTTCAAAACTTACCCAAGGGCTGTTGTCCCTTTTGAACATTTGAATATTAATCGCGTGTATAGACGATGTCTTTGCGCCAGAATCTACCCTAGCTTTAACCGCAGGAATACCTAAGGTCTGAAAGCTACACCATTCCTCACACCCAACAATGATCTTCTCTTGATTTATCATGCGTATTACTCGTAGAAATAAAGCGCTTTATATACTATTTTTATTGTAGTGGATATTAAAATTTATGGTTTTTAGATGAATTTATTTACCCCTTTAGGAGAGATATCGGGCGGGGAGTTATTTGGCATAGAGGGGCTTATCCTGAGTGGAGAAGCCGCTCTTCATGGCAATGATAAAACGCGCCAAGGGTTGGCGCGTTACTGTAGAGGTAGGTCGGCGATAGAGTTAGATTAGCCCGGAAACACAAAGTGCCGAATAAAACTCGCTAAACCTGTTTTGGCTCCGCGTTGGCTATCGACATCGATAATCATTTTGCCTGATATGGGGCTGATGTAGGCGCTGCTGAAATAGATGTTCAGAATATCCAATTCGCTATCGACATGGAGTTTGCTATCGAGCTGCATGGCAATCATGCGTTCGGAGGGGAAGCTGCCGACTTTTTTGGTGCTGTTGTTAACACAAGCATCCCCAATTTCTGCGCGGCCTTTGGTCATTAAAATTAATTTACCGGGGCCGGTGGCTTGGGAATAAATCATTCTGTCGAGTAGTAGTGAGGAGATCCTTGGGCTAATTAAAGTAGAGAGTTGCAGTTCTTTTGTCATGCCCACAAAGTGATGAAAATCAAAAATGACTTTTTCATCTTCTTCTAAATTCCATTCAAAAAATTCAATGCCTTTGGTGGCGCTGCAACTGACATCGGCATCGCCTTGTTTCATGGCAACTTCGTTCATGGTGTAGGCTTTGTTAAATAGTCTCGCAAAGGGTGCACGGAACTTTTGTGGTAGGCATAACTTAGGTGCTTTGCCTCTGCATTGGTAGCGGCGGGTAATATAGTAGGTTTCTTCTTTGTCGCTGCTAATTAAGTAGTCTAAACCGCAGGCTTTAATGTTGGAGGCAGTAATATTGAAATCAGACTGGCCCTGATTAGACGTTTCTGAAATGTTGCTTGTCGTCTGCTCTAGAGTATCTCCTAGGGTGATGACGGTTCCGGTATTTTGATTAAAGCTGACACGAGCAAACACGTAGAAGTAACTTTTAACGCAGATAAAGGCAAAGAGAAGTAGGGCCAATTGATGTGCGGCTTGAATATAATTTATTGTCCACCATAGTGTTGACTGTGCAGAGGTGTTGTTTGCTAATATAATTTTTTTGCCTTCTCGTTTGATCGCTTCGAGTTCATTAATGGCTTTATCTTTACCATCTTCTGCTTTACTTTTAATGAGTTTCTCTTTCTCTCGCGCTAGTTCAGTAATATTACGACGTATATCATTACGAATCGTTTGATAAGAGCGGTTGATAGACTCTTGTGTTTTTTCTGTACTTAAATCAATTAGCCAACCCACTAAAGCAACATCGGATTTGTTGTTTTTAAATACGAGTGAAGAAGGGACGATCTCGCTGTAGTGTTTATTTACCGCGTATTCGAAATCCCATCCTTGCACTTCTTTATTGCCGGAATAGAAATAGGCTTTGCGTTCTTCAACGGCGAGGTGCCATGCAAAATTAATATCATCAGTGATATGAGCCGTTGATTGTAAAGCATTATCTAACACGCCTGCGGGGTGGCTGTAGTCAAATTGCAGTACCTTATTTTCGTGTAGTTGGTTGGTGATGTGCTTGGGCAATAACCACTCGGTGAAGTAGAAGAAGGGCAGGCATAATATTGCCATGGGTAACCACAATATCAATGCATGTGCGGCGGATTTAATATTGGGCCACCAGCCCAGTTTTTTCAGTAAGACGGCGTTTTCTTTTGCGCCTTTGACGATTAATCGTCCCATACCTGCAGCGATGAAAAAAATAACTAAAGGCAGTTGAGCCTTTAACATCGAGTAACCTTCGTGGTTAATATAGCTGGGGTCAATCAGTGAGAGATTGCCCAGTAATGACGGTATTAAGGTCAGGCAGATAAGTAAGGCCATAAAGGTGATAAAGGCACGGGAGATGATATGGCCTCTGATTAAAAACCAGACTAATGCAATTTGAGCAAAGAGCGGTGAGCTGAGTTGAAGTAGCCCTAAATCCCCGTAACCATAGAAGAAAGGGTTGTAGAATAAAGAGATAAAGTGGAGTGCATAGTTGTAGGCAGGTACGGACAAACCAAAGATCACTAAACCCCAAGCCCGTCGTTTGATAGCAATAGCAATAACAGGAAATATCAGCAAAAAGCCTAAGAGCCACGCTGGGTAGGTTAAAATTTGGAACGATGTTGCATTGAGGGCTCTATCAATCAGGTTATTTACCACACCATTGGTGGTGGTATCAGTTTGGATGTCAGCCCCAGTTCCGTCTATCCCTTCAGGAGTGGGTGATGTTTGCTTATTAGAGTCTTCTTTTTTAGAGTGTTGCCCCTCGGTCGATGATATAAGGAGTGGGGAGCCTTCTTCGATAGCGAATTGGTTTAAAAAGGTACTAAATGGGCTTTTTGATATTTCAATAATTTCAGTTTTAGGTGGCGTTGGTTTTAGGTGTGCTCGGCTAAGAAAACTATCGGCCTGTTTTTTGAGATAGTTTTGTTCTTTGCTTTTCTGATTCTGCGCAGCCCTATACTGTTTTATCTGTTTATTGTAAGTATCTAATTGTTTTTTATAGTGACGACATGCGTTATGCATCCGCGAGTGTTTTTTTGGTTTGCTTTTAATGAGCTTTAAACATAATGCCTCAGGTGTTGTACGGAAGTATTTTTTCAAAGACTCCCGCTGTTTAGAGCTCACACGCACAAATGGTTTTTTAGGTACTTTATTTCCTCCTGAAACAAGTTCTTCGTAAGACAGTGAATCAAAACGATCGGGGTCGATTAAATATTTTGAGGCGATATTATCGGAATCACCCAAATCATAGAGACTTAAACTAAAAATAAAGGGGGTGAGCGTTAATAAGAGGACAAATTGACCTAAACCAACATTTTTGCGCTCTTTTTCGGCATCGCTGTGGGCAAAATAGCGTTTTGTTTTGACGAGTTTTTTATTTACGCGAGTGCTGAACCACGATAGTGCATGCATCTGTATGTCCCTTTAGACCGAGGAGAGCACTGAAAAACTACCTGCGCTGCCTGTCTCGCAAACGTTTTTCAAAGCTTCCTTAGATGTTGTTTTTATGTGTGTTGTTTTCTACCGCTTTGGCTAATCAGAGATTCCCCAAGTTTACTGGATTTTTCTATTTTTTATAAGCGCACTTACACTTTTTGGGGCGGTTAAGGAAACTCTGAACAAGTCTAAACACGCTCTGGAGCTCAGGCAATGTTGCTGGCAAGGCGTGTTTTACAGGCGGGCTGGTTGCCCGGCGAAAAAGCACAACGCAGTCAGCGAGATTGCTTGAACTCCCCGAAGGGCGCTGCCTGGCGAGTTCTCTGTCGTCGTTGACCATCTTGCGAAGGGCTAAGGCCATTCGCTGCTATGATCGCCTAGACAGAAAGCTCGCCAGATTGCGCAGAGTGTATTTAGACTTATTCAGAGGTTCCTTACTTTAGTTAAAGTCGATCCCGCCATCATAATCAATGTCATTGCTCTGTTTCGGAGGCGCTTCTTTCGGTGGGGTACGTGCTTTATTGGGCGCTAGACTTTCTGCTTTAGCATTTTCTTTTATTTGTTCTTCCAATGTGAGGTTGTCACCCAGTTTTGGAGCCAATGCCGCCTTAGTTGGGGCTTTAGGTTTTGCTCGTTCTTTTTCTTTTTTCTTTTTAAAGCGCTTGACGAGTAAGTCAAATTTTTCGGCTTTATCGCTCATATTCGGTAAATTTTTCAAGGCCTCTACCATCAGCTCCATAGCAGGGATAAGGCGACCAAAGTTAGGGAATTCTTGGTGCATGCCATTCACTAAGCGCAAGGCTGATAGTGAGTCACCACTGGCTTGGCACTCTTGTGCAAGTAGCAGTCTATCTTCGGGTGCCGCTGGCATATACTTAGGGTAGATAGCCATTATCTTTTTATAGACGAGTGTTAGCTGGTCTTTTGCTTGGTTTTTGCTTAAAAAGCTAAAGTAGAGAGGAGCAAAGTCATCGATTAATGAGAAATTTTTGGTTGCCAACAAAAACTCAAAGCACTTGTCATGTAGTGCTTTATTTTTAATGTGTTTTTTTAAGGCATCTTGAAAAAGTAGGAGAGCTTCGTCGTAGCGTCCTTCTTTTACTTGAATATCAATATTGGCCAACGTGCGTTCGGCGGCATTGCGGCCTTGTGTGGTTTCGTCATCGTCTTCTTCTTGTCGTGCAATAAACCCGAGTTCCCCTTGGTATTGAAATAGCATGTAGCCCATCAAATGAAAGATGACAATGGTGTAATAGTTCGAGACGGCTATTTGTAAACCAAATGAGATAAACGATTGATCATTGCTAATGAGCTCGTTAATAAAGCCAACGGAGCCAGACATAATCAATATAATAGCCAGTAGTAAACCATAGGGTAGGCCGATAGCGCTAATAAGGTAGGCAATTTTTAGCGGGTTTACGGCATCAATGACGCTTTCGCTGAGGGAGAAGTTAATAATAATCGCGGGGCAGCAGCACAGTGCAATGACACCATAGAGCGTTGCCATACCTGTGCCTAGCCATAGTTGTACACCGACGATACTAAAACCAATAATAAATAAAATAGCGATAAGCTTTAAGGCTAATACAATACCGCCTTCGTAGGCTGTGGTGATGTTGGGCGGGATCAGTGAGCCTTTGGCTGTTTTTTCAAGGCAACTAAAGCAGTATTTCATAAATACGCCAAAGAGAATTAAAATCCAGATAATGGCCAATGGCAAAAAGACAGCCGCAATGTTTAAAAATGCCATCGCAACAATAAAAACAAGTGTTTCGGTTTTTAATGGGTAACGAAAGCTCTCTTGAAAGCGTCGCCAAAAAGGTTCGGCGCTATACATAGCCCCTAGGCTTTCTACTTCATTTTGGCAAACAAAACAGCTGGGGTGTGTATTGTTTTCCCCTTCATTGACTGCTTGGTCAGATAGGCTCGTCTCGCAATGTTCGCATTCATAAGTAGCCGGTGTTAATGGGTAGTATTTGCAATACTTCATTAGGCTTTCCTTGCGACTAGCTCGTTTTTGATATCGGTAAATCGTTTTTGCTGCACTAGGTTGTTACTTCTCTCATAGCTATCCGCTATTTTTTTGGCTAAAACGGCTAAAGGCGTCTGGTATTTTTGAGTGTTACTGCTTTGTAATTCTGAATAGAATTGATCGAATAACAGGCTTGCTTGTTTGGGAGGATTGGCTTCGGCGAGGTTGGTGGCAAGTTTAATCCCTAAGCCAGTATCAACGCGACCTAAGCGCTCTTCATTTTCTTGCCAAATTGTTTCTAGGCACTGTGCTTGTTTTTCTGTGAGCTTTTTATGGCTTAGCAATTCTACTAAATGCTGGTTAAAGCCTTTTTTCTTTTCTATTTTTTCAATGTTATAACGGATTAATGCAAGTTCGAAATCAAAGTCGTTACTATCGTCTTGGCGAATACGTTCTATGGCTTTTTCAGCAGCATCAAATTGATACTTGCCTAAAAATTCATAGACGGTGGCTTTCTTTTCTTGAAGAGGGTCGATACTTTGGTCTTCTTCAATGTAGTCTTCATTAAAACCAGTGTGGTTGAATAGGGCGCGGTTGTACCAGTAGGTGGCTCCCATTAGGATGCCGCCCGCCACAAAGCCGCCAATATGGGCTAGAAAAGCAGTATTGGATTGTGTATCGCTAAAGAGTTGGAACAGTTCTTTACCAATATAAAATAGTAAAATGAATAGTGCTGGGGCTCTAAAATAACCCACAAAGACAAAAAACCAATAAAAGAATTCGATTTTTTTAAGGCGAAATAAAGCCAAGTACATGGCCATTGTGCCAGAAATAGCACCGGATGCGCCGACTAAAGGCATAGGTGATTTGCTATACACTAAGGCGTGTAATAAACCACCCACAACCCCTGCGATTAAGTAAAACCCTAAAAAGCGCCAATGCCCTAAGGCTGCTTCGACAGCAAAGCCACAAATAATAAGAAAAAATAAATTACCCAATAGGTGCATCACACTACCGTGCATAAACTGATAGCTAATAAGAGATAAAAAGCTGAGATTAGACGGCGTAACTCCGTAAGAGACCATAGTGGTGGATTGTATGGCGTCGTTAATTTGTTCGCGTATAAAAAACCAATCGCCGACATCGCGATTATTGCGAAAGTAGTCATACTGGTCTTGGCGTAAGTAGCGGTAAAATTCAGCGTCGAATAAAATATGACCAATAACTTGGTCGTATTGTTGTTCGTTAAAGAGGGTGTTGAGTTTTTCGAGTGTGCCGATTTGCTCTGTCTCTTCGAGATAGGTTTTCAGGAAGGGCCATTCGATTAAGAGGTAGTTTTGCTTTTTATACTCGACAAAAGAGGAGCCTACAATTTCATTGTCGCCAGATTGCGGGATAAAATAGATAAAAATATTCAGCAAGACTAAGCTAAACAGTACTATTGGCGCATGTTTCCAGTCGAAACGCTTTTCTGTAGGGATAATGATCATTAGTGACGATTCAAGTTATTATACTAATTTATTCATTGCGCTCATCTGTTGCTTTAAGCTTTTTGGTGAGGCTTAAGAAGTATAACCGCCATGCTTATAAACTCAATAAATAATCGATTGTCAGCACCAGTTTTAGGCTATACCCAGTCTATCGTTATGGTGTCGGCTCATCGTTCTCTTTTAAGCGTTCTAGGCGTGCTTGCTCTTCTGCCAATACAGCTTTGATATCTTCCAATACGCTATCGACATCGGCTTGTTCTTCGCTGTCGCTAAACTGGCCACTTAAGGTGGAATCACTATTTAGCTCACCCTCTTCGTACAGCGCCCACATTTCTTTCGCGTATTGTGTGTTCAGTAATTCGGGCGCAAATTGACCATAGTAAATGCGCATATTATTAACGTCTCTCTCGAGCATGCTTTGTGCGTTATTATTGGCTGCAGCATCAACAGCCTGAGGCAGGTCAATAATAACAGGGCCGTATTCGTCGACAAGGATATTAAACTCAGATAAATCTCCGTGCACTAAGCCTTCACAGAGCATAAGAGCAATGTACTGCATAACGGTATTGTGGTCTTCTATGGCTTGTTCGGCCGACATGCTGACATCGCCTAACCTAGGTGCTACATCTCCCTGCTCATCAGTAATGAGTTCCATCAATAAGACGCCATCAACACAACCAAATGTTTCTGGGACGCGGACTCCTGCACGGGCTAAGCGAGAGAGGGCATTCACTTCAGCGTTTTGCCAAATCTCTTCTTGTTGTTTACGGCCAAATTTTGAGCCTTTTTCCATCGCTCTACCGCGACGGCTATTACGCACTTTGCGGCCCTCTTGATATTGTGCTGCTTTTTTAAAGCTACGCTTGGCGGCTTCTTTATACACTTTGGCACAGCGAATCTCTGAGCCGCAACGCACAACATAAATATCGGCTTCTTTGCCGCTCATTAGACGGCTGATGACTTCGTCTATCCAGCCATCATTGACTAGGGCTTGAAGCCGCTTAGGTGCTTTCATAGGTAGAGGTTTCCATACATTAGCGGTTTTTATCTAGATAGGATCTTCATCTTCACGGTGAAACTAGAGAGTATAAACGCTATAGTGTCCGCCTTCACTAAAGTATTACACTAGGCATACCCAACATTATGAAATTATTGATTCGCAACCTTGCACGAATAACCACAGAAGATGAGCTAAAGGCCTTATTTGATGGTCTTGGCCAGCTACAATCCTGTAATTTAGTGTTGGACTCGGCAACGGGTCAATCTAAAGGCTTTGGTTTTGTAGAGATGCCTCACTCAGGTGAAGCTAAAGCGGCTATGAAGACCTTGAATGGCAAAGATGTCGCGGGTAGTAAAATTCGGGTGAAAAAGGCAGAGTCTTAATGCTTACTTGCGCAATGTAAGTAGCAGTCTCCAAATACTTCACGTACATTACCGCTGTGGCTGTTATAGGCTTTTATTGCTGTCTGCTTTAAAGCGTCATTCCATTCACCCGCTGCCAGTTGCTTGCTTAGGGTGAGCATTAAGTTGATATCACGCTGTGTTGTGAATAATACGGGCAATAAGCAGGGGTAGTGGGTTGTTGCCAGTAGCGGTATTTGCTTTCTAGCACTGGTTTGTATCAGCCAATTCCAAGAGATAAAACCCAGCGCTTCACCGCCGTCTAGAAAATGAATTGACTCCCCTTTGCTGTTAATAATAGAGCTGAGTACAGCCTTTTTTTCGGTGTTAGACATTTGCCTATTGATGTAGTGCCAATGGATACTGTGCCCAGCTTGTTTTAATGCCTTTGCGATGTCTTCTAGCAAAGTGCTTTTGCCGGTGCCATGGGGGCCTTTGATACAAGCCCGATAGTTTAAACCTTTTATTTTGTTTAGCAGTGCCGATAGTTCATCTGCATCGATGCAGTAGCGTAACTGCCTCAATGCGCTACTGCGGAAGGGATTTTGTGATGGTTTCATGGTCTTGCGCCTTCTTACCGGATGTTTAGATTGTTACGGCTACACGACCGGGGGCGACTATAATGTCGGTGCTTGTTTGAACCTTTCCTTTTTTGGTATAGGCGACAATAAACCAGTTTAACTCGATGAGTTTTCCAGAAAAGGAATAGGGAGAAGCAGGTAATTCGTAGTAAAAATTCTCTGTACCACTGTGCGAATCAGTTATAAAAATTTGCTCATACTCCACTCGATTATCTTGGGTTCCGCGTCCTTCTGTTTGCCAACCTATTTGTAAGAAAATTTCTTTTGGCGGTTTTATCAATTGCCAACGAATACTTCCCTGAACTTGTTCTCTCGGTTGGTAACTATTTTTATCGATGCTGATATTGAGTTCATTCATGGTCAATTTATCTCAATTTTTTGCTTGTCGGACGGATCACTATTGGGTACTCATAGTTGATATCGGGCCAATAAGGAATCTCACCTGTGACTTTGATTTGCCATTCAATTTCATTACTACCCGCACTAAAACTATGCATTGAGTCGGCCGGAATAGTGACTTTAGTATATTGACGCATGTGTTCTGATGGAGAGGATGCATTCAGTAATTCTTTTTTGTAAAAGGTATTGGTGTCAGTGCGTTGATCGGTGCCTACAGTATAAGTGGCTTTTTCACAGGCTTCTAAAACGATAGTCAGTTGTTTTATTTTTTTTATATTGCCGGTAAAAGTATAAGTCAGTTGAATCTCTTGGCCGAGTTCAGGGCTACCTTCCGTTGAATGTAAAATAGGTAGGGGATTGGATAATGATAAAAGGTTATAGATCACCCACAACAATAAACCGAAGCCTGCTAGAACAAAGATGCTGATAAAGATTAATAACCCCCATTCGGGGTTGCCACTATTAAAGCTTTGCCAAATATTGTAAACGAATATGCTGACAATACCGTTCCAAAAAAGTGTTATGGCTATACTGCCTAATAATTTTTTCTTTACGCCGTAACGAGCTTGGAGTTCGGTATAACCTTGTTGATTTAAACTAACACGTTTATGCCCAGTATTTTTTGAACGCGAAAAAGGTAACCCTGGAAAAAGACCTGTCGAGCCCAGCATGACGGCAGCCCCAATAATGATAAAGACAGATGTGAAAGGAATGATAAACCATACAATACCCGGAATGTCTTTACTCACTACGGCTTGACTGGGTTTCTCAGGGTTCACCCAGCATTCATGTACTTGGCCAACACGATATTGATTGGCAATGCTTTGTTTTCCGCTACGACCACTAGAATAGGCTTCGTTAAAATTGTAGCTGCCACCGTTATAATTTTGATTGTTGATTTGATAACTAAAATTGATTATTGCTTTATAGGTTGTTCCATCGCTGTCGCTTCTTGAGTCAACAGTACTGTGTGTTATTGTGCACGCAACAAGGGGCCATTGATCTGCCTGATAGCTTAATACAAGTGGTTTAAGCGCCATAAACCACATAAAGAAGCTACCTAAGCCGAAAAATACTAGCCCAAAGAGAATAAGGCCGATGTTCCCAGATTTTTTTGATTTGTCGGGTTTAACCACGATGGAGTGACTGCCTCTATTTATTAGTGCTATTTATTAGTGTTATTTATTAGTGCTATTGATATTGTTAGCGCGGTGTTGATTCAGCATTGGCCTTAAACGTCTGGTTTCTGCTAGCCGCGTATTTGCCTGACTCTAAATGATCGACCTTTTAGTTTGCCGCTTTCTAATTTATGTAATGCATCGGAAGATACTTTACGACTGACAGCAACATAAGCACAGTTATCGAAGATATGAATTTTACCGACTTGTTTCCCTTCTATACCATTTTTGCCTGTTAGTGCGCCAAGAATGTCACCCGGACGGACTTTTTGTTTTTTACCTCCGTCAATTTGTAATGTTGCCATAGGCGGTTTGTATGTCGGTTGATTGAGCAAGTCATTCGATGGTAACGAATTGAGCTCAAATTTTTGCTGTAAAAAATCTTCTAATGTTTTTAGCTTAAAGGTTTCTTTTTGTGTGACAAGTGTACAAGCAAGGCCCTGATTACCAGCGCGTCCTGTGCGGCCGATACGATGGGTATGCACATCGAGTTCACGGGCAATCTGTACATTAATCACAGCATCGAGTTCATCGATATCTAAACCTCTTGCTGCAACGTCGGTTGCTACTAGAATCGATGCACTTTTATTGGCGAAGCGAACCAATATTTGGTCACGCATTTTTTGTTCTAAGTCGCCGTTGAGTGCGAGAGCGGTAAAACCAGTATCGCGAAGTGCATCGGCGATTTCTTGGGTCTCGCGTTTTGTATTACAAAAAATGACAGTGGAGCCCGGACGCTCTTGTAACAGTAATAGTTGAATTGCTTGAATGCGTTCGCTGTTATCTTTTAATTCATAAAACCGTTGTTGGATGGTGCTATCGTCATGAGTCGATTCAACTTTGACCATAACCGGTTCGGTGAGAATTCGCTTGGCGATGGATTGTATTTGCTCAGGGTAGGTTGCACTGAATAACAGGTTTTGTCGTTGTGCGGGTGCGTAAGTGATAATTTCGTCAATAGTCACTTGAAAGCCCATATCCAGCATACGATCGGCCTCGTCAAGTACCAGTGTATTTAAATGGTCTAAATTGAGGTTGCTTTTGCGTAAGTGTTCTTCAACCCTTCCTGGTGTCCCGACAATAATGTGGGCCCCATGCTCTAATGAGTTTATTTGTGGACCAAAGGGCATACCGCCACACAAAGTGAGTATTTTAATATTGTGAATACCACGTGCTAGTTTACGAATTTCTTTTGCGACTTGGTCTGCTAACTCGCGTGTAGGGCAGAGTATCAGTGACTGTACTCGGTAAAGGGTAACGTCAAGATTATTCAGCAAGCCTAAGCCAAATGCGGCTGTTTTACCTGAGCCGGTTTGAGCTTGAGCGATAATGTCTTTTTTGTCCAAGATAACGGGCAGGCTTTGCGCTTGTATCGGTGTCATCTCGTTATAGCCGAGAGAGCCTAGGTTGTTGATTAAGTCAGCTTTTAAACGGAGTGAGGAAAATGAGGTTTTAAGCGGTGTCGAGTTATTCAAGTGGGTATCCTGAGGGGTATTTACTAGCTGTGCATTGTATCACTATTGAGTATTACTATTTAGTATTACTATTAAATATCGTTACGGAAATAAAATACTCAGTTAAAAAGTCCACTCAAATACTTGTCTCTCATATACTGCGGGCTGCATAATAAGTTCTACATACTCATGATAATACTAATGATATGACGCATTCTATTTTTCGCTACTGCCGTTTTTTTATGTCCGCTGTTTTATTCTCTTTGGTCTTATCCTGTTTGGCTTCATTCAATAGCCATGGCTCAGGAATTGTTGACACCATCAGTTCGGTGTGCGGTCAAGACTGTACTGATCGTGCCAGTACACAAACGGCGACCTTGATTCTTGATCGAGGCCAAACGGCACTCTATAGTCGTGCTTGGTTAGCAGAGAATGCGCAAAAAAGTATTGATGTGCAATATTTTATTTGGAGCGAGGATAATATCGGCATTCTAGCGATGGAGTCTTTACTACAGGCAGCTGAGCGCAATGTTGTTGTTCGTATTATTGTAGATGATTTTCTTATCGATGCGGATATGACGACCTTATTAGCATTAGAATCTCACCCTAATATTCATATTAAAATCTATAATCCGCAACATAAAGTGGGAGTCTCGACGTTTCAACGAATTAAAAATCTGGTGATGGGTTTTCGTAATGCTAATCAACGTATGCACGACAAGGTCGCTATCTTTGATAGTACGATTGCGATTACCGGTGGCCGTAATATGGCTGATGAGTATTTTGACTTTGATCGAGAATATTCTTTTCGTGATAGAGATATACTCGTCTACGGGAAAGCAGTTGATACCATGAAAGCTAGTTTTGAACGCTTTTGGGTAAGTGAGTTATCTGTTTCTTTAAGTGATTTGTTACACGAGAAATTACAGAACTTAACTCAAGAGAGTATTGATGAGGCCTACGCTAATTTAAGCGTGTATGCTAATAACCCGATTCATTATGCACCAGAAGTTCGAGATAGTATTAAAGCACTATCAGATCAGTTTTCGACGGCTTTAGATAATATGCGATGGAGTGATGCTTACTTTATTTATGATCTCCCCGGTAAAAATGACGGAACAGCTGGTTTAGGTGGTGGTGGCCAATCAACCGAGAGTTTATATCGTTTAATTAAAAATGCTAAAAGTGAAATATTAATACAATCACCTTACCTTATTGTACCGGAATCAACGATAGCACTATTTCAAAAGCTTATTAGCCAAGGTGTTAACATCACAATCTCTACCAACTCTCTTGCCTCAACCGATAACCTTATGGCATTTAGTGGTTACCATAAAGTTCGTTCAGCTTTGTTAGATATAGGGGTCTCACTTTATGAGTATAAGCCTTTTCCTCTTAATCAACAGGAACTGCATCAACGCTACTTACAAATGAAGGACTCACCACCGATTTTTGCAATACACGCTAAGAGCATGGTGATTGATAAAGAAATTGCAGCAATAGGGACGTTTAATTTTGACCCTCGCTCTATTAACCTCAATACGGAGGTGGGTATGATTGTTCCCGATAAAATTACAGCCTTAGAATTGCATGATTTGATTACAGAGGATATACAACCTGAGAATAGTTGGTTTATAAGCAAAGAATATAACCTTGAAAGTGAGGTTGAGTTTAAGAAAAGGGCAAAGCTATGGTTCTACAAACTCTTGCCTTTAGATCCTGTTTTATAGTTTGATATTCGAATATTTGATAATCATCGTATGATAGTTAAGCGTAGATGAAGATTTAAAATTGACACATTATTCACCCTAGGCTATATATTTAGTATGCGATAAGGTATATAGAAAAACAGCGACGTGGCTGAGCAAAAGAAAATCTGATTTTAAGGTTTTCTTTTGCTCGGCCTTTTTTTTGCCTTAATTTTATAGTTTTGTGTTGGAATATGTATATTATGTTCTTAAAAAATAAGGTTCTTCCAGACTTATCTTGGAAGCAAAAACTTTCTATTGTTATTGGTATCACGCTAATTGGTTTGATAGTAGTTACTGGTTCTGCGTTTACGGGTTTGACGCGAGTGAATAATAGTTTTATGGAACAAAATAATGTTACTGAATATGAAAAACAGTCACTGGGTTTAGCTAACGACTTGATACAGTTGGAATATTTAGCGGTAACACTTAACACTGAGAACCAATCTCTGTTCTTGAATGGCTTAAAATCCATTAAAGAAGTTGTGTTGGAAATGCAGGATAAATCTAAGCTTTTGGATAATAAAAAATTAGAGGATTTTTCTAAAAAAACGGTTAAATACATTGACCAATATGCCCAGCAAAGGCAGGTATGGTTTAATAATTTCGTTTCTTTGGGCTATGACTTTAATAGTGGTATGTTAAATGAACTAGCTGTGTCATTAGATAAATTAGTAAAAGCATCGGCACCTAAAACGGAAACAGAATCAATGGCATATTCCTTTGTGGAACCCGTTATTCAATCCTTAGTGATGAATCAAACAAGGTACCTAGTTTCTAAAGATATAAAAACTCAAAATGCCATAGACGGTGCAGTAAAAGAACTGAATAGCATTGTGAATGACTTAGGTTGGCAAGGTAATGAGATAGATATTAAACTTAAAGCTTATAAGGCGACATTTGAATCGACTAAGTTATTGATTTTAAATGGTAAACAAATCGATACAATTATGTTGCCATTGACCGGTGATCTTCTCTCTCTCGTTAAAGAACAAAATATATTCTTAAAAAATAATATGATTGATAAAGTTACTAAGGATGCGCAGAGCGCTCGTCAATCGGCAATGGCTATTATGTCTATAGTCGCTTCTATAGTAGGCGTATTAACTTTAGTGAGCCTAGGGGGTGTATCCCGCCAATTGAATTCTCAGCTTATTAGTATGCAACGTTTTCTCAAGCGAGTAGCAGAAGGTGATCTTTCAGAAAAATTGGTAACGACAAATAATACAAATGATGAATTTACCCAGTTAAGAATAGCCTCCAACCGAATGGTTGAAGACATTGCTAATGTTATTGAAAAAGTGATTGATGGTAATGTTTCTCTTCTTGATATACGCAATAACTTAGAGCAAGCGGTAGAGAAATTAAGTGTTACGAGTCAAGAAGTGGAGGAGAAATCTCAACAATCTACAGTGGCAACTCAGCAAATATCTACCGCTGTGAATGAAGTCGCAAAGCGTTCAGTCGATGTTAGTCAGACCGTACAGTCCGCATCTGATGCGACTAAAAAGGGTTGTAATGTGATTGGCGATTGTGTTGATTCTATGAGTACGGTATCTGAATTGATACAAGATACTCACCAAGAAGTCTGTAAGTTATCTGAATCTAGCTCTAAAATGCTCGGAATCATTGATATCATTAATGGTCTTGCTGATCAAACTAATTTGCTTGCATTGAATGCGGCAATTGAATCCGCAAGGGCAGGTGAGGCAGGCCGCGGATTCTCTGTTGTTGCTGATGAGGTTAGAGCATTAGCTCAAAAAACAGTGAAGGCCACTGGTAGTATCGGCGGCATCATAAAGGAGTTTAACGACCAGTCAAAAAGTATGTCTGATTTGATGGATAAAGGTTTAGATGTTGCTTCTTCCGGCCAAAAAAATGCAAATAATGTGATGTCATCATTTGAATCGATCGAGAACTACATTCAGCGTGTCGTCGTAGAAATGGACCAAATCGTCGTTGCAGTTGAAGAAATTTCATATAATACGAATGATATCTCAAAACAAGTTGAGCATATTTACGATCAGACAGCAGTAACGACGGAAACAAGGACTACCATTGAAGACCGTTCCAATGAGTTAAGTTTACAAGTGACCAGCCTTAGCGATTTAACAGACCGTTTTAAGGTCGTTTCTAGTACGCTATAAAGCCTTCGATTTGATCAATTATAGTGGCGTTTTTGCTGTTACTATTCTACTTAAGACTAAAAGATAATCTTGATATAGATATGTCACTTTTTTTACTTTTTTTGAATATGCAGCAAATAATATCGATTTTTTTCAAAAAAAACAAAGGTTTAGGTGATGCTTTTGATGTGTTCCAAAATAGAGTACGTGATGAGATGCGCTTGACTCGTATCCTGTCATGGAGTATAAATAACTTAGTGCGACGAAGCACCAAAGACTAAAAGACTATCAGTAACGCAGCTGAGTAAATTTTTAAACCTTGAGTTTAAAGCTTTATTCGGCTGCGTTTTTTTTTGTCTAAAATTAATTATTCTATTTGGGAGTATAACCATATGAAAAAGTACCTGATTAGAAGTGCTTTTGCGCTTATTGCAGCAACTTACGCTGGTACATCGATTGCCGAAACAAAAATTGGCGCTATCTTTGACTTGACTGGTGGATTAAATATTTATGGCATTCAGCAAAATAATGCACTGAATTTGGCCGTCGAAAGTATTAATGCGAATGGCGGTGTTTTGGGGGAGCCCGTTAAGGTTGTCAGTTATGACGCTCAGTCTGAGCTTAGCAAATATACACAGTATGCTAATACATCTGTGCTGCGAGACCGCATTTCGGCCATGTTCGCAGGTTTGACAAGCTCTTCTCGTGAAGCGATGCGTCCGATATTTCGTAAAGCCAACATTCCTTATTTTTACTCTTCTCTTTACGAGGGTGGTGCATGTGATAAGCAAACGTTTGTAACGGGTTCTTCTGCCTCTCAGCAGTTATCTGTATTGGTGCAGTGGGCGATTCTTAAGTACGGCCCGAAAATCTATATCATGGCGCCAGATTATAACTTCGGCACTATCTCTGCTCACTGGATTCATGAGTATGCCAAGCAGAATGGTGGTGAAGTTGTGGGTGAAGACTTTTTGGCTTTGTCGGTAACAGATTATTCGCCAACGATTCAAAAAATACAGGCCTCTAAGCCTGACTTTGTTGTTGCTATTCCTGTTGGTGCGAACCAAACTGGTTTTCTTGAGCAGTTTGCTGCTGCGGGCCTGAAGAAAAATATTGGCTTAGTTTCTACTAACTACGGTTCTGGTAATCAGCAAGTTGTTGTTTCGCCAAAAGCTGGCGAAGGCATTGTTGCAAGCCAAGGCTATTTTCAGCAAGTTAGTAACCCCGAAAATGAAAAATTTGTGAAAATGTGGACTGCTAAATATGGTAGTGATACACCGATTGTTTCAGGTGCTGTTGATACTTGGAATGCGGTTCATCTTTGGGCTGCGGCAGCTAATAAGGCTGGAAGTACTAAGTCTGATGATGTCATTGCTGCGCTTGAGACTGGTCTTGCTTTTAATGCGCCTAACGGTCTCGTTATCATGGAACCGGGGTCTCACCACTTGCAGCAAAATATTTATATCGCAGAGGGTGATAATAATCATGGCTTCAAAATTATTAAAACCTTTGAAAATGTAGGTCCAGCTTATGAGAATGAAAAGTGTAATCTTGTGGCTAACCCTAAATTAGCCGAGCACTTTACTCCGGAAGGAAAATAAGCAGCGATTTATCTTAGCTTTATAACGCACTCCGCAGTAACGAGTGCGTTTATTTTTTGGAGAATGTTATGGAATTAGATTACTTGGCGACCGTATTATTGTCGTCAATCTCAAGTGCATCTATCTTGCTTATTGCAACAATTGGGCTAGCACTTGTTTATGGTTTGATGGGAGTTATCAACTTGGCTCATGGTGAGTTTTTGATGATAGGTGCCTATTCTGCTTTAACCGCTACACAGTTAGGTATCCCCTATCCTCTCGCTATCCCTATCGCTGTTATGGTCACGATGTTGATCGGGGCTATTGTTGAAGTGTTAATTATACGTAGTTTGTACGGGAGAATTTTTGACACCATGCTGGCGACCTGGGGCCTTGGTATGATTTTCAATCAGGCGGCTGTTTTGCTCTTTGGTACGGTTTCTCCTGGTATTGGTATGCCTCAGGCAAATATCACTATTGGCTCATATAGCTTGGCTGTTTATCCCTTGGCTATGATTCTTGTGGCCGTTCTCATGGTGGTTTTTGTTTACGTTTTGATGACGAAGTCTGTTTATGGAATGAAGGCGCGTGCATCTATTCAGCAGCCTAAAATGGCTCAAGCTATAGGCATTGATTCTTCGCGAGTGAATACATTAACGTTTGCCGTTGGTAGTGGTTTAGCCGGTTTTGCTGGCGCCATATTATTACCTATTATTCCTGCTACACCTTCAATGGGTTTATTTTTTGCGGTTAAAGGCTTCCTTACCGTTGTAGTAGCTGGCCCTGTAACACTAACAGGTACTGCACTAACTGCGCTTGGTCTGGGTGGAGGAGCTTCTATTACAGCTAGCTTCCTGACGTCAGTCGCTGGCGATATTTTCTTCTTTTTAATTACCGCATTGCTGCTTTGGCTTTACCCCTTGGGTATTTCGTCGAAATGGCGACGCAAGTTGTAAGAGTGCTTAAGTGATGTCAACAAAAATTTATTATCATGCTGGGTTAATCTTTCCTGCGATTGCCGTATTTATAGCAATTGCTTTGGGAGGTTTTTTAGACCCTTATTTGGCCTTTGTCGCTACGTCTTGGGTTATTTTTGGCTTGCTTGGCTTAAGTCTCGATATTATTTGGGGACGAGGGGGCTTCCTAAGTTTAGCGCAAACGGCTTTTTATGGCCTCGGTGGATACTTTGCCAGTGTTATCGCAATTAACATGAGTGGTGCCACATTATTTTGGGCTTTACCTGCGGGCGCTTTATTTGGTGCACTTGTTGCGGCGGCGCTAGGGTGCATCATATTTTTCGCAAGAATGGGCGAGTTGCAAAGTACGATTCTGTCTTACACTTTTACTTTACTGCTTTGGTCCGTTACTCAAACGTTTAAGTTAGATGTTGGTGAGGCCGTCATTGGTGGTGATAATGGCTTAGCTAATATTCCAGGAATTATTCTAGGTTTCGGTAAAGATGCTCTTGCGCTTGAACCTAATGCAGCATTTATTGCTGTCGTTATAGTTGCAGCTATTATTTACTTCTTTACACGTTGGTTAATGCGTAGCAACTTTGGCCGTATCATCGACTGTATTCGTATTGATGCCGAAAAAACAGAGTTGCTCGGTTACGATATTCGTAAGTTTCAAGTGATTAACTTTGCTTACTCAGGTGCTGTAGCGGGAATTGCGGGAGCTCTTTTTGCGCTATGGTCGAATTATCTAAACCCTTCAATTTTTTCTGTACCAGAAGCGTTATTGATTCCAATTTATGTCTTGGTTGGTGGTTTGGGCACACTCGCTGGCCCTTTCCTTGGTGCCTTAGCTATTGGAGCGCTATCTTTTTGGTTGGGTGGTGGTAGTGCAGGTGGGCAGACAACCCTAATTTTAGGTTTTGTGTTAATTTTACTTGTTTTGTTTTTAAAAAATGGCTTTCTTGGCGCTATAGGTAATCTTTGGAAGAGTATGTTACCTGACCCTAACGAAGCTGCTAGAAATTCAGGTGCGGTAAAAATTGATTCTGATGTATTGGAAGCGATCTTAGTTGATGCAGGCAAGCAAGCTGGCCCAGCTAAAAATCTATCGAGTGATGAATTGTTTAAACAGTTCGGTGGTGTGATTCCGGTCAATAAAGTGAGCCGCCATTTTACACCCGGTAAACCTTATTCGTTAATTGGTCCCAATGGTGCAGGGAAGAGCTCTTATCTAAAAACATGTGTTGGTATTTATCCTCCTGAAGGTGGAGTATTAACTTTGGGTGATGAGAATATTACCAATGCTCCAATTTTTGGCCGAGTAAGAAGTGGCATGGGTGTTAAAAATCAAAAGCCACAAGTGTTTGGTGAGCTAACCGTGCTAGATAATCTTTGGACTGCAGCCTATTCAAGAACAAAAAATACTGATGATGCTGTTGAAGTGTCTCAGAAAATTCTCGGGATGCTCGGTTTAGAAAAACAGTCAGCCGTGCAAGCATCGGCTTTATCTCATGGACAACAACAGTGGCTCGATATTGGTATGGTGCTTTGTTTGGCTCCGCGAGTGGTATTGCTTGATGAGCCTGCCGCTGGCATGACAAATGAAGAGACAAGAGAGCTTTCTCAATTGGTTCGAATACTGGCACGACATACTACCGTGATCGTTGTTGAACATGATATGGAGTTTGTTCGAACCCTTGAGGGGCATGTTACTGTGCTTCATCAAGGTAAACTTTTTGCTGAAGGAGATATTGATACTTTGCGTTCAAATGACGCGGTGCTTGATATCTACTTAGGGAGACGTGAACATGTTTGATATTAAAAATGCGACAGGAGGTTATGGAAAAACGACTATTATTCGTGACGTGTCTCTGACGGTCAATGCCGGAGAAATTGTTGCACTGCTAGGTCGAAATGGTGTGGGTAAGTCGACCTTAATGCGTTTTGCTACAGGTTTGATTCCGGCTACTTCCGGACATGTAGAAATTGATGGCGCAAGCGCGTCAGGCGCACCAATGAAGAGAGCGCGAATGGGGTTGGGTTACGTGCCACAAGGTCGATTTGTTTTTCAGCGCATGACGGTGACAGAAAATATAGCAGTTGCTGCTGCATCTAATGGCTACAATGCAAAGCAGATGGTTGAAGAAATGATGGAAGACTTTCCTTTGCTGCAACCCAAAGCACAAGATTTAGCCGGGGGGTTATCTGGTGGCCAACAACAAGTATTAGCGCTAGCACGTGCTCTGGCTACTAAGCCTAAAATTTTGTTATTAGATGAGCCAACAGAAGGTGTTCAACCTTCTATCATCGATGAAATGGCGGGTGTGCTTAAGCGCATTAACCAAGAGCGAGGTATTGCGATTATGGTTGCTGAGCAAAACTTAGATTTCTGCTTATCGATAGCTGAGCGTGCTTATGTCATGGAAAAAGGCGCTATTCGCTTGGAAACAAATCGTGATGATTTACGAGCAGATAAAGAACTACAGCAAGAGTTATTGGGGGTTTAGTATGGAGGCTGATCTAGAATTGACTGTCGATCAAAAAGAGCGTATCGAGGCAACGCTACAACGTATTCGTAATGGATTGAAGATAGAGCAAGCGAATGTATTCGAAGAGCCTGCACATACTTTTAATGCGGAGGTTTTCAATGCATCAGAAAAGTGAAAGCCTTGCTCAACAAGTGGCAAGTTTGGAATCGTCTGCTACCACGCCAATTGCTCTCGCTGAACGCTCACTTCAACGAGCGAGCCAATGTGTGGAGTTAAATGCTTTTGCATCACTATCTGAACCGGTTGTGATGGCACAGGCTAAAGAAGCTACACTTAGAAGGCAAGCGGGGAGGCCATTGAGCCCTATTGATGGTGTGCCGATTGCTGTTAAAGATAATTATTTAACTAAAGATTATCCCACTACAGCATGTTCAGAGGCCTTACCCTTGGAGCCGAGGGGTGTTGATGCAACAGTTGTGGCTAATCTACGTGCTGCAGGTGCTATTATTTTAGGTAAGACCAATATGCATGAGTGGGCTTATGGTGCGACTAATAACACATCCAACATTGGTCCTACTAGAAACCCGCATAACCTAGATCATATAACCGGTGGCAGTAGTGGTGGTTCGGGAGCTGCGGTTGCTGCGGGTATTGTGTCTGCAGCGCTTGGTAGTGATACCGGTGGTTCGGTACGTATTCCGTCATCTGCTTGTGGTATTTATGGTTTTAAGCCTAGCTACGGCCGTGCTTCGCGGCACGGTGTATTACCATTGAGTTGGTCGCTTGACGCTCCGGGACCTATGACCACGAATTTAGAAGATATGGCCTATCTATTGCCCTATTTTTTTGGGGCTGATGAAAAAGATGCGTCAACATTTGGTGCGAGACCTTTTCAAGCTTGTTCTAATGCTCAAGCGCCGAAATTAATTAAGTTAACGGGAGCTGGTTTAGAGCGAGCAAATGAAGTAGATAAGGCCGTCAATGCAGCCCTTTTAACGTCAGGAATGTTGTGTTCTGAATGGGATTTGAATGATGTGGATAGTTATTTTTCAGCTTGGGAAACTATTTTACATTGTGAAGCTTCGGCATATCATAAGCATTTATTCCAAAAAAACCCGTCGGGTTTTTCATCGGTAACCAGGGCACATTTGGAAGCAGGCACACGTTTAACTGGAGTAGAATTACTTGAAGCACAAAAGCTACGCAGTCGTCTTTTAGATGTATTGCTTAATGTGTTACCCGAGTGGGATGCTTTAGTCTTGCCAACCTTACCTGTTGTAGCCCCAAAGCAGGGAGATGACTGGCAAGAGTTTGGGGGTAAAAAAGTTAGTACTCAGGACAGTATGACATGGTTTTGCTGGATGGGTAATTTAGCCGGTTTACCTTGCATTACTCTACCCGTCGGTCAATCTGATTCGGGTTTACCTATTGGGCTGATGCTGATGGGGCGACCCAATCAGGATGAAAAGCTGCTTGATATAGCGACAAAATTTGAACGGTTTATGCTCCATCCAGCTCTTAATAAAAAATAGCTCTCTATATGAAAATTGATAATACAAACAACAATAAAATAAAGATCGGTGTTTTGTTCTCTCAGTCGGGGCCAATGCAGGTTTCTGAAACTGCACATTTGAGAGGTGTGCTTTTAGCTTGCGATGAGATTAATAATAGCGGCGGGATCAATGGATGTATGATTGATCCTATTATCCTAGACCCGAAAGGAGATGACCGCTTATATGCAGAAATGGCAACAGAGCTGCTATTAAAACATCATACGGCGGTCATTTTTGGCTGTTGTTCGTCGTCTAGTCGAAAAGCTGTTTTGCCTATAGTCGAATGTTTTGATGGCATTTTATTTTACCCGTCGGTATATGAAGGCTTTGAGTATTCCCCTAACATTATTTATGGGGGAGGCGTGCCGAATCAATTGGTTTTGCCATTGTTGAAATATATTTATTCTCACTATGGTCGGAGAATAGCCCTTGTAGGCTCTGATTATATTTATCCTAGAGAGATAAACCGTATTGTTAATGAATTTTTAAATGCCAGTGGTGGTAGTGTTGTTGAAGAGTTATATTTTCCGATAGGTGTTTCTGATTCAGAAATGAAAGCAGGAATCACGAAAATTATCGCCAAAAATTGTGATGTTATTTTATCTACTGTTGTTGGTAAAGATGGTATCAATTTATATCAACAGTATATGAACCTCAGGCCAGAGGGGAGCGAGACTCCTATTGCATCATTAACCGCATTTGAGTCTGAAATGATGGAGGTTGATGAAAATATTAGAGCAGGGCACCTTGCGATAGCTCCTTATTTTTCTTCTCTTGATGATGGTTCTGAAAAGAGTTTTGCTAAATTGTTTCAGGAGCGTTATGGAAGTGAAGCTAGCTCTTGTGTTTATAGCAAAGTGGCTTATTCTTTGGTTAATATTTTTGCTGATGCATTCCGCCTGTCTAGCCAAACGGATACGGATAGTCTGCTAGCGGCACTTTCTGGCTCAGTATTTAAATCACGTAGTGGCGGTGGATTTATTGATCCTGATACAAACCATTTATCACTGCGCTCTTATATAGCAAAATCTACGCAATCGGGCCAGTTTGATATTTTACATAAGGGAGAGGTGGTGTTGGCAGATCCCTATTTAATGACTTATGGTTTGTCTGAAATTGAGGCATTAAAATGAAAAATAATGCGCAAGCGAAAGATTATATCCTGCTTCATAAATTAAGAAAAACGCGGGTCATAGTCATACATCAAAAAGACTCCGATGGGCAGGCTTTGGTTGACCATATTCAACGTATCGGTTGTCAGGTCGAATTAGTTTGGCCTGCACCAAGCCAATTGCCTGAAGATATTGATGTAGTATTTTTCTCGGTTGAAGTAGAGACGATAGCCAAAAAAACGATTAGTTGGATGGCTGAAAGTGAAAATATTACACGTATTGCTATTATTTCGTATGAGACACCGGAAATACTAGTTGAAATAGAACGCATTCATGTGCATGGAGTGCTATCTAAACCCATTAGAATTTTTGGGCTCTTAGCGGTATTGACAACTGCTCTTTCTATTACTCGCTATGAGAATAGAATGAAAAAACGTGTTAAATCTCTTGATGAGACACTTAAAGCGAGAAGAAAAATAGAGCAGGCCGTCTCGATTCTTTGTGAGTCAAGAGATATATCAGAAAAAGAGGCTTATAAACGCATTAGAGATAAGTCCATGAAAGATAAATGTACGATTGTTTCGATTGCAGAAGCGATTGTTGCATCCAGCGGTATATAGTTTTTTGAGTATTGCATAATAATGTGATACTTTTATTAAAGTATCATTTAAAGAATTTATTTTTGGTTTTATTACTATTCCAAAAATAAAAAGGCCCAACGAAGGGTCAACAAAAAAGCGACGCAGCTAGATATTTGTTTAAACAACGTGTTTAAGCTTTTATTTTGTTGCGTTTTTTTTTGCCTAATTAATTATTGGTTTAACTAATTCCTCAGCAAATGACTGTTATAACAATTATCTAGTTGTCGAGCTTAAATGAGATGAAAATTTAGGGGTATCTAACTATTTCATTAGCTAAATTTTCTCGTTGATAATTTATTAATAATATAAAACTGAGGAGTTTTTATGAAATCGACAAATAAAAAAATTATTAATCCAATTTCAAAATTGGGTTTAGTGGCAGCAAGTACTGTTGTCGTTATGGCTGCGAGCTCTGTTACGGTTGCAGATGTAAAACTGTCTGGTCGTGTATTCCATTCAGCAGTTGATCGAGATTCGGCAGAAGATATCGAATTTCAAACCCCGGGTAACGCGGGTTATACCATCTCTTTAAATGCGGATCATGAAATCGGTAATGGTTTGACAACAGGCTTGGCTTTTCGCCTTTCTGATTTTGGCTCAGGTACCGATATCGCTTTAGATGAAAAGAGTCTGTATCTGTCAGGTGCTTTCGGTAAATTGGATCTTGGTCATAACCTCACTGCCTCAGCATTTGTTGAAGCTTATGCTGGTCACGCAAGTTACTGGATTGATCCACTTGGTTGGTTAAACTGGGGCGGCGCTACTAACAGTGCAAGTTTTAATCCTTTTTTGTTAACAGGGTCAACGACTCGTGAAGAGCGTCTCCGCTATGACACTCCTAATTTTAGTGGCTTTTCTGCAAGAGGACAACTTGGCGATAATGGAACTTCGGAACTAGCTCTTCTTTATAGTAACTACGGCATTATTGCGAATGCTTTTACAATCGATGGTGCAGATGTTAAAGGCGATACTACGGGTTTTCTCGTCGCTTATAACGCGCCTTTTGGTTTGCATATTTCTTATAGTTCTTCTGAAGAAGACAAGTTGGGTGGAGGAGAAGATAAGTATTCAGGCGCGAAGCTAGGTTATACATTTGGCAAGCATGCAGTGAGTGTGAGTGGTCATGTTTATGAACAAGATGGCGTTGCTGATGATTACGAGCGTAGTTCATTCTCATATGTTTATAGTGCTTCAGATCGCTTCCAGTTATTTGCTCAATATACTGAAGAAGAGCTTGGTGCTCAAGATGATGACGCTATTGCCTTAGGTGCTGGCTTATTCTTTTAATTAGAAGGTAATAAGAAGTGTCTGATGTTTAGACACTTCTTATTTTTAATTGGTTTTGTTATGAAAATAAAAATACTTTCTAGTCTGTTTTTTTTATTCATTTTTTTTAGTCACTACTCATTTTCTCAGTGTCAGAGAAGCGATATAGAATATTATTTGGATAAAGGGTTTTCGTTTGATCAAGTTACCCAGATATGTTCGGCGAGTTCATATAAAGATAGTCCTGATGTTAAAAATAGCGACAAGGGTTATGGCGTTGTTGGCAGGGTTGATGATGGCTATAGTTTTCTAAAGAATTCTATAGATGCAGGTGAGGTAAATTTTCACAAAGATAAATTTACTTACGTGCAAAGGCAATGTGTTGGATATGAGTCGATTCCTGATGGCTTGTTGGTATCGACTAGAGAGGTTTGTGGAAAATTCAAGATCACTGTTTTTAATAAAGACTTGGTTGTTAATAAAGAAGAGTGGAATTTAAACTTTTTTGGTAGCCCGGCTGTCGGTGTTAGTGGAAAGTTTAATAAAGAAATTGTTAATAAAGATAAATTAGATGTTCTTACTGGTCATGAAAGAAAGATTTTTTATAAAAAATTATATGACGGTAAAGATTTGAAGATACCGATTAAGAAAAATATTGATTTAGATCGAGTTCGTGAAGAGTTGTCCAAAGTTTCTGTTTGAGTTTTTGAGGTGCTGGTAAATGAAGACTATAAGTTTTAAAAATAAAATATTGTTGTTGGTTGTGACCCCGTTGATTTTGGTCAGTCTTTCATTGATTGTGTTGTCTGTTTATCAGTCCCAAACCTTAGGAACAAAAAATGCTCAAGCTTTTGAAAAACTTATGTTTGAGTTAAGGCGCAGCGAGTTGAAAAACTATACGGAAGTATCTTTGACTACGGTTAAAGATTTGTATAATGAAAGTTCTGGTGCTGCCTCTAATTATAAAGAGGCTAATGAAAATATCGTTAATAATTTAGACTTTATTGGCGATGATTTTTTCTTTGTTTATGACTATAAGAGCGTTATCAGTGATTTAG
This sequence comes from Cellvibrionaceae bacterium, assembly GCA_050633525.1. Classification (GTDB taxonomy): domain Bacteria; phylum Pseudomonadota; class Gammaproteobacteria; order Pseudomonadales; family Cellvibrionaceae; genus CANLBN01. Next base: position 32,285 of record JBOEGR010000040.1, read on the forward strand.
GTCGGTCTGTTGGTGATATTGAGGCGGAGCTTAATAAAAACGTTATCGATACTTTTCGCCTTACCTCTGTTCTGGTTCTATTGTTTTCAGTTTTGGTTGGCTTGATCGTTATGAGAATCACAGCTCATGAAGGTCGTATGGCTGATGAAAAATTACAAGATTTGTCTCGGCAAGTTGTACAAATACAGGAGGAGGAGCGAGGCAAGGTTGCACGTGATTTGCAGAAGTTGGTCAATAAGAATTTGGTGGCTATTCGTACTAAATGGGATTCCCTTGTTAATGGGTCATCTATGAGAGAATCTAAAAAAGGTAGCGATTTCATTCTATCAATGAAAGTGTTGGACAAAGCAATTTATGAATTGCATCGTATATCTGGAGAGTTAAGGCCAGCTATTTTAGATAGGGTTGGTCTTTTTTTATCGGTTAAGAAATTCGTGGAAGACTTTAGAGAAGAGAAAAATATAGATATTTCATTTAAAAGTATGGGCGAAACCGGCGAGTTAAGAACTGAGGTCGAAACGTCAATATACCGCATTGTTCAGGTTTCTCTGGAAAATATATTTGAATATTCGAATAACCCAGAAATAACGGTCAGGTTAGTTTTTGCACAAAATTTAATTAAGGTGAATATCCAAGATCGTAGCGCTAGTTTTAATATGCGCAACATGATGGGTGAGAAGAGTGTTGGTGATATGCAAATTCGTATTGAGTCGTTGGGTGGTGTTTTTGCTGTTTTTTCTGAAAAAGGAGTGGGCACTATCATAAAATTTGAAGTGCCAGCGTAGTTGTTTTATATGTTATGGACGTATGTTTTGATTGTGAGTGATGTATGAAAAAAGAAAATAAATATTCCTTTGAAATTTTAATTATACTTTTATGTATGTTTAATACACCTTTCGCTTTAAGTCAGGATGCTAAGGTAAAGGTTGGTGCGATTTTTGACCTCACGGGCGGTTTAGATGTATACGGAGTAGAGCAAAGCAGGGGTTTACGTTTAGCTATCGATCTGATTAATAAAAACGGAGGCCTGCTAGGGCGAGAGGTTGAAGTAGCCGAATACGATGCTAAGTCCGAGTTGGAGACTTATTCAGAGTATACGAAAAAAATAATTAAAGAAGATGATGTTGATGTTTTGATTGCGGGTTTAACCAGTTCGTCTCGAGAGACTATAAGGCCCTTGATTAGAGAGGCCAAAATTCCTTATTTTTATCCTTCTCTTTACGAAGGTGGTGCATGTGACAAATATACTTTTCTAACTGGAGCAACGCCTTCTCAGCAACTGGGTGTGTTGCTTGAGTGGGCTATAGAAAACTATGGCTCTAAAGTGTTTGTTATGGCGCCTAGGTACAACTTTGGAACTATATCTGAACGTTGGGTGAGGTTGTATGCAAAAGAATTTGGAGCTGAAGTTGTTGGCAGTGATTTTTCTTCATTAAGTATCACCGATTACCTTTCTACAATTAATAGGATTAAAACATTAAAGCCTGACTTTGTTGTTGCCTTGCCTGTAGGGGAAGCTCAAATGAGTTTTTTCGAACAATATGCGGATGCGGGATTAAATGATGATGTACCTATTGTATCTACTAATATCGCAAGCCATCGAATTACGACGTCTAAACAAGCACTTGAAGGTGTGATTGCGTCATCATCCTATTTTAAAAACATTAATGAATTGAGTAATGTCAGTTTCAAACGCAACTGGGCATCTCGATATGGGGATGAAGCTCCTATCCCTTCTACTGCTATTGCAGCATGGAATGCAGTTTTAATATGGGCTAAAGCCGTTCGTATAGCAGGTTCTACTGACTCTGCTGATGTTATTGCTGTGCTGGAAGAAGGAAACGGAATATCTATAGAGTCACCCAGTGGTCTAGTCACAATGAGTCCATCGTCACATCATTTGCAGCAAAATATTTATATTGCAGTAATGGATGATAAGGCTAATTATAGTGTTGTTAGGCGTTTTTCAAAAATTCCTTCTGCTTATGAAGAGTTCGTGTGTGATTTAATTTCTAATCCTGAAACTAAAAAACATTTTATGCCAATTTAGTCATTTTTACAGTTCTCCATGAGGCATGAAGGTTGATGGTTGCCCCCTAATATTGATTGCCTCATTTTTTGATCGTATATACATTGATCAATGCCAGCGAATAGCTGGCTTTTTTTATTTTTAAGTAGAGGTTGATTCGTGATTCACAAACTGAACATATTCATTTTTTCCATAGTTTTGTTGTTTGTTCCTGTTTTTTCTTTAGCATCAAATACTTCTCCTGAAGATGTAATAAATTTAACAGCATCGACTACAGGTTATATTTGTTTAATAGTATTTTTAATTGCTTATATCTTAGTGATAGGAGAAGAGTATTTACATTTAAGAAAATCTAAACCAGTCTTGCTGGCAGCAGGTATTATTTGGATACTTATTGCTGTTCATTACGCCAATACTGGTGAGAGTGATGTTGTAGAGGAATCTTTGCGTCATAATCTTTTAGAATATTCAGAATTGTTGCTTTTTTTACTCGTTGCTATGACATATATTTCTGCCTTAGAAGAACGTAAACTATTTGATTGGTTGAAAGTATTTCTGATTTCTAGAGGGTATAGCTTAAGGCAGCTTTTTTGCCTTACAGGGCTCCTTGCTTTTTTTATTTCACCCATAGCGGATAACTTGACTACTGCTTTAGTAATGTGTGCGGTAGTTTTAGCCGTAGGCAAGGGCAATAAAAAATTTATCAGTATTGCTTGTGTTAATATTGTTGTCGCTGCTAATGCTGGGGGCGCATTTAGCCCTTTCGGCGACATAACAACATTAATGGTTTGGCAAAAAGGCTTAGTCGACTTTCAACAGTTTTTTGTGCTGTTTATACCTTCTGTTGTTAATTTTCTAATTCCTTCGATTATTATGTATTTCTTTGTGCCTAATACTAGCCCATCTGCCACTAGCGAGCATATTGAAATGAAACGAGGTGCAAAGCGCATTGTCGTGCTATTTCTAGCGACTATTATCACCGCAGTGATTTGTCATGCTTTTCTTCATCTACCCCCTGTCTTTGGAATGATGATGGGTTTAGCTTATTTACAATTTTTTGGTTTTTTCCTTAAAAAAACTTTACCTTCATCATTAGACAGGAAGCGTAATATTTACCGTAATAACAAAGAAAAATTGGAGTCCCTAAGCCAAGTAACGGCGTTTAATTTTTTTAGTCATGTACAAAGAGCTGAGTGGGATACGCTTATGTTTTTCTACGGAGTGGTAATGTGTGTGGGTGGTCTGGGTTTTATTGGTTATCTTGGATTGGTTTCAGATGTGATGTATACACAGTGGGATATTCTTTATGCTAATGTGTTTGTTGGTGTCTTATCCGCTATCGTTGACAATATTCCTGTGATGTTTGCGGTTTTATCTATGCAGCCAGATATGTCATTGGGGCAATGGTTGTTAGTGACTCTTACTGCGGGAGTGGGGGGGAGTATGCTTTCAATTGGTTCGGCTGCTGGAGTTGCCTTAATGGGTCAGTCTAAAGGGCAATACACTTTTTTTAGTCACCTTAAGTGGACGCCTGTAATAGCGATAGGCTACTTATTTAGTATATTGTGCCATCTTTGGATTAATGAAAGCCTATTTTAGGTGTTATCAATACTATTGAGGGCAATAAATTGATAATTGTTCGGTTTTTCGATGAAAACACTATTTCATTTTTATCTGTTGCGCGCGCTCACTCACCTGAGCAATAGTGATATCGTCATTATGCAGCCTTACTAATATAATAGTTGACAAAAAATAATCTTTTAGTAGGGTAGCTTATACCCTATTAAAACACTCTATTAATTAAAAAGTACTATGCGACCCAAGAAAAAAGACAACACATTATTAACGGACGTAGAATTAGAATTCATGAAAATTCTGTGGGCATTGGGTGAAGGCAAGGTCAGAGATGTCATGGCGGCTTTTCCATCCACGAGAAAATTGGCTTACACGTCTGCTTCCACTATTTTGCGTATTTTGGAACAAAAGGAGTTTGTCCAAAGCCGTAAAGAAGGCATCAGTCATATTTATTCGCCTTTGGTAGCGAAAGCGGTTTACGAAAATACTTCATTGAACCATTTGGTTAAGCATGTCTTTGAAGATGCACCTTTGGCTATGGTGACACGTCTAGTGGATGATGAACGAATGCCTGAAGATCAACTGCTTAAGTTAAAAGAGCTTATCGAGACTCGTTTGAGTGAATAATAATGACACTGCTGGCAGACCTCTATCTGGAAGTTAACCTTGCTCTGCTAGTTGGTGCGCTAGTATTTTGGTTGGGTCATATAGTATTAGCTCATTGGCAGCCAGCGATAAGCCAACAGCAGCGCCTATTTTTGGCCAGAGCGATTTTTATCATTAGTTGTTCTGCACCCGTAGTTATTGTGCTTGTAAGCTCTATTCCATCTATCCATATCAAATCCATGGAGTGGGGAGCAACGTTATATACTTCTGCGCAACACTCAATAGGTAGCCTTCAAGCAATGTTTGAGGCTATGGTTAGCCAGCCACAAACTGTAGCGATAGAGACTGCGGCTGATAATGACAAAGCGTCAGTTCCTCAATGGTCATCAGAAATAGTGTTTGATCACGACTGGTTATGGTGGGCAGCAGGTTTAGGTTGCTTTCTAGGAGGAGTGCGTTTTCTTTATCAGTTTTTTTTATTGCGAGCTTTGTTGAAAAAAAGTATTGTCTACAAAAGCTATGGGCGTATCCGGGTTTTATTCTCACAAGAGGTATCGATTCCTTTCGCCACTATTGTGCCAGGCAAAAGTTGTATTGTTCTTCCTTATTGGATGTTATCTCACCCATCTCACTTGAGGATAGTTATTGCCCATGAAGGGCAGCACCACCGCAATGGAGATACCGTTTGGATTGTGGTGATAGAAGCATTAAAAACCGCTTTCTTTTGGAACCCTGCCATATACTATTGGCGTGATCAGTTAAGCCATCAACAGGAACTGGCCTGTGATGAGGCCTTGATTACCCAGCGTCAACTATCGCCTTATCATTATGCGAATTGTCTTTTAGATGTTGTCAGGCAGTCCTCCTCTAGTTTTACTGGCGGTCATATGTTGGGCATCATGTTATTTTCTAAAAGAAAATTATCAAAATTACACGAACGAATTCTGTCACTGAATAATTATAATAAAGTGAGTTCAGCGGGTACTCTCGTAAAAGTATTGGTCGTGGCTATCCTTGGTTTGGTTTTTTTGCTTTCCGGTGCGATTCACTTGGCCCATGTCATTAGCAATCAACCCGTAGCCTATTCTATCGATGACTTGCCTCCACGTTATGCTGACGATGCGAAGGCTGTAGATAGTTTGTTTTGGGATGCAAGCATTTTTTGGAATCAGGGAGATGCGCATCAACTTGCTCAACAATATACATTAGACGGGGAATATTGGCTCTATAGCGACAAGGCTGACGATGTTTTTGTTGAGAAAGGTAAGGAAAAGGTTAAGAGGCTTTATCAACAGTCCTTTATTGCTTTGTCTCCTCAGGGCGTTTCTCCCGTTATGATTATTGACTCATCTGATTTCCAATTTTTTCCTCCAAACGGCGCGCGTATTGAATTAGACTATACCTTGTATAAGCAGCATGAAGCGGATAAGGGCAGCATCATTTATAAGCTTGTAAAGGAAAATAATCACTGGAGGATTAGAAAAAAGTGCCAATATGTTTCTGGTGAAAATAATAATAGCCATACTTGTTAATTGAGTTCATGCCTAAAAAAATACTACACGATCACTTGTTTTAGATACTAAGAAGCGTGTCTATTTACTCCTTGTAAACCAAT
>JBOEGR010000040.1:38117-52295 GCA_050633525.1 Cellvibrionaceae bacterium
ATTGGTTTACAAGGAGTAAATATCAAAATATTATCGATATTTTTTATTAAAAAATAAATAGAATAAAAGGTAAAAGCAAATGAAAAAAAGTAACGCTCTTAGTGCGGGAATATCAATTGTAACGGTTCTATTGACCATTTTTTCAAATGTGGCGGGTGCGACTTTTGTAGAGCCTGCCAAACGCATACTGGTATTTGGTGATTCCAATAGCTGGGGCTGGAAGCCTGTGGCCAATTTCTTTCCGACGGACCGTTACCCCAGAGATATGCGCTGGCCTGGTGTATTAGACAATGAGTTGGGAAAAAACTATGTGGTGATTGAAGAAGCGCTGTCTGCTCGCACATCTATATTCGATGATGACACATTTGAGGGGCTTGGCATGCCGCTACCAGGTCATTCTTTTAACGGCTTAAAGGCTTTGCCGGGTATTATTGCCAGTCATATGCCTTTGGACTTGGTGATTATTATGTTGGGCGGGAATGATGTGAAAGCTCAGTTTGCCGCTTCACCACTGGATATCAGCTTGGGTCTGTTACAGTTAGCTTCTGAAGTGAAAAAGAACTCGGGGCTTGGAACCATCTATAGTCCTGCCCAAGTCATGATTGTGTCTCCAGTTCCATTAGGTGAATCGCCTGACAATGACTTGGTTAAAAGTATCTTTCCGCAAGAAAGCATCGAAAAATCTTTAGCATTGGCGGGTGTTTTAGGCCCGCTCGCGATAGCAGCTAATATTCCTTTCTTTGATGCGGCAAGTGTCGTTCCCCGAGTGAAAGGCATCGACGGAGTTCATTTGACCCGATCCACACATAACGCGTTAGGTAAGGCGATCGCTAAAGAAGTAAAAAAAATTCTAAAGTAACTACTTTTTGAGCGCGATGCATATAAATGTATTGTATTTCACTGTTCATTAGCCGTGAAAAGGTATTAGTCAGTATGATGAGGGGGCATAAAATGGCGAAATTAACTGTTTCGTTTGGCAATAAAAATTTATTTATTGCACGGTCTATATTGATAATCTGTCTCTGCGTCTGTACCAATGCTATAGCAAAGAAAAAGCTAGAGATAGATTTCCCCCAAACCGATAAAACACGGGACTACTGGCCTACCCAAGTTTGGGCAGTATCAAGCCCTGAAGAACAAAATATAGATTCTGTCGAATTGTTCAAAGCAGTAGAGCATATTTACCAACGTCATCCAGATATTTACAGTTTGCTGGTGATTAAGAATGGATACTTGATTTTAGAAAACTACTATAAAAAAGGTAGACCAAATCGTGGTGACTGGATTCATTCGGTGACTAAAAGTTATATGTCTACTTTGGTTGGTATCGCGATAGACAAAGGTTTTATTAAAAATGTGGATCAAACCTTATTTGAGCTTTTGCCACGGCAATACACAAAAAATATGGACTCAGAAAAAAAATCTATTACGCTTAAGAGCTTGTTAACTATGACAGCAGGTTTCCGGTGGCGTGATTGGGGTGATCCGATGATGCAATGGTTTTTGTCTCCAGATTGGACAGCGCACACTCTTCAGCTTGAGCAAGTGGCCCCTCAGGGTAAGCATTTTTTTTACAATACTACACTGTCTCATTTGCTATCAGTTATTTTGACAGAAGCTAGTCATATGAGTACAGAAGAATTTGCTGAACGCTATTTGTTTAAGCCCTTAGGTATGACAATCCATGAGTGGATAACCGATCCACAAGGAAACAATAGTGGTGGATATGGATTAAAAGTGACACCGCGCGATATGGCGAAACTCGGCTATTTATTTTTAAATAATGGTTTATGGGATGGTAAGCAAATTGTCTCGTCGGCTTGGGTTAAAGATGCTACAAGGTCTGCTGATGCCTCAGCTTATGGGTATGGATACCAATGGTGGATTAAGCCCGTAGGTAATTATTCTAGCTACCAAGCTATAGGTAGAAGAGGGCAGAATATAGTGATAGTACCTGATCAAGACTTAGTGATTGTGGCGACCTCGGAAACCGCGTTCCCTCATTCAGCAAGCTCATACTACCCTGTTTTATATGACATGATCTCTGAAAGTATTGATAAAAGTTACTTGGCTACTGTACCACGGGGTATTCAACAACTTTTTGATCAATATACTGAAGCAATGGTAAATAATGATCTTGAAAAGTTGATGTCTCATTTTTCAGAAAATTACTATCATTCCGGTTTGTTTTTTAGTGGCGATAAGCAAACGGCAAGCAGCTATTATCGTGGCTTGATATCTCGTACTGCACTAAATTACACCATAACAAAGTTTAAACGCCAAGGTGATATTGCTTATATTACAGGTGTTAAAAGCGGAGATGGACTTATAGATTATCCGGTAGAAGAACAACTAATACTGGAACAGGGGCAGTGGAAGTTTTATGGTAACCAATATGGTAAGTCCGATAACCAGTAGTATTTATAACAACAATAGTAAAAATTATTATTTAGTGCGCTAAATGTGAGCATTTAACTCTCAAACGCGTATTTAAATACTATACATTAGCATTTATTGAGAGCACTTTTTTCTATATTCCCGAGGGGTATTGCCCTCGAAACGTTTAAATAATAATGCAAAATGGTTGCGGCTATTATAACCTACTTCTATTGCGATTTGATCTATATTTAATGTTGTTGTGCTCAGTAAATATTGTGCATGCAATAAGCGGCAACGAATAATATATTGCTGTGGAGTTTGTCCCGCATAGTGCTTAAAGCAATGTGCAAAATGAAAGGGACTCATTAACGCTAGCGAAGCTAAATTTTCAATATTGATTTTTTCCATAAAATGCAAATGGATATAATCGAGAGCGTTTTGTATTCTTTTTATTGCTTTATTTTTTCGCCGTTTATTTTCAACTTTAATGGGTAAGAAGGGGTCGAGCCGATGTGAGCCTATGATATAAATCATGGTTTCCATATAAAATGGAACTGTTGAAGCAAAAAAACTATTCTTATCGAATACGACATTGCTATTGTCTATTCTTCTGATTATTTCAAATTCATCAGAATCGGGTGTGAGCATGTCATCAAAATTGGTATACAGAAATAAGTTAGGTATATAGATCTTTAAGTGCTGTGTTAAATCTTCGTCCTTATATTTAGTTTGCCATTGCCATTCAGTGTGACGATTATCTATTTCGCCTATCGTATATTCACTCTTTGTTGTTAGTGCTGTTCTACATTGACGGTTTTGATAGTGATATAGTTCTGGGATATAGCTGGAACTCAGAAAAGTGATTATGTTATTTGACGGATCTAATGGCTCACTATAAACATAAGACGAAAAAATAAGCGATTGCCTTTTTCCTGATGGCATCAAAATAGGAAATTGCACTACATGCTTTAAATGCCCATGCGCAAATTGAGAGTACACTGTATTCTCTACGGCTTTTGTTGTATTAGGGTATGTAAGTTTTAGCACTAGCCGATAAATACTTAGATGGCAGCTAATGCAGCGTCGTAGTTAGGTTCATCTGAGGTATTCGCAACTTGTTCTACATAGCGCACGATGCCATCTGGATCGATCACTATAACAGATCGTGATAATAGGCCCTTTAATGCTCCAGTGATAAAGCTCACTTGGTAATCTTGACCAAACGTCGATCGAAAACTCGATCCGGTGAGGACTTTGTCTATTCCTTCTGAGCCACAAAACCGACCTAGTGCAAATGGCAAATCAGCTGAAACACAAATAACGACAACACCCTGCATACTGGTGGCTCGAGCATTAAATTGCCTCACTGAGGTAGCACAGGTAGGAGTATCAATAGAAGGGAAAATATTCAATATCACCGTTTGCCCTTTGAGGGCATTCAGTTGTATGTCCGATAGATCAGCTTGCGTTAATGTGAAGTCGGGTGCAATTGAGCCAATAGCGGGTAGTTCTCCAATCGTCTCAACCGAGACGCCTTTTCTTAGTACGGTAGCCATATAAGTGATATCCAAAGGTTATGAAATGCATCTGGTACTCGCTGTGTGCCAGTAGAGCACAGTATATGCTAAAGGGCTGAGAGGTAATGATCGGAATCTTGCGTAACTGATTATTTAGTTATTTCTACGGCCAATGTTATCAAGCCTGATGATTTCAGATAGATAAGTCTCTTTGTTCGGCCAATAAGCATAGTCGCCATTGATTTCTATATTGGTGATAAAGTCATGTTGTGCATTATCCTTATTTTGTGCTTGAATATGTTGTAAAACCTTTTGAGCGTCCTTACCGCTTACAGGTACAGCAAACCCTCTTGTTTCGAGGTGTCGTTGTTTGCCAGTTTCAGTGTTTGGATTGCCATATAATCCAACACGGTTTGAGATCAAAGGGATAATTTTAATTGCAGCGAGTTTGTTTTCTTTGAACACAGTGTCGGCAATATAGCTATACCAGCGGTAATGTTCATATTCCCCGACATTCTTACGAGTGTTAAAAATAAGATTACCTACACCGTAAAAAATAGGTTTCTTTTTATAAATTTCAAAACCTTTGGGAGAGTGGGGCCCTTCAACTAAAAAAGCATCGGCACCGGCATCAATAATATTTCTAGCAATATCAGTTGGATATTGGCCATTTGCACTCCAAGGGCGCTTGCTTTTACTTGTGTAATGTATATGTCCAGACACAAGAATAAAATCTACTTTTTTTTGATCTTTCAATTCTTTTATTGATGTTAATAATTTTTTTTTGGCTATGGGGTTCCATGTTCTGTAAGTGCCCGAAATATAATGTAACCCTGCTGATGTTTCGGTAGGGATAGAGTGCGATAAAGGAGTATTGCTTTTATCTACAAGTGTGATGTTAGTAAAGGCAAAGAAGGCAATTTTTTTACCATTAGTATTAAGTATTTTATAACCTGTTGCTTCTTTATTGTTGCGACCAATACCCGCATAAACTAATCTTTTTTCTTCCATGTGATTAATGCCGGCTATAATGCCTTCTTTACCTAAATCAAAAGAGTGGTTATTTGCCATTGAAAATAAATTTACCTTTAGGTTCTCAGCTAAGATATCGATGGCGTCGGTAGGAGTATGGTGAATAACTCGGGAAGAAGGGTTTTTATAGAGTGCTTTTAATTGAGTTCTGCTTAAGCCTTTTGGTTCTACCGTTGTTTCTACATTGCCGAAGACTACATCCGCATTCTTAATGACGGAGGATGTTTGTTTGATGCGCATCATCACCTTTGGATAGTGGTTGATATCATAATCAAGAAGTAACTCTCCCAAATTGTATAAGCGGAGATCGGCAGAATTCAGCGTAGAATGCCATAATAAGAATATAATTAACAAAAGGTACTTCATCATTTCACCGGATGGATGAGAATCAATTATTTTCCTAGCTGTCTTATCTAAATACTAGGGGTATATTGCTGATCAATTTGTAAGGTATCGGGTAGCATAGATAATGCACTCTTGGCATACTTAATAATTTTTCTATTTTCTGTTGATGTGATTAATGATTCGATAAATGAATAGTATCGAGCATTTTTACTTGCACCTATGTACTTACAAAGCCATGCTACAGCGTCGACCATTTTGGCATTGTTGTTATCTTTTTCCAGCCAAATTTTATTGCCAGCGGTATCTAATAGCTTTTGGCTGTAATCTTTGTTTCTATATAGTTGTTTGGCAATCAGGACTGCTCTAGTGCCATTTGCACTCATTAGAACACTATCAATCTCGTCTGGTGCTAATGTTGGAGCTGCATCTGGTTTTATGCTATGGACGACTTGCCCGCCGCCTTCAGATCTTAATCTAACGGCACCTGAGCCTTCATAAATTAATTCAGTATCCTGTAACCTGACCCGACCAACAAAAGGGATCCTTTTGGTGTGAACGTAATAACTGACATTGCTGGGGTAGCCTAGTTGCTTATACACATCTACCGCTTTCATGCCTTTTTTAACACTATCTATATGTCCATAATTAAATGGTTGTTTTGCTAAGCGTTCGTTGATTTCGTTTACTGCTTCTGTGTAATTAATGCTCGTAAGATCAACGTCATTACTGTCACCTTGTGTCAAGTATGGAATTGCATCGTCGAGGTATTTATGAAGCTTTTCAATATCTGTTTGTGAGCGTATATCGCCCAATAAGGTTGAATACCTTTTATTTTTTGACTGTTTGAGTGCTTTGATAATCCATGCGTTCGAATCGACAGTGTATTTATCCGTTTTCTGAAAATTCTGAGAAAGTCGTAAGGCAGCTAAGTCAGTAAGCCCTACATTTGGATTGATTATTTCTTCTAATATCTTACCGCCAACTTTTTGTTCCATGGGGTCTTCACTAATCAGCAGGCTAGCAATCATATGATCTTTTCCTTGAAACTCTGCGAAAGTAAATTGGCTTTTAGCCAATAAAAGAAGAATGACGAGTGACTTTACTATACTGAAATATTTAAACATCTCTTTTCCTTGTTGTTTGTATTAGCTTAAGTTGAATAGGTTAATAATATTTGGGTAAGCTGTAAACTTATTATATGAAAAGTTCGATAGAGTTTGATTTTATTGAACCAATATACCGTTTCGGCATGGCTTGAATAGACAAGTGAGCATTGATAGATCTGCTCTATATCTTGTTGAGCGAAGAATGTCTTCGATTTGTTCTGTGCAGATATAAAAAAAGCCCATCTTATCAGATGAGCTTTTTTATATGGCGGTGAGGCAGGGATTAACTCAAATACATCCCTGTATTTGCCCGCTTCGCGGCGCTATTGCGGTTCAAATCGTTCCAGACGATTTGTTGAACGGGGTTCTTATCTAAATCTTCCTCACAGATATAAAAAAAGCCCATCTTATCAGATGAGCTTTTTTTATATGGCGGTGAGGCAGGGATTCGAACCCTGGGTACCGTGAGGTACACTTACTTTCCAGGCAAGCCCTTTCGACCACTCAGGCACCTCACCGAAACTGTTTTTCTAGATTTTCTTGGGTCGTTTCATTCGTCTTCGACCACTGATTCGCCGCATCCAAGCGGCTCACCCTTCGGGCGCCAATACGGCGTCCAAAATTGATCCTGTCAATTTTGTCAGGCACCTCACCGAATTGAGGGCGCACTCTACACAAGGGTTGCAATAAAGGCAATACTACTGTGCTTTAGAAATCTATTTCGCTGATGAGTTTGACAAACAATTCTGTACCTACTAGTATGTTTGCAAAGTGAGGCACTTATGACGACGACACGAGATCGATTGATCGACACCATGAAGTCGCTGCTTTGGCAGCGCGGCTACGATGCAACCAGTCCTAATCAGGTCTTGGAAGCCAGTGGTGTGGGTAAGGGTAGTTTATACCATCACTTTAAAAGCAAAAAAGAGTTAGCAATTGCAGCGATGGAAAGCAGGGCAGATGAGGCCATTAGAGAAGTTGAGCTTATCTTCAGTGGTAAAGAGGCATGGTTAGATAAATTCGAGCGTTATTTATTAATGCCTCGTAATGGTCTGGAAGGTTGTCGTCTAGGACGCATCACACATGACCCTTCTATTACTGAAGATGGCCAGTTACAACAGCCATTAAAGCGTTATTTTAAACAGCTGCAAGTGATTATGGAGAAAGAGTTCGAGTCTGCGAAGGAGAGTGGTGAGCTTGTATCAGGTATGAGTTCTGAGCAATTAGCAGTTATGGTCATTAGCGGAATTCAGGGTGGTTTTGTGATGAGTCGGGCTCATAATGATAGTGGTGTGATGACCTTGGCGACTCAAGCTATGTGTGATTTTTTAACGAGTTTATCGACAGGGTAAAATTTTTTATCTATTAATTGTACCTACTGGTATGTACATTTTGTTTCAGGAGAACTTTATGTCTCATCGTTTAGCTGTTTTTATTCCAATTTTATTTGTTTTTATCTATGGTTCTGGCTTTGTTGGTATTAATTTAGGCTTGCCCTTTACTGATCCTTTCACTTTTTTAGCATTACGGTTTTTATTAACGTCGAGTTTATTGCTATTACTTGCCTTGATCATAAAAGCGCAGTGGCGTTTGGATAAATTAAAGTGGTTAGTGGCGAGTGGCTTTTTATTACAGGGCGTATTTTCAATTGGTGTCTTGTATGCACAGTATTTTGGTATGAAACCCGCTGTGGCGGCGTTGATTATTGCTTTACAGCCCTTATTGGTGGCGGTATTGGGTGGTTTTTATTTGGGTGAAAGAGTCAATATGCAGCGTTGGTTAGGTTTAATTATCGGCATTATTGGTGTTTCTTTTGTGGTTGCAGATGGCCTTAGTACAGAAGGGATCACATTGGCTAGTTTAAGTTGGTGTTTAGTGGGCTTGTTAGGTTTAACCGCGGGCCAGTTAATACAGAAAAAGCATTGTGCCTCTATGAGCCTTGTGGTGGGGGGGGGTGTACAATCCTCATCAGCGGGTATTGCAATGGCTTTAGGCGCCTTGTTATTTGAGCCCTTATCAGTAATTTGGTCCACTGAATTAATGATCGGGCTGTTATGGATGGCTGTGGGTGTTTCAATTGGTGCTCTGAGCCTGTTATACCTTATGTTACGCCATTCAACGGCAAATCAGGTGGCATCGGTCTTTTATGGTGTACCGGTAGCAGCCGCGTTGGTTGCTTGGCCTATTTTTGGGCATATACCTGAAACAATTGATTGGTTAGGTTTCGCAATTGTGGCCCTAAGCATTATTGTTGCGAATACTCATATTCGCTTTAGGTATCCATTGTGGCTTCGTGATGTGCTGAAAGTCTCAAAGCTTTAGCTAAAATGACCGTCACCACAGCATTTTCTCCATCCTTTGCTAGACTTTTATAAAGTACTATTTTTGGGTGTGAAAATCATGAAAGGTCAACGAGGAATGGCGGCGGTAATGACCGCATTAATGTTATTTATTGGCTTGGTCGCCGTGCTCTACCTTTGGTGGGGTGAGTATGAACAGCGACTAGAGCTCACTGAGGATGTAGAGCAATTAGAGTCAAGCTTAAAGTCACGCAAGCGAGACTTACAGGACCGAACCGCTAAGCTAGATGATGAGCAATCGACTAGCTTTCGCTTAAACCAACAAATAAGGAAATTAAAGGAGGAGAATAAGCAATATCAGTCCAAGGTGAGTGAGGCAGATAAAGCGACTAATTCAGTAAAAGCCCAATTGAGTTCGACAGAACAAAAGCTTTCTTCATTAAAAACATCGCTTGAGTCCTCAGCGGCCGAGAAAGAACAGGCGGTTAAAGATGCTGTGGCAAAATCAGATGAAGAGAAGGCGGTTTTGGCCTCGGAGTTAGAGCAAGCACAAGCTAAGCTAATTGCTTTGGACGAAGAGTTTACTAGTTTGAAGTCGAATCTTGAGGTGGCGATAAAAGATAAGGATCTGGCTCTTGCTAATGTTAGCAAAAGCGATGAGCAAATGGCTTCGCTTAAGTCAAAGCATACGGCTCTATCGAGTGAAGTGTCTACCTTAAAGCAGGATTTATCTAAATCAAAAGAAGCGTTATCTCAGTCTCAGGCAGCGCTCTCTAAGTCGCAAGCGGCCTTATCCAAATCTCAGGCGGCACTGAAAGACGAGAAAGCCAAATCTGTTCAAGTTCAGCAACAAATTAATAAAAGTGCACGTCAGTCTAATGAGGAAAAGGTTATATTAGAGAAAAAGAATCAAGCCTTAGTGGACGATAAAGTACGTTTAGAGAAACAGGTGGCAGAATTGACGCAGGCACGCGATGTACCGTCTGTCCCAAATACGGAGTCTATCAATAACCAAGCGGTTTCACAGTCGGGGGCAGCGACTCAATTATAGATTTGCGACTTTAGTCTAATGTATTTGTTAACTACTCATCCTAATGGTGTTTTATAACGAATATAACTGCTACTAGATTATTACGAAGGCAGTTTTAATATGAATGTTGATCAGGCTAAACTAAAGAGACCCATTCTGTTGTCCGATTTACACCAATTTGATTACTTAGAGCAGGTAATTATCGAATCCTTAGAGCAGGCGTTGTATCGTTTAGAGGTCGTTATTGGTGGCCAGATATACTACGTGAATGAACAAAAGGGTAAAAGTCTTACTCGCCGTAGCATTGTTGAAATACAATCCCTTCTTACTCCATATAGCATCCATAAAATGTATTTACGTCATTCGAGTCCTTACGATGAAATGATTGGACATGATGTTAACTTTGGTAGTAATGAGCTGTTAGTTCCTTTGGGTAACTTTTTCGCCGATATTACTACGGAGAAAGAGTCTTCAACCGAACATTAAAGGCCTTCAACCCAACATTAAAAACCTTCAACCGAACATAAGCTTAATGGTTTTAGTTCTAAGTTCGTCTGTTTAACTGTTATGATGCTTTTTGGTAAAAGCTTCTAATAACAAATTAAATATTAAACGATGTTCCTAGATCTCAATGTTCTACTGTTTCTGCTATTTATTGCCTTGTTAACGGGTTTCGTTAAAACTGGTTTACCTGCTTTGGGTGGGTTTATCTCCGTTTTAATGGTTATTGTTTTTCCTCCAAAAGATGCGCTAGGTATCACGCTTTTCTATCTCTTGGCGGGCGATTCTGTGGCGGTCAGTTTTTATTGGCGCCAAGCCAATATCATTGAACTAAGACGACTACTTCCGATGATTTTTATTGGCATTGGTAGTGGTATTTTATTTTTAACGGTTGTTGATAATCATACCTTAGGCTTGGTTGTTGGTCTGATTATTGTATTTTTTGTATCGCTAGAGCCTTTTAGAGCTAGAGTGACCGAATGGGCCATGCAGCGAATTTTTTGGGTGAGAAATATATCTGGTTGGTTAGCCGGTGTTACAACAACCGTCGGTAATGCCGCAGGTCCAGTATTGTCTCTTTACTTCTTGTTATTGAAGTTGGACAAACATAGTTTTGCAGGAACCGCTGCCGTATTCTTTTTGACCGTTAATTTAACAAAATTACCTCTATACGGTGCAATAGGCATATTTAAAGACTATTATTTATGGAGTGTGTTGGCAACCTTGCCTTTTGTCTTTGTTGGTGCCTTTTTAGGGCGACGTTTTTTACGGTGGATACCCCAAAAACGATTTACGCAGGCTATTCTATTTTTTACGGGCATTGCCGGAGCTGTATTAGTCGTTCGGTATTTTTTATAAAGCGATCTTATGTGTGCTAGAGAAGAGTTTTATTATGATAAAAAAAATCACCTTAGTATTTGCTTTGTTGTTATGCAGTGTTCAAGTTGCGGCTGCAGGCAATACACTTAAGCTTGACGTTGTGACACAAAAGGGCAAGGGTACAATACTAATCAGGCTGCTCCCTGATATAGCACCGAATCATGTTAAACGCATTAAAAAACTCACCTCAGAAGGTGCGTACGATAATGTAGCATTTCATCGAGTGATTGCGGGTTTTATGGCTCAAACGGGTGATGTTCAATATGCCAATAAAAGCCGATATGATCACAAGAATGCAGGTACTGGTGGTTCGACTTACCCTAATTTATATGCTGAACTATCTGAAATCTCGTTTAAAACGGGTGTAGTGGGTATGGCTCGTAACCGTTATATCCATTCAGCCAATAGCCAATTTTTTATCATGACCGAAACCCATCCTAATTTGAATGGTCGGTATACGGTTGTGGGGATCGTTGAGAAAGGTTTAGAGCTCGTTCGAAAATTAAAGAGTGGTTCACAAGAAGTAAAAGGTAAGGTGACGGACCCAGACTATATAAAGAAAGCAAGCATTATATAGAGAGTCAGGCTCTCTTGGTTAATAGATAAGCCTGAAGCCTCGATCAATGTTTCCCTATTTAAAACCGTAACTCTTTTCACAAAAATAAATTGACATGTTGAGATCAAAAGAGTCCATTTCTTTATCGACACATTGCCAAAACGCTACTGGATAGACATTACTATCACACGCTCTGTTAGCGTATTCTTTCCCTTCTTTTTTTGCCGCTTTTTGTAGGACCTTACTGCACTCATTGGCTGCATCTATTTTAGCATCGTTCTGTGCCTGTGCTGAAGCATTGATAAATAAGCTAAAACCTATACATATTAATGCAATTGCTGACGGAAGATTTAATTTTCTAAACATGTTTCAGGCATCCTAAAATAGACAATAATCAACTATACAACGCAAACACATAGCAAGCAGTTTAGTACTGTTACTAAGGTGTATGATTTGTATTATTGATTATTATAGAAGTTTTGAATAAATATACAGATGTGTAGGTTTTTACTTGTTTGCTTCACTTAATAACGATGCTTCATAAGCATTTTTAACAACAATGTTTGTTGTCAGGCAATATTGAAATTAAACTATATTGAGCATGCGCATATGGTAGTGAAACAACAATGCAAGGCCAGCAAAAACGGGCTAGATGATAAATGACTTAGCAATGTAAGACAAGTCATTTAAAACAAGTGATATTTATTTTAAGCAAAAGCAATGGCGCCTTTACCTACACCCTCATATGCTTTTACTTGAAATGCATGTTGCGGACTTTGTTCTTTCAAGGTTTGAGCAATATATTGAGCGATAAATTCAACGGTAGAATCAGTGTCGATAATATGGCACGTATCGCGTGGTAGGCTAATGTCAAAATAGCCTTGTTCGGATTGATATGAAAAATATACATTTTCTTTAAGCACGTTAGCCGGTACGGATATGTCTTCTTTGGTACCAATATAGCTGTCTCGCCATCGCTCACACCACTCTTTTTCTCGTTGGTGGTCTCGTTTGCCATCGCACACTATTTCGATGGTAGAACGGTGTCCATGTGCAATACGTTGGCAGTTTCCAGCATGTTTTTTTAATCCATGACTGTAATGATAAAAATAATGTTCGATGGGTTCGGGTTGAAAACTTAAGATAATCCGATCAATTGTATCAGGCAGTAACTGCCTTAGTTGTTGCACACACCAAGCAGACACGGATTCGGCATTAATGTCAGTATGATGTATTAGTGTGATTGCTTGGTGTGGCGATTTACATTCAATGAGATGTTGTTTTTCATCACCGTACTGCCAAGTTAATTCGATAGTATTGGGTGTATCACTGTGAGTGGTGTTGTGTGTTAGGTTGTCCGCTTGTTCAGCTACAAGTAAGCAGTGATCTATATGTTCATCGAGCCAATTACGAACGGTTTTCTTGACTATACCAAAATCACACACCATCCCCTGTTGATCTAAAGCACCTTCCAACACGATGCTGGCGAGCCATGTTTCACCTACTAAACCACGCTGTGGGTGTAAGTAGCTAAAATCAACATTAGTAAGATTATCGACAAAGAGATGCATGTGTATTATTTCTACTGTGACTGTTAAAAATAAGGCGCATGATATAGCAGATAGGGCGAACTGGGTACTTTAGTCTTTAGAAGGACAGCTAAAGCAATGATGCAATAGTTGCAGAAGGGCTATTGTATAAGCCCTTTATCTAAGATCGGCGATAAAATCGTAATACTTTACGTACGTAATTTTGAGTTTCTTTGTAGGGCGGAATACGATTGCCGTAGCGAATCACTGCATTCTCGCCGGCATTATAAGCGGCCAGAGCTAATTTGTAGTCACCTTTAAACAGCTTTATGAGGTAACTCAGGTAGCGGCTACCACCATTGATATTATCCCTTGGATTGAACGGATCTTTTACGCCAAATCGCTGAGCCGTAGCCGGCATAAGTTGCATGAGCCCTTGTGCTCCTGCGTGTGAAACGGCATGGGAGTTGTAACCAGATTCTGCCCTAATGACCGCATGAATTAAGTGGTAGGGAAGCTTGTGACGATCTGCGGCCCTTTTGATATGGGGTGAAAGGGCTTTTTTGTTTTCGGTATCTAAGGTGTAGCGTTGCTGTGGAACCCAGCCTCTTTCCGTTTTAACCAAGCGAACATAGCCGCCATGTTTGGGAGTGTCCGTTAGTACTAGGCGCCCATTAGGGTCTATATAGCGATAAATAGCGGCTTCACTAGCATGGGAGCCCATGATTGAAAATAGGGTAAATAGCGATAGTAAGGTAAAGCGATAAAAGCGAATTGGCATAATAAGTACACATTTTTACATCTGTTCACTTTAACCTTAGACAAAAATAGGGCGCTTGCAGCTGCCCTGTAAGATTATCTGGTTTTATAAATACGGACTTTCCTTGAAACTTTGACTAA
This sequence comes from Cellvibrionaceae bacterium, assembly GCA_050633525.1. Taxonomy (GTDB): domain Bacteria; phylum Pseudomonadota; class Gammaproteobacteria; order Pseudomonadales; family Cellvibrionaceae; genus CANLBN01. Next base: position 52,192 of record JBOEGR010000040.1, read on the forward strand.
AAATCTCCATAATCCACGCCCTCTCGATTGAGAGTGTTATGGAGGACTCGATTGGTCCCCTCGCAATGATCAGCTGTGAACTCCGCCAGGCCCGGAAGGGAGCA
>JBOEGR010000041.1:0-185 GCA_050633525.1 Cellvibrionaceae bacterium
GGGAAATCATCTGAAATCATCTTATTCAGTGACGAAGGCGCTTTATAACGATCGGATACTTTCTGAGCAAACATAGACTGATAGCTGACTAAACCTGCAAGAAAGTATAGCTCTTCCGTTCCATGAGGGTCTTTATCCTCATATAAGTCATTCCAAGCAAGACCACTAGCCAGCAAGGATGGGTT
>JBOEGR010000041.1:431-1148 GCA_050633525.1 Cellvibrionaceae bacterium
ACTACACTATCAATTTTAAGCTTATTAAACTTACGGGACTCTGAGCGCCATATATTTTCACTGTTTCGAGAGTACAGGTGAGACCTAGGTGGCAACTGGGTATCATTCATGTGACCAAACTGACCATTCCAACCGTATTTGGTTTTGTTAGCCGACGCAAACTCGCCTACCCAGTAGGGAGTAGCCGTCTTAGGGTTTGGGAAGTGAACCCACAACGAATGATTGAATGTAAACTGGCGAACCGAGTCAACAGGGCTTGGTTCAGCAGCAACTGAACTGAATGATAAACACAACCATGAAAACAAAACTAACGTTAATGCAATTTTTTTCATATACCTTTAACACCTGACTAAATAACAACTTTTATTACTCTAAACGATACTCGTAACAGACTAAAGTATTATTACGCTTAAAGTAAGACTTAGGATGAGTGATTGAGCGCTTATTACACGCTGTCAGTTGCTAGCAATAGAAGTGCTTCAATACATGGGCTTTAATTTAAGTCGCTATTTTGGAGATAGGAGGAACGCTTAAGTAATTAGTCGAAGAATAAGCTATAACTACCTAATACATATACAAAAAAACCACCTCAAGGGTGGTTTTTTATGGCGCGCCCGCAGGATTATCTCAAGTACCTCCTGTACTTGCCCCTAAAGGGCGCTGCGCGGGTCGAATCGCTCCAGGCGATCAGTCGAACTTAGGTTCTCATCATAGCTA
>JBOEGR010000041.1:1268-17736 GCA_050633525.1 Cellvibrionaceae bacterium
ATTCGAACCCCCGACCCTCTGGTCCCAAACCAGATGCGCTACCAGGCTGCGCTACACTCCGACGATACCTTCATTCGTGGTAGTCAAAAAAGACTCTATCGATATGAATTTAAACAACAATTCATTCGGTCCACGTTTTAGGAGGTGCGCATCATACCATGACCTTTTTGACAGTCAACGATAATTTAAGCTGGGATTCTAAAGACATTTCATCTGCTTCATTATTGAGTTTAAAAAAGCATCAATTAAGGTGAAAGAGTGCCCCCTAATGAGTTAAAAAGATAACTATGCAGTGAAACACGAGCAGGAAAGCCATATGTGCCCATCGACTAATGAGGTAAATAAAACCTCAACAAATTCTAATCCTTATAAAATTACCCGCAATGGTTGGACTCTGCCCTAGCCTATGGGAAAATGCATCTTTTCGTCTACACGTCATTTAACTCTTTTCACTACTTTAGGATTACAGCATGAGCGCATTGGTACTCGACGGCAAGCTATTAGCCAAACAAACAGAAGCAGAACTCAGCGATCGAGTCGCAGCACTGAAATCCCGAAGCCAAGGCCGAACTCCAATTCTGGCAACTATATTAGTTGGTGATGACCCCGCATCAGCAACCTACGTCAACATGAAAGGAAATGCTTGTGCTCGTATCGGGATGGAATCACTTAAAGTTGAACTACCTAGCGAGACAACAACGGAAGAATTGCTGAGCAAAATTCACGAGCTAAATGATAATGATGATGTACATGGCATCTTGCTTCAACACCCTGTACCTGCACAAATAGATGAACGCGCTTGTTTTGATGCAATTGACCTCAACAAAGATGTTGATGGCGTCACCTGCCTTGGTTTTGGCCGTATGAGTATGGGTGAAGAAGCTTATGGCTGTGCCACACCAAAAGGCATTATGCGTATGCTCGAGTCCTACAACATTCCTTTATCTGGTAAACATGCTGTCGTTGTGGGCCGCAGCCCAATTTTAGGAAAGCCAATGGCTATGATGTTACTGGGCGCGAATGCAACTGTTACCATCTGTCATTCGCGGACACAAAATTTAGAGGAACATGTTAAACAGGCTGATATTATTGTTGGCGCTGTAGGTAAGCCTGAATTTATCAAAGCCAGCTGGATTAAAGATGGCGCCGTTGTTGTTGATGCAGGCTACCACCCCGGCGGTGTTGGTGATATTGAGTTATCACCACTGGTGGACCGAGTTGCAGCTTACACTCCCGTCCCTGGCGGCGTAGGACCAATGACAATCAACACGCTGATTTATCAATCAGTTGATTCTGGCGAAAAGAAAATACGCTAGGTAGTATTATAAATAAGACTAGAAAATAATGCGCCTAGACAAATTTATTGCCCAAACAACCGAGTTCTCACGTTCGGATGTTAAAAGATTAATAAAGATAGGCGCCATCACGGTCAACTCCGCCAATGCATCCAGTGGCGCGCAAAAGATTGCACCTGAAAGCGATACCGTTATTTTTGATGGCACTCAACTTAAATTGCCTTCACCGCGCTACTACATGCTAAATAAACCCTTAAATACCGTTTGTGCCAACCAAGACAACCTCTACCCTACCGTTATTGATTTGTTAACAACGGAGAAAAAGGCAGACCTACAAATAGCTGGCCGCTTAGATAAAGATACAACGGGCCTCGTGCTAGTGACTGATGATGGGCAATGGAATCACCGTGTTACGACACCCAAGAGTGATTGCTTTAAAACATATCAAGCCACCCTCGAACGCCCACTCAAATCAGAATTAATTAACTGCTTTGAACAAGGGGTCCAATTACATAATGAAAAAAAGAAAACGCGCCCAGCAAAACTTATTATTATCGACGACTATCACGCTGAACTATCAATTCAGGAAGGTAAATACCATCAAGTAAGACGTATGTTTGCAGCAGCCGGTAACCACGTGTTGACTTTACATCGCTCTAGCATTGGCCCCATCAAACTTGACTCCTCACTTACACCTGGGGAATATCGAGCATTAACACACGAGGAAGTCCATAGCTTTGCAAACTGATCTAGCATTACAAGCAATATTACCGTACCTGCAAAACATCACAGAAAAGACGCTATGGTATGCCGATGAAAATGCCGAGGCACTTATTGACGCAATTCCTGCGAATAATCACCTAACACTGGTCAGCAATCGTTACGATATTTATGAAAAAGCCAGCGCTAAAAAAATCAATGCTATTTTTAGCGACTTCGATCTAAATGACTACCAACAAAGCCAACTCCAAGAAAAATTTACTCATATTGTTTATAGGGTTTCAAAAGAAAAGGCCTTGGTTAATTTTTTATGTAACCAAGCTGCGGACCTGTTAAGCGACAATGGTAAATTTGTGATCAGCGGTTACAAACAAGAAGGGATTAAATCTCACGCAAAAAATATCAACAAGGTCTTAGGCGCTAAAGGCCAGCTTAAAAAAATAGGTGTATTCTATTTAGGCGAATTTCTCAGTTTAAGTCGAGATGAAAAATTAGATGACAAACAATACGCTGAGATAGCTAAAGTGGCCACAAAATCACTCAAAAAAGGTTACTTTTTTAGTAAACCGGGCGTATTTGGCTGGAATAAAATTGATAAAGGGACTGAACTATTATTATCAAAAACACAACACATTCTCCAGACTGAAAACAACGAAAGAAAAGAAGTTTTAGATCTCGGTTGTGGCTATGGATGGATTTTCTTAAACATTGCTCAAAACCCATCTCTTGCCATTACTGCCACAGATAATAATGCAGCTGCCATTATTTGCTCCGAAAAGAATAGAAATGAATGCGAAAACCCGGAGTCAATAGAAGTCATTGCAGGAGATTGCAGCAACACCATTCAGAAACAATATGACTTTATTCTATGTAATCCACCTTTTCATCAAGGATTTAAACACGCCAAAGCATTAACCGCGAAGTTTATTACCGCATGTAAACACAGGCTTAAACCTTCAGGGACTGCTTTTTTTGTTTTAAATGAATTTGTTGCCATTGATGACAACATTGAGCAAGCTGCACTAAAACAAACACTTTTAGCCAAAGAATTAGGCTTTAAGGTTATTAGCATTCAACATCGTTAGCATCATCCCTTTCGTGATAATGTGCGTATAAAGCCTTGATAATTCAGCATTCTCTGAAAAAATCTAAGTGTGTTTTCGGTGAGCTAAAATGACTGCATTAGAAAAAATGGTCGATGAAAAATTGCTTATAAACATTCAGCGATGATTATATTAATATGAACATATTGAGGCCTTTTTGATATGGAAAAAAGCTTAAGCATTAAACAAGCACTTAAGGTATTTGCCAAAATAAGTCAATACGGCCAAAAACGCGAGGAAGAGTATTTTCTAAATGGCTTATGGGCAGCAAGTAGCTTTGACGGTTATACTGTTATATTAAGAGATGAGTTAGTCACATTGTATATTTACTTTCACAATACACATAAGGTCGAGTTTTCAAAAAAACCGCACCTAGAAGCATTTATGAAAAAGCTAGAAGATATTGACAAAATGCAACTTAAAAAATAGCCTTGGCTTTAATTAAATAGAAAATCAAAATAGTTCATCCCTATCCTCAAGGTCTTCTGCCGTCTGTTTCAAGATATCAACTGTCTCTTGGTCAATACGCATATTATCCCTACGGCCAGTACTCCATGAGGTGTCGGTTAATGTAAAATGATCTACCATCCCATGCAACTTAACACTCATTTTACTCATATCAATACCGACTTGAACTGTTACATTACTCGCTTGTTGTGAGTTATGAAAACACTCATCAAGGCTATCAAAATCTTTTGCAACTTGATTAAAATTATCCTTTTGATCGACTACCGCACCAGAAATAGATTCGACTTTTTCGTTAATTACATTCATTGCCTCATAAATTGAAGACAACTTTGTTTTTGCCTCATCTACTTGTGTATTACATTCTTTAGTGGAAGAAAGCCCAAGCGCCATAGTATCAACCACAGTATCCGTTCTGGATTGAATCGCATTCACCATTTCAGAGACTTCTAAAGTCGATTCCCGTGTGCGCGAAGCAAGCGCGCGTACTTCATCAGCAACAACGGCAAAACCTCGGCCGGCTTCACCCGCTCGCGCAGCTTCAATGGCCGCATTCAATGCCAGTAGGTTTGTCTGCTCAGCGATACTGTTAATAACATCGATAACACTCACAATTTTATCGCTTTCGGATTTAAGAGAATCTATCGAGTTTGATGCATCACCGATAATATTACCTAAATCGTGTATTTGATTATAAGTCATATCAAATACTCGAATGCCTTCCTGAACAGTCTCAGCACCCTTGTGGCTTTCATCCAAAATAATATCTGACTCTGAACTGACTTTATCCGTCGACTTTTGAGCAATATAAAGTCGTTCCCTTACCGTTGCAACTTGTTGGTTTTGTTCGTTAGCGGCTTTTGTAATCGCTACATTACCCTCAGATAATTCTTCTGCCATAGGGACCAAGCGCATAGCCGACTTGATTAAGTCTGAAAATGTTTCATCTAAATGATCCACAAACTTATTAATCCAAGAGGCCAACTCCCCTACTTCATCTTTTGTTTCTACTGGAATACGGCGAGTTAAATCACCTTCTCCATCAGATAAATCATGGACGGCATCAACAATATGTTTCATTGGGACTAGAATAGTTAAAGACAATAGCCACGTTAGCAGAGGTCCCAAAATCAATGTGATAACGACAATAATGATGGTTGTCGATGCCACTTTTTCTGTCAACTTTACAACCGGTTCAAATGCCTCAGACTCATCAATCTCACTCATAATTGCCCAACGTAAACCACCAATCTCAATTGGTTTATAAGCCGACAAAACCGACACTCCTCGATAGTCTGGAAAAATCTCAAAGCCACTCTCACCCGCTAGTGCTTTTTTTGTCCCAATCGTTTCTACGGGCTGTAAACCAATAGACGTATTCTTAATGCTCATGGCACTAATCGTATGATCGGCTAAACCCACCTCCTCCATTAGATTAAGATAACTGTCTTTATCTTCAATTAAAAAACGTCCATTACTGCGCATAGTAAAATCTGGCCCAACAAGGTAAGTTTCTCCGGATTCACCTAAGCCAGTTTCAGTCCATTTTTGACCGTAAGTCATTACCTCATTAATTTTATCTACCGGCATTTGCAATATCAGAACACCAATTTTTTTCTCACCGTAAAAAATAGGAGTCGCAATAAAAGATGCTGGGGCATTATAAGAAGGAATATAAGGAGCGAAATCAGTTAAGGCTGTAAAATCTTTATCGCTAGCATTATTGGCTCTAGCGAAAGCTTGACCTATACCGCTATTCGCATAAGGTCCATCAATTAATGAGGTTGTATAATCTAACTCTTTAAATACAGAATAAACAATATCACCCGTATTATGATCCACAAGGAATAAATCATAGTAGCCAAAGCGCTCTATAAAATTGCGAAATACGCCATGGTATTTCTGGTGGCTAACAGAATAAGAAGATGCCGCAACGGGCTTATCGAGTAAATGTTTACTCCCCAGAGGATTTTCATTACTACTAATAAAGTCATACTGTAACGCGATAGACTCCTTATCCAGAGGCGCCAACAGCTCATTTACTGACAGCTCAGGGCCGCTATTAAGCTCATCAAATTTTGCCGCAAACCGTCCCTTGTAGTAAGCAGCTAGGTTCTCCCGCTGCTCAACAATATCAGCCTCGGAACGCAATGAGGAATGACTATTAAATCCCAGAGAAAAACTGGTCATAGCCTCTACAACCATCAGGTTCTCTGACAAGCTAATCGCTTGATTTTCTATACCTTCAATATAATTAGTAATTTCTGTTGCAGTAATATCACGTATAGCAACGAGGGATTGCTTTGCGTCATGCTCCAATGATGCCCTACCTTCAGAAATCGACGTATTACCCAGAAAATAACTACCGATTAATAAGGGGACGGCAGCCAAAAAGCCACCCCCCAGCAACATCTTCGTCTTAATGCTCATACTTATCCCAAAAAATACTCTTTCATTCAAATAAGTATAGAAAGGGATGGCACTAATTCCACAAACAGATAAGCTAAAAGCTAGTTTTTAAAGGAAATAAAAGCCGATATGTCGCGAATCACATCATTTTCGATGCCAAAGAAGCCATGGGCTGATAAACCGCCACAAGCTCGACCCGGATAAGTGTATTGATAACGAGAATCACCCTCCTTCTTCGCAGAATCATCGTATATTACCGCCTGCACCCTAGCTGAATTAACTAACTTTTTCTTAACTCGCATAATATTCCTTGGTGGGGTCACCCAACACTCATCACTACTGTGTGAAGCTAGATAAACGGGCACACTAATAATCTTGAGCTTGATCTCATACAGATGGCTCCCTTTATTGTTAGCCTGAGTAAGCGGTGCAGTTATGACTAAACCATCCACCTTATCACCTAAATACACACCCGCAGTAGCCACTGATGTAGAGCCACGACTGGTTCCTATAAGCCATACAGGTTCTGAATAACGTTCACGTAAATAGTCAACCACACGCTCTATATCGAGCGCATGCTGCTTTGACGTTCGATAGCCACCCAACAAACCATTATCATTGACTCTATGTGACGGCACATCGAAGACAATGACTCTTAAGCCTTGATTTAAAAAAAGTTTGATTGAGCGAAGCAAAAAATTATTAGTTAATCGTAATATAGAGCCATCTTGGCTTAAATTAACAAAACCGTCTCCGCCTGCAAACAAAACAATACTGGCCTTAGCTTCCGCCAGTTCATACAGTAGGATAGGTTGAGAGACTGTCTTTCGGGAATTCAGCTCAATATATTGCTGAGCATGAATAGGCGAAGCCACAGTAAGTAAAGTAAGGAATAAGATACCAGTAATTCTTATTGTCTGGAAAAACATCGTCATGACTCCATCAGATGTCTAACTTTTCTTATTAAGCATATCCAACAAATAGTTTAGCCTCCCCTCCACCGACTGCATTTCTAAAACTTGCTGCTGAAGTTCAGGATTAAACTGCAATAGACTAAAGATAGAAAAACTAAAATCACTAACACTTTTCTTTGACCACTCTTCTGACTTCAACAACATTTGAATATCAGACACACTCGCAGTTAATGCCAGTAAACGATTTAACACTTTATCTTTTAGCAAGGCTGTAGTCTTAAGTTGATCCGTCTCGACAGGAACATCACTGTAAGCCTCACAACAGAAAATACTAAAAGGCAAGGTTTGTTCTTCTTCTATTGCTTGAAAGCGAGATTCCATATGGACTTGCAAGTACAAACGGCCATCATCCAATGTTTGTAGCAGCTCACATTTACCTGCTGAGAAAATTGGATAAGGCTTATAAGTAGCCTGATTCGATTGGAGCACCTCTGCGGGGGCTTGATCAGTCTTGGCTTCACGCAAGACTTTTTGTGTGTGGGCAATAGCTAATAGAGAGTCATTTTCTAAACAATACTGAATCATATTGCGATAACGGGGCTCAAAAACATGTAAAGGAAAAGACGTTCCCGGAAAAGTAACACAATTAGGAATAGGAAAAACAGCAACCTTATACATAATCAGAACGTCTCAATAGCATCTTATTTTCCAAGACACAAAATAATTAATACCCACCATGACCTTTCATTGCACTTTCTAGTGCTTTATAAGACCAGGTATCTTCGCCTCCACGGTTTCTGATTTCAGCCAACTGAATCGCGGCTTGCTCATCTTTCCCTTGAGCTAAATAACCTTGCCCCATATAAGAACGCGCCAATAGATAATTAGGATCTATTGTTAATGCTTGCATATAGTAAGATATTGACTGTTTAAAATCGCCCGCTTTTCGATAAGAAAAACCTAAGTAATTTAACACTCTCGGGTCACTTTTATTTGTCGCTTTGCTTAACAAGGCTATTGCATCTTTATAACGGTTTGCATAAGCCAACTCGCGCGCTGTCTGAAATATCTGATCATCATTAAAGCGACTTTCTTGGATTCCAATACATTCCTTTTTATCCTTATCCCAAACCTGACCCTTATCACATTTCTGTGTGGTTTCTGTTGGCTTAGGCGTGGGATCATCCTCTTCACCTGCAGAAAAAGCAGATTGATTGAATAAAAGTAGGAAAGTGGAGATAAGCAAGGTAAAAAATCGAATATTCATAACAAGCTTCCTAGGTAGAATTAAGTATGCAATTAAAATAATGCATCAGACATTTTTAGCACAAACAGAATATGAGATATGTTTATACTAATAAAACAAAAAAATGGATTAACCCAAATAATTAAAACCCGCCCCCTGTTCTAAAACCGCCGTTACCCCTACCCCGAGAAGAAGAGCCGCCTGAGCGAGGCAAGCGAAAGCCGCCATCACCTCCACCTCCTGGCCAATGCCACGGAGAATTGTTTTTTCTGCGGCGGCGCCCGCCTCCTAAACCACCGCTGCCAAAATCAGGCCATGCACCCACATCACGATGACGCTGCGAGCGTTCTATGACTCGCCAAAGTTCGCCATTATTTAAAACGCCCTTTAAGAATTCATTTAATGCGATACCAATAAGACCGCCATTATTAAAACCTGATCGCACATCATCAAAACGCTTGCGCTTAAATTGTGTACGAACTCGTTTTAGTTCAGTCAATTTTTGCAGATAGGCTTGTTGACGTTCACGGGTTTCAGCTATATTTTTTTCTAACTCATGCTCCTCTTCACGTAAATCAATGATACTCGCCAACAAGTGGTCATCCTGCCTATTCAAGGTTCTATTCACTAAACGTTGCAGCTCAACAACATCTTTACGTTGCATGGCAGTGGCTAACTCATGAATTGCTGCTTTAAACTGAGCATCGTCACCTGCATGGTAGCTATTGCGCTCAAACAAGAGATCATTTTGCTTCTCTTCCCTAGCAATAATTTCGTTATCGATTTTATCGAGCTTATCTTGAGCGTCTTGAAGTTTTTTTTGGGCTGCTAACACACCATATTTTTCAGCAAATACATTTTCCATTTTTTGCAAGGCATGTAATTCCTTGTCAGCTTCATCACGTACTGATACTGCATGCAAATTTAAACGTTTTGGTAACTCTAGCAACATCCAATAATTAACCCGTGCTTTATGGTAATGACATAAACGAGCAACCCAAGCGTCAATAAATCGGGCTAAAAAATTGGCGCTGTACTCTGGCTGAGCGTATTGACGCTTCCAAAGATACATAAACAAGACATCACTTTCAAAAGGCTTGCCTTTTTCAAGACGATCAGCCTCTGCTAGGCTAGTCTTTTCTTCGGCTCGATCCGCAATGGCATCCGCTTTTTGATTTAATGTAAGCTGTTGTTGATAGGCATCATCATCCTCAAGTTGGCTTTGCGCCTCATGCTCGCACTCAATTAAGGTCTGGGCTTGCTGGTTTACCTCTTCAGACTGTTGTTGTCGCTTTTTCTCTAAGCCATCTAAGTGATCTTGGTTGGCATTAAGGTTTTGATTAAGTTCATTAATCAGCACTTGACGTTTCTTCAGGATGCTTAATGCCGCGTTATCAGCGTAACTCAATGCTGAGTGTAGTTCTTCACGACTGATTTGATCTAAGCGCAAGGATGCTAGACCTTCACATGCTCTTAATCGCTCACGTCGATTTTCTGTTTGACGAGCACTTAACTCACTTAATACCGCATCTAAGCGCTTAATATCATTATTAGCTGAACCCAATGCTTCATCGATCGAATTTAGTGTTTGCCGTCCTGTCCACATAGTTTGTTCACGTTATCTGTTTAGTGTTTTTAATTTTTTTTAATTCAACATTACCATTGAGTAATTGCGGAACCTGTTGTCTTAACTAAGTATTTAGCTTGCAATTCACCCTCAACTTTAGTGCCCACTTTATTATTTTGGATAATTCCATCATCACTTTTATCAGCCGATACTTGTTGAAAAATACTTTGGCTCACACGAATACCCCATTTTTTTACAAGCGAGTTACTATTATCTTCTTCACTGATAATGGGCACCTCCAGCACATTGCCCTTGCGGTCAATGGCTTCAACAATTAAATAATAATTACGCGCCGATGAATTCGCCTCTGGAATGCGCCAGACACCCGACAATTCGCCCGGGCGGGATACAATTCGAATACTGTAACTCAAGTCTAATACCGACTGGACTTCTTTGAGATCCTCATACAACACTGTGGCTTGTTCAATATCATCTGCCGCCAGCGCTGTTTTTGCCCTATCACCCCAATTCTGGGCCTGCTCAATAACTTGAGGGTTTTTTGCTGTTTTTTTAATGCGCGTTAGAGTTTGACTAATTTTTGTGGGTAAAGCCTCACGCTCTTGGAGTTTAGGGTAGGTATTCAAATAATAATTTGCAAAAGCCAAAGCAAGTAAGATAGCAAAAATAATAAAAAGTGGCTTAAGCCAACGCGAACGACTCACATATATTTTGGCTAAGAAAGTAGAAAAACTTGATGGCGGTGGCGTATAACTAAAACGCTCCTCTTCTAAGGCCAATACGCCCTCATTTAAGATCGCTTCTGTTACCTCAATACCTTGAGCTTGATAAATATCACGTAGTTTTTGAATTAAACGCTCACGACGCTTTTCTGCATTTAGCTCATGCTCAACCAAACCTTGGCGATGTCGTAGCGTATCAACCACATCCATCGCCACCATCAAATCTTCTAGCGAACTTTCTTTTGTTTTGCTCATTTTATTAGTCGGCCATTATGACTGTTACGTTCAGTTCTTCAGTGTGTCATCTCTTGCGCTAATTGCGGCAAGGGTAATGACCCGCCTTGGCTAATGATACGACCTAGACGCTGTTTACCATCTTCAACCGCATCACGAATTTCATCCGCATTTTTAGTTGAAAGCACACGCATTTCATCAATAATGTGGCGCGACCGCTCTTGAAAATCCACTACTGACTGAACTAATTTTTTCACAGATTCTGCACGTATAGTCGGTCCATAACCGGCTTTCACTGCAGCTTCCTGAACCTTGCCACCTATATCAGCCAAATCTTCAAGGCTTTTCGAAACTCCCTCTTTCATCGCTTCTAAGGTTTGCGTGCTCTCATGCAAACCAAACAAGCCAGTAAAGGAGGCGCTGAGTGCAGTCAATACATTTTCATTGGTGCCAAAAAATGTAACAGCTTGTTTATAAACTCGCTCTTTAGCGCTAGTAGTTTGCATTAAACGCATCATCACTACTTCAGAGGTGTTATAACTCACCGTTAAGTTATCAGAAATGTCTTTGGCTATTTGGTAACGATTTTCAGCATCTTGAAGTTCACGCATTCGCTCATCACGAGCCAACTCTAATTTTGCCCTTTCTTTAAGATCATCACTTTCAAATTGAGCAATCGTCGCCATTGCAGCCTCTAACTGGCCTTTTTTCTGATTCCAAATAGCTTCAGCTTTGGCGAGTACATCAAGCGCATAAATTTCTGATTCTTTAATCGCGCCTCGAAAATCTTGGTAGGCATTTAAAATGAGTTGTTCCCGTTCAATTTGATCCCGCGAGTCTGAAGCGACGCTTAAATAGGTATCTTTAATTTCATCAAAACGAGAGGCAATATCGCCACGAGTCACCTTCATCCAAATATTAGAGACTCGCTCAAAAGAGCTCACTTTTCCATCGTCTTCTACCTGTTCAACCATACGTTTAGCATCACTGCGAATACTATCAAAAGCAGCTGTAATTTCTTCGTAACGCTCACCCACGCGCATTTGGCTCACCTGCTCACGTACGACTTCGTTAAAAATAGAGGCTTGGCTCAGGGTGCGTGCAATAGCGAGCACTTTAGGCTCATCAAGATCGGTTAATTGTTGCAGCAAAGCAACAACGGGGGCTTCTTCAGCTTTAGTCTCAGGCACTAGACCCAAATCACGTAATTTATTTAAAGCTTTATCAAGGTATTTCAGCGTAGATACGTTCATGGTCACTCCACTTAATCAGGGGCTTATTTCTGTTTATAGTAATAGGCTATTCTATCTTACTAGCGTCTTTATTGTGTTAATGATACCTCTTAAGCCAATGCACTGAGATGAGAGAGCAAAAAACAACCAACACTGCGAATCATTGGCAAGAGATAGTAATGGCATGGCTAAAACACTATACAAAATTCATTAACAATGACAATAGCTTTACGGCGATAAGTCACCACGAAGTAACATTCTTTATAAATCAATATCGCTGTTAGCTACAGGAGGTAACATTTGCTCCCAAAATGCCTTTGCCAATTCACTCATTGGTTGATAACGCAGCCGAATCAAATACATCGGGACTTCACTGTAATAGAGAAAATCTTCAATCTTTATCGTTTGCAATACATTTTGCCTAAGTTGGCTTTCTACCATATGTAAAGGGATTCTTGCCCAACCCAAGCCAGCGATCAGTAACGCCTTCTTCAATTGATAATCATTAACATACCAACGTTGACCACCAGAAATAAGATTCATATGCTCAAGCGGTGCCATAGAGCCAGTATCTCTTGTCAGAATGTGGGGTTTAGCCCTCAATAATTGCTGACTTACAAAGCCATTATCATCGAGCGGGAAATAGCCAGGCACCGCAACCGTCACCATAGAAATTTTTGATATTTCTATATATTCATAGCCTTCATCTAAACCATTACGGGGGCCAATTGCCATATCGGCCTGTTTCAATTGCAATTGCTCTAAAACCCCAGAGAGATGCTCAGTATTAATATTCACTTGAACCTCTGGGTAAGCAGAACAAAAAGCCTTGACCTTATCTAAGACAAAAGGGGAAGAGAACATCGCACTGAAGGTGAGAGAGATTGTAGGAGGTGCGTCCTGTGCCAACTGATAGCCAAGGTTATCTAACTCGCTAACCTTCGTCAGTAATGACTTTGCCTTTCGATATAAAATTTTTCCTTCTTTGGTCAAACTAGGTCGATAATGTTCACGATCGAATAAAACAATCTCATACTTACTTTCAATTGCATTGATAGCAGCACTAATCGTTGGCTGAGTTTTATGTAAATGGCTCGCCGCAGACCGAAAACTACCCTCTTCTACCACCGTGACAAACGCCAGTAATTGATCTGTATTCATAAGATGAAATAAAAACCCTATCAGGCTGAAATAAAAATGGAATTATTATCCGATCATTATATGCCGTATTATTCACATTAAGCAAATATCGAGAAGAACACTATAAACAATGGAAATCACTTACCTTTCACTACTATTAGCAGGGCTCATCACTGGCTTTTCCAAATTTTCTGTCGGCGGGATGGGCATGCTTATCCTCCCAATACTCATGCTGTCGTTCACCGGCCATGAGGCTCTTGGTATTATTCTACCCATCTATATCCTGACCGATATCATGGCCATAGCAACCTACCGTAAACAAGTGCAATGGCGCATCATCCTGCAAATCATTCCTGTCGCATTTCTTGGTATGGGAGTAGGCTTCTCCCTACTCACTATTGTTAGTAATGAAGGCTTCGCTGCCTTAGTTGGGCTTATTATTTTAGCCATGGTCGCACTTGGCATGTATCTAGACAAACTCAAGTCAGCCTTTATCGAAACAACAATAGCACAACATAGTTTTAGCTTAATAAGCGGGATCGTTGGGATGCTAGCAAATGCCGCTGGACCAGTTATTAGCTTGTTTTTAGTCCAAAAGAAGTTGCCGAAGGAAGCTATTATTCATACAAGAGTATGGACAATTTTTATCATTAATTTAGCTAAAATACCTACTCTCTTTGCACTAGGAGTACTTAACATTGAATCAGTGAAGTTAAGCCTACAAAGTCTGCCAGGGCTTATCATAGGAATTGTGGCAGGTTATGTATTTCTTAAATATATTAATCTAGCTCACTTAAAGTGGCTAATTAGAACAGTGGCTATTTTAGCAGCGTTAAAACTGTTGTTCAGTTAGTTACGAGAACCCCATAACTTAGCTACGGCCCTATCTGAACCCAAAGCACCCACCACTAAACTAACCAATGCAGCTCCACCAAAGACACAAGCAGGCAGTAAAAAACCGAAACCTTCGCTATTTACACCTACAGCGACCACACCAATAGTAAGTAAAGTAAATAGGCTACCTACCGCTACAAGAATTGTTCGGTGTGAGGGTTTATAGGCATAAGGCTCTTCTCCTGACTCAAATAGATTGAGGATAGGAGAAAATAAGGTTTGTAATAATTTTTTCATAATCTGACCTAACTCACAACAGATATACACTATAACAGTACATGGGTATCAATAACCTAAAGCAGGCCTTAACCACTTTTCAGCTTTAATTAAGTCCCAGCCTTTGCGTTCAGCATAATTTTCAACTTGGTCTTTCGCTATTTGGCCGAGGGCGAAATAACGTGCATCAGGATGAGCAAAATACCAACCACTCACAGACGACGCAGGCATCATAGCGTAACTATCCGTCAATTGAGTGCCGATAGTATTTTCAACATCCAGCAGAGACCATAAGGTCGCTTTTTCACTGTGCTCTGGACAGGCGGGATAACCAGGTGCGGGGCGAATACCCTGATAACTCTCTTTGATTAACTCTTCGTTAGTAAGGTTTTCTTCATTAACGTATCCCCATAATTCTTTACGTACTTTTTCATGCATTAATTCTGCAAAAGCTTCAGCGAAGCGATCAGCAATTGCTTTTACCATGATCGAATTATAATCATCATGATCAGCTTCATATTGTTTTGCCAAAGTCTCAGCGCCCAAACAACTGACCGCAAAAGCGCCCATATAGTCCTGAACACCAGAATCTTTTGGCGCAACAAAATCGGCTAATGAACGATAAGGGCGACCTGCAGGCCGATCTACTTGTTGACGCAAGTGGTTTAAGGTTGCCATTTTTTTAGAGCGCGTATTGTCGCTATAAATTTCGGTGCAGTCGTTTGCCACGCCATTGGCGGGATACAAGCCCACCACACCGCGACAGCTTAATAAATTATTATTAATGATTTCAGCTAATTTATTTTGAGCATCATCAAATAATTTTGTTGCTTCTTCACCTACCGTCTTATCGCTTAGGATTGCCGGGAATTTACCGTGCAACTCCCAAGTTTTAAAAAAAGGTTCCCAATCGAAACGCTCAGCTATTTCAGCAAGTGGGTAATCGGTAAAAACTTTATTCCCAATAAAAGACGGCTGGATTGATTCATAGCTGGACCAATCGATATCCGCAGGTGTGCCACGTGCTTTATCTAAACTAGCAAAGGCTTTTTTAGAGCGACGCTTGGCGTTTTGCTCACGCACTGCTTCATTGTCTGATTTGATCTTTTGGATATATTCAGCTTTATTTTCACTTAACAAGCCCGATGCCGCAGGGACAGATTTAGAAGCATCAAGCACATGCACTGTCACACCCGTATACTCTGGCTCAATCTTAACCGCCGTATGCACTTTAGACGTTGTTGCACCACCAATCATCAGTGGTAAATTCATTTTTTCTGCTTCCATCATTTGTGCCACGGTAACCATTTCATCTAAGGATGGTGTAATCAAACCTGACAAACCAATAATATCTGCATTATGTTCTTTTGCTGCCGCAAGAATTTTTTCCGGTGGCACCATTACACCTAGGTCAACAACCTCGTAGTTGTTACAGGACAACACAACACCCACAATATTTTTACCAATATCATGTACNNTTTTACCAATATCATGAACATCGCCTTTTACCGTAGCCATAATAATCACGCCATTATTTTGGCTTTCATTTCCACTACGGCGCTTTTCTTCTTCAATATAAGGCAATAAATGCGCAACTGCCTTTTTCATTACACGCGCACTTTTTACTACTTGAGGCAGAAACATTTTACCCGCCCCAAACAAATCACCAACGACATTCATACCCACCATTAAGGGGCCTTCAATCACTTGTAATGGTTTATCGTATTGCTGGCGAGCTTCTTCAACATCTTCTTCGATAAACTCAGCAATACCTTTCACTAAGGAATGGCTGATACGTTCCTGTAAACCACTTTCGCGCCACTTTAATTTATCACTTTCTTTAACTTCGTTAGATTGCCCACGAACTTGCTCAGCAAACTCCACTAAACGCTCGCCTGCGTCCTCACGACGATTGAGTACAACATCTTCAACGCGCTCTAACAAATCTTTTTCTATATCATCATAGATCGTTAACATGCCTGCATTAACAATGGCCATATCCATACCCGCACTAATAGCATGATATAAAAACACTGAGTGCATGGCCTCACGAACGAAGTCATTACCACGAAACGAAAAAGATACGTTAGACAAACCACCTGATACTTTAGCACCCGGTAGATTTTCTTTTATCCATTTTGTAGCAGCAAAAAAATCAACGGCATAATTATCGTGATCACTAATGCCCGTCGCAATAGGAAAAATATTAGGGTCAAATACAATATCCTGTGGAGGCAAGCCCACCACATCAACTAAAATATCATAAGAGCGTTTACAAATATCAATACGGCGT
>JBOEGR010000042.1:0-32517 GCA_050633525.1 Cellvibrionaceae bacterium
AACAGGGGGCTGTCCCCGATTATTTCGATTATCTGTAGTATTAAAATGGAATATCATTGTCAAAGGTATCAGCAGGTAATTTGGGTGCAGTTTTCATCACTAATGAACCCTGATTCTCTTTTATCCATTCAGCTCCTGGTGCCTCTATTTTATATACTTTTGTTTCATAGCTTCCATCTTCAAACCATTCGATAGTATCTGAAATAAATCCCTTGTCTTTAAGACTAGTAATACCCAAAGCCAATGCCAGATCTTCATACCCCATTGATTTGATTTTTTGTTCTAAGTAATAAATCTGAACGCCACCCACCATATTTGTAGAAAATGAAAAAATAGTGGTAAGGATTGCAACTTCAAATTCTTTTAAGTCAACTTTCCCAATATCGCTTGGTTTTAATATAGGGGCTGATAGAACCTTTCTTTCTGAGGCAAGCTCATGCTGAACTAACCTAATTATATTTTTCCTTAATTCCTCAAACCCACTTTGTGAATCAGTGCGATAGAATATTATAGAGCGATGTTGAACATCAAACGGAAGTTTAGAGCGGATGCTTTTTTCACATAAAATTACAGTGGGACGATTAAGAGCCAATGCATAACCTAGCTCAAACCATACATTTGGATTATTTTCAGTTACTTCAGCTAGGCATATGGGCGCATTAGCTATTGCCGTTTCAATTTTTTCGATAACGGGAGTTAACCCCAGTATTTCATCTGCACGTTTTGGGGAAACTCCAGCCTCTTCCAATGCTGGCTTGATTGTCTCCTTATATCTTTTATCATATGTTCCACCTTCGTCGAATGGTTGAATAACAAAACACAAAGGTAATTCTTTTTTATCTTCCATATTGTGCTCTCAATTGGTCTGAACCTATATAACAGTATGATAAGTAGAAAACTCATCCTGCTTATCTATCAGCCTAATATCCTAAAGACGTTTTATTATGTCAATGCTATAACGCGCCAGCAATAAACTTAAACTCGAATAATCTCCAAGCCCAATTTGCTCACTTCTTCTTCGCCATGGCCACCGGTCACAATTACAGTAGACGCTTTATCTTGTGTTAAATAAGTTTCAGCAACACGTCGCAGGTCTTCACCGTTCACGCCAATAATTTGCTCGCGATACTGTTCGCGTTTTTCTGTGCTGCGGCCGGTGAGTTGGGCGTGGAATTCTTGTTTGGCTTCGCCTGCGGGGGAGCCGGGTTTGTCGAGGGAGCTGACAATGCCGAGTATGGATTCTTCGATGGCTTGTGTCATGGCGGCGGAGTGAATGTCTTGATCGAATAACCAGTGTAGTGATTGATCAAAGTCGTTGAGGGTTTCGCTCATTCTTGGGTCGCGGTAAGAATAAAAGCGGAAGCTGGCTGAGCCGCTGTCTTGGCTTGCGCCGCCGCCATAGGCACCGCCTTGTTCACGAATAGTGCGATGCAAATAACCGTTGCGCAATACACCGCCGAGCACACCGAGCGCCGCAGCGTCGGGATGAGTCATGCTGACGGTGGGGTAGGCTTTGGCACAAAAGTGAACTTGTGAGTTGGCGATCCATGCTTGTTTGATGTGTTGGTAATCTATTGCCGCAGGTGCAAATACAGATTGAGTGCTTGCTTGTTGTATCGATGATTGTGCAAAGCTGCCCCAAGTATTTTCTATTGTTTGAATTGTCTGATCCATACCTTCGGCTTCACCCACGGCGAGCCAATGTTTGGGTGCGCTCAGTAAACGTTGATGCAGTTGCTCCAATGTATTTTTTAGCGCGTGATGGTTACCATCCGCTAGGGCTTTGTCACATTCTTTAATGCTGAGCAAGCCACCCAAGCCCATCAGTTGATGAGTTAATTTAGCGGTGGGGTTAAAGCCAGCGCTGGCGGCTTGCATGGCGAGAACGTGTCCGTTACCTGTGACACTTTGTTCGCGGCCCATTTTGGCTTGTGTAATCATTTCGTGTAGGCGGGTGCTTTCATCAAAACGCACCTGTTCAAAGGTGTCGAGCATGAGTTCGTTCATGGCGGCTTGATTACGTTTAAGCGCTTTGGCGCTCAGTGTTGTGTAGGCAAATAATTTTTGTGGGTCGTCGGTATGATTGCGAATACTGTAAAAACTATTAATGGCACCCACGGCTTGTGCTTGGCGTTGTTGTACGCTTAGGTAGCCTTGATCGCCTAAACCGAGCTCGCTTAAACACAAGGTGTACCACGGTAAAGCAGTTAATAGCTCGTCGTTTAATTCGGGTAATTCGCACACCACTTGTTGATAACTGAGGCCATTAGTGCCGGCATGATAATAATGCAAGTTATCTTTGCTCTGTGTACCCAATGTTTTGCGTTTACCTTGCGGGTAATGGGTTTCTTTGGGGATATCCGCGAGGGTGACTTTGGGTAACACGCTGTCGTCGTCTTGCTGTTGCTGGCGTTGCTCTAAGGCTTTTGCTTGTTCAATGATGGTTTGTTTTTCTGCATCGCTGAGTGTTGCTTTGATCTTCGCTAGTTGATCAGTTTCGGCTTGCACTTGGCGTTGATGAAATTCGCTATCGGGGCGTAAGGTTAATGTAACGCGATGAGGATTATCGAGTAATAAACGTTGGATTAATTGCGGCACGTATTGCTCGTCTTGTATTTCTTTACGCAATTCATCTAGAGCGGTTTCTAAATCTAAAAAGGCGAGAATATCACCACGGTGTGTTGCTGCCGATAAACCATTTAAAATTAGTTGTAGGCCGTAAGGGTAACCATCGCCCCCAATTTCGCGTTGGCGTAATTCGAGCTGGTGTAGTGAGGCATCAATTTGCTCTTGGGGTAAACCGTTTGCCACAATGTTTTTTAGTACGGCTGTGACTTCTTTTTCTAGGGCGAGAGTCTGCTCTGCATTGGAGCCGGCAATGCCACATAAAAATAGCATTTCATATTGCGAGTCATCCATACCGCACATGGGTGAGGGCGATGCACCGAGCTGAGTGGTTTCCAGTAAATGTTGCAAAGGCGAGGCGCTGTTATCAAATAATAAACTCGATAATAAATGCACTTCTAGATTGGCTTTTAAATCGATACTGGGGCCAAGCAACCAGCTCATGACAATATGGGTTTTATCTTTAATGCCTTGGCTACTCTCTCCATCAATACTTTCGCCGGCTTCGGCTTGGTAAGGGTAGGCTTCTTCTACTCTAATGGGTGCGAAGTAACGTTTCTCTGGCTCAACAGAAATAGTTTTGTCGAGTTTGGTGAAGCGTTTGAGTGCGCGCTCTTCAAATTTGGCGTGGTGCTCTTCGGCAGGAATATTGCCAAAGGTCATAAAAATGGCATTGCTGGGGTGGTAGTGGGTTTGATAAAACTGCTGTAGCTGTTCGTAGCTTAAGTCAGTAATGGCTTGAGGGTCGCCGCCACTGTTGTGATGGTATGTACTCGTTGGGTAGAGGTACTTGCTAATGGTTTGCCATAGCTGCGAGGTGATGGAGCTCATCGCACCTTTCATTTCATTAAAGACAACGCCTTTGTATACCAGTGGGCTCTCTGGGTTGCCGGCTTCGGCAAAGTCCATACGATGACCTTCTTGGGCAAAGTCGAGTGGGTCTAAGCGAGAAAAGAAGACGGCATCGAGGTAGACGTCTAGCAGGTTATCGAAATCTTTACGGTTAAGGCTAGCAAAGGGGTAGGCTGTCCAGTCGGAGCTGGTAAAGGCATTCATAAAGGTGTTGAGCGAGCGCCTAATCATCATAAAGAAGGGGTCGCGGACGGGGTACTTTTCACTACCGCACAAGGCCGTGTGCTCCAGAATGTGGGCTACGCCGCTGGAATCTTCTGGCACGGTACGTAAGGCCACTAAGAATACATTTTCGTCGTTATCGGCATCGATATGAATATGTTGGGCACCGGTGACTTTATGGCGGTATTCACTGACGGTAATATTGAGTGCGCTAAGGGTCTGGCTGCGGATATAGTCAAAGCTGGGATGGGTTGAGAGCGGTGTCGACGTGAGAGCTGATGAGTTTGCTGTGGCTGTATTCGATGCATTCATAGATGAGAGGTTTCCGTTAGTATGTGCAGTGTCTGCTTTTAACTGTCTGCCCATGTTGCTATTGTTTCTGTAGGAATATCAGTATTAAGGGAAAGTGTAACTGATTTACCTATATTCTGCTGTAATGTAGATTACTTAATTTGTCTTGGCTTATTTTATATTGATGAGTTCCATTGCGGTTTATTACTACTAGGGTTAGTCTTAGTTTAAATAACTATTAACAAATCGGTAGATTTAAAATATTTTCCGATGTAGGTACTGCGCAGGAGGCGCAGCCATTGGCTGAATATGCCAACGTTTTCGCTCCTGCTCACACTCATTACCTCCGTCCGTGCAGGCAATGCGAGAAGTAAAAATACCAGTAAAACCACGTTTTACGCCAGTATTCTTGCTTCGACGCTCTGAATAATTCAGGGATGAAGTGTTCGGAGCAGAATTAAAAAGATAAGGTCAAAAAAGAGATATGCAAGAGATTAGTGTATTAAATGGGGCTGCTTTGTTGTGGTTTGTCTTATTGTGGTTAGGTTATGCGCGCTTTGCGCATTTTAAAGCCAAGCGTTCTGATAAGAATTTATCTTCGGTGATGAATAACTTACGCCATCGTTGGATGGCTCAGTTACTGAAAAGAGAGATCAGGATCCCCGACGCCGCATTGATTGCTAACTTAGAGCGTAACGTGACCTTTTTAGCATCCACCAGTATGTTGATTTTGGCGGGTTTGTTGACCTCGTTAGCGGCGACCGATCAAATACAAGCCGTGTTAATCGATGTGCCGTTTTATGTCGAAAGCGCTCCCTTATTAATGCACTTTAAGCAGTTTGTGCTGATTATTATTTATGCTTATGCCTTCTTTACCTTTAGTTGGTCTATGCGGCAATACGGTTTTGCGACAGTGGTCATTGGTGCTGCGCCGATGGTTGAAGATAACATTGATGAAGAGCACCGTACCTGCTTTGTTAGAGTCAGTGCAAAGGTGATTGATTTGGCCGCGCACACTTATAATTACGGTTTGCGTGCGTTTTATTTTTCACTATCGGTTTTGGCGTGGTTTATTAATGATTGGTTGTTTATTTTTGCCAGTACTTTGGTTGTGATTGTACTTTATATGCGCGAATTTCATTCTCGGCCTTTGAGGGAATTAAGAACCTTAGCTCAGGAAACGAAAGATTTGTAATATCCAATTCCTAGATGGATAAAGAATGAATAATCTTAAACGTATCGAAGATATTACTATTGATGATTTAATGCTTCATCGCTGGTGTTATTATCAAAATGATGAAGAAGGTTATGATGCATTTGAATATGTGATATCTGATAGTCATCCGCATTTTTCTAATGATATTATAGAATTAGAGTTTGCAGAATTTGAATTTTCAAATGGTAAAACTTATCACGGTCTATATGATGGTTCAGAATCTTTTAATATAGTTACATCTTCTCAGTGGTATTCTTTATGGTATGGGCCTATAAAACCTGAGAAATCAGATATTGACCGACTCGCTAAGTTTTTAGCAGAGAGAGATCTTGAGTTCCCGGTAATCGCACGATCAAAATGGTCTGGTGTTGAGAAGATCTATAATGGCATACAATATATCAGTGAAGAAGGTGATATTAGAGAGGTTGTTCTTTAATAGTTTTAACTCTTCCTATTTGTATGGCTTCCTTTTTTAGGCCCATAATTATCTACAATCAACTGCCATTTCTCCGCGCGTGTGAGTTGTTTAATTTGATACTCGCGTTGGCTAGCACTACTGCGAGTGTGTTCACTTTCTAAATAGTTGAGCGCGATGGGTTTTCTGCCATAAAAAAACTTAGCGCCTTTTTTTGAGCAGTGCTTGCGCCAGCGTTGAATCATATTGGTGGTGATGCCGGTATACAAACGGCCATCACTTGCCAACAATATATACACTTGCCAGTTTGTTTTTTTATCTTGGTTATTTTTAACTGAACTCACGCTTTAAGGTGGTTCGTTAGGGTTTCTTTAGCTTGGTTAATTTGCGCTGCTAGGTAATCGCTACCACCACGATCGGGATGCATCTTTTGCATTAATTCCTTGTGGCGTTTGGAAATTTGTTCAAGACTGTCTATTGAATCCAGCCCCATAATTTCTTGTGCTTCTTTTACCGACATTTTACCGGTAAAAGTACTAGCAGTTGATTGCTGCTTGCTTTGCGAGCTTTGTTGCTTGGCTTGCCAGTATTTAAGAAAAGGCATTAAACGTATGGCGGTATAAAATAACTTTTGGCCAATGGGTAATAATGCAGCAAGGCCCGCCGCTATCCAGTGTAGCCTGCCAGTAACAACCAGTAATATCATAATGGCCGCAGCGCCATAGAGTCCATATTTAATAATGAATTTTTTACGCTCATTGGGCGGTAGGGTGCGTGCGCGTTTTACCGCATAAAAAAAACCGGCAATAGCAATAATTAGTAGTAGTGATGGGATCATAGTGATAAATACTTATGGATGTTCTGACAAACTACTTGCGTTGCTCGCTCGTGTTTTGCAGAAGCTCCTTATCTTAAAAAAATTCAAATTGAATCATTAATGGTTCTAGGTAACGCTGTTCTTGCAATAAATTGCGATACGTCAGCGGGTGGTCTTCTAACCAGTTGTCGGGAAACTCAAGGGTGATGGTTTGTCCATTCACTTCAATATCAGGCAACTCAATATTGTCTTCGCGGCGGTGATTTAGCAGCACAGCGATACGTAAACAAGCAAAGAACTGAGATAGAGATTCTTGTGTTTCCGCTGTTAAAATAGCCAAACGGCTGGCATTAATTTTACGCCGATGGGCACCAACAAATAAGGATAGTAATTCTTGTTCAAAGCGACTAAAGCCTGCTAGGTCACTATTTTTAATTAAGTACGCACCGTGCTGGTGATGGCCTGAGTGAGATACGCTAATGCCCAATTCATGTAAGAGGGCAGCCCAATGTACGACCTTTCTAACATTGACACCGTTAACAAGGGGGTTAGGTAAAGCATCAATAAAGTGAAGCAGAGTATTATCAACGCGCTCGGCCTGCTCGCGATCGATGGCGTATTGATCCATTAATTTATTGACGGTTTGGTCGCGCATATCATGAGCGGATAAACGCCCTAAAGTATCGTAAACTAAACCTTCTTTAAGGGTGGCATCGACAACATGAATTTCTTCAATTTGTAGCTGATCAAAAATAGCCCATAAAATAATAATACCTGCGGGAAGCACGCTTAAGCGTTGAGATGAAATACCCGCGCTATTTTGCAGCTTGCCTTCTTGTTTTAAGGTATCAACGAGTAAGTTCAGGCCTTCGCGTGTCACTATGCCTGCAACAACGTCGGCAGGCATTAATTCGGCAATCGCTCTCATGGTGCCTGAACTACCTACGGCAATATCCCATGTTTGCTGGCGATAACGTCTCGTGATGAGCTCAAGTTCGACACAGGTAGCATAGTAGGTTTCGCGAATCATTTTGCCTGTTATGGCATCAACAGGTTTCCCCTCACTATCACTCAGGTAATTATCACTAAAGGTCACGCAGCCAATGCTCAAACTTTCCATTAGCTTAGGCTGGCCTTCATGGCCAATAATAAACTCAGTACTGCCGCCGCCAATATCAATGATAAGCGGGCTGCCTTTATCTGGGCTAATATCGTGAGAGACGCCTAAATAAACTAAACGTGCTTCTTCGTAGCCTGAGACGATATCGATAGAATGTCCTAGCGCTTCTTCGGCTTTGCGTATAAAAAATTCGGAATTTTGGGCACTACGCAGTGCTTTGGTGCCTACGGCTCTAACTTGTTCTGGAGGGATATCGCGAATGCGTTCTTGAAAGCAGCTAAGGCAATGTATCGCTCTAGCCTGAGCGTCTTCAGACAGGCTACCACTGCGCTTTAAGCCTCGCGCTATTTGTACCATTTCTTTTACGCGATCCACCGTTTCCAGCGCGCCGTCATTGACCTTTACAATCAGCATATGAAAACTGTTGGAGCCGAGGTCAATCGCTGCGAAGTAGGGCGAGTGTGGGTTCGCTTCTCCTTCAGCTTTGGCAGCTGAAAAAGCGTTCGCCTTCGCGGCAAAGCTCGATATAGAGCGTAAAATAGTGCTCTTCATATAACTATGGTGGCCCAGTAGTACTGTGGATAGTGCTAATGGTAAACCAAGTTGTGTCGATCATCCACCTGTCATTATTTAGCCGTTATTCTGCGATAAAAATATGCTAGTCTCTGCGCTGATGTAAAATCAGAGCATGGGGCCAATATAGATAATATAGGGGGCAGTATAGATAGTAATGAGCGAGAGTATGTCTAATAATCAATCCGATCAATATCAGCGAGAGGTGTTTGGTATTACCGTGCTAAAGAATAGCCATGCCGATATTCGTCGTATCAAGCGCGAAACAGGCACTGCTGCTATACATGGCAATAAATTCTGGAATTCGACGAGTTTGATGATTGATTATTTATCTATTTTTCCACCGGAAGGGCAAGCGTGGCGCATACTCGAAATCGGTTGTGGCTGGGGTATTAGTGGTATCTATTGCGCTAAAAATTTTAACGCAAAAGTCAGTGCCTTAGATGCAGATGATTCAGTGTTTACTTACTTGCAGCATCATGCTCAACTCAATGGTGTCAGTATTACAACAGTGAAATGTCGTTATGAAAAAGTGACCACAGAGATGCTGTCTAAATTTGATATGATCATCGGTTCTGATATTTGTTTTTGGGATGAGATGACGACACCTTTATTTAATTTAACGAAACGTGCGCACAAAGCTGGTGTCAAACGTATTG
Source organism: Cellvibrionaceae bacterium (assembly GCA_050633525.1). Classification (GTDB taxonomy): domain Bacteria; phylum Pseudomonadota; class Gammaproteobacteria; order Pseudomonadales; family Cellvibrionaceae; genus CANLBN01. Next base: position 8,791 of record JBOEGR010000042.1, read on the forward strand.
TGATGACCGATCCTGGTCGGCCACCCTTTCGGGGGATGGCAGAAAAATGTATAGAAAAACTAGATAGCCCGAATACAGAAGTAGTTTATGATAATTGGTCTGTTCCACACCCTTACAATACATCGGGCTTAGTGTTAGATATATCGCAGTAGCGTTGTAATTTTTTAAAGTAATTGCTTAGCAATACATAACTTGAGACCTTTGCACGAAAGATNNTTGCTTTCAGGCAAGGCAAAAATGCACGGAAAGAGGGAGTTTATGTTTGATAAATGACTGATTGAGTACATTTTTAACGCCGCATGGGAGCAAAATGACTTTCGTGCAAAGGTCTCAACTTGATTTTAAGTAATATTCAAAAGAGTGGCCTTATGTTTTTTAAAAACCCCGCAAAAGAAACATTGATTTCACCTGAAAAAGCCCTCAAAGGCAGAACACAGGAAATGCAGTTTAATGACCAACACTTTGTATTAAAAACACCACTTAAACCACCTTATCCTGACGGCAGTGAAAAAATTGTTGTAGGTTTAGGTTGTTTTTGGGGCGCCGAAAAAACCTTTTGGTCTCTACCCGGTATTATCACTACGGCAGTAGGCTACGCCGCAGGGTATACGCCTAACCCCACATATGAAGAAGTGTGTTCAGGTATGACCGGCCATAACGAAGTGGTATTGATTGTGTTCGATCCTAATAGCATTTCTCTAGCAGCTATTTTAAAAACCTTTTGGGAATCCCATAACCCAACCCAAGGTATGCAGCAAGGTAATGATAGAGGTACACAATACCGCTCCGGTATTTATTATTATAATGATGCACAAAAAGCATTAGCTGAAAAAAGCAAAACTATTTATCAGCAAGCCATTAAGGAAAAAATGGGCCCAGAGGCGGGCGACATTACTACCGAACTATTACCCGCAAAAGAATTTTATTTTTCCGAAGATTACCACCAACAATACCTTGCGAAAAATCCTAACGGTTATTGCGGTTTGGGGGGGATGGGCATTGCGTGTTCTATATAAATAACTAAGGAGAGCTGAAGAAAATTAAAATGAGTGTATTAATTTAGCTGCAAAAAGTTGAATGTAGCACTACAAGCAACCTTTCATTCGATTAAAGCATCATGTCTAGAGTATTCGCAATATCTGATCTACACGTCGATTTTTCTGGCAATATGAGCAAAATGCTGGCCTTGTCGGACTATGACTATATTGATGATGTGCTGATTATTGCTGGTGATGTTTCTGACTCTTTAGAGCGCTTAGAAGTGCTGCTTGCAGCAATGAGTAAAAAGTTTTACAAGGTATTGTTTACTATCGGTAATCACGAACTTTGGTTGCGCAATAGTGGCTATGCTGATTCGCTCGAAAAGTTTCGAGCGGTTCTCGACTTATGTGATGCTTTAGGTGTGCAAACCCAGCCGTATCTGTATGAAGGCAGGTCGAGTAGTGTTTGGCTGGTGCCTTTGTTTTCTTGGTATCAATTACCTGAAAATGGGCAAGATACCTTATTTATTCCCAAAGCGGGAGAGAATTGGGCTCAGTGTGGTTGGATGGACACGGTATTGTGCCGTTGGCCGGGCGATTTTGCAGAGCAACTAATATCTCCAGCAGATTATTTTTTGTCTTTAAATGAGGCAACTTTATCGACCAGTTACACAGCTCCTATTATTAGTTTTAGTCATTTTTTACCTAGGCGAGAACTGATTTTTTCTGATATCGCAATGGCGAAGCGCTACGCTGATGGCCAACAGCTAATCCCCCTTTACGAGGGCGACCCACATCCTTTATTTAATTTCTCACGTGTGGCGGGTTGCCAAACTTTGGACGAACAGGTTCGCCAGCTGCAATCTAAAGTGCATATATACGGCCACCAGCACCGAAACCGCTGCCGCCGTATCGATAATGTCACTTATGTTTCTCACTGTTTGGGTAATATAAAAGAGCAGCGCGCTTTAGCGTATTCTGAAGAGCCGTTATGTATTTGGGATGATGGTGACTTTATTCAGCCAGAAGACAGTTTGTAGCGGTATATAGTTGATTTAGTTGCCTGATTACAGACACTTGATATGATTATCTAATATCGAGTTCATTTGATTTGTCGGCGAGTGTGGTAATCACTGAGTCTGTGAGTGCCATCGCCAGTTTTTGCATTCTTGGGCTTAGCGAGTCGGATAAATAGCCGTGTTTCCTTGATACAAGGCATTGGCCGTATAAAAAACATTCTGGCTCCACTTCAAAATATTCGCAAATAATATCGATCACATCTTGATTAGGTAGATTTTTATTTTTGTTGCCGATGATTCTGTATAAAGTTTGTTCGTTAATGTCATAACCTTTCTGGCGCATCATGATGGCACAACTCGCAACAGAGGTGTGCTTCTCTTCGATCATTCTGTATAAACGTTCGCCATATCCAATCATACTGTTAGTTTAGCTGTATATTCGGTGTTTCCTTTAGATCTATTTTTTATATAAACCGAGATACTACTGTTAATTTTAATAGTACATTTTTATTTTTTGAAAAGCTTTTCATACTGTGGCGCGTTTTCTTTCATTTTTTGAAAGTGATTATTTTTCAATCATTTTGTGCTTAAGGTATTTAGTGTTAGTTTGTTTCTTTTATTTTTAAAGGCTGTGAGAGTGTCTGATAAACAACAGAGAATAATAAAAGTCATTGAAATACTACAAGCTTTAGCTGAAGAAGGACTAATTAAGTCGATTAAAGTACAGTGCGAAAATATTGATGGGTCCGTCTTTGAGGTAGAAGAAAAATAGAAGTGAAACGCCAGAAAAGATACAACATAAAAGTGAATAAATAAAAAGCGGATAAATAAAAAAGAGGTAGCCCATTAAATGGTATCGATTGCCCCGCTGGGTTCACTTTCTGGTTGTTTTCCTTGTAAGTGATAAGCAAAAGAAATGATTTGTGCGATAGCGATATACAAGTTTTCAGGTATATGATCGCCGAGTTCTAATGTCATTAAGAGTTCCAGCAGCGGTTGGTTTTCACATAAGGTAATACCATGTTCTTGCGCGATGGCAATAATTTCTTCCGCTTGGGCGCCTTCCCCTTTGGCTGTTACCGTGGGTGCTAGTTCGCCATCGTAAAATAAAGCGACGGCTTGTTTTAAGTCTTCTTCTATCATGTTTTGATATCCACTAGGTTGTAACCTAAGGAAAGATCTTGTTGGGGAGGCCTTCCTTCTAAACAAACAAGTTCTTCTACATCTAAGCCATTGGCGAGTAATTTATCTCTTAAAAAAGTCATTTTTTGTGTAGCCAGATGACACAATGATGATGATTCTGTCCATAAGGTTGCCGCAACCGAGTTGTCAACAATGCTCAGGCGTGTGTGGAGTGCTTCGGTAATGGCAGGGTTTTCTGTGGGTAGGTCGAAACTCATAAACACTTGCCATTGCTTGGTGTTTGATTTTTTATCTTCAGGGTTTGAATTTTCTTGATCGCTATTACTGTCTTGCTTTTCTCTGTGTTCTTGCTCTTGTATTGTGATTTGTACCGGCAGCACTTGCTCATTAAAACGTAAAGGTAGTTCGGTATGAAACTGTTGTAAGATATTCGTTCTTGCTTCGGTAATAGGCTTATCTAAACCTAGTGATCTAAATTGATTGAGTTGAATACGTGCTTGTGTTTTTTCGATGAGTTGCCGCAAGTGTTGTTCTATGGCTTTAGGTAGTGCCGCGAGCGTTTGGCTTTCTAAAGGTAAACTCATTCCCAATAAGCGCATGAGTGCAGCAGTGGCGACTTGTTGGTTCAGGTTTTGTGGTGTTGATAACGATGCCGTAGTGTTATTGTTTGGCAAGCTATTAAGCAGGCTGACAATCACTTTTTCTACCTCTTTAGGTAGAGCACTATTATTTTTAATCGTTAACTGTTTTGGTGAGTTAGGCGTATTGAATGCTGTATTTTTATTCAGCTCAGTACTAATGCTGCCGAGAATAGTGCGTAAATCATTTTGTATATTTTGCTGTTGATGTATTTTTGCTTCGAGTTGGATACCTGTGTTCACTACGCTTTGTTTTACCGCAGGGCCAGTTTGTAGTTGCTTGTCAGTGTAGGTAAATTGGTTTAACTGTTGTATTGCCTGTGTGCTTGCCTTCGTTAGTAATAGCGATTGTATGGGTTTAGGTAGTTGTGTGATCTGTTGTATGAATTGTTGTAGCGCTTGAATCGACTGCTGTTTTGGCAGTATCTGTTTGATGCTTTCACTGGCGGCTTGCTGTATTTGCTGTGTGGGCGAACGATCGATAAGCAGTTGTTGATTACGTTGACCTATTAATACCGATTCATTTATCTTCAGTGCTTGTGGCGTTACAGTGGTGATCACTTGTGTTTGCCCATTGGTTTGGCTTAGGGACAGCTTTGCAAGAAACAGGGTTGTATTTTGAATAGTCGGTAAAGTTGTTGTTGCCTTACTGTTTGTCGCAGCAGTGCCGGCAGGGGCATTATTCTGACTATTGTTGTTTGCGTTATTCGCCGCTTTGAGTTGTGCTTCTTTTGAGAGTTGTTGATTGAGTTTGCTAATTAATGACGGGTTCAGTTGTTGGAGTAAGCTTTTTTCTGTATTGCTAAGAATTTGACTACTTTTAACCTGAGCCTCTAGGGTCTTACCTTCAGGTAGTTGTTTTAATAGCGTCGCCAGTGCAGATATATTATCGGCCTTAGTATTTGTTGCGCCTGTTGTTGAGTTAGAAGAGGTTGAGCTAGAAGAGGTCGAGTTAGAAGAAGCTGAGTTAGGCGTTGTGGTATTTGAAGACGCAGCCGCTTTACTACCGCTTGACTGCTTCGAGTCTAGAGCGGTATTCGGCGTATTACTTGTGGTTTTAGGGTTAAAATCGATCAACTTTTCGTACTTTTTAGCGTTCTCTTATCAAGAATAGCAACAAAACCCCACAACAACCTTCCAAAGCCTTATAATCTGGCACTTTATTTAGCCCGAGCTTTTTCCTTGTCTATTAAACAGCCTAGTAATAAACAGTCTAATACGACTTTATCCACGACACTTTTACGATGCAAGAGCTTATCTTGCGAGCGTGATGGCCGCATTCTGTTTGAGGGCTTGGCATTAGACGTGAATCAAGGGGATATCATCCAAATAGAAGGACCAAATGGGGTGGGTAAAACCACCTTACTGCGGGCGATTACGGGTTTATTTCCTGATTACAAAGGCGATATCACTTGGAAAGGGGAGTCCACTCATCGTGTTAGGGCTGACTTTTTGGGGGATTTGTTATTTATCGGCCATTTGGCTGGAGTAAAGAAAACACTGACTCCACGAGAGAATTTGTTATTCCTAACCCAGCTTTCTAATCAGTCCTATGAATCGACAGCTAAAGATGCCATCGACAGTGCTCTAGCCAAAGTGGGTTTGTATGGCTATGAGGACTTACCGGGTTATCAGTTATCAGCAGGTCAATTAAGGCGAGTGGGTTTAGCGCGCTTGTATTTGAGTTCAAGCCCCTTATGGGTCCTAGATGAGCCTTATACTGCGATTGATAAAGAGGGTATTGCACATTTAGAACAGCTCTTTATAGACCATGCCAATAAGGGTGGCGCCTTGATTTTAACGAGCCATCAAGCCCCGAATATCCCTCATTTAAAGCGTATTAACTTACTTGATTTTCCAGCGCAAATATTGGCAGACGAAGACGAGATGCTGGAGGCGGATTATGATGCCTGAATCGAGCACGGTATCTACTAAGCCAGAATCTAGTTCTTTGGGGAAAAGTGTATTTGCCCTACTAAAGCGGGATCTCGTCAGTGCGTTTCGCCAATCGAGCGATATGCTTAACCCCGTTTTCTTCTTCTTAATGGTTGTGACCATGATGCCCTTAGGCATCTCGCCTGAATCACAGTCGCTTTCGGTATTAGCGCCGGGCTTACTTTGGGTGATTGCATTATTAGCGACCTTATTATCCCTTGATAGTTTGTTTCGCAGTGACTATGAAGACGGTTCTTTGGAACAGATTATTTTGAGCCCTCAGCCACTCTACTTTATGGCGATAGCCAAGATTTTATCCCACTGGTTAACTACCGGTTTACCCTTAACCTTGGTTGCCCCATTGTTAGGCATAATGCTTGCACTTCCCGCCGAGGGGTATTTGCCTTTGTGGGTTTCATTATTGCTTGGGACCTTAACATTGAGCTTTGTTGGTGCAATTGGGGCCGCTTTAACAGTTTCTTTACGTAAAGGTGGGTTATTATTGTCGCTCATTATTATGCCGCTTTACGTTCCTGTGCTCATTTTCGGTGCGAGTTGTGTGCGTTTAGCGGTGGATGGTTTTGCTTATGATGCTCCACTGGCTATTTTGGGTTCTTTTTGTGCTCTAGCCTTGGTCTTAGCCCCTCTGGCGGTAGTCGGAGCGTTAAAAATGAGCGTAGAAAGTTAGTTATTTTACTGATGTAGTTTTATTGATTTAGTTATTAAAGAGGTTAGGTCTTTGAATTGGCAGTGGTTTCATCGTTTGGGCTCACCTCGGTGGTTTTATGAAAAAACCAGCCGTTGGTCACCGTGGTTAGGTATTTTAGCATTGGGGCTCTTGATTGGAGGCGCTATTTGGGGCTTAGGGTTTGCTCCCATTGATAGTAAGCAGGGTAATAGCTATCGCATTATTTACATACACGTTCCGGCTGCTTTTTTAGCCTTGGCGGGCTATTACGTTATGGCTATTTCCGGTGCAGTGGGAATGATCTGGAAAATGAAATTATCGTATATGGTAATGAAAAGTGCGGCGCCTATTGGGGCAGTACTCACTTTTATCGCTCTGGTAACGGGTGCAGTGTGGGGTAAGCCGACATGGGGAACATGGTGGGTATGGGATGCCAGAATTACCTCTATGTTGATTCTATTCTTTCTCTATTTAGGTGTGATTGCTTTACAGGGTGCTTATCAAAGTCGTGACCTTGGAAACAAATCGGCGGCAATATTGTCTTTAGTGGGTATGATCAATATTCCCATTATTTATAAGTCTGTCGATTGGTGGTTTACCCTCCATCAACCCGCCACATTAAAGCTAACGGGTGAGTCTAGTATTGATCCATCTATGGCATACCCTTTAATTGTAATGATCGTTGGTTTTTATTGTTTGTATGCATGGCTATTAATGTTATGGACTCGAGTTGAAATTCTTGAACAAGAGCAAAAGACAAAATGGGTAAGGGCGCTTTTTATAAAAGCGGACGTATAAAAGATAGAATCAATATTCATTTGCAGTTAAATGATTTTTAGTTAAATTGGCCATCGTTAAACCGGCCTAGCTTAAGTAAGGTATTGTCAGTATGTCGTTTCAGTTTGAAAATGCAGTAGATTTTTTCATCATGTCAGGCCATGGCCCATATGTATGGGCGAGTTACGCTATCACTTTTTTCGCCATGATGGCCTTGGTGTTGGTTCCTTTGTTTCAACAAAAGGGTCTGAAGGTTCGTATTCAACGCAAGCAACGTATTGAATCTGCTAACGCCAATAAAGCGGGCACTAATGGTAATGATCAGGGTGGTGTACAGTCATGAACCCTGTTCGTAAACAGCGTCTTTATATTGTTCTTTTTATCGTTATTTTTTCTAGTATTGCTGTGTTGTTAATGACTTATGCTTTGCGGGAAAACATTAATCTTTTTTATCCACCCAGTAAAATTGTGGCTGGTGAAGCTCCGGTCGATAGAACAATCCGTGTTGGCGGGTGTGTTATTGCTGGCTCGGTTCAACGCTCGACGAAAAATTTAGATGTCAATTTTGATATCACGGATGGCGCTGCCAATATGAAGGTATATTACAGCGGCATATTGCCAGATTTATTTGCCGAAGGTGAAGCGATAGTCGCTAACGGTAAGCTTAATGCAGAAGGTGCGTTTAAAGCAACGGAAGTCCTTGCTAAGCACGATGAAGAATATATGCCCCCCGAAGTTGCGGAAGCGATGAAGCAAGCAGGTGGGCAGCATCAAGAAACCTGTGAAATTTAATGGCCGCCTTTATGTTTGTTATACCCACTGCCTATCAAAGAGCTAATTTATGATTCCTGAACTCGGTCACGTTGCACTCATTATTGCACTTTGTCTTTTTATTCTCTTGTCTGTTGTCCCCCAATATGGCGTTTATGCAAAAAATACGATGCTAATGGCATCCAGTCGCTCTTTGGCAACAGGTGGTTTTGTATTTATTTTATTGAGTTTCTTTTGTTTAACTTGGGCATTTTTACAAGACGATTTCAGCGTCAAATACGTAGCGAATCATTCAAATAGTTTACTGCCTGATCACTATAAAGTCAGTGCCGTATGGGGAGGCCATGAAGGTTCTCTGTTGTTGTGGGCACTAATTCTTGCGGGCTGGGCCTTTGCTGTCAGTGTGTTTAGTCGAAAACTGCCTTTGGATATGGTGGCACTTGTACTGGGGGTCATGGGTGTTATCGCGGTAGGTTTTTTATTATTTATGTTGTTGACCTCCAATCCGTTTGATCGCTATTTGCCTTTAGCGCCTACTGATGGAGGGGATCTTAATCCCTTACTACAAGATCCCGGTCTGATCATTCATCCACCGATGTTGTACATGGGTTACGTGGGGTTTTCTGTTGCCTTTGCTTTTGCGATAGCGGCATTAATATCCGGCAGGTTAGATAGTGCATGGGCGCGTTGGTCTCGCCCTTGGACGACAGTTGCATGGGCTTTTTTGACAGTAGGCATTGCGCTGGGCAGTTGGTGGGCGTACTACGAACTCGGATGGGGTGGCTGGTGGTTTTGGGACCCTGTTGAAAATGCGTCTTTTATGCCTTGGCTGGTAGGAACGGCATTGATTCATTCTTTAGCGGTAACTGAGAAGCGAGGTGTGTTTAAAAGTTGGACTATCTTGTTAGCTATCTTTGCTTTTGCTCTCAGTTTGCTAGGGACTTTTCTTGTCCGTTCTGGTGTGTTGACATCCGTACATGCCTTTGCAAATGACCCTGAGCGCGGTGTCTTTATTTTAGGCTTTTTACTCGTGATTGTGGGTGGGTCATTAGCGATTTATGCACTGCGTGCGCCGGTGGTAAAAAGTATTACCAATTTTGACTGGCTCTCACGAGAAACATTTTTATTGATCAACAATATTATATTAGTGGTGATCATGTTAACGGTGTTATTGGGAACCTTATTTCCTTTATTTGCCGATGCTTTGGGGATGGGCAAAATCTCTGTTGGCCCGCCGTACTTCAATTTCTTCTTTGTTCCTTTTATGGCAATCTTAGGTTTGTTTATGGCTGTAGGCCCTTTGTCGTTATGGAAGAAAACATCGGCAGAGCGCTTGTGGAAACTGTTAAAACATCCTTTGATGTTAAGTGTCATCGTCGCGATTACTTTTCCTTTACTCTATGGCGACAGCTATAAAATTTCTGCTGCACTAACAGTATTTGTGGCTGCGTGGATCATATTTGTCACTATTGCGGATTTGTTTGATAAAACTCGCAATGCGAGTACACGCCTACAAGGTTTACGTAAGCTCACTCGTAGTTATTACGGTATGGTGACAGCGCATGTTGGTATTGCTGTGACGATCTTAGGCGCTTGCCTTAATACCATTTACAGCGATCAACGCGATTTACGTATGGAGGAGGGCCAGCGTTTAGCTTTAGGTCGTTATGAATATCACTTTGTTGAAATTAAAGATGTCCGTGGGCCTAATTATCTTGCTCAACAAGGTCATATCGAAGTGTTTTCTGAAGGCAAAAAAATAAGCGATCTAAAACCAGAGAAACGTCGCTATTTTTCTAACAATGATGTGATGACGGAAGCCGCTATTGACTCCAGCTTTTGGGGTGATTTATATGTTGCCATGGGCGAACCTTTGGCGCCAGGTGAAAATGGTCAGCAAGCATGGGCGGTACGTGTGCATGATAAACCTTTTGTAAACTGGATTTGGCTTGGCTCATTACTGATGGCCTTGGGTGGCTTTTTGGCCATTGCGGATAAACGTTACCGTCTTAAAAAACAAGTGGCGGCTAATCAAAAAAAACAGACTGTCGAAGCTAGTACTGAAACGGTTACTAGTACTTAAACCGTTACTAGTGCTTAAAAAAGCAACACTCAAAACAAGTTAATCATAACTGGATCTGACATGAATCGTGCGAAGTTATTTATACCTTTAATTATTTTTATCGTGTTAGCCGGCTTTTTTTGGCGCGGTTTATTTTTAGATCCTACCGCGGTGCCTTCTGCATTAATCGACAAAACGTTTCCAGACTTTTCACTGCCGCGCTTACAAGATGAAAGCCAAGTGACGACTAAAACCGATTTGTTGGGCGAGGTTACTTTGGTTAATATTTGGGCGACCTGGTGTATTGCTTGTAAAGTAGAGCATCCCTACTTAAATGAGTTAAAAGCCAAGGGCGTTAGAATTGTGGGCGTGAATTTGAAAGATGAATCACCGGCTGCTCGCCAATGGCTAAATGATTTAGGTAACCCATATCAGTGGAATATTGTTGATAAGAATGGGAACCTGTGGGTGAATATGGGGGCGACAGGGGCCCCAGAAACTTATTTGCTCGATAAGCAGGGTACTATTCGGCTCAGGCATACAGGCGTGCTTGATCAGCGCGTTTGGGATAATAAGTTTTTACCCGTCATTAATACTTTGTAAATAATAGGTTTCAATTAATACCTTTAATCATATTGTCATATTAATCTTCTAGCCTCCATGCTTTATAAAACGCTAATGAATATTAGCCAAAAAATCAGTATGGAGTACCTAATGAAATTATCTTCCGTTTTAGTCTGCGGCGCTTTGCTTTCAGCTTGTATTGGCGTGTCAGCTGAGTCTCAATCTGACCTTATTCAAAAAAGTCCCACTCAACTTTCTCTAAAAGTAATGGGTACTTATGAAAGTGGTTTAATCGATGAAAGTGCAGCTGAGATTGTTGCCTATGATGCTCGCCGTAAACGCGCTTTTGTCACTAACGCGAATGATCAAAGTATTGATGTGTTGTCTGTTCGCAATCCTTACTATCCACATAAACTATTCTCAATTGACCTTACCGCTTACGGTGAACCAAACAGTGTTGCCGTGTATAAAGGAACCGTTGCAGTTGCCGTCGCTGCGGATGAGGCGGACGTAGAGGGACAAGTTGTTTTCTTTAATACCCGCAAGGGTCGTTTTTTGAATGCCTTACAGGTCGGTTTTTTACCGGATATGCTGACTTTTTCACCTGATGGCAGCAAGTTGGTTGTGGCTAACGAAGGTGAGCCTAACGATGACTACACCATTGATCCAGTGGGTTCAGTGAGTGTGATTACAATTGATAAAAAGATAAAACAATTAACGCAAGACGATGTGGCAACGGCCAGCTTTGAGTCCTTTAATAATGCGGTATTAGATCCTTCTATTCGTATCTTTGGCCCAAATGCCAGCGTTGCTCAGGATTTAGAGCCAGAGTATGTTGCTATTTCAGCTGATTCTTCTACCGCTTATGTCGTGTTACAAGAAAATAATGGCGTGGCGGTTGTCGATTTAGCATCAGCAAATGTCGTTGATATCATTGGTTTAGGGACTAAAAATTACAATACGGTGCAAACGGCAATGGATGCAAGTGACCGTGATAATCTTGTGAATATCCAACCTTGGCCTGTACAAGGCTTTTATATGCCAGACTCTATTGCGGCTTATGAATTTGATGGGCAAACCTTTTTGGTGACCGCAAATGAAGGTGATGCACGCGATTATGATGGCTTTTCTGAAGAAGAGCGAGTAGATGACTTAGTACTCGATTCTACTATTACTGATGCTTACCCTAATATTCAAGATGATGCACAATTAGGCCGTTTAAAAACCACCACGGTGAATGGCGATACAGACGGTGATGGTGACGTTGATCAAATATTTGCTTATGGCGGTCGTTCCTTTTCAATTTGGAATACCACAACAGGCAGTATTGTCTACGATAGCGGGTCCGATTTCGAGCGTATAACGGCATCACTTTCGTCGTCATTGTTTAATGTCGATGACGGTCGCAGTGATGATAAGGGTCCAGAGCCAGAGGCATTAACTCTGGGTGAAATCAATGGACAAACCTATGCGTTTATTGGTCTTGAGCGTACCGGTGGTATTATGGTTTACGATATTACCAACCCTTACTCACCTATCTTTGTTGAATATGTTAACAATACTAAGCTTGACGGTAATGTTGATGAGGGTACGGCAGGTGATGTGGCACCCGAAGGTCTTGCTTTTGTTGCAGCTGATAAGAGCCCAATCAGAAAGCCTTTACTTATCGTTGCAAATGAAGTGAGTGGTACTACCACGGTTTATCGCATCGATATTCAACAGTAATATACAGAGCCCTTTGCACGAAAGCCATTTTACTTTCATGCGGTGTTTACCCCACAAGGGGGTACCGAGGAAAAACGTACTCAATCGGTCATTTACCTCGGTGCCGCTTGACGGTATAACACATAAACTCCCTCTTTCCGTGCGTTTTTGCCTTGCCTTAAAGCAAAATCATCTTCCGTGTAAAGGTCTCATACAGTATTTTGGCGTTTCTTATTAACCCCACCTTTTAGTCAGGTGGGGTGTTTCTATTCTTTTAGTTTGATGACTAGCTGACCTTCGCTCACTTTCATAAAGTCGATACCCTCCGCAAAGCTCTGCCAGAAACCGCCATTGCCTCCAAATTCATTCACTAGGTCAACATTCTTTATATTTCCCATCCAAGCGTTAGGTACAGGAACGCCCCATGCACTGACACCGCGCAATTTCACAATGGGTTTTCCATCATTAAATGCCAATTCTATTCCTGCTTTTAAATTGAGCGTCTTTCCACCAAATAGAGGCATATCAGGGTCTAAGGGCATTAGTAGTTTTGCGCTGGCTAGGTTATCTGATAAATCAATAGCGAGTTTATCGGCTAAATCTGTATTGTGAGCCACCATGGCATTGACTTCGCGTTCGCTAAATGTAATTTCTCTACTGGCATTAATTTCAGAATAGGGTTCTGGTTCTAGGGTTTGGCCATTGACACTTGGGTTTGTATCGTTATCTGAGGCTTCAAGAGTGGGCAAGTTTAATTGAGTTAACTTTTCGTTGAGTGTTCTCGCTTCTTTAGAGGACAAGCTAACCGGTGTGAACTCACTCGGGAAAAAGTATTGCTTTAAAAGCCAGCCTCCACCAATGATAAGCGCTAAAACGATTATCGTAATCCCAAAAATTTTCCAGCCATTGGTTTTTTTAGGTGATGGGTTGTCAGCCATAGAGCCGCTTGGAAGGTGAGTAGAGGTAGACATAGGAGACCTTTGCAAATGTTTAGCAGCCGATTCTCACGGGCTGGGTAGCGAATCAATGCTACTCATAATGAATTATGACTCAGACAATATCAACAAAGTTACATTAGCCTGTGTTCATATGGCACCTATTTATATGGCATTGCTGCCTTCGCGGCTATTTTTTATGTTTACGTTTTTATGTTTAAGCTTTTATATTTAAGGCTACGACCAATAGATAAGTGGGTATAGAACTATACCTTGTTAAACTGTGGCTATTACGTCTGTTTTATATTTTTGCGGCAATTTGGTATAGATATATACCGTTTGGCTAAAACAGCGAACACAATTTATTTAAATAAAGGGCTTACTATGAAGGTTTCAGATGCATTGCGAGCACGAAAGTCGGTTAGAGCATTTACCGATCAGGCGGTCAGCGAAGAGCAGATTAGGCAGATATTAGATGCCGCACGGTGTGCGCCTTCCGGCGTAAATACTCAGCCTTGGAAAGTCGCCGTAGTGACAGGTGATACTAAACAAAAACTACAAACACGGATTGAAACGGCTTTTCGTGGCGGAGAGGGGGCTTCTCAAGAATATCAGTACTATCCTACTGAGTGGCAAGAGCCTTATAGTAGCCGCCGTAAAGAGTGTGGTGTATTACTGTATTCGGCAGTCGGGATAAAACGCGAAGATAAGCAGAGGCGCCAAGACCAATGGGCGGCCAATTACCGTAGTTTTGATGCCCCTGTGATGTTGTTATTCTTTATGGACTCCGTCATGGAGACTGGTTCCTATTTAGACTATGGCATGTTTTTACAGTCAATTATGTTGACGGCTACCGAGATGGGCTTAGCCACTTGCCCGCAGGCTGCTTTGGGAGAATACCCTCATATTGTGCGTGATGAGCTAGGCTATGATGACTCTAGTATGGTTCTTTGCGGTATCTCTTTGGGTTATGAAGATACGAGTGATGCGGTTAATAGCTACCGTACGCCAAGAGAGGAGGTTGACGCTTTTACTCGTTTTTACAACTAATTTGCCCTGTAAAAGAGTTAAGGGCTTTATGTTATTTGGCTTTTCTTCTCTTCTTACGCTCTTCATCAGCCGCTCTTTTGGCGGCTAATTTTTCGGCAACCACTTCCATCTCTGCCTCCATCATTGAGGGGGTTTCCAAAGTAAGTTTGCCAAGTGCTCCTGCTCTAATATCATGTATGAGTATTTCCGATGCCTTGTGAAGATTAATTCGACCACCGGCTTGCTTTGCTCCCCGTTTTGCTCCCAGTTGCTCTAAGCACTCTAGCTCGGATTGGGGTAGTGTGGAGAAGCCGTAGCGCTCCATCAGTCGTTCTGGGTAGTACTGTAATAGGCTTTCCGCGGCATAAAAGCCCATATCATCGAATTCGACAGCAGTATTTTTGATAGAGCCTATAATCGCGAGACGATAGCCACTATGGGGGTTTTCTATTTTTGGCCAAAGCATCCCCGGCGTGTCGTGTAAGGTCACTTTATCATCCAATACTATTTTTTGTTGTCGCTTGGTGACGGCAGGTTCGTCGCCGACTTTAGCGATTTGCTTGCCGGCAAGGGCATTGATTAGAGTTGATTTACCGACATTGGGTATACCGACAATCATGGCATTAATGGTTTTATAGCTACTGCTTAGTATTCTTTCTGGTGCTAACTTCTGACAAAGCTCGCTGATCTGCTGTAGTTTAGAGCGGTCGTCTTTATGGTAGGCGAGGGTCTTTTTCTGAGTATTTTGTTCCAGATAAGCTTGCCATTCACTCGTTTTATCTGGGTCGGCTAGATCGGTTTTACTTAAGACGACAATAGTAGGTTTAGAGTTTCTCCAGCTACCGATAACGGGGTTTTGACTGCTGTAAGGCAGGCGTGCATCCACAATTTCGATCAATACATCAATGCTATCTAAGCGTTGGTTAATTTCTTTACGGGCTTTATGCATATGCCCAGGGTACCAATTGATGCTCACGGTCGATTCCAAATGAAAATTAGTGCTTCATTGTAGGGGTAAGTATGGGCTCTATGCAAAAGGTAAGAATGTCATTAACAGGTAAATGGCGCCTGTTTTTATTTTCGACAATAAAGTCGTGTAGGGAGCACGAGTTTGTTTAGTAGGTCAAGAGTCATGCAGGAAGCATGACCATGGGCCTAGCCCATGCGAGAAAATGAAAACCAGCAGGTTCGCAACCTGCGCCCGTTTTTATTTTGGACGATAGGCTCGTGTAGGGAACACGAGTTTATCAATAGGAAGAAAGTCATGCAGGAAGCATGACCATGGGCCTAGCCCATGCGAGAAAATCAAAGCCAGGCATTTCGCAAATGGCGCCCGCTTTTATTTTCGACGATAAAGTCGTGTAGGGAACACGAGTTTATCAATAGGTAAAAAAAAGGAAAAGGGCGGCGAAATGCCGCCCTATAGAGATGCAGGCAGGATTATCCCGCTACTGCATCAAAGTCGGTGTCGGGGCGACGAGCACTACGGCGCAGTTGATCCGAACGACGTGAATGGAGTTGTTCAGCGTGA
This sequence comes from Cellvibrionaceae bacterium, assembly GCA_050633525.1. GTDB lineage: Bacteria > Pseudomonadota > Gammaproteobacteria > Pseudomonadales > Cellvibrionaceae > CANLBN01. The sequence goes on from JBOEGR010000042.1 coordinate 24,567, forward strand.
GACTTTAGTTTCCTCTCTGCGACATTAAAAGCATCTCTGACGGCAATATGAATGGATGAATCATCTTGGCTAACGGTAATTGGGCTGCCTTTGACCTCAAGCTCTACAGTCGCTCTAAACTCTTTACCTTTATGCTTGTGGTTATGAGGAGACTCAATCACCACGCGGCTGTGTTGAATATCACTTGAGTAACGGGCCAGCTTCTGCAGACGCTTATCGATAATTGCATTAAGGGCCTGAGAGGGATCCATATCCCGATAGGTAACTTGATTAGCCATTGTCATAGAGTAATCCTCCTGAGATTATTGATGATGGGTAATACGAGTAATATCGTTGCGCGGGCGACAAGGAATAGGAACCATTATCTGTTGTGCAGCGGTATTGGGGAAAAGGGTGTTAATGATATCTTGAAAACTGAATTCTCGGAGGGAATTCAATTGAAAGTAGGCAAGGGTTGAGTGCATTACTTTTTTATCGACCATGAATATACTATCTGCTCCTTTTGTCTAAATTTCAATAGTTTTTTATGGCATGGATTAAGCATAGCTTTGGCGTCTAAATACTCATTTAGTGTTCTATTTTTGATCAATTTTATATTCTATTTCCCCCAAGGCCTTGCTGTGCTTGGCTTTGGTCAAGTCTTATGGTTATGGTTATTTTTTGTTCCTAATAAACTATTGCTACCAAAATGGCTTTGTTTATCACATTAAATTCTATAAAAATATTCGTCATCCCTTGATATCAAAAATAGAAATAAAAGCCCTTGAAAATAATAACTCTCATCTCCACTTAGTTATTGTGCTTGCTTATTCTGTTAATGAATATTGCCAGAAAATATAAGGAGCACCAATCGCTTGGTCTATGACAAGCAAATTTTAACTTATTGCTTTTTTTAAGAGGATATTGTTATGCGTACAATTGATTTTTCACCTTTATATCGATCAGCTATTGGTTTCGACCGTATGGCTAACTTATTAGATGCTGTTTCTCAGTCAGAAACAAAGCAGTCTTCTTACCCTCCCTATAATATAGAACTGACGGGAGATGATACTTACCGTATTACCATGGCAGTTGCTGGTTTTTCAGAGCAAGATTTGGATATTCAAATTGAACAGAATAGACTAAGTGTTACTGGTAAAAAGGATCAAGGTAGTCAAGCAAAAGAGTTTTTGCATCAGGGTATAGCAGAGCGTGGTTTTGAAAGGCGTTTTCAACTTGCTGATCACGTGCGCGTTGAAAACGCACAGCTTGAAAATGGTCTGTTGCATATTGATCTTCTGCGAGAAATTCCAGAAGCAATGAAGCCACAGAAAATTGAAATAGGTTCAGGGAAGTACTTGGACCAACAATAATTTAATCCAAAAAGGCCGGTTTATCCGGCCTTTTTTATGTACAAGATGTACAGCATCCACTAGAAATTGAGTATATATTTGCTTTATTGATTGTGAGTAACAGTAAATATTATTCTATCGTCGAATTAAATAATTTTGCCCTCACCGTCGCTCTATATTCTTTCGGGGTAACAGAAAAATAACGTCTAAATAATTTGTTAAAGTGACTAGGATCACTATATCCCACTCTGTCTGCTATTTCTCCTATTGAAAGATTACTTGACTGTAATAAATCTTGAGCTGTTTTTAAACGATAATCGTGCAAGTATTGAATAGGTGTTTTACCTATCGCAGATTTAAAGCGCCGTCCAAAGTTGCGTGCACTCATTCCAAATTGCTGAGCTATTTCTGTTACTTGAATATTTTTTTCTAAATTATTTTGCATCCATAATTGTGCTTGAAGAATATCTTCGTCAGGGTGGTTTGTATTTTCATCTTCAAAATAACTCACGTTTTCATAAGCTCGTCGAATTTCGTGAGAGAAATGTCGTCGTACATGTTGTGCAACGTCTTGATTCATGAAACGTTGAATAAAATGAATCGTTAAGTCGGCCAAAGAATTAATACTAGCTGCACAATAAAGTGAGCCTGCTTGGGTAATAAAATATTGCCGTTTTAATTGCACTAAAGGATAATTTTTTTGAAACGCGTCGAAATAATACCAATGAGTTGTAGCTGGTTTATGATTGAGTAATCCCGCTTCTGCCATAAAACAACAGCCTGTACCAACGCCACTAATAATGGCTCCAGCCTCAAATTGTTTAACTAGCCAATTAAGTAATGCGGGTTCGCGAGCCACAATGGGTTTTGGATTTCGCCAAAGAGCGGGCAAATAAACAACATCAACCGAGCTAAGCTCATCTATTGTTTTTTGCGGTGTCAGTTGTAGTCCTGAGTGACATTGAATAGGGCTTGAGTTTACGCCAACGGTTATTAGCTTTAATGAGGGTGATTCTGGACTTAGACGTTTTGCTGCGTGATTTGCGGCCGTTAACATATCAAGTGGCCAAGTAGCGCTTGTCGATAGCATTTGTTCGCTCAGTACAAAAGCAATAAGCGGTGCGCCTTTATTTGATGGCTTTTCATCTAATGACATTAGCATTTACCTTTCACGATATCGATTTACCCCTTTTTACCTCTTTGCCTTATCTTTTTAGCTTATTTACCTGAGCTTGTCTCTATTGTTTCATTATTTGTCCTATTTGTCTTATTAAAAATAGTTTTCGGCGCTTACACTGTTTTTAATACTACGACTAAAGTCGTCCATAAAATGTAGTGTTGTCCTTCAGTGACAACGACCTTAGAAAACTAAGTGAAAGATTAAGTAAAGGTGAATAAAAGATAATGGCTCGATTACCGGTAATAGTGGGTTTTGGTGGGTTTAGTGCAGCCGGAAGAAGTTCCTCTCATCAGGCATACCAGCGTATGGTCTTGGATAGCGTCAGCCAATCGAAACGCCAAGAAACGCTAGCGGGCCTGGCGGTAATGATGAAGCGTGTAGACCCAGCCCAGCTCGACGCTATGTCTCGCGCTGATATAGAAGCGAACCATGGTCAAGATATTCGTGACAATACTTTGATTCGTCAGATTGGCTCTGAATTTTTTGATATCAATAAAGTCCCGTCAAAGCAACGTTTCTCACTCTCTAACACTGCTGATAAAACGGTCGAGTTTGATCTTTCTAAGCGTCACCTACCCGAATCGTTGCCAGAGGGGTGGACGGTACAAGAGCTCAGTACGACGAAAGTTCGTGTGACGGTGACCGCGGACGAATCAGCTGATTCGACACTGACTATTGATTCACACTACCGCTCTCCCGTGCAGTCCGCAGGGCAACTACCACAGGGCTTTGACCCTGCAGAGCTATATGCTTCTCGCTTCCATCCTCGCGGTTTACAGCTATCGATTATTGGTGCTTCCGATGCAATTAACTCTATGGGGGTTGATTGGCATACGATTGTCCAACACGTCACCCCAGATCAAATTGGTGCCTATTCATCCAGCATCATGAGTCAGCTGGATGATAATGGCATAGGTGGCTTATTACAGTCCAGGTTACATGGTGGGAGAGTATCCACTAAGCAATTGGCATTAGGCTTAGGCTCCATGACTGCCGACTTTGTGAACGCTTATGTCTTAGGGAATATAGGTTCTACTGCAAGTATTGCCGGAGCTTGTGCGAGTTTTCTTTATAACTTACGTGCGGGAATTGAAGATATCCAATCCGGTCGACGACGAGTGGTAGTAGTGGGCGCTAGTGAGGCTCCCATTTTACCAGAAGTCGTCGATGGCTACTGTACGATGGGGGCTCTTGCAACCACAGATAAATTACGTAAATTGGATGGTGGTGATACAGACTTACGTAAATCTAGCCGTCCTTTTGGAGAGAATTGTGGTTTTGTTATTGCTGAGTCTACCCAACACGTCATTTTGATGGATGATGAGTTGGCGATGACTTTAGGCGCTAATATTCATGGTGCGGTTAGTGACGTGTTTATTAATGCAGATGGCCATAAAAAATCGATATCAGCACCCGGGCCGGGCAACTATTTAACGGTTGCTAAGGCGGTTGCGTCTGCTCGTTCACTCTTGGGTGATGAAGCCGTGCAACGTCGAAGCTTTATGCAAGCTCATGGTTCAAGTACGCCTCAAAATCGTGTGACAGAATCCGAAATATTGGATCGGGTAGCCGCGGCATTTAACATCGACTCTTGGCCTTTAACGGCGGTTAAATCTTATTTAGGGCACCCGTTGGCTCCTGCGAGTGGAGATCAGTTAATTAACTCCTTGGGTATATTTGCTCAGGGTATATTGCCCGGTATTAAGACGGTTGACCGTGTTGCCGATGATGTCCTTCAAGGTCGTTTGGATATTGCGCTTCAAGACCGACAATTCGAATCCCCTATGGACATTGCTTTCCTTAACTCCAAGGGCTTTGGCGGCAATAATGCAACGGCTTGCGTGCTATCGCCGGCCTTAACAGAAACAATGATGGCTAAGCGTTATGGTGCACAGGCTATGCAGGCTTATCAGTCGCGCCGTGAATCTACACAAGAGCGAGCCGATGATTATCATCAAGCGTTTCTTAAGGGTAATTATCAGGTTATTTATAAATTTGGTGAAGATATGCTCGATGATCAAGAAATAGGCATTGATCAGCAGGCTATTCGCATTAAAGGCTATCCACAAGAGATTGACTTGACGAAAGAAAACCTTTACAAAGATATGGTATGACCCATTTAAAGGGTTTCAAATGAACAACAAGTAGCAAGAAGCCGTGTTAGTGTTGTTCTTTATTCGTTAGTTGGTTATTGCTTTGCTGGCCGTGATGTAGATTACGGGTAAGCGTGATTCTTACAAGTGTAAGCATGTAAGTTAAGTATGGAATTAAATAACCGCTGGCATTCCATAATAAGACTTTGTAAGTATGACCGATGAAATAACAGAAGACGTTGCCTTTCGTCTGCAGCAGCTCCGCCAAATGTATGGTTTATCCCAACGAGAACTCGCCAAAAGGGCCGGGGTGACCAATAGTAGTGTCTCAATGATAGAGCAGGGGCGAGTCAGTCCTTCAATTAGTTCGATGGAAAAATTGCTTCAAGGCATACCTATGACCTTGAAAGACTTTTTCAATTTTGACCCCAACGATCAGAGCCGTAACTTTTATCGCAGTTTTGAAATCTTTCAAGGCAGTGAGGAGGGGATTGATTCTTATTGCCTAGGTCAAGATAAGGCTGGCGATAATAATGAGCTGATCTACAGAGTATTTAACCCAGGTAGTGATACGGGTACTTCGATGTTGATTGCGAAGTCCGATTGCAGCGGCTTTGTGGTTCAAGGCTCATTAGAAGTAACCATCAATAACAAGTGTCAAACTCTCGAAGCAGGAGATGGTTTTTTTGTGGATGCATTGTATCCATACCGCTTCCGCAATTTAGGAGAACAAAAAGCTATCCTCGTGCTTTCTCAACATGCGAATGCTTAAGGTCTTTACTTTTGTGTGAGGCGGCTAATTAGCCTCACTATTCATTTCTGATTTTACCCCCCGTCAATTACTTATCTTTATATACATCTCTATATGTATCTTGAGTGCATATTTTACTACGCATTAAAAAAAGAATATGAAAAAACGAGCGCTCGCTCTAAATTGGTGTTACCATTCGGCCTGAATTTTGGCGCGACTCAGTCATTGTGCTAATTCTGGACTAAAATCTAACTGTATTGATTTTAAGGCCAGCCCAATATCAATAATAAACATCTATTTAGAGCCTAAATCTAGGTTAAAACGAGGTAGATATGCTATTTCAAGGAAAAAATTTATCACTCTCTGTTGACGAGAACCACTGTGCTGAATTGTGTTTTGATGTTAGCGATAGTGTTGTCAATATTTTCAATAGTGTAACGGTACAAGAGCTTGCTAGTGTGCTTGATGTACTTGAATCTAAACAAGCGGGTAATATCAAAGGCTTGTTAATTACGAGTGCAAAAGCCGGTTTTATTGCGGGAGCAGACATCAGTGAATTTGCCCCTCGCTTTGTTGATGGTGAAGCGAGTATCGCCGATATATTAGACTCTAGTAATCGTAATTTTAATCGTATTGAAGATCTCCCTTTTCCTGTTGTCGCTGCTATTAATGGTTTTGCTTTGGGGGGTGGTTGTGAATTGGTTTTAGCTTGTGATTACCGTATCGCCTCCACAGCGGCACGCATTGGTTTGCCTGAAACGCGTTTAGGTATTATTCCGGGTTGGGGTGGAACGGTTCGTTTACCGCGTATAGCCGGTATTGAAACAGCAATCGAATGGATAGCCGGTGGCCAAGAACATAAAGCCGATGTCGCGCTTAAAGCCGGTGTTTTTGATGGTGTGGTAAGCGAAGATAACTTAAAGCGAGCAGGGCTAACGACTTTAAGTCGTTGTATTGACGGAAGCCTAGATTACCACAATCGTCGGCAACAGAAACAATCTCCTCTGAACCATAATCAAACTGAACTCACAATGGCGATCACAACATCCAAAGCCTTTGTCGCAGCGCAAGCAGGTCGACATTATCCTGCGCCCATTGCCGCTGTCGATGTGATTGAAAAAGCGGCGTCATGTGGTCGTGAAGACGCATTAAAAATTGAATCAAGTGCCTTTATCAAAATGGCGCAAACGCCTGTTGCTTTAGCCTTATCGGGATTGTTTTTAAATGATCAATTTATTGGTAAGAAAGCCAAGAAGATTGCTAAAACGGCAGATAAAAAAGTAGAGCGAGCGGCTGTATTAGGCGCGGGTATTATGGGCGGTGGCATTGCTTACCAATCTGCTTATAAAAATGTCCCCATTAAAATGAAAGATATTGCACAAGAGGGTATTGATCTTGGTCTATCTGAAGCGAATAAATTATTAAACAAGCGTGTCGAACGTGGTCGCATGACACCGGCGAAAATGGGCGAGGTGTTAAATAATATCGAGCCTACCTTAAGTTATGACGGCTTTAAGGAAATTGATATTGTGGTTGAAGCGGTTGTTGAAAACCCCAAAGTAAAACAATCAGTATTAGCAGAAGTCGAAAAGCACATTACAGACGATACGATTATAGCAACCAATACCTCAACTATTTCTATCGACCTGCTAGCAACAGCCTTAAAAAGACCAGAAAATTTTTGTGGTATGCATTTTTTCAACCCGGTTCACGCGATGCCCTTGGTTGAAGTGATTCGCGGTACAAAAACCTCCGATAAAGCCATTGCTCGTACTGTTGCTTATGCTAATGCGATGGGTAAAAAACCTGTTGTTATAAAAGATTGCCCAGGGTTTTTGGTTAACCGAGTGTTGTTTCCTTATTTTGCGGGTTTTTCAATGTTAGTGCGCGATGGTGCAGACTTCCAACAAGTCGATAAGGTCATGGAGCGCTGGGGGTGGCCTATGGGCCCGGCTTATTTAATGGATGTAGTCGGTCTTGATACAGGTGTTCATGCGGCTAACGTGATGGCGGAAGGTTTTCCGGATCGGATGAGCAAAGAATTTAAAGATGTTGTGGAAGTATTGTTCGAGGCGGGAAGGCTTGGACAGAAAAATAAACAAGGCTTTTATCAGTATGAAACGGACAAACGCGGTAAACCGCAAAAAGTGAGTAGTCCAGAAGTCCTTGAATTAATCAAACCCCATGTAGCAGCACCGAAAGAATTTAGCGATGAAGAAATTCTGGCGCGCATGATGGTACCAATGGCAACCGAGTTAGCGCGCTGTGTCGATGAAGGAATTGTCGAGAGCCCAGCCGAAGCTGATATGGCATTGGTTTATGGTATTGGATTTCCTCCATTCCGTGGCGGCTTGTTTGCGTGGATCGATTCAATTGGCGCACAAGCCATTTGTGATATGGCTGATGCAAATAAAGCACTGGGTGGTATTTACGAAGCAACTGATTCCATGAGAGAAAAAGCCGCGAAAAACGGTAAATATTACGCGTAGTTTTTTAACGCATTCTTGGTTTCAAGTAATAAATCGTTTAGTAATAATGTTTCATAACAAGTTGTTATAGAAGCAGATGCAGACAAAATTCTGAAATAGGAGAAAAC
>JBOEGR010000042.1:32608-35142 GCA_050633525.1 Cellvibrionaceae bacterium
CCAATCTTCCTCACACCGTTCCAGGACAAACGATTAACCGTCTATGTGGTTCGTCAATGTCAGCAATTCATATTGCAGCCGCTAATATTGCATCGGGTCAAGGTGATGTTTATGTTGTTGGTGGGCACGAACACCTTGGACATCTCAGTATGACCGAAGGTGTTGATCCTAATCCTTTGATGGGTCGCTCGGTTGCTAAAGCAGCGGGCAGTATGGGAATGACCGCAGAATATTTAGCTATGCTTCATGGAATTAGTCGTGAAGATATGGATAAGTTTGCCGTTCGCTCGCATCAGTTAGCGCATCAAGCAAGAGAAGGTGGAAAGTTTGATCGCGAAATTTTTGCAGTCGCTGGTCATGATGAAAATGGTTTCCCAATCATGGTTAAACAAGATGAAACCATTCGACCAGAAACGAGCGTGGAAGCGTTAGCTGGATTGCGTCCTGTTTTTGACCCTAAAAACGGCAAGGTGACAGCTGGAACATCCTCTCAGTTATCGGATGGCGCGTCAGTAATGTTGATGATGTCAGCAGAAAAAGCGCAGGCATTAGGTTTAAAACCATTAGCAAAAATTATTTCAACAGGCATCGCGGGTGTTGATCCTTCGATCATGGGTTACGGCCCTGTGCCTGCAACACAAAAAGCATTGAAGCGATTGAATATGACAATCGATGACATGGATATTGTCGAGCTGAATGAAGCCTTTGCTGCGCAAAGCTTGCCCGTGTTGAAAGATTTAAAATTACTCGACGTCGTCGATCAAAAAGTTAATTTAAACGGTGGTGCGATTGCGCTAGGGCATCCACTAGGTTGTTCCGGTACTCGAATCACGGGATCCTTATTGACAGTTATGGAAGAGAAGGATGCAACCATTGGCCTTTCAACCATGTGTATCGGTTTAGGTCAGGGTATTGCGACAATTGTTGAGCGATTAAATTAAGTTTTTTAGCTTAATCTTTTTGATAATTAAAGCTGATGTGTAAAATTGGTTTTTAGCGTGATGACATAAGCTATAGAGTGTCGAGTGATAGAACACATAAAATCGGATAATCCGAGTCAGGTAATTGATTCGCAACTTGATCAGTTTCTTTCTTCTTTAGAAAAAGAATCTGTTTTTGCTGTTATCTATACTTTTGTTCAACAATATCTCGCATCTTCTTCGACAACGATACCAGAGATAACGCTTATTTCTTTGGTTTCTTTGTCGAGGCGAGAGAACAATGAAATCAATCTCGCTGTGACGGTTTTTCAAGAAGACCAAGTCCGCAACGATTTTTTGACGTCTTTGTCACCAACTCTTGATTCTGTATCCCAGTTTTGTCAAAGCAACAAGCTGCCGTTATTTTCGCTGGGTGAACCCGTTCTATTGCAACCAATTGATATCCCGAAACCATGGGGTAAAGAAGTTTGGTACACAGGAATAGAAGAAAGAGGCCAGTCATTAGTGAGCGATGGCCATTATTCGATTCCACTCCCGTGGTTGCTTTCTATCGGCGAAAAATATTGGCTCGATCAAACCCACAATTCTCTCATTTTGTTAAAGATTCTTGATCCACTACCAGAACCTGTTTTTGGTGATTTGTATTTTGAAATGCATGAAGAAAAACGAGAGGTCTATGTTGTCACCAATGTTGATAAACAAGCGTGGCCAAATGGCGAAGGTGGGATTCGATTTGGTTTTAATCAGGCAAAACGCAATGCATTTTCGAATGATGATGATTTTAAACAAGCGTACTTGAGCGCTGTCAAAAGTTATCAGCAAACTAGAATCGACATTGATCAAAAACTAGATGGGTGTCGCAAAGAAGACAATGTCGAAATAAACGATCCTGTTAGCGCAGCAACAACACAGCGTTGGTTGGCCACCGTTGATGATTCATTGCGACAAAAAGAAGTTGAGCTACGAACGGTGATGGAAAGTTTTATCAACGTTCAGCCATTACAAGTTGGCGATGTTATTAAAGTCCCTACCTATACCCCTCATTCATTGATGCATGGTGTGAGAACTATTGAATTCCAAACGCCAGTTTACGAGAGAAAGATTTTATCGTTTGCGCAAAAAGTATTAACCCAAAATCATTGGGACACGGAATCGGCTATGGACATGGTTTCTCTTGATGCTCCATCGTTGCCGTCTCTGGAGTTATTGAATAATGTATCAAACCGGATATTAGAATCTGTCGTCAAGTTTGATGATTTTGAAGTTGTGCGTCTGACGTTTACCGAAAAGGGCGTTTTTGACGTTCCATTAAACGAAAAGTATTCCGTCGTGATTGCTGTCTGTGGCGAGTTGCAGATCAATTCAAAGCTTTTAGACGTTGAACAGGCGATGTTGATTGGTAGTCGTGCTAAGTTTATGAGAATAGAAAGTTACTCTCCAGAGTCAATACTGTTGATAGCGACACCCGTATAGCCGGACTGTCTCCCCTAATCTACCCCTGTCCAAGTGTTTTATTTCTAGCTTTTTTCAGTTATCAAACCATTTTTAACAAGGTTAGTTGAACCTCTACGGGGACTGTGGCACAATCTCCAC
>JBOEGR010000043.1:0-1356 GCA_050633525.1 Cellvibrionaceae bacterium
GATGATTCAAAATGAAAAAATGAATTCTTTAGGTGAGCTTGCTGCAGGTGTCGCACATGAAATCAACAACCCATTGGGAACCATATTACAAAGCGTGCAAAACATTAAACGCAGAGTATCAAGCGAACTGAGTAAGAATAAAAGCACCGCTCATGAATTAGGTATTTCGCTAGAGGATCTCAATGCCTATCTAACAAACAGGAAAGTGTTAAACTTTTTAGACGATATTAAAGATGCTGGTGAGCGCGCCACAATGATCGTGAAAAACATGCTGGAGTTTTCTCGAGCGGACAGTAAACAATTCAATGCGGTCGACATAAAAGAATTATTAGATCGNNTCTATTGACCTTGCCTTACACTCTATTAGCGCCAGCCAAACAACACTTTCAGCAAAAACCCTAGTAAACAAGCACTTTCCGAAACATTGCCCTCTTGTGAATTGTTCCGCAACGGAACTCCAACAAGTCATACTCAACTTACTTAGCAATGCTTACCATGCCTTTGATGAAGCGGAAACAAAAGTACAAAAGGACAGTACATTAACTATCAATATTACGCTGTCATTCACCGATGAATTTATGAATATTGAAATTGCCGATAATGGGCCCGGTATGGACGCATGGACACGTAGACATATCTTTGACCCATTCTTTACAACAAAAGAAGTAGGAAAAGGAACTGGATTAGGTTTATCAGTATCTTATTTTATTATCACTGAGCACCATGGCGGGAGTATCACAGTCGATTCGGAAATAGATGCAGGCACAACATTTACGATTCAAATACCACTTGACGCGGACTAAATATAAGCGCTTACGCTACGAATAATGTCAGTCGGCGCTAGAAATTTTTTGGTACTTTCCATCAACATAAATCAAAGGGTCGACATCGACGTCAGGAATAATGACCTCGGTCAAACGGCCAATAACAATTTGATGCGTCCCATACTCATGGTTTTCATTATCAACCTGACATAAAAAGACCGCTTGAGCAGAACTTAAATAAGGTAAACCCGTAGACTCATGCTCACTCCAATCCCCTACTTCAAAACGCTCTTCGGCGGCATTTTTTTGCGCGCACTTATTTGACACATCCGCTTGATCTGAGCCTAAAATATTAATAGCGAGAGGCTGTCCTTTAACTAAAAAAGGTTGGATAGCTGCTGTTTTATTGACACAGACAAGCAAAGAGGCTGGATCGTCTGATAAAGAGGTCACCGATGAGGCTGTCATCGCGTAACGAGAATCGCCTCCGCACGTTGTCACAACACAGACGCCCGATGCTAAACGACGCATACCTAAACGCAAACTTTCAGATAATTGCATGTATTATTCTTCCTACAGCATTTATAACGCA
>JBOEGR010000043.1:1476-1778 GCA_050633525.1 Cellvibrionaceae bacterium
CCAGCTGAGCTACAGTCACCATTGAATTGCCTAACTGAACCTATGAGACATTCGCTCAAGCGGCTCAATCAAACGAAAGAGGAATACAGTCCATCACGTAAATGACAAACCCATTTCCCTCTCCTTGAAGGCCGCGCATTATACACATTCCTAAGTAAACGAGGAAAGTACTTTAGCCCTGTTTATCCAATATTCTTAACTAAAATAAGAAATGATTACACAGACTGTCGACTTTATGGCCAAACACGCACACCAGTGGCCTTATAATGCTGCAGTCGCTGCCAAACGAAATCGTTTAAAGC
>JBOEGR010000043.1:1925-2083 GCA_050633525.1 Cellvibrionaceae bacterium
TTCAAAATATCGGTAATGATAGGGCCAGCAGGTATCATTCTAATATCAAGATTAGGGCGAGACTGGATCAAGCCGTTTTGATAATCAAGGTACCACTGATGATAATCGCCATTGGTGTAATTCTTATACTCATCCCATTTTTTGCCTTTAAGGTTGTG
>JBOEGR010000044.1:0-54833 GCA_050633525.1 Cellvibrionaceae bacterium
GCCTTTAGCAAAAGCTTCACTAACGATATAAGCCTCACCGTTGACGAATAGCTGCTTATCAGAAAAAGCCAAACGGCTGTGAATAGGGTGTTGTAATTCGACGTGTTTGTCTTTTTTTAATTGCTGGATAATAATTTTGACATAATCTTGCTGATCATCATTTTCTTCTACAGCCGTATAACGAGGTTCGGTCACCAACTGGCCAAAGGCTTGATTGATGGACTCTTGTAATAAATCTGGAGTCAATGCATGCAAGTATTGACTGAGTTGTTGGTGCACCGCTTGGTTTATTTTTGCGGGATGAACATCGATGGAGCTAGCGTTATCTTGGTAGCGTAATTGCTCTGAAAAATTATCGGCCAAATTATTTAATGCCGTCAACAATATCTCGCGTTGCGATGGAGCACGAAAACCAACCGATAAGGTAATACAATCATCACTGGTCGCTGTACCCCAATGTGCCATTCCGGCAGGAATATACAACACATCCCCTGCTTTGGCGGTGTACTCTTGTTGTGTAGCGAACTGTTCAAGCAGCTTAACCTGTTCGTTATTCTGTAATGGTGTATTTTCATCACAGCGCTCACCTAATTGCCATACACGCTCACCGGAGACTTGAAGTAAAAAGACATCGTAATAATCGAAATGAGGCCCCACTCCACCCCCTGCTGGCGCATAACTGGCCATAATATCTTCTAAACGCCAGCGCGGTAAGAAATGAAAGCGATCTAAAATACTATTGAGTTCCTCACTCCACTGATCGAGACCTTGCACCAACAGTGTCCAGTTGTTATCGGGAAGCTGATCAAAACTCGCCTCATCAAAAGGCCCTTGCTGACAATGCCATTCACCATCAATGCTGTGCCCATTGATAATGCGCGACTCCACCTCGGGCTCACAGGCTAAGTCCATCAAAGTATCACCATCAACCACGTCATTTAGATCCGAGACAGCAGCCTCAATAAACAGTGCTTTTTGCTGCCAAATAGTGCGTATAAACTCTTGCTGATCTTTTTCAGTTAATGAAGATGATGTTGAAGATAGGAGAGATTGAAAAGAAGCCATAAGGAAGATCTATCGATAATATAAACATGGATTATACCTACACTAGCGAACAAGCTATACTAGTAGCGGTGATTTAAATAATAAACCATATCCACAAGGGGCAATAATGAGCAATACGATTATTCCTGTTGAGACCTTTGACTACTTTGTCTTTGGCGCAAGCGGTGATTTAGCACAAAAAAAATTATTGCCGGCTCTATTTCATCGCTATGCCGATGGTCAAATTCCCAATTCTGCCCGCATCATTGGCTGTGCTCGTACCGAATACAACGATGATAGTTTTAAAACTATGGTCACCGAAGCGCTTAAACGCTCCGTACCCGAAGATCAGCTAGAAGTGGATAAGGTCGCTGGGTTTTTAAACCTATTAAGCTATATAGAAATTGATATTAATCAGCCAGAGCACTGGGAAAAATTAGTGGCATGTCATCGGGCTCGCAGCGATGATCGCGTGGTTATCTTTTATCTTTCAGTCGGCCCTAGTTTATTCTCACCTATTGTCACATCGTTAAAGGAGTACGATTTACACCGCACTTCACGCATTGTGCTCGAAAAGCCTTTAGGTTTTGATTATCCCTCTGCCCATAAACTGAACAAGCTCATCCGCTCCGTTTTTCATGAGAAATATGTCTACCGAATTGATCACTACTTAGGTAAAGAAACCGTACAAAATTTAATGTCGTTGCGCTTTGCCAATGCGATGTTCGAACCTTTGTGGAATTCTCATTTTGTCGATCACGTACAAATCACCGCAGCAGAATCGGTTGGCCTGCAGGGGCGCGGGGGTTACTACGATAATTCAGGCGCTATGCGTGATATGGTGCAAAACCATTTATTACAATTACTGTGCTTATGCGCAATGGAACCCCCACCCGCCTTTGATGCCGATAGCGTTCGTGATGAAAAATTAAAAGTACTACGCAGCTTAGAACCACTCAATAATCACGATGCGCTACATCATACGGCAAGAGGACAGTACCTTGCGGGCAAAGACTCTCCCTCTTATTTAGAAGACGTAGGTAAAGACACAAGCTCAACGGAAAGTTTTGTCGCCATTAACGCCAAAATTAATAACTGGCGCTGGGCAGGAGTACCTTTTTATTTACGGACTGGCAAACGCTTACGTACTAACATGATGGAAATTGCGTTTATCTTTAAACAAACACCTCACTCCATTTTTGGGGATTTAGAAACACCGATCCACCCCAACCAGCTCATTATTCGTTTACAACCTACCGAAGGTATTGATATCGAAATTATGACAAAAGAACCGGGACATGGGGGTATGCGTTTACGGCCAACGGTGCTGAACACCAGCAAAATAACAAACGAAGATAACAAGCACAAACAAGACGCCTACCAACGCTTACTATTGGATGTTGTCCGTGGCGACCAAACGCTGTTTATGCGCAGTGATGAAGTAGAAGCCGCATGGCGTTGGATAGATCCTATTATTGCTGCATGGGAACAGTCTGGTGTACAACCCGAAGCTTATGATAGCGATAGCGAAGGGCCTGCAAGCGCAATCGAGCTAATGGCAAAAAGTGGGCGCCGCTGGCGACGTGTTGAATAACAGACTTGAAGATCCAAAAGTAAAAAAACAGAGAGCGTCAACGCAAACATGAAAAATGACATTAGCTGGCACCACTTTGATAACTTACCTGAACAGTCATCAACCTTAGCTCATCGTGTTGCCGATGATATAAAACGTTGCCTTACCCATAAACCCCAAGTAACACTCTGCGTACCCGGTGGAAATACGCCGGCTTTATTTTTGAAAGCTTTAAGTAAAATAGAATTAGATTGGCATAGAGTCAACATCCTATTAAATGACGAACGCTGGGTGCCCTTGAGTGATGAGAAATCCAATCAAGCAATGTTGCTTCGCACGCTTGAGAATGGTTATGCAAAGGCGGCAAACATAATCGCCTTTTATCCCCCGAGCGAGAAAGAAACCTTAAGCCGCGAAGACTTTCTTAAGCAGTTTAACGGCCACTATTTTTATCAAGGTGGCACACAAGACACAAAAGATAGCTCACAGTTTTCTATTACATCACCTCCTATTACACCGCTTGAAATTGATATCTGCGTTCTTGGTATGGGTGAAGACGGCCATACGGCCTCATTATTTCCTGACATGCTTAATTTATCACAGGCATTAGACCCCAAGTTATCACCGGCCTTAATTAGCGCAGACCCACCCGACAAAGAAGCACGGGTAAGTTTAAATTTATCGGCGCTGTTATCTGCCCAATATCATTACTTATTAATTACCGGTAAGACTAAAGAATCATTAATCTATGCCGCACAGAAAGCGAATACAAAACAACAAAGCACAAGACTGCCAATAGAACACCTTATAGAAAAAACCTCTTTAGCTATTTATTATTCACACTAACAGGCATACTGATTTATGAAAGAGCTAAACGCCATCGTCGATAAAGTGACACAAGATATTATCGAACGTAGCAAGCCCACACGAAGCGCTTATTTGGCACGAATGCAAACGGCTGAAGGCAAAGTGAATCGTGCCAAATTAAGCTGCGGTAATATTGCTCATGCTTGCGCCGCAGAAAGTCATAGCGACAAGCAACGCTATACTCAAAGTGATGCCCCTAACTTTGGTATCGTCACTGCCTATAACGATATGCTCTCCGCCCACCAACCCTTCGCCACGTATCCCGACACCATTAAGTCTGCTGCTAGAGAGTATGGCGCTACCGCACAAGTCGCCGGCGGTGTGCCCGCGATGTGCGACGGCGTAACACAAGGACAAGACGGTATGGAGCTGTCATTATTTTCTCGCGATGTGATCGCGATGTCTGCTGCTGTTGCGCTTTCTCACCAATGTTTTGACGGCGCTATTTATTTGGGTGTGTGCGATAAAATTATCCCCGGCCTTATGATCGCTACGGCTAGCTTTGGTCATTTACCGACAGTCATGCTGCCGGCAGGTCCTATGCCCTCAGGTTTACCGAATGAAAGAAAAGCGGCAGTTCGACAAGAATATGCTGCAGGTACAACAGGGAAAGAACAACTACTGGCTGCCGAAATGGGCTCTTATCATTCACCGGGAACATGTACTTTTTATGGCACCGCAAATACCAACCAATTAATTATGGAGATGATGGGCTTGCACTTACCGGGAGCCAGCTTCGTCAACCCCAGCACGCCATTGCGAGAAGCCTTAACCCAACACGGCGTTAAACGTTTAACACAACTGGTTTACGGCAGCCAAGAGTTTACGCCAGCCTATCAAATACTTTCAGAAAAGAATTTTGTTAACGGTTTGGTTGGCCTGCTAGCATCCGGCGGTTCAACTAATTTAGTCATTCATATTATTGCCATGGCACGAGGTGCCGGTGTGATACTCACACTAGAAGATCTATCGAAATTATCTGCCGTTGTCCCCTTAATCAATCGCGTTTACCCTAATGGTATGGCTGATATTAACGGTTTCCAAGCAGCCGGCGGCATGCCTGTTTTTATTCATGAGCTGTTAAGTGAAGGCTTGCTGCATCAAGAAGTTCATAGTGTCTTTGGTACTCACTTATCCGACTATTTGAAGACACCCACTTTAAACAAAAACAAGCTCTTAGAATGGCAGCAACAAGAGTTAAGTAGCAATGCCTATGATATTTTAGCTCCTATCAGCAAACCCCATTCCAGCACCAGCGGTTTGGTGATGTTAAACGGGAACTTAGGCAAGGCCATCATCAAAACCTCAGCACTTAAACCAGACCAATTTGTGATTAGCGCGCCCTGTAAAATATTTCATGATCAACATTCAGTGAAAGTAGCTTATGAAGCGGGTGAACTCGACTGTGATAATATTTGCGTTGTTCGTTTTCAAGGCCCGCAAGCGAATGGAATGCCTGAACTGCATGGACTCACCCCCATATTGAGTAATGTACAAGCCAAAGGCTACAAAGTTGCTCTCGTCACCGATGGGCGTATGTCCGGCGCCTCAGGTAAAGTGCCCGCAGCCATTCACGTCTCACCGGAAGCCAATGCCGGCGGTGCTATCAGTCAATTGCAAGAAGGTGACATCATTACTATTGATGCCCATAAAGGCGTACTGAGTGCAAATGTTAGTGCGCTACACGAACGAGACAAAGCTGTATCTGATTTAACACACTACCATAGCGGTTGTGGCCGTGAATTATTTGATGGGTTTAGACAACAAGTAGGCAATGCCACCGAAGGTGCCTGTGTTTTATTTGATAATAAGTAGTAAATAAATATTCAATATTGACTTAAAAAGAACACTTAAAAGAGAACCTTATGATTACGCCAGCACAATCATCCAATACGATTTTAAAGTCAGTCGAAACCAATATCACTAGCACAAGAGTAATACCGGTTTTAGTCATAGAAAATGCAGAGTATGCCGCTGATCTTGCTAAAGTACTCGTTGATTCAGGCTTACCTATACTAGAAGTCACTTTACGCACGCCCGCTGCGCTTAACGCTATGGAGGCAATGGCAAAAGTAGAAGGCGCTATCGTCGCGGCCGGTACTGTATTAAATGAACAGCATGTACATGAGTGTAAATCTGCCGGCGCTGAATTTTTAGTCTCACCGGGCAGCACTAATAATTTGATACATAGCTCAGCAGAAGCCGATATGCCATTATTACCCGGTGCTGCAACTGCATCTGAAATGATGAATTTAGCCGAACAAGGGTTTCACTTTTTAAAATTTTTTCCCGCAGATATTAACGGTGGCGTGGCGGCATTAAAGTCTTTTGCATCACCATTATCACAGTTAACCTTCTGTCCAACCGGCGGAGTCAATACAGAAAACCTAAAGGATTACCTTTCATTGAATAACGTCAGTTGCGCAGGAGGGTCTTGGCTGGTTACGAAAGATGACTTAAAGAATAAAGACTGGAAAGGCATTGCTAAAAAAGCAAAACAATTACATTTGAGCTAAACGATAACAATAGGTAAAAAATGGCCACTAAACTCTGCATCGCTTGTAAAGAAGAAATAAAACAAGACGCCTTGAAATGCCGATATTGTAAGCAAATTCAAAACAAAGCTGCCAACCTGCATAACAGACCCGCATTCAATTATTTTGCCATTGGCCTATTGGGTATACTATTACTTTGGCTAATTTATTTTATTGTTTCTTTTTCAATAGAAGACCCACTAGAACCCGTATTTGAAATAAGCGAATCACGCTTATTATTGAGCGAATCAGACAAAGGGCTTAACATACGTTGTATTGCAAGCATCACCAACCCATCCATTAAACGCTGGGAATATTTTTCACTACAAGCAACATTTCACAATACAAAAGGCGAGACTATCGATGTCGCATACTCAAAGCCGGAAATCAATATTTACCCTTCATTTCATTTTGAAGGCATTGTTGCAGGTCTAGGGAATGCAGAAAAAAATGAATATGCCAGTTGCAAGCTATCTGTAATAGATGCAGACTATTATTAATTAAGCAAACAATAGATAACTATGCCTTTTACTATTTGGGTCGATGCGGATGCCTGCCCCGTCGTCATTCGAGACATTCTGTACCGCGCAGCTAAACGCACACAAACTCACGTTACCTTCGTAGCCAATCAATCTATCAACTTACCTAAATCACCTTTTTTAACGATGTTACAAGTGTCTCAGGGCTTCGACGTAGCAGACGATACCATTGTGCAAAGAGTAGCCGAGGGCGATTTAGTGATTACGAGCGATATCCCCTTAGCCGACGAAGTCCTAGATAAGGGTGGCTTAGTATTAACATCACGTGGGGAGCGCTATACTAAAGAGAACATAAAATCCCGCCTGAACATACGCGATTTTATGGAAACAATGAGAGCCAGCGGCATTCAGTCTGGAGGGCCAGCAGCACTTAATCATGCTGATCGCCAACAGTTTGCTAATGCACTGGATAGAATACTCGCTAAAAAACAAAATAGTCTTTAAAAAAGAAAACTATGATTCAAAAAACACTCTACTTTTTAATTTTTATTACGGGACTATTTTTAACCCTTACAACATTTTATATTGAATTTAGAGTGTTATCCGAAATTACTAACTTTGAGGAGCCCACATACAACCTTGCACAATATGGCTTGGAGCTCAAAGGTTCATCCGCGGCTCTAGCTCATTTAGCCAATATCGTATTTGGTGTTTTGGCTATCATTGTCACGATAGTGGCTTACAAGAATTTTAGAAAGTAATAACAATTAAGTTACTTAGTCACCACTTTGCCCCATAGCTGTTTAATACGTTTATCTCTACCACAACCAGAGCGGTATAGCTTGTACCGTAATTTATTCTTTTTATAGTAGTCTTGATGATACGCCTCTGCAGAATAAAATGTGTTTAATGGGAGTATCTCGGTAACAATGTCCCCCGCGAAAGGCTTCGTCTTTTCTATAGTAACTAAAGACTCATCAAACACTTTCTTTTGCTGCTCATCTTGGTAGAACAAGGCACTTTTATACGAGGAGCCTTTATCACAGAATTGGCCTCTAGCATCGGTGGGGTCAATGGTAAGCCAATAAAAATCCACCAACTCTTTTAGGCTTACTTGCTCAGGGTTGTAAACAATCCTAACCGCTTCAAAGTGGCCAGTTTCTTTATAGGTAACTTCTTTATAAGTAGGGTTTTCAGTGGTGCCGCCGGTATAACCCGATTCGGCACTAATCACACCCTTATGCTTTTCAAAATCGGACTCGACACACCAGAAACAACCACCGGCTACGACCAATATCTTAGTATTAGATGGCTGACTCTGAGCATGAGCAAAACTTGAAAACGCAATAAAAATGGTCAATACAGCAAATAGAGATTTAAACATTACAAAGGCCTGAGTCAATAATATAATCAACCACTAAGACCTGATAATTAAGAGAATGTTCCATCCAGTAAGCCACATTGCGTTGTTTAACTATGAGGCTTTAACAAATTTGTTATTTTCTAAGGCAAAAGCAGATTGAAACTCCGGCAATTCAGAGACCTTATCAACTAGACGTCTAACATTATTCCCGAGATTAATACTTAACTGAGGGAAAAATTGATTCCACCCTGAGTATATGCAAATAAGGTAGTCAATAACCGTTACTGTATCACCAAATGTATACTCTCTTCCCTCTAACCGTCTATCGAGAATAGCCCAGTTATCAGAAACTAGATCCGCCAGCTTTGTTAAAAGCGCATCTTTCTCTGAACTCCCCTCCATAACACCATTGACCGTGAATAATTTTGAGTAAGATGGATGCAAAGTCGCATAATTAAACATTAACCAACGCAAAAACTCTCCCCGTTTTTCTGAATCATCATGTCGCAAATCACTCCCATGTTTATCCAAAAGATAAAGCGCAATCGCTGCGCCTTCCGTGAGGATCAAACCATTATCATCCAGTGCTGGGACTTGATTAGTCGGTGAAATACTCGTGTAGCCCTCTATATCATGAGGGTTAATAATTTCAACATCCTGCCCTAATTCTTGCAATAAAACAGTAATACCTGTTGAGCAGGTACCGGGTATTGAATATAGTTTATACATTAGCGTTTATCCTCTATTAATGAAAAAAGCGTGTTTATAAAAAATCAGTCACGAGTGATTGAAATAGCATTTCCGCTCGTTGATGCTTTAGCAATGAAACAGCTTGGCCTGCATATAGCGACATATACTCATCATCATTTTTTTTTGTAGCGGCTGTTTTAATGGCCTTAGAAAAGAAACTCTGAAGCGGGAATGGAAGTGGTAATTGAGCTGTTTTTTCAATCGCTCTGATGTATTCATTTTCGACAAACCGTGCAAGCCTTCCCGTATACGCCCGACTTAACACTGTCGCTTCTGACTGCTTTTTGAATAGTATTTGACGATGCTGGTTACTGGTGCCTGACTCTTTGCATGCTAAAAATGCAGTTCCGATTTGGACACCTTGCGCACCTAATGCCATTGCTGCTCGGACACCTCTAATATCGGCAATACCGCCGGCTGCAATAACGGGGATATCAAGCTGATCAACTACTTGAGGTATTAGTGCAAAGGTACCAGTAAGACAGTCTTCAGGCTCTTTTAAAAAGGAAACGCGATGACCACCCGCCTCAAAGCCGGTGGCCACGACTAAATCAATGCCTACTTTTTTTAAGGCTATCGCTTCCGAAACCGTTGTGGCGGTTCCTATCGTGATGATATTTTTTTCCTTACAACGATCAATAACCTCATGATCCGGCACACCGAATACAAAGCTCAGGACAGGTGGTGCAGCTTGTATAGCCGCATCAACTTGATCGGCAGGGTTTTCTGAATAATGTTCAACATAATTGGGGAGCGGGAGATTAAATCGTCGATAAATAGGGCCAAATAAATCGGCATACTGCTCAAATTGATCACGGCTGACATTCTCGTCATGATCACTGTTTGACAGCCACAAATTAATGGCAAATGGGCTCGATGTTTTCAAGCGGATATTGGCAACTAGCGGCCCTATCTCCTCTGGTGAAAGATGGTGCGCACCATATGAGCCTAAGCCTCCCGCATTCGATACTGTAGAAAGTAGTTCGATGCTGGATAAGCCGCCACCAAAAGGGCCTTGTACGATTGGGTACCGAATATTAAGCAATGTTGTTAACTCGTTGTGCGGGCCCATTGGGTGCTCCTTAATGTGAATATGAGAAAAGTATAACCACTATCACTTCCTTTAAGAAAGTAACTATTTAATATATAGTCAATTCTTAAGTAACCTAAAAGTAACCTTGTATCCATCAAGAAAGGGGCAATAAAAGGGGCAACAGATGATTAAACGAAGAAAAAATAAAGTAGTACCACCGCCGGAAAACTGCCCTCTTGGAGAGTGCTTGAGTATCATTGGAGGAGCGTGGACACCTAACATTATTTGGTACTTAAGCTCGCAGCCACGTCGGTTTAGCGAGCTCAAAAGCGATCTCGGTAGCATTTCACCAAAAGTGTTAACTCAGAGATTAAAGAAACTAGAAGCTGAAGGAGTGATTAATAGGGAAGTGATGCCGACATCACCACCGACCGTTGAATATTCGTTAACGTCACTAGGAAATGAGCTAAAGCCGGCAATAGAAGCCATTGTAGATGTGGGAAAGAGACTAAAAGAGTTAAAAGTTTAGACAGTACATACTGCACATTCAGATCTACGGTTATCGAGTGCCCATAATATCCTGCTTAATCTCCGCCAAACTCATTTTCACTTCTGCCTTTTGCTTTTTCTTATGGCAACAGGGGGTTCGAGGGCATGCACTGCTGCGAGGACAAATTAAGCGAGCATCACGTTCAATCCCTCGCTCAACCCATGCGATGTTTAAGATTTTAGCGACACTACTTAGCTCACTTTTCACTGCTTTCGGGATCGCGACAGTCCCTCCAGCACCCCCGCAAGCCGCTTTCAACTCACCCGCTATGGCATTGGCATCCTTACCCTGAGATTCAATTGCAGGGTTTAAATCAATGCCGGCACATAAGACGTGGGGGTTACCGGCCAAGTCACTAACCTTTATGGATTCACAGGCATAAATTCTCGGTTGACCATTGGAATCAAGAATCGATATTTGAGACGAACTCTCATTTGTGGGCGTATCAATCATGCGAAATACCGCCCAGTGCTGACAAGGGTCTTGGACCATACGCATATTCCCCCAAGGTAGCGGGATACCATTGCCACGGTAGACGGCTTTTAGCTTTCCGGGAGGATAGGCATCAAAATAGTGCCAATGTGAGTAAGGAGACACTGCGGTCATACGCCGCATAATCACTGAGGTTGAGACATCAACTAGGCGACCAATGTTAACTTCATAGTTATATCTATCCAGCAACTGCCTAAAAGGGACTTTGGGACATAAAAGCGCACCAGCAAAGAAACTACACTCGAAATCTCGCCATGCATGAATAATATCTTGTGAGTCTACTGTTTCTTCAAACGCTTCATTTTGGCCTTGGCTCGCTGAGCCCCTGCCGGCAACCATAATACTTTTAACACCATCACTATTATGTAAAACACAGTGGCCAATTTGTACAGCCAAGTCATATTTCAAGCGTACAGGGTGGGCTTTTAGGGCGGTATTGACATAAATTTTATTCGGCGGGGCGAAAAAAGAGCGAACTAAATTTTTTGAACTGCCCCCCATTTCATCCAAAATCTCATCGGGTAAGCGGTCAAACCAACATATCTCTAAACCGAGATTCCCACAAATATCCATCACCCCATCGAGAGTCAGAGGCATTTGCTTGCGACCCACCTCCTCTGCCGCTCGCTCTAAATCAGGAAAATGATTTTGGTGATGCTCTTGGTGTGCTCGTATTAACAAATGCGCAAATTGTTGCCCCGACACCCCTGCCTGAGACAGCATTTCAGGGACCACAATCTGTAAACTTTCTTTAGAAAACAAGAAGCTAGGCTCTAAGGTCATCCCGCGAATCCCACCTCGATTACCTTTAACAGGCTTAATCGCCTCCTCTTCTGAGCTATCGTCTAGAAACCAACTCAACTCCTTCTGAAAGACCTGAGCAATCACTCCCAACATATCTTCACTAGGAAAGCGTTTACCGCGCTCAATCATCGACAAATACGATACTGAAGGTGCGGAATCCCTATCTATTTTGATACAGCGTGCAGAGAGATCCTCCATGGTGAGGTTATTGCGCTTGCGCAACCCTCGAATCTTCGTACCGAGAAAATGAGCATTTCGCATTAGACTTTTGGTTATCTTCATTTTGTAAAATTTACACTGTGTAATTTCTATTGTGAAATTATTATACAAAAAGTTCTACACTGCAATCATGTTCTAAAACAAGCCTTGCTCCAAACCGCTGATTATTAGAACAAAACAAACTGAAATGCGAACCAGCCTATACAAATGGGCTTTAACCAAGAGGGCTACACCATGAAAACACGACCACAATATCGAATTGACCCCGCTTTCGATAATTTCGTGAATCGCGAGGTGCTGCCCTTAACGAACATCAACCCAAAACAATTTTGGATTGATGTTCAAAAGATCTTTGAAGACTTTACTCCACGCAATCAAGCTCTTTTAGAAACGCGTGAAGCATTACAAACAAAGATTGACGAGTGGCATCGAAGCAATGATTACCGAAAAACCAACATAGAAGAGTATCAACAATTTCTTCGTGATATTGGTTACCTTACGGAAGAAGGAGAAGACTTTACGATTGAGACTGACAATGTTGACGATGAGATTGCTAGGCTGGCAGGGCCTCAATTAGTTGTTCCTTTAAAGAATGCACGTTTCGCACTCAATGCCGCTAACGCACGCTGGGGCAGTTTGTATGATGCCCTTTACGGCAGCGACGTTATTCCCCACACAGGAAAATTGAAACCCGGAAAAACCTATAACGCATTACGCGGAAAAGAGGTTATACGCTTTGGTCGTGATTTTCTCGATAAACATTTTCCTTTGGATGATGGTGCATCTCATCACGATATTACTCTCTATCAAATTTATTACCAAAAACTAACGGCTGTAACCAAAGAAGGAATCTACGTTGGACTAAAAAATTCTAGCCAATTTGTTGCCTTCAATGGTTCTAAAAATGCGCCCAATGAAATCATTCTGAAAAATAATGGCCTGCATATCAACATTCGTATTCAAGCGAATACCAATGTGGGGACATTAGATGATGCCGGCATTGAAGATATCCGTGTCGAAGCCGCTCTCACAACGATAATGGATTGCGAAGACTCCATCGCTGCCGTTGATACAGAAGATAAAATTGAAGTGTATAGCAATTGGCTAGGTTTAATGACAGGGACATTGAGCACTAACTTTATTAAAGACGGTAAAACTGTGACTCGAGCATTACAACGAGATCGTGTTTTTTCTGGACGAGACGGAGACCCATACTACATTCGTCGTCGCAGCTTAATGTTTATTCGTAATGTAGGTCATCTCATGACAATCGATACGATTAAAGATAGAGAAGGAAACAATACACCCGAAGGCATTCTCGATGCTATTTTTACCACTTTAATCGCAACGATTGATTTAAACAACAATGACAAACGCATTGCCAATAGTAAGACGGGCAGCATTTACATTGTAAAACCAAAAATGCATGGCCCAGAAGAAGTGGCATTTACCTGCGATCTATTTAGTCGTGTTGAGCAGATGCTAGGGCTTACTGAAAACACCATAAAAATCGGCATCATGGATGAAGAGCGTCGCACGACGGTTAACTTAAAAGAGTGTATACGCGCAGCTAAGCAACGTTGCGTGTTCATTAACACAGGTTTTCTGGATCGTACCGGTGATGAAATTCATACCAGCATGCAAGCGGGGGCTTTTTTACCTAAGGATAAGATAAAAGAACAAAACTGGATCAGCGCTTATGAAAATCGAAATGTCGATATCGGCTTAGCTTGCGGCTTATCTGGCAAGGCACAAATAGGCAAAGGCATGTGGGCCAAACCCGATAGATTAAAAGAAATGATGGACACCAAAGCTGATCATCCTCTTGCCGGAGCCAATACAGCATGGGTGCCCTCACCGACGGCGGCGATGTTACATGTTTTGCATTATCACGACATCGATGTTTTTGCTCAACAGAAAAAATTGATTGAAAGAAAACAGGCCGATTTAAACCACATTCTATCCATCCCATTAATATCGGAAGGAGAGAACTTAAGTGAAGGGATGATAGAAAGGGAATTAGAAAATAATGCACAAGGTATCTTAGGTTATGTCGTTCGATGGATTGATCAAGGTATTGGCTGTTCAAAAGTACCTGACATTAACAACATAGGTTTGATGGAAGACCGAGCGACCTTACGTATTTCCAGCCAGCATATCGCTAACTGGCTAGCACATGGAATATGCACGAAAGAGCAAGTGCTTACCGTTTTTAAACGTATGGCCAGTATTGTAGATGAGCAAAATATATATGACCCAGCTTACAAACCAATGTCTTCGAACACAAATGAAAACTTGGCATTTAAGGCTGCATTGGATCTCGTATTTAAAGGTAAGGAACAACCCTCAGGTTATACCGAAACCATACTACATCAGTACCGTCGGCAAGCTAAAAATTTACAAAAGGGATCACTGTCTCCAATGGAAAAAGTGATGACAGAAAATAGAAAAAAAACTGAAGCGACTCGCTTCTTACATTCACAAGCACATTAGGGGAAATATCATGACACAGTATCAACAAGCGATAAAAACAGCTACAGAAACCATCGAACAACAAAATAGTTCGTGGTCAGCCATCAAACCAGAAAATGTAGCACGAATGCGATTACAGAATCGCTTTAAAACCGGTTTAGATATCGCAAAATACACAGCGGGAATTATGCGACGAGATATGGAAGCTTATGATAAAGACCCCAGCCAATACACACAGTCTTTAGGATGTTGGCATGGTTTTATTGGGCAACAAAAGATGATCTCCATCAAAAAGCACTTTAGCTCAACAAAAGGGCGCTATCTTTATCTGTCTGGCTGGATGATAGCGGCTCTACGTTCAGAGTTTGGTCCACTGCCCGATCAATCCATGCATGAAAAAACATCAGTATCGAGCTTAATTGAAGAGCTGTATACCTTTTTGAGACAAGCTGATGCTCGTGAGCTACATCATATTTTTAAAGAATTGGATGCAGCTAAAGAACAAGGCGATCAAATTGCAATGAAAGCGATTCAAAATAAAATCGATAATTTTGAAACACACGTTGTACCTATTATTGCCGATATTGATGCTGGATTTGGTAACGAGGAAGCAACCTATTTATTAGCTAAACAAATGATTGAAGCAGGCGCCTGCTGTATTCAATTGGAAAATCAGGTATCGGATGCAAAACAATGTGGACACCAAGATGGCAAGGTAACTGTTCCTCACGAAGATTTTTTAGCCAAAATCAATGCTGTTCGTTATGCATTTTTAGAACTGGGTATTGACGACGGTATTATTGTTGCACGTACCGATTCACTTGGTGCAGGTTTAACACAAAAAATTCCCGTGTCACAAACAGCGGGAGACCTTGCCGAACAATACAATGCCTTTATTGATGGCGAAGAAGTAAATTCGGCGGAGGATATTAGCGAAGGTGACATGGTGATACGCCAAGCGGGCAGGCTTATTAAGCCAACTCGTTTAGCTAATGGCTTGGTTCGCTTTAAACCCGACACAGGTGAAGACCGTGTTGTACTCGATTGCATCACATCACTACAACATGGTGCGGACTTACTGTGGATTGAAACTGAAAAACCGCATGTGGGTCAAATCGCTAAGATGGTGAACCGTATTCGCAATATTATGCCAAATGCAAAACTCGTGTATAACAACAGCCCATCATTTAACTGGACATTAAACTTCAGACAACAAGTGTTTGACCGGTGGCAAGAAGAAGGCGTTGATATGTCGCAATACGATCGCAAAGAGTTGATGAGTGAAGCATATGATAGCTCTGAACTCGCCGCCGAAGCCGATGCTGCGATACAGAACTTTCAAAAAGAAGCATCCGAGCACGCTGGTATATTCCATCATTTAATTACCTTGCCAACGTATCATACTGCCGCCTTATCAACGGATACTTTAGCAAAAGATTACTTTGGTGATCGTGCCATGCTCGCTTATGTTGCCGATGTTCAACGCCGAGAGATTAGAGAAAAACTGGCCTGTGTTAAGCACCAAGATATGTCGGGCTCCAATATTGGCGACGAACACAAGGAATACTTCTCAGGTTCACAAGCATTAAAAGCATCAGGAAAAGATAATACGATGAATCAGTTTGCTTAACCCAGCTGACTTAAGTCAATAGACATTCTCATTTGGCCGCTATGGACTCGCGGCCAAATGAGATTAAATGTTGCGATCCAATTCCTTATTGATTTATGTGTTAGATTTTTCTATTGTAAAATTTCAAAATGGTCTTCGTGTAGTAGTGCTTTACCATTTGGTTGAATCACCCAAGTTTCATTTGTTATTACGCCCCTAGCATTATTCATTCGCCAATCGGCAGATATCTGAGCAGACTGATGATCCAATACTATCGTTGTAGTATTAAAATAAACAACATCGTCAAAACCTTTATTGATAATATCTGTCCAAAAAGCCAATATTTCTTCTTTACCTTTAAATGTACCAAAAGGCTTAACAACCATTATTGCATCATCTTCATAGAGTTCAGCTGCCGCTGCGGCATCCCCCGCATTAAAAGCATCTTTCCACGCCTTGCTAGCAACAGCTACGGCTACCTGCACATCATAATCTGTAGCGGCTTTAATATTTGCCTGATCTGAGAACACCGGAGCGGTAACAAATAATATAACTGCTGCGACAAGGATATGTAATTTTAGATTAGTCATAATAATTTCCTATTGTTAGTAGGGCAATATTAAGCCTTCAAAATTGTTTTTAAAACAGCTATTATAATAAAACACTATTCACATATAGAGAACAATGGTTTATGCTATCAGTACTTCCTCTTACTTTTACAACCATTGTTGAGGTTGGCTCAATTACAAAAGCAGCGGATCAACTTAACCTGGCTAAATCGGCCGTTAGTCAAAATCTTAAGCGGTTGGAAGAACGGCTAAGCGTTAAGCTTATTACCCGCACTACACGCCAGCTTTCACTAACACCCGCAGGTGAACGTTATTATAGGCGGTGCAAAGAAATGCTCACGCTTGCAAATTTAGCGAGTACAGAAATGGAAGATTTCGGCGCTTGCCCAGCAGGACCTATTAGAGTTACAGCACCTCATTCACTGGTTGGCCCAATATTGGCTCCAGCCATATATCAAATTACTCAACGTTTTCCGAAACTCAAACCAGAAGTTATTGCTGATGATAGCCGCCTTGACCTAGTTGCTAGTGGTATAGACCTTGCCATTTCTGTAGGGAAATTACCTGATAGCAACCTTAAAGCAAAAAAAGTAGGCGTATTACGAGATATTCTATGTGCAAGCCCACACATTCTGCATGATATTCCGCATAACTCCGAACAGGCAAATGACTGGTTACAGCAATTACCTTATATTGCACACTTTCGTGAAGGTATGACAACAACGCACGAGCTTTCGTCGAAGAAAAATAAAAAAACGTTTCGCCTAAAATTTCAAACTATGTTGAAATGTAATACCATTGAAGCGCAAATTAACTTCGCACGCAAAGGGCTTGGGATAGCACTGCTACCTGACCTTGCTATAGCAAACGACCTAAGAAACGGACAGCTTGTACCTTTATTATCAGACGGCTTAACCAAGCCCATCGCTATTTATGCAGTTCATACTTACGGCACCCTTCCACCATTGTCCGTGTTAGAACTTATTAAAGCCGTGAAAGACTCGTTAGCTCAAGTACAGTTCGATAGCGAATCATAAATGGGATTTAGATTGCTCCTTACAATAGATCTATTCGTATAACTCGCTGCAACATGCTTTATTAAAACATGTTGCAAACGAATCATCGTCACATTTTAACTACCAATATTACGAATACCTTTTGATGATGTATTCGTGAGTAAAATAATCAAATAACACTTATACCAATCATCAATACTGCGAACCATGAAACTAAATATACTGGGGTCCGTAAATAGGGAATACCCAAGGTATAAACAAAAGCATGTACTACTCTCGCAATAAAGAATAACTGCGCATATTGTGCAATATTCTCATAAACCGTTTCAGGGGCAATAACACTGGCGGCCAATACAACAGCTATAAATGCAGGTAAAGTTTCCACCATATTTAAATGTGCTCTATGAGAACGCTGAGCCCACAATGGAGGTTCTGGCTGTTCTTTTGGAAAGCCCTCAGGGTAATTATTAAGAAATGTGGGGATCCCCCATGTAATTGCTCTCGCCAGAATATAAGGCACCCACAAGAGCACTGTTAACATTCCACTTAAAGCAAGGTAATAATATGCTGCTTCCATAACAAACCTCTTATCTAACGGTAAAGTATTAGTTGATGATAGAGGGATATACGCCCTCTATCATGCGGTAGTAATAATGTAATGCTTATAACGAAGCCGGCGACTTATCCTTAATTTTTGTCCACTCAGTATTAGCAGTTTCAATACGGCCAGGTACATCTTTTAACCACTCAGACTGAATACTAGTATCAAGATTAAGATATAGTTTTCCGTCTACAACACGCCAAACTTCTGGGTCACCAACAAACTTTTTACCTACGGAAACACCAAAAGCACAAAAACCGCCATAGGCCGGAGCATACTTAGCAGGGTCTTTTTTAAAGAGCGCTAAATTAGCTTTGCTTGAAAATTGATATGTTGCACCTTGATAAGTAGAAATAAAGTGACCATTGCCACGTACTGGACGCTTAGCCGTTTGATACGAAACCACATCATAGCCCTGTACTGCTGGCACACTATGGTTATACTCTGACGCGGCTGCATTAATAGAAAAAGCAAGCATTGCGATCATTGCTACTATGTATTGTTTAATATTCATTAGTCATCTCCAGAATGAGTTAAAGTGATTTAAATCAAGAAAGTCAGTCACTTTCTTGGGCACCATAATCCACGATAGAAAGTGGATAGAACATAATCAAAACCACCAATTTAATACTCATTCGTATCAAAAATATGCTCCGATACTAAATCGTATTGATCAAATGCTAAATCGTATTTATTTTCTTTGTTTAAGTGATTTGTCATTAGAGCTCTGATAGCCTATGACTCACCCTCTAGATTGACCTTCCGTCTTAGGTAAAACACTATGGATGCACTGACTGATATTTTAAATGCGCTACGTTTGTCCAGTAGCTTATATTTCCGGACAGAATTAACCTCACCTTGGGGGGTCGAGGTACCCGCTAAAGAAAAGGTGGCTCGATTTCATATCGTTACGCGTGGTGAGTGCTGGCTACAAATTAGTAATGGTGAGGCAATGCATATGTCGAATGGTGACATGGTGATTATTCCCCATGGCGCCTCACATAAACTCGCAGACACATCAACAACACCAATACGACCTTTATCTGAGGTATTGGAAGAAGTTGGCTATAGTGGAGAAGGCCCTCTAATTTACGGTGGCGGTGGTTCAGGTTGCTGTCTTGTCTGCGGCGAGTTTTCATTTGATGATTTAGGCAATCACCCTTTACTGGAAAATCTTCCACGAAAACTCTATGTGTCAGGCGATGAAAGTTATAATACTCAATGGCTCGATAGCGCAATGGGGTTTATTTCCCACGAAGCAGTAAAGTTAGAGCCTGGCGCTCATGCTATTATCGATCGTCTATCAGAAATTATTCTTATTCAGGTAATACGTGCAACATTAAATACAAGTAAAGAGCGCATCCCATTTTTATCTGCATTTTCTGATGCACGCATTAAACAAGTACTATCTGCTATACACGCAAACCCAGCAGATGACTGGAGTGTTGAACGATTGGGGCAATTGGTTAATATGTCGCGCTCATCATTTTCTAATCGCTTTACCGAACTAACCAATATGACGCCCTTACAATATGTTATTCTGGTGCGATTACAAAAAGCAAGCCGCCTGCTGACTGAAACCACCATTCCATTAATTTCAATTGCCGAACGTATTGGTTATCAATCTGAAGCCGCATTTAGTCAGGCATTTAAAAAACAATATACAGTAAGACCCGGTGAATTTCGGCGGATGCATTCTCAAGTTGCAGCATAAAGAGGTTATCGCATTGACACAAAACCAAATCAAAGCTCAGGACATTCTATCAATAGTAAAAAGTGTCCGCCGATGCTCATCTTGTCATGAACTCCCTCTTGGTGCCAAACCTATTTTGCAACTCGACCCCAATGCTAGAATACTGATCGCCGGTCAAGCACCGGGAAGAAAAGCTCACGAAAAAGGCATCCCTTTTGATGACCCTTCAGGTGATCGATTACGTGACTGGATGGGCCTTGATCGCGATACCTTTTATAATCCCTCGAACATCGCTATTTTGCCAATGGCTTTTTGTTATCCAGGAACAGGAAAAAGTGGTGACTTACCCCCACCCATTCAATGCGCTGAACAATGGCGAACACAACTATTGGCTCTACTACCTAATATTCAGCTAACACTGGTTATTGGGCAGTACGCACTCAACTGGCATATCCCTAATAACCCAGCAAAAACATTGACAGAAACGGTTCAACAATGGAAAAGCTACTGGCCAAATACGCTGCCTATGCCTCACCCTAGCCCACGCAATAATCGGTGGCTCAAAAATAATCCTTGGTTCTCTAACGAGGTTCTTCCTGAACTTAAAAAGCGAGTCTCATTATTGCTATGACAGAAGCAACTACCTATATATAAATCTCAGCAGCAAGAGCTGACTAGTTTTCACATTCTATTGTTACAGCCTTATACAACCAAAACCGATAATAAAAATAAAATATACCACTTTTACAAATATAAAGTGCTTTTGTATTATTTGATAACACTCAAATAAACAGCAGGAAAAGAAAATGACTTTCGTGGTTACAGAAAACTGTATCAACTGTAAACACACGACCTGTGTTGAGGTTTGTCCAGTAGACGCCTTTAGGGAAGGGCCAAACTTTTTAGTAATTGACCCCACCCCTGAAGGTTGTATCGATTGTAACCTCTGTACAGCAGAATGTCCGGAAGATGCCATTTTCGCAGAAGATGAATTACCCGAAGAGCAGATAAGATTTATTGAAATAAATGCTCGGCTCGCTGAGGTATGGCCAAGTATTACAGAGGAAAAAGAACCTCCCCTTGATTACGAGCAATGGAGTGGTTTAGAGGGGAAATATAAATACCTTGTTACCGAAAAGTAACGTTAAGCTAGGTCTAATAAAAGGTGATGGCGAATTTATTGTCGATCACTCCGTCACCTTTTTTTCATCAACCTTTTTACCACTTTTTCGCTGATGTAATTACGGCATATCGAAACAGCTAAAAGATTTTTCGTCAATATTGCCATTAACATTAAGATCAAATCTCAAAAACCGGCTACCGCACTCACTTGACTGCCAAGGCTTGCAGTCGGTCACTGACATGGTGCATACCGAGTTATAGCAACCATAAGAAAGAACGTTCCTAGTATGTCGCTTATTAGATTCTATCAAAGAGGCAACAACCGCTCCCACGGTTTTTAGGGGTTTACCTTCACAAGCATAATGTTCTTCCGCAATGACTATTGCTGAGTGATCTAATATACCTTCCAATAAAATCTGCTGGTCAGGCAACTCAAGGCTTGTATTATATGACTTGACCCATACAACACCTGCACCAATAACAGCACCTAAAATTAAAGCCAATAGAACTATCAATTTATTTTTCATTTCTTATAATCACATACAAAAGGAGAGCCGTAGCGAATCCAGCTCACGTTTTTTGTGGACGATTATTAACGTATTTATTATGAGGGTCATTCATACTCTTGGCACTCGGGTAAATCGCTATTCACTTTGTACCAGCTCGCTTTCTGCGATACCCATATATGCTTTCTTTCTGTACTCTCTGGATCTGAATCTAAAGAGCCTAAGCGTAATATTAAATGTTCAGTACCTTCTCGCTTTGCGTAAATTTGTGTGCCGCAAGAAGAACAAAAATAACGCATTTTGCCCGGTGAGGATTCATATACATTCAAGTATTCCCGACCTGATAAAGTGAAGTCACTATCTTTAACTGATGCCACACTGGAAAATGCGGCTCCATGAGCTTTACGACATGTTTTACAATGGCAATGTACGATGTCGCCAAGCGCTTCTGTGATTTCGTATTTTATGCTCCCGCATAAGCAGCTACCGACAATCATTTGCAACTCCACCTTTTTAACTTATTGCCCACACATAAGTTCAATTCTCCTCACCAGTACCAACAAACCCCACCATACGGGATACAAGCTCCCCATCTTTTTCTACAAAGTATTGGCCGAGCTGAACTTGTTGTGAACCATCTGGCCCCATGCCGCTGAAAGCGACGGTGACACGAGTAACACTGGAAACGGTGTCACTTTTAACCACTTTCGCCGACCAACCGGGCGCATTTGCACTAAACATAGCGACATAGTTATTTAATGCTTCAATACCATTTAAGGTCTCAGGCGTGCGCGGATCGTCGTACTGTATATTTTCTGTCACAGCACTATTGATCTTAGCAAGCCGAGCCTCAGCGTCTTCAATTTGCCAAGCTTCAAAAAAGGTTGCAATGCAATCTGACATATCTTTATCCTATTTTTTAGAGGGAACGCATAACGCCGCTACCACGAAAGCAAAAAGCCATCGCGAAGCGGCGGCTTTTCTTTCGCACTCACAGTATTGTTGCTTTTTTCAAAGATCGACTAATTTTAACACTTCTGCGGGCTTTGCCCGAAATAAGTGATTCTTAGAATCCGACTCAACCATGTGAGCCGTCTTATCATGAGCATCAAGCGCCGCCATAGATGCCCACTTTTCAAGTAGGACAAATTGATTTTCATTGTCTTCTACTGCTTTTAATTCATATTGAATACAACCCAATTCGGCCCTGACTATAGGAGCAAGGGTATTGAAGGCATTAATTTGTTCTTGGCGCTTTCCCTCTTGCACTTCAATTTTTATAACTAATGATATTTCTTGATTCATTAAAATTCCTTCAAATTATTATTTAGCGTCTATTGATTTAAAGCACTCAGGCTTAGTTGATTTAACATTATATACTTCATATAGAATTATATGGGCTTTACCCCTTTAATTACTTTATTAGCGAGAACTTACCACCTCAAAAACAACCAAGCTCACACATAAAAAGCGACGCTCATCACAAAAATAACATCGAGAATAAATGAAGCACAGTCGTTAAGAAGGAACAGTAGTAAGCTGAAGAATTATAAAAGCTATTCACCTAAAACCTTACATTGACTTGCAAACCAATATATTGGATTATCCCACAAAATCTGTTTATCTGAAGAAGTTTCGGAGTATAAAAGGAAAACAGGGAAACGTACTTAAAATTGATTTTTAGGAGCCAACAACATGTCTATTTTTGCAAGAAGAGACGGAGTTATCGGTGAAAGTTCCGACCCTAACCACTCCGGCTGGATGGATATTCTTACTTTAAAGTGGGATGTCAACCGCAAGGTCACCTCAGCTACAAGTACCCGTGGAGATCGTGAAAGTGCTAATGCCGTTATTGGCGATTTAGTCATTGTTCGCCGAATGGATAAAGCCACACCTAAAATCTTCATCGAAAGCTGCTGTGGGACAGGTAAAGATGTTGAAATTCATCTAACCAAGACAGGGCAAGGTAACGGTTCAGATGTTTTTATGTCCTATACCCTACGAAATTCCATCATTAGTGGTTATCGTGTTATAGCGCACAAAGATGATCTAAACCGCCCCAATGAAGAGATTCGTATCAGCTTTACTGCTATAGAAACACGCTATACACCTTACGATGAAAATGGTGTAGCTCAGGCCCCTGCCGCGATTGGCTTTGATACCAAAACCAATACCCAACTATAAGGAAAATTATTATGTCTAACGTAGCAGAGAAAATAGCCGTTGATACTTTTACCTTTAAAAACCTATGGAAAAACCATCCGATTATCGCAGATAACGGTAAAGCTTGTATTGGTGGCGGCTTTCCTCAAAAGCCCGGTGAGGTTATTACTATAGGAAATCAGTGTGCTATTAATGTGAGCGTAGCTTTTGAAAAGTGCGGCCTTGAAGTGGGAAAATGGGGCATACAACTATGTAATCTTGCAAAAAAGGAAGAATCACATAGAAATCATGCTATCAGAGCTGAAGAGTTGGCTAATGAACTGCGAAAAAGAAACATTAAGGGTATAGGTAGCTTACAAAAAATAACACCGGAAGACTTTAATATTTCTTTAGCAGGAAAAACAGGCATTATATTTTTTAAAGATTATTGGCGCAGAAAAAGAGAAACATTTGGTAATCGTAGCGGTGATCATATTGACTTTTGGGATGGATCAAAGACAACCAGTGCAGGCTGGTTTCGTTTGAACATGCTAAATTCTTTAGATCTTGGATTTATTCATCCTAGACTACAATATTCAGATTTACAGAACTCTAGAGCCATTTGGTTTTGGGCGGTAAGCTAATGAAAAAGTCTTATATTTTTATCGTCATCGCCTTGATGATCATTGGGCTGGTTTATGCCGCTTTTTATAATGATGAGGCATGGCATCCAAAGGAAGGCCGCTTAACTTCTAGCATAGACTATTTGGAAGATGCTGACGTCATGAAAATGATTGAAAAGCAGCTTGGTGATGTCGATTATGCTGCTATTGTCTATGCAACCGAGGCCAGAACCACTCCGAACAGCTGGTTTCATAGGGTTATTGTAGGCAATCCCTATGATAGTACCTACTATGAGATAAAAGCAGATGTTGAACATACTGTTTTGGGGCCTGAATATAGCTCTATCAACTATACGTCAGCAGGAAGAGCAGATTCACGCCCTGAAAAACCAGAAGCAGCATACGCAATGCTCGTTTTACTATGCGGTGATTCCTCAGATCATTTATACGCCCCTGAAACCGCTTACGAATTTCCCGCATCAAAAGAAATGATCGAGTATTTTAAACAAAGAGAAAAATTACCCGCCCTAAAACAAGATTCAAGTGTTTGCCCTTGAGAAAAGTAGTTGCTGGTCTTTTTCTATTTGTATTATTTGGTTTCCTTGTCCCAGAACCTAGAATCATTCCTGTTGATGCCGCCACAGAAAAAGATTGGAATAAAAATACGTTTTGGTTTTACCCTTGGGGTTCATCTATTGTCCATAAAGGGATAGATATATTTGGCAAAAAAGGGACACCGGTAATAGCTTCTACTCACATACTCATCATTTACTCTGGCAATATTAAAAAAGGCGGCAATGTTATTTTAGGACTGGGGCCAAAATGGCGCTTACATTATTTTGCCCATATGGAAAGCACCTCAACTAATATTGGTAATTTCATAATGGCAGGGGAGAAAATAGGTACACTTGGAGATTCAGGTAATGCCCTCAATAAACCGGCGCATCTACATTTTTCCCTTTTGACGCTATTCCCCTATTTTTGGAAAATTGACAACGATATTCAAGGGGGTAAAAAGGCTATTTATTTAAACCCTGATGAATATTTCCGAAAATAACGCCGAGCTCACCGGCTTGTTCGGTGCAACGCTTTGTTATGTGAATATTTTCACCGCAATTTCGATTAATGAATTAAGCCGTGAAATGAGGCCCGTCATAAACGTTTTAATTTGTTCGCTCTTATCGATAGCCGATAAGAAAGTGCCAATCACTAAAAATACCGTAAGCCGGACCATTTTCTTTTGAATGGATATCTGTTGTTGCTGAATTAGCTTATTTGCTTCTTCATTTTTTAAGTGCTCTTTAGTTAGTGTGAAATAGTGTATTCCTTTACCCTTTATCTCATACAGAGAGTCATCTTGGTTTCCTACCTTCCTCATTTCACCATCTTCGATACACGCATCCAAAATCCAATCCAATGACTTTGACACTTTTTGGTATACGGAATATTCACCTACATAATGATTCCCAAACAAGACATTAGATAGCTCGCTTTTTGTAAAAGACCCTTTTCTAAGCACATTGTCATTATTCATGAGGGCTTGATAAATTTCATACTTACTTTTTAACGGTGCTCTAAATTTTCGTCTAGATCTTAGTTTTCTATAATATTTAACTAGGCTGTACTTTATGATGCTTATATATACGATTTTAAAGCATCTCAAAACAAATAAATAAATAAGAGTAGGGATAGAGCAGTCCTGCTCTCGGAAATTCCAATGTCCGAAGTAATAATTCACATCGATTCTTGAATACCTTAAATAGCCTGAAGATAGCAGCCCTTCTGAGAACTCAGTAGTCCCAGTGTTTTTTATTTTGCCAGCGAGAATACCACCCCACCTTGAGGCATTTTTGATCGGCATGAACTCGCATTTAATTCTAAGTGCCCCATGACTCTTTTTAGGTATCTTTGCGATTTCATCATTTGACGCGTTTGGTACATATATGTGAACTTCGTAGAAATCGTTCTTTTTTGCTTCTTCGTTAGTTAGAGAAAAACAATCTGGACATATATGCTTTGAGAAGTATGCCACCAACAAGAACTTAAGTTTGTCAGTTAGTATGTTCAGGTTCTATCTCCGGAATTTGAGGGTTCACATAACGCTTGTGTAAGCGGGTGAGCAAAGCGAATCCTACGGGCAAAGCCCGCGTACTTCACACATTTGTTATGCGTCGCAAAGAATTTTTCTTTGGCAATCATTGATAGCGTTTTCCACATATTTCAGCGCATACTTAGGGACAGGTCTAAACTTCTCTATCTGTTGGATTGTATATGCTCCCGGTCCGCCTCGTGCCGCACACAAAATTATGCAGCTCAAATCTTCATTGTCTTCAGGTGGGTGAACGATGCTAATTTGAGTTTCACAACTTTCATCACTATCAGCGTGAGCAATCGTTTTGTGCCGTAAATTAATCATATCTCTATGTGTTTTTAATAAATTCTTATCATTTTTAAAAACCTTTTCTTCATCGAGAGAAAGGCCTCGTTTTTTACCTACAACATAACAGCGACCATAGGATATAGCTATCGCTTGAAACAGAGCAAAACGAGACGTTTGGCTACTGCTTTCGTAGATCTCGATAAATTCGATTACCTGCTTTAAATCATTGGCTAATAATTGAAGAGCACTCATGCGCTTTGCAAGAGGCCCTGTGTATACTTCCACATTGCATTTTTTTGACTCGTAGTATACCTCAGCGCCCATGTCTCCTTTCTGCCGAGACTTATCTATTGTAGGTTTAATTACTAGTTTTCTCGCATCCATAGCTAACCCCTAGACGCATAACACCAGTGTATGGGGCGGGCTGGAGCAGCGCGTAAGCCCGTCCCAGCACGCGGCTTTTTGCGTGCGAACATGACACTTTTGTTATGTGTGATCTCAAATAGAATACTTTTCATTCTCATACATGCTTCTATATTTAATTTTGAACAAAAGACTATTATCAATTTTATTTAGCGTCTCAAGCGTACATTTCTCACTTCGTGGAATTATTTCTAGCAACCTTTTCCTAGTTCCTGCAGTGTAGGTAGTATCCTTTGTTGGCAAATGGTACTCGTAAGAAAACTCCAATTCCATTGGATCTAGACCAATGGAAGACAAAGCTTCTGAATAGATATCATTTGTTGGATTAATATATTCTTTATTTCCACATGTAAGCGTAAAAGACTCAATGACCGCAGGACCTAAACCATTGTTTTCAAGAGTTAGAGTTAAACCATTAAGATAACTTGTATGAATACCTAATTTTGGTGCAACAGACAAAATATTATGTCGGCGAGAAACATAGCCTTGCCAAATAGCTATGCCCATAGCAGACAAGGCTATTACTGCTGAACTTAGAGAAATATAATCTGATATATTCATTTCAAATTTACACATAACGCCCGCAGCAACGGACTAATTTAGAGTGCAGTGGAAAATTAGTCCGATTGCCTGCGCTTGTTAAATTTTTGTAACCCATAAATACCAAAGTAAAGAATACCACCAATAAAAGCACTATACACACAGAACTTATGAAGATCAGCTACAGAGATGATGCCCAACAAATTATTACTGGCATTAAATGGATAGAATGGCTCTACGTCTGAGTGCATGATGCTGTCTAAGACCACATGACTAAATGTGCCTATAAATGCTGATAAAAAGGCTACCCACCAAGAGCTGAAAAAATGGCCAATAGTGTTGCGCCTATGTAGGTATGAGAAAATCCGTGAAGGTGGCCCTCACCAGAGATTAAAACGATTAGTGGCTGTATATCCATTACTATTTGTGCCCAACCAAAAACCATCAAGCTAAAACTACTTTGTAGTAAAGCTTTTATGAAGATTCCTGGGCCCATATGGAATGGTGTAAATGGCATGCACTCTCCTTGTAAATAAATTTAACATTATAATAGTGTGCCGGCACACTATCTCTCCTCTTGTACATTCGAAAAACAGCTTCCAACTCTTTGTTTTTATTACTAATAACCGCTTTTTATCTACAAACACTCGGCGGCTAAATGCGCATGCGCTTTATTTACCCTAATGCAAGCACATTATCTCACTCAAGTATTTTTTTATTATATAGAGCCATATAAAAACTCTTCATTCATTACTATCATCTTTAATTTTATTTTTTTTAGTAAACACCGATGGAAGCATCCAAAAAATAATGCAAATTAGAATAAAGGCTAGAATTGACACATACACATTGCCAAGAATTATCCAAACTAAAAACCCAACAATAGCAGCCAAATAAAATACGAATTGCTCCCCAAGAGAGTAAACAACCTTTAGTGCGACTAAAATATACCTACTCACTTACAAATCCCTTCTAAATTTACATTTTCTGGTTTCAGACAAAACTCTGATAAGTATTTTCGTACACTTTAAATTTAATACTCACATAAACCAACTTACTGTAAGTTTACACCCTAGCCTACCAAGAGAAACGAGATCAACGTTACCGACTACATCACGATACTGCCACTATTAGAACATGAGATCAATGTTATAAAAAGCGACAATTTCTTTACTTTTTCCCCCTATACACCACATTAATAAACGCCCCTAAGACAATCAAACCGCCGCCAATCCACGTCCATATGACAGGCACTTCGCTAAAGACGAGCCAGCCTAGCAAAGCAGCGAATACGACTTGTAGGTAAGAAAAGCTGGTAGCTTTGCTAGCGGTTTCGGTTTGCATGGCTTTGGTTAAACCCACCTGCCCTACTTGCGTGGCCACCCCCACACCGAGAAGTAATAACCAAGACCAACCTTGGGGCATGACAAAATCACTGCCTAGCAACACTAACGCAAAAGGTAAGGCAATGATTGGAAAGTAAAAAATAATAACCGAGGGGTCTTCTGTTTCATTTAATTTTCTTACTAACACATAAGCAACCGCACTACCAAAGGCACCGGCGATAGCCGCAGCAATGGCAATAAGTGAATAATCTGCTTGTAGACCACCAAATAAAAATGAAGGGCGGACAATAATCAGTAAGCCAATAAAACTAAAAACTATACACAACAGGGTTGAAGAATGAAGACGCTCACGTAGAAAAATAATGGCTAAAACAGCCGTAAACATGGGGTGCAAGTATTGCAACATGGTCGCTTCGGCAAAGGGTATATGCACCAATGCATAATAAACGCACACTAGGGCAAGTGCGCCGGCAATACCGCGCGCGAATAGCAAACCCTTACGATGCCCCCAAATAGAAAGTTTTTTTCGTTTTACATCTGCATAGCTAATGAATGCAGAAACCAAGGCACGCGCGGCTACAATTTCTAATACGGGGATACCACGCGCGTGCACTAGTTTTACACACGCACCCATAACGGCAAAGCCCAATGCGCTTAGGATCATATAGCGAGCGGCTAAAGGTAAAAAGCTCATAGTTTAGAAGCCAAGTGTTTTGGCCATGATCAGGGCGTCTTCACGGCCGGCTTGATGATTAACGGGAGAGCCATTTGCGGGATAATAATTCGGGCGGCAACCCACTTCGTTAAACCCTAAGGTGTCATACAGTGCAATTGCATTGGCGTTAGACTGTCTGACTTCTAAAAAGAAGTTTTGAATCGTTGTGTCAAAGCTGGTTTCAGCATGCTCAAGTAACAGTGAGGCTAAACCACAGCGTCGAAACTGAGGTGCGACGGTAATATTTAATAATTCTGCT
Source organism: Cellvibrionaceae bacterium (assembly GCA_050633525.1). Classification (GTDB taxonomy): domain Bacteria; phylum Pseudomonadota; class Gammaproteobacteria; order Pseudomonadales; family Cellvibrionaceae; genus CANLBN01. The sequence goes on from JBOEGR010000044.1 coordinate 29,725, forward strand.
TCGTCTGCTGCGGTTGAGGTGATGATATAAGCGGCTATTTTCAGGTCGCTCAAGGGCGCTTTTTGGCTCAAGGCTATTTTTTCGCTCAGGGCTGTTTTTTGGCTCAATGCTGTCTGTTCGCTCAAAGCTGTTTTATCGCTCAGGTCTGTTTGTTCGCTCAAGGCTGTTTGCTCAATTAAAACAAGGCAGTGATGCGATGAACTGATGCTGGAAATAAAATTAGCTTCTGACCAAGGGTGGCTATGGGATTGTTGTTCAATAGCAAGCAATTGCGGAAGGTGGTCTAAGGACATATCCATTAGTTGGTACTCTCGTCCTTTATGGCTAAGCTGCATTCGCTAAGTATCGTCTTTTTTGATAATAACTTGCAAAGCCTTCCACGCTGAAGCTTTGAGCAAGGGTTCTTGTAGCATTGCAAATAAGCTTGGCGTTTTGATAATGGGAATATTCCACTGATTAGTGTTTTCACCTGTCGTACTTATATCATCACTATCCAAACTAAAACGAGCGGCTTCATCGCCCATACACAACAAAGCCTTAAAAGGCATTTTGCTTATTTGCGCCGTAATGTAGGCTTGCACCATTGCACGTGCTTGCTCCACATCTTGCTGATGCTGATTCGCGTTTGTTTTTGATGCTTTGCTAACATACGGTTTATTAATAAACTTTTTATTTATGAATAGGGGCCAACGAATCGTTTCACTAGCAGGCAATTGTGCCAAAGGATGGCCGATAGCACGCAACATATTTTGCAATAAACGATCCGTTGGGTAAGCCGCACCGGGTTGGCGTGTATCAATCACCAAGAGCTGGTCTCGAATACGCCATACACTTAATACAAAGTTGAGCTCCTCTGCAGTGCTAGCCTGATTGGCGGAGCTTATTTTATCTGCGGCTTGCTCCGTGGGGTGTTCGCTTCGCGCTGGGGTATCGCTTGTTTGTTTTGCTTCGAGAATATCCGTTAAGGGCGAAGGGCTATTTTGTTTAAGCGCAGCATCCTCATTGATCGGCGCTGTCGATTCAGGTGCCGCCGATTCTACAGCCACTGCTGGCGGTCCATGTTCCCCTTCGCTTTGTACTAAGGTGCCATTATCAGATACTAAGTGAGAATCGCTTTGTGGCGGTGTTATCGCTGTACTAGTAGTTGTGTTTGTAGCTGTACCTGTAGATAAAATATCAGGAAAGGCAAAATGCTCATCTTTTAATAATTCAGATACAGCAGCATTATCCAACAGGCGACGAGGAACATAATTGTCGATGCCTAGTAAAGATAAATAGGTCTGCCGCCGCTGTTCGAGCATTACACGCCTCGCTGCGGATGTGCGCGATGTTTACCCGTCGCCAGTAAATTTAAAGCATGTAAATACGCTTTGGCTGATGCGGCAACGACATCAATATCGCTACCCACTCCATTGACAATTTTGCCATCTGATTCTAAACGTACAGTCACATCCGCTTGTGCTTCTGTTCCGGCAGTAATTGCATTGACTGAATACAATTTAAGATCAGCGCCACTTTCGGCTACTTTTTCAATGGCTTTGAACACAGCATCCACAGGACCTGCACCATTCGCAGTCACACTTTGCGATTCACCTTGCACTTTTAACAATAAATCGGCTTTGGGCTCTTGGCCGGTTTTACATAAAATTTCTAAGGCCTCAAATTGGTATACATGGGCTATCGCGTCTTCGCCATGTCCTACAAGTGCTTGTAAATCCTCGTCAAAAATTTCGTGTTTTTTATCGGCCAAGGCTTTAAAGCGAGAGAACACGTCGTGGAACTGTTCTTTCGATTCAAAGGTAATGCCTAATTCTTCATAACGTGATTTCACTGCCGCACGGCCTGAGTGTTTACCCAAGACTAATTTGTTGGTATTCCAACCCACGTCTTCAGCGCGCATAATTTCATAGGTCTCGCGGTGTTTTAAAACACCATCCTGATGAATACCTGATTCGTGAGCAAAGGCATTAGCGCCCACAATCGCTTTATTAGGCTGAACAGGAAAACCCGTAATGCTAGAGACCAAACGCGAAGTCGGCACAATATGGCTAGCATCTATTTGTGTTTCTACTGGGTAAATATCGTGACGTGTGCGCACAGCCATCACTACTTCTTCTAAGGCAGCATTACCCGCCCGCTCACCTAAACCGTTAATGGTGCATTCGATTTGTCTGGCACCATGCATCACGGCTGATAGCGAATTGGATACAGCCAAGCCCAAATCATTATGGCAATGGGTAGAAAAGATCGCTTTGTCGGCATTAGGCACATGGTTAATCACGCGGGCAAACATCTCGCCATATTCACCCGGCTCACCATAACCGACCGTGTCAGGAATGTTAATGGTACCTGCACCGGCTTGAATCGTTGCCTCAATAATGCGACACATAAAATCAAATTCAGAGCGGCTGCCATCCTCTAAGGAGAACTCGACATTGTCGGTATACTGGCGTGCGTGCTTTACGGCTTTTACCGCTTGCTCCAATACTGCCTCTGGCTCCATTTGGAGTTTGTACTTCATATGAATAGGTGAGGTAGCAATAAAAGTATGAATGCGGCCACTATTAGCGGGTTTGATCGCTTCACCGGCACGATCAATATCGGCAGGAACTGCGCGCGCCAAACTGCACACAGTGGAGTCTTTCACGGCTTCGGCAACGGCTTTAACGGCATCGAAGTCACCGGGGCTGGCAATAGCAAAACCGGCTTCGATAACATCGACCCGCATCTTTTCGAGCATTTTAGCAATACGGACCTTTTCGTCTTTGGTCATGGACGCACCGGGGCTTTGCTCACCGTCGCGTAGGGTCGTATCAAAAATAACTAACTTGTCTTTTTTCATTCTTTTGTACTATCACTTATTGATTCATCAACTGATTTCACGCCAACACGTCATTATCTCTGATTAAGCAAAGGGTTAAAAGCTTTCATATATGAATAATAGGGAGAGAGTTATTACATGCTTGAAAAACCTGTTACCTGAAGAAAAGACAATATAAGACGGAAATATCACAGTAGAGGGGCAATCTCGCTCCTTTCAAGGTTAAAAGCGATACTCAATATATCGATCAAATACACTTTAGCCCCCCCTTCATTAGCGTCCTCGTCATTATCGTATGGCATGCCATTACCCTGAGTACTATTACTAGCGCTACTAAACTGAAAACAGTACTTTATATTAAGCACTGCGGCGACAATGCCACTGTGTTCAGCGCCCGCCGCATAGGAAGAATCAAGTATCAAGCGACTCAAGCCGTCCAACATCAATTTTTCAGATGCCAATTCAGCCCGCTTCACCTGCTCTCTTAAGTCGGACCAATCCGTATCGGAAACGGGCCATTGAGGACTATAACTGGTTTTCATATCGCGGCGAATAGCCCGCAAAGGCTTAGTCGTATTACTAGACCACGCCTTTGTAAAGCTAAGTGCCTGCTGTAATAGCTCTTTGGGTAGCTCACCATAGTCTCGCCCCGCCCAACAGCAAAATAGCAGCAGCGGAACATCAACATCATAACGATCTTGCAGCGCCAAACAAGCTTCTGCTACGCTGGAATTACTGTAAACTTCGCACGCGAAAGACCATAAGTGATCAGAATCGCTCGTATTTGGGGTGAGTAAATTATCCATAAGTGGCAACAAGATTTAAGAACGTAATAACTAAGAGAACAACATGCAAGATAACATCATTTTAATCGGGATGCCCGGTTCAGGTAAAAGCACCTTGGGCGTGCAACTGGCCAAGTCGCTGGGGCTCAACTTTATCGATACCGATTTGGTCATCCAGAACCAGCAAGGCCAATTATTACAAACTATTCTCAATGAAAAAGGCTATCAAGCGCTACGCGATATTGAAGAGGAGGCGCTCTTGGGCTTAGAGCTTTCTCATGCACTAGTGTCAACCGGTGGCAGTGCCGTTTATAGCGATACAGCAATGAAACACTTAAGCCAACATGGAACGATTATTTACTTAGATGTTACCTTTGAAGAGATTAACAAACGTATCAACAATGAAGGCAGCCGTGGTATTGCGAGACCTGCAGGCCAAACATTGGAAGATGTGTATCATGAGCGCACCCCCCTATACAAAAAATATGCGGATATCACTATTGATAACAACGCGTTTTTAGATACAGAAAAATTAAGCGAAGAGCTACTCGCATATAAAAAATAACGCGCGCCCAATAAAAAAGCCACCCTCTAATAAGGGTGGCTTTCAATTAATGGTTTCAACTAGCGGTCTCTGTTAGCCGTTTTAGCTAGTCTTTTAGTTAATTTAAGCAACACAATTAATTAATGGTTGTATTAGAAGGAGGTTCGCTGTCAGCCACTTTTGCCGAAGCGACAATATCTTCTTTGCTGGCAGCTGCCTTCTTCTTAACGAGCGCTTTTTTAGTGGCCGTTTTCTTGCTGTCGGTATTACGAATCAATTCTTTTTGATCAAAGTGATCGACATGAATCACTTCCATTAAGGCTTTATCGTACTTTAATAAATCCTTGCCTTCGGCCTTTGTTAAAACCTCTGCATCAATTGCCAGCTGAATTTGTCGTGCACCCAGAGCACGTTCGATCTTACCTTCTTTTACAGCCGCTTTAATTTTATCGAACACCGGCTTTAACTCTAAACGACGTTTAAACACCGCATCCACTTGGCCTAGAGGGTTTGTGGGTGAGTCTTCAACGTACACACTCTCTAAGTGACGCTGGCGTGTATCCGTCATTTTAGTAAACAGTTTAGATACTTTGGTATCGAGATCATCACTCGGTGCAGCAAAGCGAGCACCTAGCGGGAAGATCAACCAACGTAATTTCATCGCCAAGAAACGGTTGGGGTAATTTTGTAAGATTTCCTGCATGGCCACTTGGTATTGATTGGTCAAATACTTCATGCTCCATTCAACCACGGGGTAGTCAGCTTCTGGACAACCTTCACTTTCGTAGTGTTTTAATACCATGCTCGCTAAATATAAATTACTCAGTAAATCCCCTAAGCGTGCAGACAACATCTCTTTAAATTTAAGCTTGGATTGTAAAGTCAGCATCGAGACATCAGCAATTAAAGCAAAGGCCGTGCTCAGGCGGTTAAGGTCGCGGTAGTGCCGCTCTAATCTTGAGTTCCCCGCCACGTCACCCAAACGACCAGCGGTCACCCCCATCACAAAAGAGCGCGCCGCATTAGAGATAGAAAAGCCAACATGACCAAAGAACGTTTTATCAAACTCATCAACGGTTTGGTCATTAACCGGCTGGCCCGCCAATTCCATTTCTTTCAGTACATAAGGGTGACTGCGTGTGGCACCTTGACCAAAGATCATCAAGTTACGCGTCATAATATTTGCGCCTTCAACGGTAATCAAAATAGGCACCGAGCTGTAAGCATCAGCTACGTAATTCTTAGGCCCCGTCATGACCGCTTTACCGCCTTGAATATCCATCGCATCGATACTGCACTGGCGCGCCATTTCAGTCAGGTGATACTTTAAAATGGCGGAGGGAACACTGGGCTTTTCACCATAGGAGAGCGATTGAACCGTATGGGTCACACTGGCATTAATGATGTAACTAAAGCCCGCTATACGCGCCAGTGGTTTTTGCACGCCTTCAAACATAGCAATGGGTAAACCAAACTGCTGACGCAATGCGGCATAGGCCGAAGTACCCGATAACATTTGCTTAGCATAACCATTACTGATACTTGGCAAAGTGACACAACGGCCGACAGACAAACAGTTAACCAACATTGTCCAACCTTTACCGGCCATGTCGGCCCCCCCAATGATATAGTCCATCGGGATAAAAACATCTTTACCAAAAATAGGGCCATTAATAAACGCATCGCCAATCGGCTTATGGCGACGGCCAATGCTGATCCCTTTGGTTTTACGTGGAATCAGTGCACAGGTAATGCCGTACTCGTCCTGATCGCTTAGAAGGTGATCTGGGTCATGCAGCTGGAAGGCCAAACCAACAATGTCGGCTACAGGCGCTAAAGTAATATAGCGTTTTTCAAAATTCAGCTTAATACCCAACACTTCTTTACCTTCAAACTCACCTTTACAGATAACACCTCTATCAGGGAGGGAGGTCGCATCGGATCCGGCAAGCGGCCCCGTAAGCGCAAAACAAGGTACATCAATACCTTTTGCTAGGCGGGGTAAATAATATTCTTTTTGTTCTTGTGTGCCATACTTAATTAAAAGCTCTCCGGGGCCTAGTGAATTCGGCACACCAATAAAATTGGCGATACAGCCACCCGTAATTGAAATACGACTCAAGACCTCAGCTTGGGCAACACCGGAAAAATCCAGACCGCCGTATTCTTTGGGAATAATCATCCCCAAGAAGCCATTATCTTTGATAAATTTGACGATTTCAGGAGGGATAACGGCTATATTGTGGTTGATATCCCACTTGTCTGTCATACCGCAAAGCTCTTTTACTGGCCCATCAATAAAAGCTTGCTCTTCTTCTGTCAACTGGGGCTTTGGTAATGATAATAATTTATTCCAATCGGGCTCACCGCTAAATAACTCACCATCCCACCATACGGTACCAGCATCAATCGCCTCTTGCTCTGTTTGAGAGATTTCAGGCAGCACACTACGGAACCACTCGAATATAGAACGGCTCAAAAATTGTTTGCGTAAACCTGTTTGAGCTAGAAGCAACAAAGCTGCTGAGAGTAGCAACATTACAAAGCCCAATAAACCAAAGCCCGATGCGATGAGCTTAATCAAGGTTAAGCCCGCCATCATCAAGCCCGATTTCATCAAGGGGGCTTTGGTATAAGCGCAATATAGAACGACACCCACGGTCGCCAATATAAAGAATAAGGTCATTTGTTCTCTCCAAGGCAGTTTATCTGCTATTTACTATTTGGCTTTCTATATACCTATTAATTATCTGTCTAGCTTCCTCTTAAGCTCCTGCCTAGCTAAACTCCTGCTTATTTCGCTGACTCATATCGGGCGTTATTTCACTCGCCCTAACCTAGCTTGCTAACGTTAATACCTGTTTTGGTCAATATCTAGACTAAGTCTAGACCATCAACGCCACCCCACATAAAAAACGAGCGCTCGCTCTAAATGCATGTTAATATTAGTGTACTGTTTATACAAGCGGTATTTTTCTGCCCCTTGCTGACAAACCTTATCCCTTTGGTTTGATGTACGCGCAGATCGATTTAGCTGGATGACATGCCTCCGTTAATGCTGGGTCAACTGAACGCAATAGCAATAGTTCCTAGGATAGGATATTTAATTGACAGAAAAAACCGGTGAAAAACACACACGATATCAATAAAAAGAGTTGTTATAAGTATGGGTTTGACAACAACCACAGAAGATCATTTTATCGGTAGTACTTTTGAAGAGTATAAAGCGCACTTCCAATATCAGGATGATCAACTATTTAACTTGCTGTTTGAGCGCAACCAAGAGCGCATCAAATCCAAGAAAGTTGAAGTTGCAGCCGCTAATTTAAAGAAAATTTTTGATGCAACCTTTCATCTATCAGCTAAAATTGGCTTTCATGAGATGTCGCTTAGGGATTTATCAAAAGAAACAGGTATCAGTATGGGCGGGCTCTACTCCTGTCTAACCAAAAAAGAAGATATCGCCTTGATGGTGCTGGATATTGTTGAAATCGTATCGCAGGAAAATAATGAGAAAGTCACCCAAGAAACTGACGAACTCTCTAGCCTAGAAATGGCAATTAAATATCATTTATATAGCAGTACGATACTACAGCCATGGTTTTTCTTTTTATACTTTGAAACTCGCTGCTTATCCGCAGAAGATCAAATAAAATCGAAGGCGATTGAACTCAGTATTATAGAGACCATCGAAACAGTCATACAGTCCGGCGTCGACAAGGGCATATTTAGTGTTAACAGCCCTTATTTTGTAGCACAAACCATTTTGATTGCTATTCAAGATTGGTATTTAAAACCGTGGAAAAATAAAAGAAAAAACATTGACCTTGAGCAATACTCAAAATATTTATTCATCATGGTCAAAAAGCTGTTATTAATCACATAAAGGCACCCCTAAAGATTAGGGTTTTTAGAGGTGTCTATAAAAATAAAATCACCTTAACAACACGATAAGAGGTTATCTTATGGATCGTTTCTGGCTTAAATCCTATCCCAAAGATGTTCCCCATGATATTGACTGTAACGAGTTTTCCTCAGTTCCATCTATTTTAGTGCATGCCTGCAAGCAATACCCCAACCACAAAGCCTATACCAACTTTGGGACGACACTGACTTTTGCTGAGGTCGATAGTTTATCTCGCACCTTTGCAGATTACCTACAAAACACACTAGGCCTAAAGAAAGGGGATCGCATGGCGATCATGCTCCCTAATTTACTACAGTACCCTATTGCTCTATTTGCAGTGATGCGCATCGGTGTCGTTATTATTAATGTTGACCCTATGTACACAAAACGAGAGTTGGTATATCAACTCAATGACAGCGGCGCTGAAACGATTCTCTTTTTAGAGAACTTTGGCGATACTGTTGCAGCCTCACTACCAGAGACTAAAATCAAACGAGCTATTTGCACTCGCGTCGGGGATTGCTTGTCGTTCCCCACCTCACTTATTATTAATTCTGTATTAAAGTATGTTAAAAAAGCGGTGCCCTCTTTTCATATTGACGGCATGATTAAATTTAAAGATACGCTAGCAGCTGGCAAACCTAGTAACTGCCAAGATATCGAGTTAAATCATAACAATATTTTATTTTTACAATATACAGGTGGAACAACAGGTGTTGCCAAAGGCGCCATACTCACACATGGCAATTTAGTTGCCAATATGCTGCAAGCAGGCAAATGGATTGGAGGGAACTTAAGTGAGGGAGACACTATAATCGCCGCTTTACCTATTTATCATATCTTTTCAATGACTGCGAACATACTGACAATGATGGAGTTAGGTTGTCACAACTTATTAATCACGAATCCGCGTGACTTTGAAGGCTTTGTTAAAACACTTAAGAAAGAAAAATTTCATGCTTTTATTGGTGTAAATACTTTATACCGTAAAATTATGAACACAGAGGGCTTTAACGAAATCGATTTTAGCCCACTTAAATTAAGTTTTGCTGGCGGCATGTCTGTGACAAAAGATGTTGCGGATGATTGGAAAGCCATTACCAAAAAACCGATTGTCGAAGCCTACGGACTCACAGAAACCTCACCTGCTGCCACAATCAACCCTCTTGACCTACCCGATTACAACGGTTTTATTGGCCTACCCATTTCATCAACCTACATACAAATAAAAGATGAAGACGGTAAAGACTTGGGTATCGATGCTGAAGGCGAACTGTGCATCAAAGGTCCACAGGTAACCCAAGGCTACTGGCAAAAGCCAGATGAAACGCGCAATGCTTTTACCGAAGATGGTTATTTCCGCACCGGTGACTGCGCTATGATCAACGCCGATGGGTACATCAAAATACTCGACCGCAAAAAAGATATGATCTTAGTCTCTGGTTTTAATGTCTTTCCAAATGAAGTCGAGGCGGTATTGAGTCAACATCCTAAAATACTCGAAGCCGCAGCCATAGGTATGAAGGATGCCGACGCGGGTGAAGTCGTTAAAGTCTTTGTTGTTAAAAGTGACAATAGCCTCGATGAAGAAGAAGTAAAACGTTATTGCAAAGAGCAATTAACGGGTTACAAACGACCTAAAGCTATTGAATTTATTGATGAGTTGCCTAAATCGAATGTAGGTAAAATTTTGCGTAAGAACTTACGTTAATTGAAACTAGTGCTCTATTCACTTATTGCTAACTCATTAAGGAAAGACGCTCAATAAAAATAGTCATTGAGTATTCATAAGGAAGCTCTGAATAATATTAATTTCTGGATTTACATTTGTGACCCTTACTGCTGAAAAAAATCCATTCCCTCATATATTTGAGCCGCTCGACCTTGGGTTTACGCAATTAAAAAATCGGGTTGTCATGGGTTCCATGCATACCGGTTTAGAAGAGGCAGATCATGGCTATGAAAGAATGGCGCGCTATTTTCAGGAGCGTGCTTTAGGGGGCGTGGGCTTAATGATAACCGGTGGCATCGCACCTAACTTTTCAGGTCGTGCCTCTCCCTTTGCGTCACAACTTAGTTTTCCTTGGCAAGTTAAGCATCATAAAATCATTACTGACGCCGTGCATAAAGTGGACAACGCTAAAATTTGCATGCAAATATTGCATACAGGTCGCTATGCTTATCATCCTCTTGCGGCAGCCCCTTCAAAAATAAAATCACCTATCTCTCCTTTTAAACCTCGCGCACTAAGCCAGTGGGGAATACGCAAAACGATTAGCGATTTTGCACGTTGTGCTCACCTAGCCCAAAAAGCGGGTTACGATGGCGTTGAGATCATGGGGTCTGAAGGTTATTTTATTAATCAGTTTCTTGTTCCCAGAACAAACCACCGCACTGATCAATACGGTGGAGTAATCGAAAATAGAATGAGAATCGCCCTTGATATAGTCAATGCGATTCGTCAAAAAGTAGGTACACACTTTATTCTTATTTTTCGTCTATCACTACTTGATTTAGTTGAGCAAGGCTCTACTTGGGACGAGGTCATCATACTCGCTAAAGCCTTGGAAAAAGCAGGAGTAAACTTAATCAACACCGGTATTGGCTGGCATGAAGCCAGAGTGCCGACTATTGCCACAATGGTACCTAGGGGATCATTCACATGGATCACCGAACGTTTAAAAAAAGAAGTGGCTGTTCCGCTCATTGCGACTAATCGCATTAACACACCCGAAATGATTGAGTCTGTCATTGCGAGCGGACAAGCTGATATGGTTTGTATGGCGCGGCCTTTTTTAGCGGACCCTTATTTCCTAGAAAAAGCCAAACACAATAAAGCGGCATCGATTAATACGTGCATCAGCTGTAATCAGGCCTGCTTAGACCATGTATTTCAACAGAAAATTGCCAGCTGCTTAGTCAATCCTAAAGCCTGCCATGAAACCGTATTTGACACTAAACAGTCCTTGAAAGAAAAGCATTTTGCTGTTGTAGGAGCGGGGCCTGCTGGCATTTCTTTTGCCATTGAAGCCGCCGAGCTAGGACACAAAGTCACTTTGTTTGAACGTAGCGCTCAGTTGGGTGGCCAATTTAATATTGCCAAAGAAATACCCGGTAAAGAAGAGTTTTATGAGACTTTACGCTACTTTAAACAACGTATTCTCGACCTCAACATTACGGTTGAATTTAATACTGAGGCTACTGCAAATACGCTTAATGATGCAAACAATACATTTGATGACATTATTATCGCTACCGGCGTTAGGCCGCGCATACCTGACATCAAAGGTATTGACTTACCTCATGTGCTCACCTATCAAGATGTATTACTGCACAAAAAGCCCGTTGGTAATAAAGTCGCATTGATTGGCGCAGGCGGCATTGGTTTTGATAGCGCAGAATTTTTAGCTCATGACCATGAACAAGTATCCACTTCTCTTGATAAAGAAGCGTTTTACAATGAGTGGGGTATCGACACAGACTACGTTAATAGAGGTGCGGTGAAAGAAAAAGTATCGATTCTTTCATCAAGACAATTGTATCTACTACAACGTAAAGTCTCCAAGCTAGGAAAAGGCTTAGGCAAAACAACAGGATGGATACACCGTCAATCACTTGCGGATAAAAAAGTGACAATGCTCGCGGGTGTTGAATATCATGAAATCACCCCCACTCATTTTCATATTAGTGTTGAGGGTGAAGCGCGCTCACTCGATATCGATAATGTTGTATTGTGCGCGGGGCAACTATCAAACAAAGAATTATACGAAGAACTGTCTGCATCAAGACCCGATTCCGTACATATTATCGGTGGAGCACATCTAGCACTCGAAATAGATGCCAAAAAAGCGATTAACGATGGCGTCACCTTAGCGCACCAGCTTTCTCAATGAAAAAAACTAGAATAACAGTAACTATAATAGTACATACATTAATAGTAATTACATTGGCTCAACTGAATTAAAGAGTAAATTAACTTATGGCTCCTACATCAAAAAGTAATCGTATCGCCGTGGTCAGTGGCTTACGCACACCCTTTGCCCGCCAGGGCACTTTCTTTAGAACGGTCAATGCGATTGACTTAGGCCGTATGGTCGTTAAAGAATTATTAGCAAGTACTAATGTTGATTTACATTCTGTTGAACGCCTTATTTATGGACAAGTCGCCATCCTACCAAAGGCCCCTAATATTGCGCGTGAAGTCGTATTGGGCACAGACCTACCCGTGACCTGCGATGCCTATAGTGTATCGAGGGCTTGCGCCACAAGTTTTCAAACCGTTGCCAATATTGCCGACAATATTAAAAGCGGTGATATTAAAATTGGTATTGCTGGTGGTGCCGACTCATCAAGTGTTATCCCCATCAGTTTTAGCGATAACTTCGCACTAAAATTAGTACAAGCCAACAAAGCCCGTACCATCATGGCCAAACTAAAAGCATTTAAAGGCACCAAACTAAAAGACTTAGCGCCCATCCCCCCTGCCATTGCTGAGTACACAACAAACCTTCGTATGGGAGATAGCGCAGAACAAATGGCAAAAGATCATAGCATCGCCAGATTAGCACAAGATGAACTGACCATTCGCTCCCATCAACTTGCTCATCAAGCATGGGAAGAAGGAAAGCTCGATGCAGAAGTGATCCGAGCTTATCCAGAGCCTTATAAAAAAGCGTTTATAAAAGATGAGAATATTCGTCCAGACTCTACCTTAGAAAAACTATCCTCTCTTCGCCCTGCGTTTGATCGCAAATATGGCAGCGTTACCGCCGCCAATAGTACTCCCTTAACCGATGGCGCATGCGCTTTACTATTAATGAAAGAGGATGTTGCGAAAGCCTTGGGTTATGAACCTCTGGGCTATATCAAACACCATGCCTTTACTGCTAACACAGTAGAAAGTGATTTGTTAATGGGGCCCACTCAAGCCTCGGCGAAAGTGCTCAAAAAAGCACGCATGAAATTAAGCGATTTGGATTTAATTGATATGCATGAAGCCTTTGCTGCGCAAACGCTAGCAAATGTTCAGGCTTTTGCTTCCAAAGATTATGCACAAACATTTTTAGGACGCAAAGAAGCCTTAGGCGAAATTGATATGGATAAGTTTAATGTGCTAGGCGGCTCTCTCGCTTATGGCCACCCTTTTGCTGCAACAGGAGGGCGGATTATTACTCAAACACTCCATGAATTAAAACGCAGGGGCGGAGGCACAGCTTTAACCTGCGCTTGTGCTGCTGGCGGTATCGGCGCGGCAATGATTATTGAGGCGGAATAAACTGATGAGCCCATCAACTATGAAAAATTTCTCCACTGAATTAAATGAAGACGGCATCTTTACCATTAGTATTGATGTGCCCAAAGAGGCCATGAATGTACTCAACGAGTCGGTCAAAGATGAATTCGAAAAAATCGTAGAAAATATCGAACAGGATGATGCCATTAAAGCGGTGATTTTCACCAGCACCAAACCCAAATGTTTTATTGCTGGTGCCGATATTAAAATGCTGCAAAATGCTTACACCGTCATGGATGGAACCGCTATTTCATTATCCGCACATCAGCTATTTAACCGCATAGCAGACAGTAAAAAGCCTCATATCGCAGCAATTAATGGGGCTTGCTTAGGCGGCGGTTACGAACTGGCCCTAGCTTGCCACTATCGCATTGCGAGTGACGATCGCTCAACTAAAATTGGCTTACCTGAGGTCATGCTAGGCTTGTTACCAGGTGGTCGCGGCAACTCTGTTTTGCCTCGCTTAATTAGTTTACCCAATGCTCTGGACTTACTCTTAACCGGCAAGCAATTAGATAGTAAGCGTGCACTAAGAATGGGACTTGTTGATGAAGTCATTCCTAACACCGTATTACAGACTGTTGCTCTTGCTAAAGCCAAACAATTTATTAAAACAGGCATACCGAATAAAACACGATCGAAGAAAGACAAGCTACTCACCCTACCCGGTATTAAAGACCTTATTATTAAAAAAGCACGTGACCAAGTACTGAGCAAAACACGTGGGTGCTACCCCGCTCCACTGGCCATTCTTGATGTCATTCAACAAGGCCTTAACAAGCCTTTATCTGAAGCGCTGGAAATTGAAGCGAGCCACTTTGGTGAGTTAACGCAGTCGCCCGAAGCCAAGCAATTAATCAATATTTATTTTGCGACGAACGACTTAAAGAAGGCATCATTTGTTAAAACTAAAGCAAAAGGGAATACTGTCAACAATATAGTAAAAAACGTCGGCATTTTAGGTGGTGGACTAATGGGCGCTGGCATCGCGACCGTTTCCATAGATAAAGCCAATGTCAGCGTACGTTTAAAAGATATCCGTGATGAAGGCATCACTAGCGCCTATCAATATCTTAATGATTTTTACCGCACACGAGTCAAACGTCGTATTCTTTCAAAAGAAAGCGCCAAGAAAAAAATGAACCAATTGACGAGCTCATTAAACTACCAAGGTTTTGAAAATTCTGACTTAATCATTGAGGCCGTGTTTGAAGACATAAAGCTAAAACATCAAATGGTAGATGATATCGAAACCTTAGGTAACGAAGAAACCGTCTTTGCCAGCAACACGTCATCTATACCCATTACTGACATTGCTTCTAAAGCCAAACGCCCGGAGAACATACTAGGCATGCATTATTTTTCACCCGTTGAAAAAATGCCCTTATTAGAAATCATTAAACATCAACAAACATCAGATAAAGCGCTCACCACTGCCATCGAATTTGGCCGTCAACAAGGCAAGACGGTTATCGTGGTCAATGATGGTGCAGGCTTCTATGTTAATCGTATCTTAGCGCCTTACTTAAATGCCGCTCTCGAATTGGGAATGGAAGGCGTGGCCTTTGATAAAATTGATGAGGCATTGATGAATTTTGGCTTCCCCGTCGGCCCAATTAAATTACTCGACGAAGTCGGCCTCGATGTCGGTAGCAAAATATTACCGGTATTGGAAAGCGCTTTTGGCGAACGCATGGCGGGCATTGGCGTACAACAAACCCTGCTCGATAAAGGTCGTTTAGGTAAGAAGACCAAAAAAGGCTTTTACCGTTACGATGACAAAAAATACAGCAAAGAGATTGATAGCAGCGTATATGAAGACCTCAAGATTACTGGCTCTATCGACCTACCCGCAAAGGCCATTGTCGAACGCTGTGTTTATCGTATGCTGAATGAAGCGGCATTGAGCCTTGATGACAAAGTCATCGACTCCGTACGTGATGGCGATATTGGCGCTATTTTCGGCATTGGTTTCCCACCTTTCTTAGGAGGCCCTTTCCGTTATATGGACAGCCTAGGTATCAGCTATGTGGTCAATCAACTTAAACAGCTGGAAAATAGTATTGGTAGTAAATATAAACCTGCAGATCTCTTAATTGATATGGCTGAAAAAGAAAAAAGCTTTTATTAACCGTTCTTTTTAGCTTCTACAAAAGCCTCTATCAACTTACCTGACAAAGTAGATGATGGAGGTATCATCGGTAATTCGTCATAACGAAACCATTGCGCATCGGCAATTTCTTCATCTTGAAGATCAATGTCGCCACTCTCATAATCGGCAAAGTAACCCACCATTAGTTGATGTGGGAACGGCCAAGGCTGACTCGCAAAATAACGTAGATTATTCACCTTTAAACCCACTTCTTCCATTACTTCTCGGTGTACCGTTTGCTCAATGCTCTCACCCGCCTCAACAAAACCAGCCAAGGTAGAATACATACCTTCAGACTGGCGGTGATGATGGGCCAACAAACATTCATCGCCGCGAACAATTAAGCACATCATACAAGGTGAAATGCGTGGGTAATAATGAATCGCGCATGGCTCACATATCATCGCTATCTCACTGTGAGAGGCCACTGTTGGCCGACCACATTGCCCACAAAATTGATGCTGTTTTTTCCAAGTGATTAACTGTAAAGCACGGCTAATCAACTGCTCTTCACAGGGTGAAATTAACGGCATCAAGGCGCGAAAATGGATTAAATGCTCATCATTCACAGACTCTTCTATTAAAGCCAAGTAACACTGCTCGCCCTTATACGGACCGACATGAAACAATTCAGCATTTGAAAGCAAAGCCTTCGAGTTATCATTTAACAATGACATCACGGACAAAGACCACGGGCTATCATTATCATGAATTAGATGTTGACCATGAATAAATAATACATAGTCTTGTTTATTTAACATTAACGGGTTCATTTACTATTTCTGCTACTGCTGTAAATAACTTTAATCAGAGGTTCCTATATTTGTGACGGCCACTTTTAACCCAAAGCCTATCAACAAACTACCAATAACCTTTTCGATGGCATTTTTCCACTCTTGAAATCGTCGTAAAAATAATGGCTGACTAAGAAAAACCGATACAGCGCTAAACCATACCAAGTGTGACAAGGATATAATGATGCCATAAACAATCTGTAGCCATAAAGGCGTTTGGGCATTAACCACCTGAGTAAAGATACTAAGAAAAAATATTGTTGTTTTAGGGTTTAATGAATTCGTAATAAAACCTATTTTAAATGCAGAGAATGTTGATAGGTTTTCTTTTTTACTCTCGTCAGTGATATTAATCTCGGCTTTTGATCGAAATGTTTTCCAGCCAATGTAAATTAAGTATGCAGCACCAAGGTATTTTAGAATAGAAAACAAAACAATTGAATTTGAAATAATAATAGCAAGACCGGCGATAGAATAAGCAACGTGAACCCATATAGCTAAACTAATACCTAATGCAGAATATAACCCCGCTGATCGTCCATAGAAAACGCTATTCCTTGTAATCATGACAAAATCAGCTCCGGGGCTGACTGCCATAAAAATAGCGATAACACTAACAGACAACAACTCTGGAAAATAAGGCATAATTTCTATATACACACTTTTCTCTCTATTTCGGTTTGCTAAAGCGGATAATTAATTCACTATAAGCACTATTGTAAGAACTATTACAAAAACTATAAAGCCACTTCCATTTTAAAGTAAGGAATATTTTTTTTATAAAAACGTTCGCTGTTTTTATGCATACCAAAGCGCTGATAAAAACCTAAAGCTGATTCTCTGGCATCGCACCAAAAATACTCCACTCCCGCCTCTCTTAAAGATGAAATAATGTATCTCAACACTGTAGAGCCAAGCCCTTGATTTTGATAACTGACATCGGTAGCAAATTTGCGTAAACGAGCTCTATTTTCATCTAAGTAAACAGATGCAACACAAACAAGCTTATCATCTATATAAGCACCAAAATGTTGACCATCTTCATCACCATCAATATAACAATATTCTGGTGGCTGATTTGGCCATAGCACTCGATGTCGAAGTGGTATTGTTTGCTCCCAAGAAATTGTTCGAATATTCATACTAAATCTTTGAGATTCTACTGTTGTTAAAGCCATATAAAACAAAGCAGAATGACAGTAATTGCTGCGTCATCAATATGGGTTTTTCTTGCAAAAACATTAAACTGGCCATACTTAAATTCATCAACATAAAAAACAACCAACCATTAGAGCTGTTTTTAGCCATATAGTAACTGCCTAACAAGAAGCCTAGCATAACACCTATTTCTAGCACTTGAGTAATCGATGAAATACCACCGTGAATGCTAAGACTATAGATCACGCCAAATGCTAGAGAGCTATAGGTTGCAAATGAAACAAGATGATTAAACAGTTTATGCGGTTTTTTATGGTCGTGATACGTGTTGTACAAACCAAGCAACATAGCTGGCACACCACCGGTCTCTATTGAAGCAGCAATCCAATTTTGATGCCCAACTAAAATTATCACCCACGCGGGCACGCCCAGAATATAAATAATCCACGCAATAATTTTTAGCTTTTTCTTTAGTGCATCCTGCTTACTCTCAGAGAGAGCAAACAATATCTTATTGAGGAGATAAAAACCGCCACCCCATATTTGTAAAATAAGATCCATATTGCTATTTATGACTCGGAGTTAATTTTGCAACGCAAACACGGGCTAAATGTAATCGATAATATCGAAAAATTGTATACTAAAATCAGACCAACTCTAACACTATCTCTCTACTCTAAGATACCCCATCTAAAGGCAAAGCCGTTGTATTGATCACTTTCCGCATGACAAAACTAGAATGAACACCAGTGACGCCTTCTATTTTGGTTAATTTACCCAACAGAAACTGTTGGTAAGCTTCCATATCTTTTACAACCACTTTCAACTGGTAGTCGGCGGAGGAACCGGTTATCAATAGGCATTCTTGTACTTCAGGGTAAGAGGCAACAGCAGTTTCAAAAGCGTTAAAGCGGTCAGGGGTGTGGCGATCCATACTGATACTGATCAATGCGGTTAAATTCAGACCTAATAGGTTAGGCTCTAGCAATGTGACTGTTTTGCCAATAACACCAGCATCTTCTAGCGCTTTGACCCTTCGTGAGCAAGGCGACGGAGATAGGCCGATTTTATCGGCTAGTTCAAGGTTACTGATGCTACCATCACGCTGTAGCTCCGCTAGGATACGCTTATCGATTCTGTCTAGATTCTCTATCATTACCAATATACCTGTTTCTGTCTCTCTCTATCTCTCTATATTTCTATTCTCTGCCCGATTGGCCTTGGCCACGTCTAAGCTCTAGCCAACTCTGCCAATCAAAAAAACTGGTCAATAAAATCAACGAAAAACACATTAAAGACATTAAAGACATTAAAAACTAACAAATGCAAATTAAATAGTGAATTATTGCTAACATTATCGATTATTGTAGCATATTTGCAAACTTTAACTCATCACTATTCTCTATACTGTGTTCATGCGTAATAAATACCCGCTGCGATATCAATTACAAACCTGAGCAGCGAGCCAATACCCAAAAAGTATTTGGCTTTCTTAATCCCAAAAAGAAGCAGAAGCTGGTATACGCAGCCCTATTAACTTGAGGCCTTTCGCACAAAAGCCTCACAAAAATGACAGGACTACCATGAGTACATTCGATCACACCAAGTACACGCCTTTCCCAAAGGTTAATAAAGCCGATAGACGCTGGCCATCACAGCAGATCAAGGCGGCCCCTATTTGGTGTGCTGTCGACCTACGTGATGGTAATCAGGCACTTGTCGAACCTATGACAGTGGACCAAAAAAAACGTATGTGGTCACTCTTAGTTAATATGGGATTCAAAGAAATTGAAATTGGTTTTCCTTCCGCGTCTCAGCCTGATTTCGATTTCTGTCGCTGGCTAATAGACGAGAATCAAATTCCTGCTGACGTAAGTATTCAGGCTTTAACTCAAGCTCGCCCTGCATTGATAGAAAGAACGTATGAAGCACTAAAAGGCGCTAAACAAGCCATCGTCCACGTTTACAATTCGACCTCACCTGTGCAGCGCAAAAAGGTATTTAACTTGGATAAAGCTGGGATCATTGATATCGCGAAAAAAGGTGCACAAAAGGTGATGGATGAGTCACAACAATATCCCGAAACACATTGGACCTTTCAATATTCTCCCGAAAGCTTTTCGAGTACAGAAGTAGACTTCGCTATTGACGTTTGCAATGCTGTCATTGAAATTTGGCAACCCACGCCAGCACATAAGGCTATTATAAACTTACCTGCAACTGTCGAAAGTGCAACACCTAATGTTTTTGCGGACCAAGTAGAAACATTTTGTGATGGAATCAATAATAGAGAATCAATCACTGTAAGCTTACACACACACAATGATCGCGGCTGCGCGATTGCAGCGGCTGAATTGGGATTAATGGCTGGCGCTGATCGTATTGAAGGCACGTTAATGGGTAACGGCGAGCGCACGGGCAATATGGACTTGGTCACTATGGCAATGAATTTATACAGCCAAGGGATCGACCCTAAATTAGATTTATCAAATGCAGATGAAATCACTCGTGTTGTATCAGAATGCACGCGCATTCCTACTCACCCCCGACACCCTTGGTTTGGCGAGCTTGTTTACACCGCTTTTTCGGGGAGTCACCAAGATGCCATTCGCAAGTGCTTATCTCAGCAGAAAGAGGATGAAAAATGGGATGTTGCTTACCTACCAATTGACCCACAAGATTTAGGCAGAGACTACCAATCTGTTATTAGAGTGAACAGCCAATCAGGGAAAGGGGGAGTCGCTTATATTTTAGAGCAAGATTACGGTTTGGTTTTACCACGGTGGTTACAAATAGAAATTAGCCGCGTTGTACAAGCTTATGCTGAACAAGCATCGAGCGAGATTAGCTCTGAGAAAATATGGGAAATAGTACAAAACCAATTTATGAACACCACGCAAGGTTACCAATTAAATACGTATCACTTAGATCGCAATGATAATGTTGAGACCATTAGCGCGACACTTCAATACAGTCGCAGCAATCAATTTAAGGAAAATCATACCCGTAATAATAACAGCCAGGTTAGCACCATCATTAAAGGCCAAGGCGATGGAGCGCTGTCTGCTTTTTGTCATGCACTAGAACATCACCATGGTTTTTCTGTAGAGATAGTACAGTACGATCAACACGCTATTGGTTCCGGTACTGATGCTAGCGCACTGGGGTCTGTACAAGTCAAAATAAACGGAAAACGTTATTATGGGATGGCTAAAAACAAAGATACAATTAGCGCTAACATGAACGCGATTTTAGTTTGTATCAATCAAGCAATAGGGCAAACTGGCTCCCAATACCTTGCGGTTTAATTCTAGTAGGTAATTTAAGGCTCAATTCACCTTGAACTAGATATACATCCTCAAAAAAGAATAAAACATAAACTACGAGATTGGGGCTTGCCTTTGGCAACGCCTCATATAATAAGCGACATCATTCCACATTAGCACACGATATTTAATCGATAATTAGTGCTTATACATTACGCTTACCAGATGATAAAAATACTTAATAAGCTTTCTTTTTTCATTTGATAAATTCATAAATCTTACATCTGCTTGTCATAATTAACTCTTACTCTCTCTCGGCAAATCTGTTTTCCCACACTTCAGGAGAGTTTCACCATGTTAAAAGATGAAATGATCGATAATGCAACACTCCACGATCAACAAGAGAATATTCCTAGCAATACATCAGGTAATCGCCCATTTGCCGATGTACTAGAAACCAACATCAGCCGTCGCACCGTTATGCAAGGCAGCCTTGCTATGGCAGCAACAACATTCTTAGCGCCGCACGCTATGGCCTTTGATAAAAAGAAAGGTAAAAAGCCAAGTAAGAATAAGGAGTTAATCGGGTTTGAACCTCTTACTGTTGAAGAAGCCACTTATGATAGTACTCGCCCTAGTATTTCAAGCGATTACCAATATCAAATTCTTATTCCTTGGGGCACTCCACTAGAGCCAAACTTAACAGAAGAATATGTCGGTGACCCGAGTACTCGACCAACGTCTGAACAAGCATCCAAGCAAATCGGTATTGGTCATGACGGCATGTGGTTTTTTCCAGAAGACAATCGTAAGAAAAAATACAGCAAACACGGTTACAGACTCAGCAATCGTAAAGGCATGCTATGTGTCAATCATGAGTTTGGTCGCAATAGCCACGTATTGGGTAAAGCAGCACCAGAAAGCTTAGAAGATGTTCGTCTTGCTCAAAATGTAATGGGTGTATCGGTTGTAGCCGTTAAGAAACAAGGTAATGGTTATTGGGATATTACTCATAGCGCTAACAGTCGTCGCATCACAGTAAACACACCGGTTGCATTTAGCGGCCCAGCATCTGAATCAGGTTTACTACAAACACCTAATGGTAATATTCCGTTAGGAACTATCAACAATTGTGGTTCCGGCCCGACACCTTGGGGAACATACCTAACCTGCGAAGAAAACTTTAATGGTTATTTTGGTGCTACTTCTGAGTTTACTCCAACAGAAGAGCAAACTCGTTATGGTTTCTCTGCGAGTGGATTCGGTTACGGTTGGCAAAACTTCGATAAACGTTTTGACCTTACAGATACAGATTATGAGAATGAATCTAATCGCTTTGGTTGGATCGTTGAAATCGATCCATTCGACGCATCGCAAAAGCCAGTAAAAAGAACAGCTTTGGGACGTTTTAAGCATGAAGCCATTGCTATAGCTGAAAGCGGTAGCGGTCAGATTGCAGCGTATATGGGCGATGACCAACGTTTTGATTACTGCTATAAATATTTATCAGACGAAGCTTGGGAGCACGCCATTGAAGCAGGCCGAAGCCCACTTGATAATGGTAAATTATTTGTTGCAAGGTTCAATGATGACGGAACCGGTAACTGGTTAGAACTGACTATTGATAACCCTATTCTTGGAGAGCGCTTTACAGATCAAGCTGAACTACTTATCAATGCGCGTATCGCAGCTGACTTACTAGGTGCTACCCCGATGGATCGCCCAGAATGGACAACCATTGGCAAAGACGGCGAAGTGTATTGGACATTAACAAATAACACACAACGTACAGAAGCTAATGCCGCGAACCCAGAAATCGGAAACTCTGATGGTCATATCATTCGTACAGTAGACAGTAATGATTACCTCGGAAATGAGTTTCAATGGGAAATCTTTATCTTAGCTTCATCCACCCGAGAAACTGAAGAAACATTCACTGATCCGGATGCTGCATGGGCCGACCCGTATGGTCGACTATTTATTGGAACAGATGGGAGCCAACCTGATGGCTTACAGGATCAGTTAGTTGTATTTGATACTACTGCAGAGAACCCATTACCTGTTCGTTTATTAACTGGTGTAAGTAGCGATGAAATCACAGGTTTTACCATTACTCCCGATCAGAAAACAGCATTTATCAATATACAGCATCCAGGAAATGGGGATCCTTTACTCACCAACTTCCCAGCAGAAACGGATGGTTTCACTATCCCACGTGACTGTACTCTCGTTATCACACGTAAAGACGGCGGCATTATCGGTTCATAAAATAATTAGAATCGTGCATCAAAAAAGGCTGCCATAGGGCAGCCTTTTTATATTTAGTGAAGCGAAAATTAGAAAAAACTTTCTTTAACTGTGATCACATCGCCAGGATTAACGGTCGCATCTAAGTCGACTTTTTTAAACTTTTTCTCTGGGTCATTCTCAGACATAACATAGATTTTTCTACGTGAAGCGAGATCGGTAAAGCCCGATGCCAGTGAAATCACTTTACGTACCGTTAAACCAGGCTGAAAAGGAAAGCTACCTGGACTAACTACCTCACCCTCGATGTAAACGCTACGATAAGACACCATGCTCACAGTAACCTTAGGGTTTAATAGGTAATCACCGTCTAGCCCTTTAGTAATCATTGCCTCTAATTCACCGACAGTCATGCCAGAAACATTTAATTCTCCGAGAAAAGGATAAGAGATAGTGCCGGCATCACTCAATGCAGCTTCTGTCGATAAGCTGTCTTGACCAAAGACTTGGACTTTGACAACATCTCCAGCTCCTAAGGTATATTCTGATAAACCCTCTTGGGCATTAGCGACCACGCTAAAAAAAGAAGTAGAAAGCACAAACAAAAACGATAATATTTTTAAGTGAAAACTATTTTTAATAAACATACTCTTTTTCCAATACCTATTAATTCCAAATACTGCTATTTAGCTACTTTTTTGTCATTACTAACAAGAAGCCCGCTCTGGCCGCATAACTGAGGTATTAATGCAGCTGATATAACTATTATGGGTTTATGTATATGAACCTAAGCTGAATAACCAATTAACTTACTTTAAAGACCATTAAAAACCAGAAACCAGATGTAAGGTTATACGCTCGCGATCATAATCAAAGTCATCATCACTAGAATCATTATCATCATATATCGCTGAAAGCCCAATATCTAACCAACGGAATACAGCATAATCAAACCTTAAACCATAGCTCAAAAGACTATCATCTCTGCCAGCGTTTGCCGTAGTTTCATAATCAATATATTCCTTCTCCGTGAGTGAAGCTGATAAAGTACTGGTAAATTTATTACCCCACTTTTTCTCCCAATCAACGGAATAATATTGTTGATCAATATAACCACCATTAGCACCATCATCAGAATCTTTATCAGCACGTGAGGTAGTAAATCGAATAAGTGATTGGCTCGTAGCGTTCCAATCACCCCTTATATCCCAACTGAAGCCAGAAAAGTCCTCACGAGCAGAAGAATCGAATTTCCTACTAATATAGCCTAATTTAATTTGACCCGTTGTTTTAGCCGCTAGCTGCCACTTAAAGCCCGCTGAATATTGGTCAGTGGTACTATCAAGGGTACCTAAAGGAACTGTAATGTCGCTAGGGTCAGGATCATTCAGGTAATTCGAATCCTCATTGGTATACTCCACAAAAAGACTGGTTCGAGGGCTAACTCTCAAGAAAAAAGCGCCACCAAATAGTGTTTCTTCCCGATCTTCATCAGCTGTATCATTTTCGTTGTTGGTATATTCCCTATCTAATGATTCAGCAAATAATTCAACCCTACCCTTTGCTTTAGCCCTTCCAAATGTATATTTAAGACCTATTTGGTTTTCATCATATTCATTGGGTACAGAGTTGGCATCAAAATCAAGGTCACCTGTTGAACGATTTTCGTGTTCTCTAAATACGTAGCCATACAAATCAACTTTATTTCTTCGCGTTAATTGATAAGCAAACTCTGCATTCAAACGATGATCATCATAATCGTCTTGTGAGCTGTCATCATAAGTACCGGAGAAAAATTGGTAATTGACATCGGCATCAAATAAAACACCGTCATAAATAGCACCAAGACTCGGGACATACTCTGTCAAGGTGACATCAATTTCATTCTCGTCGTCCTTGAGTAAGTTATCATCCTGTTGGACGTTAACCGACAACCTTGGTTCTAAGGTAAAACGGCCAAAATTCATTTTCTCAGAAGGCTCTATAGAGAAAACGGCGTGTGAAAAAAAGAGAGAAGTAATCAATAGTGTTCGTGTAAACATGATCAAAGTGTCTGTGTTTGAATTTTTCGGATACGCAAGTTTACCACAAAAAGAATGAAATACGCTTAGAAGCAATCAGGATACCCAGCATTGGTAGCGC
>JBOEGR010000045.1:0-28197 GCA_050633525.1 Cellvibrionaceae bacterium
TATGATCCTGTTATTAATTGGTGGGCGAAATTGCGGGTATTGTCCCGGTGTTCAGGCGACCCGATTGCTGTAATACTTCGGTGAGAGCCTGTTGTGTCTGTTTCTCTAATTGAATGCCTGCCAAAAGGCTTTCAGCACGTTGGTTCAATGCAAGCAGGTAATTGGAGGTGGATAAATCACCACTACGCCATTGACGCTCTAACAATTGTGCACTGTTCTCTACCCGATCCTGGGCCACAGTTTGCCAACGACGGTATTGTTGTGCATAACGCTGCCAAGTACTGTGCGCAGCTTGCCAGTCAAAACGCTGTTTACGCAAAAGGGCTTGGAAGCGAGCTTCCGCCTCCAATGTCTTACTCTCAGCGGCGCGGATCTCAGCATTGAAATTGTTTCGTATAGTCAGTGGGATAGAAAACGTTAAGCCCACTACGTTTTCCTCACCATCACGACCCGCATTAACACCAACAGTGGGTTCTGCCTTGGCGGTACGCTTTATCACCTTGGCTTCTTCTTTAAAGGATTGCCAGCGGTCGTAGGCACTGACCACAGTGGGATGTTTAAGCAGTTCCTGATCCGTAACTGAACCAAGCTGAGGCGGCCAAAATTCAGTGGGAATACCGCCTCGCTCTGGTGACCATTCAGGTAATAGTTCGCGTACTCGGGTTTGAGCCCTTTGCAGAGCGACCTCTACCTCTGCGACCTGAAGTAGCTGTTGTGAAAGGGACAGAAAGGTCAATTCAGCATCGATGCTACCGAGGTCACCTGCCTGTTTACGTTTTTCCACCAGTTCGAGCAAGGTGTTAAATTGCTGTTGTTGTGTCTGAGCAATCACGGCGGCACGATTAGCGAAATACCACTCAACCAGAGCACTTAAGGCCTCTGCGGTTTTATCCAATACCTGTTGGCGATACAGCGCTTCAGCGGACGTTCGCAAGTAACTCGCTTGCTGTCGTTTTGCGCCTCGCCTGTCCCACCAGTCGATGGTTTGTTCAACCCCGACTCGGTAATTGTCCTCGTCACCATTGCGCTCCAGCTCAGCTGATAGCTCAGGGTTGTAGATTGGTTGTTTAGCCGCATCAGCGTTGGCATTGGCACCTAGCCATTGCTCACGAGCAGCAACAATATCGGGGTGCTGTTCTATTTGGGTTGTTAGCCAAGCGTTCCAGTTGGAGGATTCAGCGTGTCCAAACAATGGCACAACAAGCAAGCAGGTGGCGAACAGAGCCAAGGCGCTACTGGGCCAGTTAAGTCGTCTCATAATAATAATCCTTACATTCAGCGTGCGACGGTTTGGTCGTGCACAGGTTTTTGACGTGGTTGGGGTTTATTCGGATGAAAGGCGACTTTTATCCGAGCGTCTACAGGTAAAGCGGGAAGCTTCGCGGAAAAGCGCACGCCACCTTTGCGTGATGCGCGCTTAGTTAGAAAGCGCGGAGAGTAAGCAGTTGTTGTTTCCGCGATTAATTGCTTATTATCGGCAGACCAAGCGGCGATATCCACATGCCCCCGACGAATTCCATGACGCGAGTGAGCATTCATCCGCCCGGATACAGTCACTTCCGTATCGGTGTGATTCACAGTCACTCGGCGGAACTGCCAGCGTTGATTTTCAGTCTTGATGATTTCAACATCAGGCAACGGGTTTCCTGCCTGAACGGAATGAATAAATACAAGGCCCAATGCGAGCCCAAGAGCGATCGATTTCATGATATTTCACCCAAAAAATAAATACGATTTAACTGCTGTAACGCATGGTTACAGGGCATATGAAGTATTTTGGAAGTGCGATCAGACGATTGGAGGGCGAAACAGTGAGAGGGGGATACCAGAAATGAGTTTGACT
This sequence comes from Cellvibrionaceae bacterium, assembly GCA_050633525.1. Classification (GTDB taxonomy): domain Bacteria; phylum Pseudomonadota; class Gammaproteobacteria; order Pseudomonadales; family Cellvibrionaceae; genus CANLBN01. Next base: position 1,844 of record JBOEGR010000045.1, read on the forward strand.
CGATAGTCAGCTTGTTTGTTTACCGAAGGCGAAACAACAAAAGGGGAAACCGCTTGGGTAAGCACCGCTGAACTATGACAGTGGCAACAGTGCTGACAATCAAATAGAGATTCGCTAGGTTTTTCAGAGGGATTCTTCGCAGATTGATGATCGTTTTGAACATCAATAGGCTGATGTAAATGGTCAGATATAGAGTTGCCTGCCCCAAATTGATCGACATTATGGAGGTCAGCCACGGCAACTGCCGACTGTAAAACAACCAGTATAGCTAATAGGCTTATCAAATAATGTCGAGTCATTTTAATCAAATCAATAAGAAACTTTTTTGTTAAGTTCGGACGATCTAGCTTTTTGAGAATACCATATTTTTTCGTAAAGTGTAGTTAATCCCATAAAACCTATAGCAAACTGCGGAACAATCACGCTAGTTTATGTGCCACCTGCTTGGTCAATGGTCTTTGTTGCATAAATCATGGTTAGCTAAAGAAGATAAAACATAACAATTCTCAGAGACACCATCGCCACTACACCCTGTCGATATGCGTGCTAACTCCTGTTCCAATGAACGCAATTGTTTGATCTTTGATCGAACAGTACGAAGTTGTGTTTCAGCGAGTGCCGTAGCAGCATAACAAGATCGATCAGGATGTTCTTGCAACTCAATCAACGACGAGATTGACTCAACTGAGAAACCGAGCTCTCTTGCGTGCTTAATAAAGCCTAAGCGCTCTAGGCCTTCAGCGGTGTAACGGCGTTGATTTCCTTCTGTGCGTTCAGCAGGCGCTAATAACCCGATACTCTCATAATAACGAATCGTAGGAATCTTAACCTTGGTTTGTTTTGCAAGCTCTCCAATAGAAAACATAAAAAAACACCTTGAACCTCTAGTCACTAGAGATATTATACTGCCATCAAATTGATTACAACTTGATGGAGCTTTCAATGGCGAAGTGTTGCGAAAATAATACAAAGTTTGATGGTATTTCAGAGGATTACAAGCGGCGTTTGTGGGTTGTTATTGCATTGAATGCGATCATGTTTATCGTTGAGATAACAGCGGGACAGCTGGCAAAATCACAAGCGCTCCAAGCGGATGCTCTTGATTTTCTGGGGGATGCGTTGACTTATGGTATCTCGCTGGCAGTGATCGGAGCGTCAATACAAGTGCGTACGAATGCGGCTCTTTTTAAAGGCGCTAGTCTTTTCTTGATGGGGTTCTGGGTATTGGGCTCCACTCTTTACCGTGTTTTCTATGCTGATATACCGGAAGCAGAGATCATGGGAGCCATTGGTTTTTTAGCCCTTATGACCAACCTCGCCAGCGTGTTGATTCTTGTACGCTACAAAGATGGGGACGCTAATGTCCGTTCCGTTTGGCTTTGTTCGCGTAATGATGCGATAGGTAATGTTGCTGTTATGATTGCCGCATTGAGTGTTTGGAGTACGGCAAGTCGGTGGCCTGACCTCATTGTTGCAGCTATTATGTCGGGATTATTTATATCATCCGCTATTCAAATAGTACGCCAAGCACTGAAGGAACGCCGGGAAGACACTTGCGTAAGTTAGGCGGTTCTAGTAACACTAATCTAAGTTTTTAGCATCCCTAAAAAGGAAATTTTTACCTTCACTTAAATTGAATTACCACAATAAAAAATCGATTTTATGCAAGCTGATGTTATTAATTGTCTTAACTCAGGGTTTTTGCCTTTTCTATCTTCACTAAGCTGTAGAGCGTAACAGAAATTAGGAAAGGAATAGATTTGGAGGGCCGTTATTTTAACACTGTAAAATATTTACACCTCATCAAACTAGAGAAAATTGGCCGCCCTGAAATAGAGTTTAGCAAGCACTAAAAGCACTCACTAGAAAAATATTATTCTATTTTTTGACTAAGTTGAACGAATATACCGAACTTTTTAAATTATGAAAAATATTTAATCGACTGAAAATAGTTTTTGTACAAAAGACGTTGTAATACTCGGGAGATGACACCTACACTTAAAAATACTTCTTTAACCGCTCAAATGACACCCTAACAGAAAACCCAAAAAACAGGACAAAGGGCATGATCACCCACCCTGGATGAATACTAACAGGTAAACTTAAATAGAGCACACAAGCCGAGATAAACACTGGCAAGACTGATTTGCGGGCGATATTGTAAACGTTGCTGCTTTCGCGACCACCGCCCCAACGTCGCAGGTCTCTTTCTGCCAAACCATCAATCGCTCCAAAGACGCCAGCAATAAGAAACGCAGGCAATGAGAATAGAATAATTGCGAGCCTTGCTATAAAGACTTGTGCCACGATAGGGATTACCTCGATATATTGCTCAACAATATTGTAGTGTTTACCCAACCAGCTAAAGAGAGTGCTTTTATACAACCATTGAAGATAGTTTTGCTGTGAGTGCTTATTGATCCATTGGTTAATGGTTTTGGTAGAATCAACAATGGTGTTAACGGCTCTATTATTGCTGTTGAGCAAACGCTGATTTAAGTAGTAATGTTCATGCTCCAGCATACGTGTGGCATGTTGCAAGCCTTCTTCTTTCCAAAAGTAAGTCATTCCAATCCATTCAATGATAATTGAAATAATGAGTGAAGCGATTAGCCAAGCGATCAGTGTAAACAGGGATGAGATAAGCCGCGAGATAATGCCCGCTTCTTTACGAACAGATTTTGATTCCCCTTCTCGCGATACCATCACTCAAACCTGTGCCAAGTCTATTGAATTATCCATTTGCTGATAGTCAATCACAGAGGTATAGCATTGGCGCATTTGTGAAAGCACATAACCAATATCGTCCGGCAACTCCTGATCATCAACTTTTGAAGGCAGGGGGATACGAATTTTCCACAGTTGGTTGCCGTTTAATAATGCAAAGGCTTGCCCCTTGGGTAGGGCAACAATATCTGGCGGTGAAATTAAAGGCACTCGACTGGCATTGATACGATCCTGATTTTGCGAGACAAAGGTAATCCCATCGCTAAAGTTGCTGGCGTCTGTGGCACTGGATACGGCCATCACTTCACTGACATTGACTTCAGGCAGTTGCTTGGTCATCATTTCACAGGTTGCTACTTCTTTCACGCCTAGCATAATCAAGGTGCCGATATTACCTGCCAGTTGCCCGGCTTTCGCGGCATCCCCCAGCTCGGCCACAACGTCTGACCATGTTTGGGTATAGAGGGTCATTTCATAGCCCGCCCCACCACTTTTATTGATCAGGGTTTTAAACTGTGGGCCAATCAGGTCTGAAAATTCGTCGGCATGGATAATAATTTTAGGCTGTACAATATCTTTATCGAGTTTTGGTAGCCCATCTTCAATGCCGTGTTTGTAGATACGACCCGCTAAACTGGTTAAATCACTAAAGGCAGATTCGCCTACTACAGAGGCCACTTCAGGATCGGTTAATGCGTCCAGGCCGAAGTACACCACAGCACCTTTGCGGATAGCTTCCATCCAATCCAATACTGGCCGCTGGTCGTTTAAATCGCTTAAGTCTGGGGCAATAACCTCTGCAATCTTACCTGTGGTTAATTTTTCTAATAGAGGTTTAACCGCCGCAGTAATTTTTTGGAAGTATTCCTTTTCAGNNGTTCAAATCGGAAGGCGGAAATCAAACCATCCAGAACCGGATCAAAAATATCTAATTGGCGAATATAACGAGCCAAGGCAATGGCTTTGATTTCCCGCCCTTGTTCCGTTCGGGTAAGGCGGTTAGGTTTGATATCGGCCTCAAGGTTGCCTAACGCTTTCTCCCACTGTTCAGGCCCGTGTTGAGATAACCAATGACGGGTATAACGCACAAAGAGCGCATCAATATCCGTAATATAGCGTCTGACTTTTAAATAATCGGATTTTTCACCCAGTTCAAATAGGGCAACATTAATCACATTGACATACTGCCAGGCGAAATCCCGGAAGGCTCTGGCATCCCCTTCACCGGGCAATGAGTTGGCAATACGAGTCGCCAGTTCGGTGATTCTGGAATAGGAACCGATGGCATTGTAGCGGGCGCTGAGTTCCGGGTAGCCCAAGTGAAAAACGATGAATTCACGCCCGGCTTTCTTTGCTTCGATATAAATACGCTTAAAAAAGTCGGGATCGTTTTTAGGGTCAAAGGCAATGACACAGTTATTTTCTTTACGGTGAATATCCTGGGTAATCAATACCTCTGCCAAACGTGTTTTGCCGTGTCTAGTTTTGGCAATCACAGCCGTATGCCCCGGCCTGTCTGATAAAGGCATATAAACATCCTGTTCGCTTTCAATGCCTACACCATGCAAAGCAGCTTCTCCGCCGGTTTTGGGTGGTGGTCGCACTGGGTTTAGAGGGGAGTCAATGGCTGTTAGTTTGCCAAGGTATTGCAAAAGTGCTGTGTTCTCCCATTCCAGTTCTTTTTCACGGATAAAGCGCTTAAGGCCATTAGGCTGGGTGTATTTCTCTGCATTTTTATCGCGAGCCGCATACAGGCGCTCAGTGTGTTTTTGTGTCCAGCGGAAACCTCTGCCCAGAAATAAGGCTTTTTTACTCACGGGTATTTTTTTAGCGGAGAGTTGATAACGAGGATTGCGCTTAATATTGCGCTGATAGCGAAATACATATATAGCCTGACGACCCCGAACGAATGCAATGACGCCTAGAATACTGGCTGTAATCACTGCAATACTGGGGGTCATTAATAATTGCTCTGGTGCCTGCAAAGTAAAAATAGCTATGGCACAGGCTGCTACTGTGGGCCAGAACTCCACAATAGGCCGTAGCAATACTTCCACTTCATAACGATCCGTCATTGAACTTATTGCTCAATGGCTGTTCGGGAAATTAACACCGGGTAGTGCTTAATACCCAGTTGCTGTGCAATATCCTGGCCCGGTACTGCGGTGATATGCAGGCCATCACCCAGCACTTGTATTGACCTTAGTGCTTCCCGATTTTCAGCTTCAACCAGTAGCCCAACCGCACCGACACTGATTAATTCATCCTTGCGTTCTTGCAGCCATTGCCTGGAAAAAGCATCACTACCAATAATAAAAATGGGCGTCTGTAGGTGAGGTAGTGAAATGGGTCGAGGCGCAACGACTTTGGGTGAAAGTTGCGGTGTAGTTACAGGGAAATTGGGCGCAAGGTCAATGCGACTAGATTGTTTGGGTATTGGCTTTATTGTTGTTTGTGGCCTTGTGTCTGGCTGCACTCGCTTTTTATAAGGCGCAATAGATAAAGTATCGCCACTATCATAAATTACGGTTAACTTTTCACTGTAAGCGGCTGTGCTTAAGCCTAGCAAAATCAGGATAATGCTTATTCTAATCATGCTGATCTCCCTTGCCAAGGCGTTGGTACATGTCCAAACAGAAGGTTTGAACAATTTCAGCCACATTCGGTAATGTGGCGGCTTCTTTTATTAAGGCAGAACAAACCGTGGATACATCTGGTTTAAAACCATCCATTTTTTTGCGCATGATTTTTTGTACTTCGACGACACCTTGATAGGCGGAATCGGTGATTCGTATTTTTCGCATCGTATCGTCAGGGTCAACTTCAATCTCTTGTAACACTCCTTTTTTATAAACATACAAGCAGCCTTCTTGCAGTTCATCATCATTAATTGTTGTCATTATCACTTACCTCTTTATTTCATAATGCGTTGCCAGTGTTTGCGTACACGCTCTCGATACTGCTGAGCACGCACCTTTGATTTTTTGTCTTTTCCCGGTGCGTGATAGCGACCTACCGCTGCCCACCAGTTATTGTCCCGCTGATATTGATCACGCAATATTTCTGCACCTGTTTGCAAATTAATTATTGGATTTAATGATGTTGAAAGATCATCAAATCGTGTGTTATGCCAGCGCCAGTTAACCTGCATAAGGCCAATATCCACTGACTGCTTGCGAATCACGGCTTCTTGTAATTTCGCGAGTGTGTCTTTCCTTGTGGTAAAACGATAGGCTTTACCTTCAATATTTAATGTCCAGGGCCAGGGGTTATAGATTGATTGAAAACGATAACCACTTTCTGTTAGAGCGATGGCATATAAAATATCCGCTGGGATATGGTATTGATCGGCTACTGTTTTATAAGCAACAGGAATTGCCATTAAGGTGCTGGGCATTAAGGCTAATATAAGAACTAAGCTGCTATTTCGTATCACGACCTTATGCCTACGCTAGAGAACCGCTGAAAAATGTTGGCGAGGCAGCGAGTGTAAGGCAAAAATTGGCGAGATAAGGGAGTTTATACATAATAAATGACCGATTTGAGCCAATTTTTAACGCCGCAATCGCAACGCAGGTAATTTTTCAGTGGTTCTCTAAATAAAGTGATACTTAATAAGCACCTTGTACATATCATCGATATCCTCAATACCAATAACCTTGGCCGCATTTAATCCACGAAAATAACCTTTTAATGCTGCCAAAAACTCAATGCCGTTATAGGCATCCTCTTCCAATACATAAAGCCAATCATGTTCGATTGATTGTTTGGTGGCATCGTCAATAATCTGCCTGAGTAAACTAAATACAAAGGTAATTTCTGATTCTCTACTCATATCACTCTGGGATTAAAGTCCTAACTCTGATCGGTTAATGGCATAGGGTTTATCCTTACGATAAAGGTAAATATCGCTTGGCTTTTTGCTGATTGCGTTTAGTGAGGCTTTTAAACCATTATCAATATTGAGAGTCATTTGTGCGGTATCCACTAATACTCTATTGATATGGTTATGTTTAGCCCACTTGATCACATCGTCTTTATTACGGGTATTAAGCAGGTAGATATCGACACCCAAACCAACCAATTGCTTGGCATTGCGTTGAATCAATGTTTCCAGCTTTTTTATATCAACACTGCATGATTGGCAGTCAAGATCAGCAAAGTAAAGCAATCGGTCGCCCGACAAAAATTCTGTATGGCTGTGTTGACTATCGAACAACTGTTTGACCTGATTATCGTAATAGGGCTTAAGTAATGCGGGATCGATAATCTTGGCATCGGGGTAAAGGCGTGTAAAGGCTTTACTATAATCACGCTGGAAACGCTGTGCGCGTTCAGTTAATTCATGCTCTTGCACGGCATAACGCTCTGCATAATATTGCCGCTGGATATCCGAATCGGCATACATGCCCAATGCAAGCAGAGGATCAATATTGGGGTTCCACTTTCCTAGAGGGCCTTGAATAATATCAAGGTACTGTTGATACTCGTCTTGGGTTATACCCCAAAGTATTGCCTTTTCTTCAATGGATTTTTTAAGTTCACTGGTCTTTGTGACTGATTGACTATAACTATCCTCAGCCAAGCCAGGCAAACTCATCACACATAACAGCAACCATACGACCTGTTTCATGGTATCTTCCTTGTAATACGTTGCTGGCTGATTTCGTGAATAAATATGGCTTTATTTTCTGAGCGATCAATAGTGATCAAACGCCATTGATCAATAGCATCATTAACTGCTAAAAACTGATAGTCTGATGAATGCTTTAGACTAAGCTTGAATTGATTGCCCCATACCATTATTCCCAATAACTGGGGGTTAAATGGGTAAGCTTTCTTCTTTTTTTGTACAGGTTTAGAGCTTGACTTAAGCTTATTGGCCACTTGTTTGGCAAGCTGGCCATGCTGATAATTAATGCTAGTGAGCCTTTCTGACAGGTCTTCTATGGCCGCTTGGTTTTTCTGATAACTTTCTTTAAGCAAATCTATTTCGTTATCAATACCACTTATTTTTTGGTTTATTTGATCAGCTTCTTTGCCCAAAGATGTAAATTTCTCTTGAGCTTGTTGTTGATCAAGCTGTATCTGATTTACTACGGATACCTTAAATTCCTCAAAGGTAGATAAACTCACCGTTTCTTTATCTGTATCTAATACTTGTTCATTTTGGTCAATATTTTCCTTACAAGCAGCAATTGATATGGACAGCAAAAGTATTAACAGCAATTTAACCCAGTAATTATTCAAAATGATACTCCCTTATCTTTAGCACTTTTCCATTGCTGGTAATGGGACAATACAAACTGCTGGGCTTGCTTAGCCGATATTGATTGCACAAAGGCTTTTCTCGGCAAAATCAGCCGTGTACCTTCAATCAGCCAATTCATGTTTTCATCTAAGAATGAACCAGAGTTTTTCAGGTAGAGAGCCGTCATTATTTTTTCAGCACTGGCTTGATAGTGGTTTAAGGTGTAAGCGATGCTGGATAGTGTTTGGCCTCTGGTTACAGGCCCGTAATAATGTCGAGACGTTTCTGTATCGGAAGTATCCGTGATAAAGCCTTTAGGCTCTGAAGCTAGGTTGTCTTGATTTTTTAGCCAATCATTTTTTGCACTCGAAATCTCCTTGGCAGAAATATAATTTTTGTGAACTTTATTTAGTTGATAGCCAATCGTTCTTTTAACGGGATTAACCATCAAAGAAAAGCTTTCTCCACCCAGCACTTCCAAAGCTGAGCGTAGAGAAACACTATCGAACTCACGGTGTATATCGGGTAGCGTTAAGGCATATAGATAATATTGACTATCATTTTTTGCGCTTATATCAGCCATTGAATAACCACTGGGTAGCAGTAAAAACTCTATGGCTTTACCGACTGTTTTTATCTCAGAGGGAATACGCAATTGGATAATGACAGAAAGCAAATCGTGCTGTTCAACAGGCGGCGATGTACTGATGTCGCTATACCGATTAACTTTAATGCTATCATCTTGTAATTCAGTCGCTATAACGGTTGTTGAGAATGCTAAAAGTACAACCAACGTTAACCCACGTAATAACATTGCTGTTTCCTTTATCTTGTTTAAAGCTATATCATTACCGAATTAAACAAGGCCCACCACACGAAACATTACAGACTTAAAAAAACAATAAACATTAAATTACATCAGTTTTCTTGGGTATTGAACCAAGATATAAGGATTCATATTATCGTCAAATTCCAGAGAAGCTTTTAAATCAATTGATTTACCCTCTCTATCATTGATACTAAACTCAACATCAATATGATGGCGGTGAATAATAAGTTGTGATGCACAAGCATCAAGGATGTCCTCCACCCATAACATATCGGAATCATCATCTATATAATAATCATTCCAAACATCCTGTAAGATCATTACAGGAAAAACAAACCCATAATGTTTTGCCCGATTTGAGACAGAAAAAAGTACTTTATCTTCAACTTCTATATTGACCATGACTGACCAACTCCTGATATAAAAAATTATTAAACTGCTTGTTACTTTCCTATGTAAATTGCAACCACTTCGAGCCTTTCGTGCCCCAGCTCTCTTGCCAGAATCAATCGCGCTTCTCGATCAATTTGCTTTTGCTGATGATCCAATTGTTTAAACATTGAGCCTCCCCGATGAGAGCATTCCCAACCAGTTAATTGGAAATATCGATTTTGTGCATATTGATGCCTCAACCCGTGTAATTTCCTCAGCCCAGCATTATTAGTTAATTTTTCATACTTCTTGTATTGCTGTATAAATTTTTTATCATTGGGTATTAAAGAATCTGACCCAACCAAAGCTTTTATTTCATTCAATAGTTCACGCTGTTCTTGATTGAGTATTGGAATAACTCTTGATCTACCGCCTTTACACCAGCTCGACTTAAGCTTTATATGGTCGCCTTTATCTGCATAGCCAACACTAAACTTGATGGACTCTTCTTTTCTCAAGCCAAATAACTTAGCTAATTTCAAGCTAAGAAGAACATACTGGTCTGAAATTTTATTCAGTTGCTCTTCTTTAACATTACAGGCTTTTGAATAAGGTGTGATATAGGTTCGCTTGCCTATTCCATAATATTCATTTTGGCCCGCAATAAGATTATGCTTACCTATCTTGCTGGCCCACCAGCGCAATACCGTCATACGGGTTTTTATTGTGCCAATACTCAATTGGTTTTCTCTCCAATAATTAACAAGCGCCCAAATATGCTTTTCTTTTAAAGAATCCTTACCCATATGCCGAAAACCTAATGATTCCAGTGTTCTCGAAATCGCTCTTAGCTCACGATAGCGCTTGCCCTGTGTAGCACGACTGCCATTGAAATTAGTCGTACACAAATTTCGCAATTCGTACCAAAGCTTTTTCATTGAGGTAGATTACTGTAATTTCTCAGCATAAATAGTCGTTAACTTTTCAGACTTTAAAAAATCTTATTCAGTCGTTTACTGTGGAATCAGGAGATTTATGAATTAACAGGCATACAAAATCAGTCCGAAAGCTGACGCTTAGGGATTCTATTGCTATCAATCTTTAGATTTTTAATAGCCTGCTTGTAGCTAATGGTGTTAAAAATCTGGTGAGTGGATGTGACACAACGAATCGATTCCAATTCGCTGTCTTCATACACGGTATGAAGCAAGGTCTTAGGACACCACCCCTAAAATCTAATGTGGCTATGCGAAGCCGCCTGAATGTTAAACCTGTGGAATGATCACTCAGGGTTTTCGATCAATAGTGATTAGCTCATAGCGTATGACGCTATCTCATGATTTATTTCCTCTTAGTTAATGGTTAATAAACACTATTCAATACTGATATTTCACAGCTTAAAAATATATTTCAAACAACTGCAATATATTTCAGATGAGTGCAATAAAATCTCTAAGTCTTTGATTTATCTATGCAATAAGTATATTTTCGTCTTTACATTTCACTTTCTATTAACCCACATTGTTTCGTGCTGACTTTCATAGAAAATCAACCAACCAGTTGGGCGCTGGTTTGTTTGTATAGCGTTTAGTAGAGCTACATTATGTGAAAGGCCGATAATTCAAACGGAATGAATACCGGATTATTGGAAAGCTGTTACACGCTTAATCTGACAAAAGCTGTCAGTTGTAAATGGCAACAATAACGGGACAGTTACATTAGAAAATAACTAAAAAAGAAACCACAATAACTAATGTGGCAATAAGATGGATGCAATTACCTGAATCGGTAATGATAATAACAATAGAGGCCAATGTTGGCGGACGACATTATAGGAATGTGGCCTTTCGTCACTGAAACAACAACCTTAGTGTAAATAGGCTTCGAGATATTTGCAACGGTTTCCGTAAAAAATTCTGCGACTATTATCCAGCGGTTATCCAAGCCGTTTTTAATTTTATAATTGAAATTCAATGACTTGTTGCTGTTTCCGCGACTGTTACCTCCCCCTTTGCGGTTGAGGTAACAGTCGCGGAGCTGTTGTTGATTAGTTTAATCGTATGGGTTTTATAAGACCTGATAAGCTAATAATTACCTCTTTAATCATTACACACGCAGTTATAGGTCTAGCCCTAATTTTTAAAATAGAACTATTTTAAAGCTATCGTTCGTTGATTTAGTGACCTTTTTAGAATCTCAATTTCACTCTTCACTCGCGTACTCTTATAAACTAACGAAGTTTCTTGACGAACGTATTGCCCTTGCCTAGAAGCACTAAACCAATTAAATGAACCAACGCATAATAGTTTTGAATCAATCATAACAATCTTGCTATGTACCCGTTTGACAAGAACAAGCTGAATTCCATAACCTTTAAGCCACTCTACTAGAGAAAATAACTGCTTCCTTTTGGCCGTTTTTTCATCATAAGTATCTGCGTGGCAATTTAACTCAAAGTCTGTATATACCTTTATAATGACTTTACGCATGTGTGCTTCAGACATACTTTGCAAGACAGTGGAATCACTGAGAAAATCCTGCCTTATCCAGGGCGTTACAATATGAATTTCATCTAAAGCTTGATTTATAGCCTGAACGAGAAACTGATCATGTTCTTCAGCATCGTATAATGGAGTAACTGCATGTGACGTGACCAAATCTTTTCTAGGTAAAGCAGGATACTCAATAGTATTTTTTGGAGACTTAAACAAATATTTAGCCAATAGTCCTCTCGGTGAGACTTCATCCTGATGTGATGTAAAAACATCCATATCACCGAAAACGAGAAAGTGATCTTTAGCGCGAGAGACTGCGACATTGAGCATACTGTTAGAACGATCAATAAAATAACCATCAGCATGTTTGGAATAGACAGAGGAAAATATTACAACAGGTCGCTCAGCCCCTTGAATGGCATGTACAGTACCAACAACCATTTCACCTTCATTTTTACCGACTTTTATACCGTTATTTCTACATGCTTGAGAAATGGCATTTGTCTGACTGCCAAAGGGAGTGATAACGCAAACGATATCGCTGAGGCTTTTTTTATCATACTTAGACTCCAATTGTTGGCGATTATCAGCCAACCACTTAGCGATGGTTTGTGCCTCCAGTTCATTATATCGGCTGCCACCAATCGCTTTTTGACACATCCCATCAATGTGCAAGTGCCCTACTGTTGGAAGAGCCTCATGATTTGGTGAGTCACCACGCATGGGAATGAGTTTTTCGTCGTAACACAATTCGTTACAAAAATTGATAATGTCGTTATAACAGCGTCGATGTTCATAAAGGTACATGCCTCGTTCCATATCTTTGTCATAGTGGTAATGAGACAGCATTTGAGCAGATTTCATCACACTGCCACCAAAAACGGTTTTTCCCATATCTTTCAAGTGACTATAATGATCTTGAGTATTATTGTGCGGAAGTAACCCAATTTGATGCAAATTGCCTATATCAACTTGAGATGAAAGTGACTGAATAGGCTCAATTTGTCGCGTATCGCCAATGACGACTGCTCGTTTAGCTAATGACAGAGAAGCACCAGCAAGCTCTGGAGGAATCAGACCGCCTTCATCAACAATCAGCAAATCTATAAAATTATAGTTATATTCAGTCAAAAAGTTGCCATCATCTTCTCGTCTGGTGCCAGACATATGAGAGGGGAGCATATATAACGTAGAAACAATGCAAGGGGTGACCATCATCCGTCTTTGCCATCGCCTTTGTTTTATCTTAAGGCCATTCGCTCGATGCTTTTCAACTTCTTGCAGCCGTTCTCGAACATCAAGTAACCATCTACCCTCCCAGTAGTGAACAGCCAACCTGAACATTTTAAAGCGCACTGTTGCATCAAGAAATTCATCTAAATCACTAAGTACGATATTGTCAGCGTCTGACAATCCGAAAGCCTCTACAATAGATACCCACGCCTCTTTACAGCTCGCTAATTTGTTAATAGCCTTATCATATTTTTCCTTTGTTTTTTCATATGACAACATCGCTTTCTTTTCATTTTTTAAAAAAGAAACAAGCTCTTCTTCTATTTTATCAATGTCGATAACACTATCTTCGCCATAGAAAGAACTAAAATTTTCCTTGACAAACAACTGCGCCAGACGCTCACGTTTATTACGAATAGGAGGAAGCCAAGATAGAAGTGCATACCAGATTGATTCATTTGATAAGTATTTTAGCCAATCTGTTTGTGCTTGCCTGATATTGATAATAGCTGTTGAGCATTCCTCCATTTCTTTATCCAGAGTTGCCACTTTTTCATCAGGATCATTCCCTAAGATTTCGGTATAATCTTCTAATGCAGACGTGTAAGCTTCCCAGGCAGGCTCAATTTTTAACAGTTGTTTAGACAGAGAAATAAGCGTCTTTCTTAGCTTTTCCACAACATGAGAAACACTGATATTTTTTTCACTGTTATAAAACCCCTCAGCTTTTTCCTTGTAATAAAGCTCAGCACGCTCCAAATATTCCTTATTTTCTATCTTTTTAAAAAAATTCTCTGTTTGATATTTTTTGCCCGACTTACTCTCTTCATCCCTGGAGGGAAAATAGGCACCATAGCTGGTTACATCAGGGAGCCATCTTCCTGCCAAGGAATCGCTCCCCTCTGAAAAGTCTTTTCCAAAAGCATCAATAACATTGCTCGTCGCTTGGTTATTGGCAGAGGCTGCGATAATGACCGGGGGATTATCACCAGCAATAGCGGCTTTAGTCCAAAGCGTTGCTACCAGTGATAGAACTAAGGTTGTTTTTCCTGTTCCAGGAGGGCCATTAACCGCTATCATCTGGCCATCTTTAACCGATAAAATATGACTTAAAGCATCTCTCTGCGCTGTGGCAAGGCCGTATTGGTCGCTCGCATGGGCTAAACGCTCTGCAACAAGGCTATTATCATTTAAAGTCTGTTTTAGGGAAGAGACTTTATCGCAGGCATAAGTATCGAGTAGCGAAGTACATGGGTTGGTACGTCTGAGGTGATCGTATAACTTTAATATATGCTGAGCCGCACCTTGTAATTGATCAACACTCAGGATAAACCCATAATCAGCTTTTAAATAACCTTGAAGGTCACTTAACCATTCATCGGCAACAGCATTCAGTAATTTTTCACAATACGACTTATATTCTATCCAATAACGACTATGAGCTTCATCTACATTATTTTCTTCTTGTCCTAGTTGGTCATCACTATAAATCAGTTCGGTAAAAGATTCTTTACTTAGAAAAGTATCGAGATCTTCTACACTACCTATTGAATAGGTTTTTGCCTCCAGAGGCTCTAAAATATCTCGCGGAACTACTGGGGTCGAAGAAGGGTAAAGTCTGCCTGAGCGTGACAGCTTTGCAAAACATAGAAGTGGTGTAATGCTACTGGGAGAGTTGTCATTTTTTTCAGTTCCACGTTCTACTCGATAGATAAAAACGAGGGGTCTAAAGGCTACTGAAATCGTTAGGATTTCCTCATCAATACCATCGAATAATTTCTCTGTAATATCACTAGCTAACGATCCTTTCTCTAGTATTTCTGAATCTAATTTATGGAATTGTTTTGTCTCGTTAGTACGGAATGCACCTTGCCCCAGAGAAGTATCCGCTAGAGAATTACGCCAATACTCAGCCCACAATAATGTTTTTTCATTCATTTAAGCTATTAGCTCCTAAACAGTCAGCTTTGGCGCGTTTATCAACCTATATGCTAAAAATAAGCATACTTGATTATCATTTGCACCAATCAGGTAAGCGACCATAACATTTTTACAAACTTAAAGGTGATGAAGCACATCGAACTCACCCTAATCATTAAAAATAATAGGTTTGAACCTTACATTTATACCTGTGGCTGTAGTAATAACGAATTTAATGATAAAGATAATACTGATGGATTTAGATCTCCCCAGAACGAACAAATTTTAACCAAGACCGCTCTTTGGAATGATGCTCGCCAGATAGAGGCGACATAATGGTTTAGACAAACAAAGCTTAAGCTTTTTTACGTTCTTATAAGTCTGAAAAGTATACGCCACATCAATTTATTTGATTGCTAGACAATAAAGCCTCTATAGCCCTTGAGCTAAAACGCCATTAGTTTTTGATTAATGGATTAGTGCCCATCTAATATAGGTAACTAGCAATGATAACTAAATATCACCTCAATCAGCGTGTGATAGTCATACATAAAATATTGGTTGTTAAACTGTTGTCCAACAATCTGTCTACGCCAATTAGTGACGTGTTCTATTTAGGTAGAATCGCCGCTATGTTCAATAGCGATCAACTGTTAATTCGACGAGATAAGTCTAAGCTTTCTACTGCAAACGAAGTGGTAGAGTTTCAATGGATTAATCTCGCAACAGAAGATTACTTTGTTTTACCATTCTCACTTGCAAAACAGTGTCAATTAGCTATCCAGCAAGCATGACTGGTAATTATTTTATCAGCCCAATGAAAATATTACTCATTGGGCTATTTTTACCAACCCTAATTTTTAAATTAAATGCGTACATTCCTGTAAGTCAGCACCAACCATAATAGAATAAAGAGATAGATATTTTTCTCTAAATTTATGGTTTTATTAGCGTTCATTTGGCCTATCACACTACTGGATTCGAGTATAGGTTTCTCCACTAATAACACGTTTAACTTGCTGAACATTTGAGGCTTCCACTAGCTTCATAATTTTTTCCAGCGGAATGCCCATTCCGTTGAGCTTTCTAATTTCATGAACTTGTTGAACGGAAAGCCTTCCCTCATGACCACAGATTATTCGTGCCGCATACTCATCATCTTTCCACAACTCACTGATAAGCAGATTGGGAATACCTGCTTTTGGGTGTTGGCGCTGATATTTAACAAGCGCTGCATCTCTTTCTTTAACCGAAACTCGATCACTGCTTAGAAGCCGATGCTTATGAAGAAAACGCATACCCTTGAAACCACCAGGAATCATGTTTAGCGATACTCCTAATTCCATGTATCTATCAACAAAATCTTCTTCCCATGACATGATCTGTTCAAAACTGTGATCGCCCACCACCAACTCACTGCTGAGCATGACATTTTTCTTGCCTACAAACTCTCGCCATGTTTGATGGAAGAGCTTGTTACTACCTGATTTTATTTCATTAAAGTGTTCATTCATGCGTTGAAGCCAGTTTCTCCCGGTGACTCCAACGTAAATATACTCTTTGTCAAAATCACCATCTTCATCAAATAAAGCAATCTTATGGCAATATCCGAAATGCTGATTTCTTAACTTTGGATAGCCTTTCATTATATATTGCAGGGGAAAGGATATTGTCCATGTTGTGCCTTCAAAGCGAGCGACAGTAGCATGGACTACTATACGAGTTTCTTCTTTGCTTCGGCGAAAATCTTCAAATGCAAAGTATGGTTTAACCATAGTTTCCACTGGCTCGCCTTCTACGCAACTATGCGTAATATCAAAATCAAGTTCATCAAAAAATTTCCATGACCTTGATATATACTCGCAATTACTTTTTAACAGCTTTTCACCAACTCCTTTTAATGCCTCAGTAACTCCATCGATATCTGTTTTGTAAGTTCCTTTTGAGTTCATAATACTTGACCCAGAATCGTTTAGTACAGCTATAAAACATTCCATAAGAAAAGAGAAATTCCACACTGAAAGTGGTGCCCACTTTCCGACTATGTTTTTGACGGATACAGGATTGATGTACTTGTAATTGTAATTTTTTGCTTTTTCTAACTGTTTCGTCACCATAGCCGTTAATTCTTTTTTAGGGAGGCTGCTGCCCTCTAAATGATTTACTAGTAGTGTCTTTTTGAACATCACTCAGCACCCATTACAAAAGTTACGATAGGACATACGAATGTCCGAAGACCATAGAAAGTGAACCTAATCACCTCGTATGGTTGTAAACAAACTTTGTCAATTGCCATATGCCAGAGCAAATTGAAATGACCTTAAACAAGGGTAAGTTTCTGGAATGACATCACGCATTGGGTGACGCCGCTTCATTTCAGCCGCTATTTCAGCGACAAAATTTGGCACGGTTGTTACTTCGATATTTTCACCCCAAATTTCTTTTGGCTGGGATTTAGACGTGCCAATAATTGCTCGTTTTTGAATGGTGGTCGGCATAGATCCAACTATTTCAGTATATTGCTCGTAGGAAAAAACAAATTTTTTAGTTAAGTATCTTTCTTCTCGTTTTTCCCAAGTAAGGGCATCCCATGATGTTTCCAAGTGAACCAATTTACTTGTAGCAGGTAAAAATGCCAAAACATCAATCTCGTTGTTGTAGCCTCCATTGGCTCTACGATTCGCTTTGATATTTGTACGCACAAAATATCCTTGTATTGAGTACCACTCGGCAGCTAATGATTCAAGAAAATTCACGATCTCTCCATACAGCTAACAGTTATTATTGATATTGGATTTTTTATCCGCTTATACAGAGCATCTATAAAGCAAATTGGGGTATTCTAAGTGTCCGCTATAAATCGATAACAGCTTTCAACTTTAGATCATTGATTCATGGTCGTCACCACATTCAACAAGAATAGCAACGTAAATTATCTTCTAAGGGGGAAAAGCCTTTCCCCTGCTCCAAACGCTAAAAAAACAAGCGTTTTTCGTCACCCCTTTCTAGCGGGGACACCCCGCAACGCCCCGACCAAAGCAGGCGCAAGCGCCGCTCTTAACCCACATCCCTCTGGGACTTATTCAGGGTAACACAACCTTAGCCAGCCGCAAGGTATCCCGCAGATTGCCTCCCTGCAATCTGCCCTGCACAAGGGGGAACCCTCCCTTGCGGCTGGCTAACGCCGTGTTCCCACTCGCTTCGCTCGTTGTCTGGGATTTTCAATCCCAGAGGGATGTGCGTGTTTTAAAAACCCAAATCAATGAGACGAGGACATAAATATGAACAATACAATCACTGCAACTTATAGCCTTGAAGATAATAAGCTGAGAATTTATACCGAGGAATGGCTGGACGATGAAACCTATAAAAAAGTGAAGGGCTGCGGTTTTATATGGGCACCCAGGCAAGAGTTATTTGTCGCGCCCAAGTGGACACCAGCGCGAGAGGACGTGTGCATAGCATTAGCAGGCAGTATCGCCCCGGAAGAAATAACTCTACTTGAACGGGCAGAAGCCAAAATCGAACGGCTTGACGCATTAGCGCTAAAAAAAGAAGCCCAGTCTAATGCGTTTTACAACGCAGCAAGCCGTATCGCAGAGCGGTTTTATGGCGGACAGCCTATTCTGGTGGGGCATCACTCAGAACGACGAGCAAGGCGTGATCAAGAAAGCATACATACCGCGATGACAAATTCTGTTAAAGCAGCAAAGGCCATTGATTATTGGCAGTGCCGAGCGACAGGGGTCACTCTTCACGCTAAACGAAAATCAAACTCTAGCGTTAGAGCCAGACGCATTAAAGTCCTACTGGCAGACCTTCGTGATCAACAGCGGGATATCAATCATGCCAATATTTGTATAACACTTTGGGAAGACATCAGAGCATTACAAGAAAGCGACCCCCAACACTATGAAAAACAGGTACACCATTATGCAGACGGACGATTAAAAACGGGCGCAGCAGCACCTTACTTTCGTGATCAATCCCTCTACCAGCAATTGGAGGAAAAGATTATCACCGCTGACCAATGCGTGAAGATTTGCTTAGACTTTCACTATAAACAAGCTAATAGCCAGTACACCGCTCGCTGGATTAATCATATTTTAAACCGCTTGGCTTATGAGCGCTCAGAGCTGGGTGACGTTGAGCGATTCGGTGGAACACTCACCGCTGCATTACTGCAAGTATTTGCGCGAACACATGGCGCACACAAGCCCATAGCGAAACACCAAGGTGAAAGCTGGCAGTTATCATCCAGCGTTGCTCTGCCACTGCATATTGGTGACGGGCAAGCACTGACTCTAACCGACTCAGAGTGGAGGGATTTAATGCAAGCGTCTGGGTATGAGGTGTCTGCTGCCAAACCTAAGCAGCCGCCACTGTTAAACTTTCGAGCAATCGCAATCAAGGGGCAATCCTGGGGTACAATCAAAATATTCCAGCAAATTGAATTAACGAAAGCGGAATATGCTGCAATCTATACAGATGACCGTATGGTAAAACTGTCTGAATGTGGGCAATTTCGATTTAAGGTTTGCAAGCATCCAGAGCAACGAGGCTACAACGCAGAATGGTGCGCTGTATTTTTATCTGACGCTAGAGTACATGAGCCAATGGAATCCAGTGCTATTATTGTTGGTGATGCAGAAATAGGTGACTAACTGGATAAACTTGCCACTATCCACCCCAATGGATGTCGCAATACAAATAGTTGACTCATTAGGCAACATTGGGGATCATTAAACATCCGCATGATATGCGAAAACAGATAACTTTATGATGAAATTGATAAAGATAGCCAAGCTAATCACTCAGCTAGTCGTGGGGGCTTTTACCCTATTATTTACCTTACTGTGGAATACAGTCGCATTGGCAACAGAAGTGCTGGCACCGGATGATGAGGACGATAGCCCTAACTCTATCGGTAATCATCAAACCTACGGTGATACGGACGATGGCGATAGTGCTGATATCGTTAAGCGGCCCGGCACCCATTATATTGATTAAGCCAAGTTCTAACTGAAGGCCCTATTTATTGGGTTATTTGGGCCTTTTGAAGATACAGGTTAACGATGCCTTTTCCACGGTACAATTCACCAACTCCCAACCTTGCTCCCCCGACTGATTTAATTTTCTAGTGATCACATCATCACCCAGTAGGCCGATGGTCTTTACTTGGTACTCCCACTGCTGAGGTTTAGCCGCATAACTCATTGCTGAAAACGATAATAATAAAATGATTGATAAGCTTCTCATTATTTCGACTCCTATAAATGGTGAAAATAATAACTGCTAAAAATATACTCAGTATTTGACGCCTCGCATTACTGCCTTTTATTCATTTATAAGCTTTAGAGTATTGCTAACTCTGTAATGTTTAAGCATTCCTAGAATCTTTTTTTTATACAAAAATCACCACTGCCGTGAACAAAATGTACCAAACCACTAATGCTGAAAATACTAGGCACATCAATATGGAAGCAGATACAGAAAATATATTACCTCGATCATTAACAGAGATACAAACTGCTGCTTACATAGGGATGAGCAGGTCATATCTTCGTAGAGCCAGAGTATATGGAAATAGGGATTCATCCATACCTGCACCACCTTTTATTAAGATAGGCCGCTCAGTTCGCTACTTGCGAGAAGATCTGGATATTTGGCTAGATAACCAGAAAAAATTAGAGCATCTAGGAGAGCATAAGGCATAAGCTCTTTATCCTATTAATGCTATGGCGTCTGCAATATGCCCTGGCGCAAGATGGGCATAACGCTGTGTAGTGGTCGAATCTGCATGGCCACATAGCTCACGCACTGTATTTAATGGAACACCCTTCATAACTAACTGCGAAGCAAAGTCATGGCGCATATCATGCCATCGAAAGTTTACGATACCAGCTTTATCCATAATGGTTGCCCAAGATTTTTTCAGGTTATTTAAACGCCCACCATTATCAGAGGGGAAAACACGTCCATCTAATTTTTCAGCTTGATCTTTCCATCTATTGAGGACTTTGAGTGCAATAGGGCTAATTGGGATATAGCGAGTATGGCTGGATTTAGTGGTATCTCCTCTAAGAGTAATTTTCATATTCACGAAATCGACATCTGACCATTTTAAATCAAAGGCTTCACCACGCCTTAAACCTGTTTTTAACGATAAAATGATAATTGGTGTCATTCGATCAGCATAATAACAATCTAGCAAAGATGGCAATTCATCATAATTTCTTTCTCGCCTATGCTGATTACCTCTCTCTCTAGCTTGCTTCAATTCTTTATCTCTGGTTAGAAGCGCCTTATATAGATACCGCCTTTCCTCAACAGATAGAAAACGTACTACGGGGTTTTTATCTAGCCTAAGCATTTTAAATTCTTTGAGAGGGTGGTTATCAATAACCCCCCATGACACGGCTTTACGCAACAATGCTCTAAGAGCAGCGATACAGCGATTAATTGTACTAGCTTCTATACTATCCTTCAGTTTTTTAGTACGCCACCGCTCAACCAATGGAACCGTGATATTGTCTAAAGGCAACTGCATAAAATCTGGAAAACTGGAAGAGAGTTTATCGAGCGTATCTTGGCCTGTTTTCAAATTTGCCAAAGCCCAAGGCCCATAGTGATCTTCAATAAAAACCTTTAATGTTCTTTGATGAGACTCAATAGCATTTTGGCGCTTTTGAGTCTTTTCTCCCTGGACGTCAACACCACTTCGTACCTGCCCTGAATAAACAGACGCCTTATCACGTGCTTTCTGCACAGTCATCTTTGCATCTACATCATAAACCCCTATCTTGATACGCTGATTTTTACGTGCCTGATTACGATAAGCAAAATAGAAAACCAACCTACCTGTTGGCTGAACTCTTACTAAAAATCCAGCAATTTTTGTATCATAAATTTCATAGGCTTTACTACGAGGTTCAATATTTTCCACAAAGCTTTTGGTCAGATGAGCACCCATAAGATATCCCCCTTTCAATACTACATATTATACCTTAATATTAAGGGCAAATTAAGGGCAAATTAAGGGCAAATTAAGGGCAAAAGTGAAAAACAACCAGATATAATCTGGTACAAACAGATCACAATATAATTATAAATTATTGATTTTATTGTATTTTTATTTACGTGATTGTTTATGGTTGTAGATGGAAGTTTCAAAAAATCGCATTCATAATGCTGGGGTCGCTGGTTCAAGTCCAGCCGTAGCTACCATCTCTCTCTTGAATTCCAAATCAAAAGATCTCACTTGTAAACCAAACCTATATTGTTAGACTAATTAAATCTGACATTTCAGATTATGTTGTTTTTACACCAATCACAATTAGTGTTGGCAAAAGTATGGTGACAACCAGCGTAAGAAATAACACAACCATCATTATATTATCTCCCAATCGTTCCGCTGACTGGTCAGAGGTAAAAAAGTGGATAGTATTGATTAGTTTACCCGCCTTGATTGTGGCTTTAGGTTGGTTTTTTGTAGGGGTATGGATAATACTGCCTTTTGCGGGTTTGGAGCTCGCCTTAATGAGTTATCTTATGTATCGCGTCTGTTATCAAAATTATCGCGAGCAGCATATTGTCATTAATCAAAACGATGTCACTTTTTCATCAGGTATCGGAAAACCAGACAAAGAGTATACCTTTACCCTCCCCGATTGTTACCTATCTGTCACTCAGCCCCGGAAGCCCATTGATAAGCTAGAACTCGCTCTGAAAAGTGAGTCTTACACATTGAAGTTTGGAGAATTTTTAAATCCGGAAGACCGTGAGTCAGCAAGAAAATCAATACGCAATGCGGGTATTATAGAATGCGCTTCCCGCTGGTGGGATGACAAGTAAAGTACGTCTCGTTTTCCTTACAAGATATTGAATCACAAAAAAAGCGGTAGGAATGGCTTTACCTACCGCTTTTTTATTGCACTGTTAATGTAGAACTAGAAAACGCGACTATTGCCCTGCTCATCATTAAAGTTTTGTAACTCATTCCATATAAAGTTCACCGTTGATGTGTAATTCGACTGAACCAGTGAGTTCACGGTATTAGGAATTTGAAAATCAGCAGGCGGTTGCACACCATAAGTCGCCATATAGGTAACCAGACTGGCTAAGAAATAAATCGTTGGCCGGCCATGAGGAGCATCATCTTCATAAAGATCTGTAAACGGTATTTGACTTAAATTAGTATCAGTTAATAACTTACTGATAATCGGACCTACAGGTACCATTTTCACATCCGCATTGGGACGCGCCGACCGGACTCGATCATGATAATCAACCCACCAGTCATGAAAGTCGCCATTCACTTCTTCATTATAGTTACTAAATTCTTGAGCAGTTGCAGGAAAGCTTCGAATATAACCAGACATATCAGGCCAGTTTTCATAGATCACTATTCGCGCATTAGGCTCTTGCTGGCTCACCCAGTCGACAATATTTAAAGTCGCATCTAAAGGGCTAGTTTGAGATGGATCACCGTAATAAGGCGCCGTCACGGACTGGTACTGGATAAAATTGGCTGCAGTTAAAAGAACCGTTGTGAAGTTACTAGAACCAAAAGAACCGTTCCAGCCACTAGGTACCCGATCAAAACCCCACTGATCTGTGGGCGGTAAATCAGCATGATTTCTCAAAAAACCGTATTGTCCGTCAGCGGTATAACCATAGCCTGCCGCGCTGCTCAACTCTTCCATCCAATGAGGAACTGTCGTCTCATCACTTGGTGTGGGTATAGAGGGGGGACTATGCACTATCAGACTGTGGCCAAATATGTAACTTTTCATATTGGTCACGAAGGGAGTGCCTGGGTTAGGATCAACGGGGTCCACTGGATCAACAGGGTCCACTGGGTCAACAGGGTCCACTGGATCAACAGGGTCCACTGGATCAACAGGATCCACTGGGTCAACAGGGTCCACTGGATCAACAGGGTCCACTGGATCAACAGGATCTACTGAATCATCTCGAATAACATCAATAGGTTCTATTTCTGTTCTAGATGTAAGCGGCGACAAATAATTCGTATCGGTGTTCTCATCTATAACAAACCAATTTTGATTATCAACACTCCCTGATACAACCCAACGTACCGGCGTTCGGTCACGCATACTGCCCGTAGTAAGACTGTAACTATCAACTTCAACAACACTACTATAATCGTAGACTAAGCTTCCTTTATTAAAGTCTAGCCATTTAGTGGATAGCTGATCATCATTGGCATTTTCCGGCGTCTCATTACTGGGGTTGCGCCCAGCTGGGTTAGTCACCTCATCAGCAAATAAACGCTGCCCATCATTAAACAAAGAGAACTCTGACAGCTCTACACTATTGGCATCATTGGATGCCAAGCTCGTTGGCAAGAAACGATAATAACGGTAATTGACTTTATCTGAATCTGCATCCCATCGACCTGGGTCGTTTGGAAAATCATCATTGTCATCAGAAACTCCATCACCATCAGAATCTGTCTCGCCTCCAGGCTCACTGGGATTTTCGGTAATAGCAATCAATGGTGTTGATGTTCTGGCTCTTGTAGGCACCGGGTAATCTTCCGCTCTACGATCATCTAACACAACCCAACTCGATTGATTATTACTCGCTTCAAGAATCCAACGCACTGGATCCCTTTCGTTTAAGCCATTAGCCGTCGTTAAACTATAACTGTCAATCTCAATAGGTGTATTAAAATCATAAATTAATGCACCCTTATTAAAATCCAACCATTTAGTTTGAACATCTCCATCATTGGCATTCGATGGCATTTCATTTGAAGGGTTTCTACCGTCGGGGTTACTAACTGTGGAAGCAGCTTGTCGATTACCGTTAATAAAAAAGGAAAGCTCTGACAATTGAATACTACTAGCTGAGTCATCCCGTAGTTTAGTCGGAGTGAAACGGTAGTACCGGTATTGGCTTTCAGTAGACTCTTGCAATGCCTCAACAGCAATCAAATCAGTCTCGACTCTTGAACCAGTGGGAACATCATAGTTGCTCTCACTTTGATCATGAAGTACAAGCCATGCGCTCGCATCATGACTACCTTCTAACAACCATCTAACAGGGTCCCTTTCATTTAAACCATTAGCTGTCGTAAAGCTGAAATATTCTACCCTAGTACTACTACCAAAATCGTAAACAAGAGGAGCCTTATTAAAATCCAACCATTTCGTTGTTACATCATCATCGTTGGCATTTTCTGGACGCTCATTAGAAGGGTTACGTCCACCTGGGTTACTTACCTGAGCACCAAGCTGTTTGGCATTATTAAAGTAAAAGGAAAGCTCTGACATTTGTATACTATTCGCATCAGCCGACCTTAAAGCCAAAGGCGTAAAACGATAGTAACGAAAATTAACTTCCGACGATGAGCTTTGAGCTTGCGTAACACCGGAAAAAGAAAATAAAGCAAGACTAGACAAAGAGAAAAGAATTGCTACAGAAAACAGAGAAGCGGCTCTACTACAGAAAGAGGCAAACATTAACTAAGACCTTATGTTAAATAAGTGTAAGTAAAAAATAATGTGACTAAGATAAAAAAGAAAAAGGCACTATAAAACTATAGTACCTTTTAGAGGCTGGATTCTAAAAAACGCGGCTATTTCCTTGCGAATCTTCAAAACTGTGAAGCTCGTCCCATATAAAATTCACGGTCGCTGAATAGTTCGACTGAACCAGCGAATTTACTGTATTAGGAATTTGAAAATCAGCTGGTGGCTGCACACCATAGGTCGCCATGTACGTAACCAAACTCGCCAAAAAGTAAATCGTTGGGCGGCCATGAGGCGCATCATCCTCATACAGATCAGTGAACGGTATTTGACTTAAATTAGTATCAGTTAATAACTTACTGATAATCGGACCCACTGGCACCATTTTCACATTCGCATTCGGCCGTGCAGATCTAACTCGATCATGGTAATCGATCCACCAATCATGGAAATCACCATTCACCGCTCGATTGTAATTACTAAACTCTTGTGCCGAAGCAGGGAAGCTTGAAACATAACCAGACATGTCTGGCCAATTTTCATAAATTACAATTCTCGCACTAGGCTCTTGCTGGCTGACCCAATCCACAATATTTAATGTGGCATCAAGGGGGCTTGTTTGAGATGGGTTGCTACCATCATAAGGTGTTGTTACAGGTTGATATTGAATAAAATTAGCTGCAGTTAACATAACCGTTGTAAAGTTACTGGAACCAAAAGAACCATTCCATCCACTAGGCACTTGATCAAAACTCCATTGATCAGTTGGTGGAAGATCTGCGTGATTTCTCAAAAAGCCATATTGCCCATCTGCCGTGTAACCATAACCTGCAGCATTACTCAATTCTTCCATCCAGTGAGGAACCGTTGTTTCGTCACTTGGCGTAGGGATAGAGGGTGGCGTATGCACAATTAAACTATGTCCAAATATGTAACTTTTCATATTCGTTACAAAGGGAGTACCCGGTGTTGGGCTTGGCTCTGGAGTCGGTTCTGGTTCTGGAGTCGGCTCTGGAGTCGGTTCTGGC
>JBOEGR010000045.1:28277-68805 GCA_050633525.1 Cellvibrionaceae bacterium
TGGCTCTGGAGTCGGTTCTGGTTCTGGAGTCGGCTCTGGTTCTGGAGACTGACCAGGGTTAGAGCCACCACCTGAATTTGTTGGTTCACTTGGTAAAGAAGTTGAACCAGAAGC
The DNA here is from genome assembly GCA_050633525.1 of Cellvibrionaceae bacterium. Taxonomy (GTDB): domain Bacteria; phylum Pseudomonadota; class Gammaproteobacteria; order Pseudomonadales; family Cellvibrionaceae; genus CANLBN01. The sequence continues at coordinate 28,392 of JBOEGR010000045.1, forward strand.
ATCATTTGGATCAATGATAATGCGGCCAATCTCTGTTCGAGCGCTATCTGGCGTTGGGTAATCAGTATCCGTTTGATCATCGATAACGAACCAGTTTTGATTATCTACACTGCCAGAGAAAACCCAACGCACCGGTGTTCTTTGGTTGACACTTGCTGTTGCAAAACTATATCGATTTGCTGTCGTTACTCGTCCATAATCATAGACCAGTGAACCTTTGTTAAAATCTAACCACTTGGTATTTACATTGATGTCATCAGCATTTTCTGGCATTTCATTACTAGGGTTGCGGCCTTGAGGGTTGGTTACAACCGCATTCTGTAAACGCGTATCATCGTTAAATATTGAAAGTTCTGATATCTCAACACTATTTGCGTCATCAGAACGAAGACGAGTAGGCTCAAACCGATAATAACGATAATGCACATCATCTGAACTAGCGTCCCAACGACCCGGATCAGTAGGAAAATCATCTTCAGTATCAGGGAAACCGTCAGAATCAGTGTCTCGGTTAGACGAAGCTTCATCACCACTACCAGAACCTTCTCCCGAGGAGTTACCATCTCCTGAGTTTTCAGGTGTAGAAGAACTATTCGACCCTGAAGATGAATCGTCATCAGATCCACAGGCAGCCAGTACCGAAACAACAATCAACGACAATGATATTTGCTTAAGTAATGACAAAACTTTGTGTGACACCATTTTTAATACTCGTGAGTTATGAGAATCAAGATTTTTAATTATATAACGCTTACGCAGCCACAGCTATAAAGGTGCAAAGAAAATTCAAATATTGCGCACCAATACTCAAAAAAGTGTTAATTGATCCACATTTTTTGTATAAGTAATAGACAATCTAGCTACAGTAACAGTATACCTGAGGGCCTTGATAAACATCCAAGGCTAAAGTTTGTGATTGCCAAGCCACTTTGAGCTACAATTCAAGGTAATGATTAATAGATATATATGATAACGATGTTGGGTTTTATACAATGACGGTTCACAATAAACGCCGAATAAGAGTATTAGTTATTGACGATTCGAGTACCATTCGGATCGCTGCGACAAAGGTGTTTGATGAGGATTTCGATGTATTGTTGGCAGTTGACGGCGAAGATGGATTAGATGTCATCGAGAACGACAAAGACATACAAATTGTATTTACCGACTTAGTCATGCCTGAGATGGATGGGTTTGAACTGCTCAATGCCTTAAGAACGCACAAAGAAGGCCGTATCAACAACCTTCCAATTATCGTTATGACAGGCGCAGAAAACCCTGAAATAGCCAAACAAAAAGCGCTTAGTTTGGGAGCCACTGATTTTATAACAAAACCCTTCAATCCAACTGACATTCGCGCAAGAGCCCATTCATACGCCAAGTTATCAAGCACCACCAAAAAGTTACGTGAAAAAACCACCATAGATGGCTTAACTGGGCTACTCAACCCTAGAGGTTTTTACCACCAGCTGGACAAAGAGATTGCTTTTGCTACACGCCACCATTACGACATGAGCGCGATGAGCGTTGAAATTGACAACTACAAGGACCTATTTATTTCAATGGGGCGAAGTGGCACCGAACGACTCATAAAGCGAATAGGCGCAATATTATCAACCACCTTTCGCAAAGAAGACACCGTCGCCCGCGTGGGCCTTGCTCGTTTTTGCATATCCATGCCTTTGGTTAACAGAGAAAATGCCATGGAGATGGCCAATAAAATATGCCATAACATAGAAAACTTAAAAGCCATACTGAAAGGCAAACGCCTAAAATTAACCGTATCCGCCGGGATCTCGCACTTTATTCCTCAAGAGGGTAATCACTCAAAAGAGCTGATTAAAGCGACCGAAAATGCCTTAAGTAAAGCCACTAATCTAGGCCAGAGTCAGATTTATCTATCTGAAGTGGCAGAGAAATCCACCCTAAATGGAAAATTACTCTCTATAGATTCACTCATAGAGCAACTCAACAAAGGGGAAGAAGGTTTAGTTGCAGACCAGCTAAATGAAGCCATCGACCACCTCGCTCCCCTCATTGCCCTACTGTCACATGAGCAGAAACAAAAAATCCTGACTTATCGCTAGCCAACATTCTCAACTCACCACCTTATTTGATGACGCAGCGCAATATTTTTTACTCTGACACACTCCCCAGCACTTAAAAAAATAATTTTATTATTTAAAATCAACACCTTAAAACAAAAACTCAACAAAAGGCCTACAGGCAAGAAAATGTTGCAACGCAACATAAAAGCTGTATAATGCTGCATTGCAACATTCGCTTAACCCTACGTTCAACCACCTACTGGAGAACACAATGACCGACTTAAATGAACAATTCAAAGAATTCGCTAAACTACAAGCTGACTTCTTCAAGCCTTTACGTGAAGCTAATGGCTTAATGGCTGACTCTTTTGAAAGCTTTGCACGTCTAGGTTACGCTGTACAAGGTGACTTAGTAGACTACGCTGTAGAACAGACTCAACTAGCTGCATCTGCTGAAGATATGACTGGTTTAGTAAGCAAGCAGTATGAAAAAGCAAAAGAGCTTGGCGAAAAAATGACTAGCCGCTTCAATGAAAGCAGCGAATTAAGCAAAGATTACTTCTCTTCTTTACAGAAAGTAGAAATCGCGCCTATGTTTGAAGCTCCAGCTAAAGCAACTGCTAAAGCAGCTAAAAGCGCTAAAGCAGCCGCTTAATTGATTAACTGGACGTTATCTTTTTTATAAAAGTAGCGTTCAGTTCATATATCAATAGCCTGCTAATTCAGGCAAAATGCCATTAATGATGATTTAGCAGGTTATTGATCTATGTCGACCAGAGTTATCAAGAAATACGCCAATCGTCGGTTATATGACACCGAAGACAGCAAGTACGTCACCCTTAAAGACATCAAAAAAATTATCGCGCTTGGCCAAGATGTCCAAATCGTTGATGATACCAATAATGAAGATATCACTCGGGGATTATTATTACAGATTGTTTCCGAGCAAGAGCTTGGCGGCAGCCCCATTCTAAGTAAAGCCGTGTTAAAACAGCTTATTCGTTTCTATGGACACCCCATGCAGGACATGATGAGCGGCTATCTCGCCAACAGTGTTACCCAATTCATGGGCCAACTTGAAACGATGCAAACACAAATGGAAACGCTAATGGAGGCCTCTCCATTTGCCAATTTACAAGAATACACAGCGAAGAATATGCAAGCGATGGCTGACTTACAAAAGCAATTCTTCAATCCCATGATGAAGCCAAATAAAAAAACCAAACCCGAGGATGACAGCGATGAACTATGACAACCCTTTTTTCATGAACTTTAATGTAAGTGATTTTATGAGTAAATTTGCTGTTTCTGGGATGGATAACGAATACTCAAAACAGTTAGTTGAGACGCATCAAAAGAACCTCGACTCGTTCGTAAAGGCAAATCAGCTTGTTACAGAAGGCTATAAAACAATAGCCACGAAACAAATGGAAATTTTTCAGGAGAGCCTAACCAAAATGGCTAGCTACTCACCTGAACAGTCGGCTGAGCAATCTCAAGCTACTTTTGAAGAAGGTGTTGGCCAAATGAAAGAGCTTATGGAAATTGCAACTAAAGCCCATCAAGATGCCTTCAGCGTATTGTCAGCCAGAGCAGAAGATATGCTCAAAGAAACCAAAGCAAAATAAAATCAGTAAGAATGGGGCAAGAATAGCATGAAAATTAATATTGAAATGACTCCTGAGGAAGCCCGCAAAATGATGGGGTTCCCTGATCTAGAACCCATACAAACTGCAATGATGGATAAAATGCAAGAACAAATGGAAGAATATTTTTCCAGCATGAGTAACCCTGAGGTGATGTTTAATAAACTCATGCCAATGGGTATTCAGGCAATGGAAAACGCACAAAATTTCTATCGCGAAGTCGCTAAAGCATCTATGACACCCAACAACAAAAGCGATAATTAATTCAACATTAAAATAACATCTATTTTTTTGGAGCATCATTGCATATGGCACAAGATTCCAACGCGATCTGGCAAGAACTTATGGCTAGCTGGCAAAATAGTCAACAACAAGCCGCAGAACAAATGCTCAAAGGTTTTGAGCAGTGGAATGCAACTGCCAAAGAATCAGGAATAAACGTTTCTAATCCAGTACTCGATACCTATCAATCTCTTGCTCAAGCCTTTTTTAAAAACTATTCATCCATAGATCATTCAGGTTTCTCTCAAAATTGGGAACAATATCTCAAAGGTATGCCAAGTGCAGCGGCACTTGGCGAAGAGATGAAAAAACTAATTGAGTCGGGAGAAAAATTATTTGAATCTCTTTCGGGAGACTTTCTTTCTTCCTTGAAAGACGATGAATCTAATCAATACTTACTTAAAGCACTCATGGATATGTCTAACCCGAACAGCTGGTTAAAATATTCAGGCGATAACTTCGACATTAGTGCACATAAACTCAGCGAAGGGCCCCTATTTTCTGGGATTTCTGATATTGATAATCGCTTAGCTCAAGTAAACGATAGCTGGTTAGAGTTGTTTGATGAAAGTAAAAAGTATCACTCCATCGTATTTTCAAAGTGGTCACTGGCCTATACGAAATTTCTCGACATGCTCAATGAGCTTGACAAAGACCAACGAGCGGAACTATCGCCTCGTAAATTGATTGATATGTGGGCAACTATCGCGAATGAAGAGTTGCTCACCCTGCATCGCTCAGAAGAATTCTTAAGCGCGCAACGCTCTGTAATTCGCGCCAGTATGCAATATCGCTTACACGAAAAAGAAGTGGCGGAAGTCATTTGTGAAGCATTACATATTCCCACTCGTGATGAAGTCGACGACCTACATAAAACCGTCACAGAATTACGCAGAGAATTACGTCAAACCAAGACGGCACTTAACGATATCCATCAAAGCTTAGCCGGACAATTCACGAAAAAAGTTTCCGCGAAGGAGAAACATCGTTGAGCCTATTGCCACAGATTAATCCTTACAATGCACTAGAAGAAATTGCCGAACTTAATTCAAAGTTAGTGGAAGGAGCTAAAAAACTTTCTTCCATTAAAGATAGCGAAGTCCACATTGGGACAACCAGTAAAAACTGTGTCTTTCAACAAGACAAAGTATCGCTCTATCATTATGAAAAGCGATCTGAGCAAAAGGTCCAAACACCGGTCATCGTAGTATATGGCTTGATTGGTCGCTACACCATGGCTGACCTGCAAGAGGATCGTTCTCTGATACGTAACATGCTCGACAAAGGGGTTGATATTTACGCCGTAGACTGGGGTAGCCCGACAAGAGCCGATCGCTGGTTACAACTGGAAGACTATATCAATGGCTATCTGCATGAGTGTGTCGAGTTTGTAAAGAAAGAGCACAATGTCGACAAAGTAAACATTCTCGGTATCTGTGAAGGCGGTGTGTTTTCTATTTGTTATTCAGCCCTGCACCCAAAAAATGTCAAGAATTTGATCACCAGTATTACGCCAGTCGATTTTCATGGTGACCAACGCGATGAAAAAATCGAACATGGTTACATCAATTTGTGGACACGTAATCTAGAATCCAAAGATATTGATTTAATGGTTAACGCTTGTGGCAATATGCCTGGGGAATTAATGGGCATGGTCTTTCAATTAATGACGCCGTTAAAGTCGTTAACAAAATACAATATTGACCTATTAGATATTGCCTGCGATGAAAAGAAGCTAATGAATTTCTTACGCATGGAAAAGTGGCTAGCTGACCGTCCGGATCATCCCGGCGAAGCTGCCAAACAATGGTTCAAAGACCTCTATCAAGATAACAAGCTCATTCAAAACCAATTTGAGCTCGATGGTAAGAAAGTAGACCTTTCTAAAATAACGATACCCGTGCTCAATATTTATGCGTTAAATGATCACATCATTCCCCCTGAATGCTCAATGGCACTAAAACAGTGCGTTAGCAGTGAGGATTATTCAGACTTACCCCTACCTGGTGGTCATGTTGGTGTCTTTGTTAGTGGTAAATCTCAAGGAATATTAGGAAAAGGCATTGTAGATTGGCTTGAACAACGAGATTAATTTTTTTGTCCTTAAAAAACATAAGCATTTCATCTCGTTTTCAGTAATAATTGGAGAAAATAACAAACAACCATTCCTCATAGGTAAATCACTACTATGAAAAACAAATTGGTTTCAGCAGAAGACGCCATCGCACTCATTGAAGATGGCGACACACTTTGCCTATCAGGCTTTGTCGGCACAGGCACACCCGAAGATTTAATCGCAGCTCTAGAGCAACGCTTTCTAGAAACAGGTTCACCTAGAGACCTCACTCTAGTATTTGCAGCAGCCCCTGGGGATGGTGCAACCCGTGGTGCCAATCGACTGGGCCATGAAGGTCTACTCAAAAGAGTGATTGGAGGACACTGGTCATTAGTGCCTCAAATTGCCAAACTCGCGACTGAAAATAAAATCGAAGCCTATAATTTTCCAATGGGAACGATTACCCAACTATTCCGAGATATTGCAGCGCATCGTGGTGGCATTCTCACTAAAGTTGGTCTAGGCACTTTTGTTGACCCCAGAAATCAAGGTGGCAAATTAAATGATGTCACCACTGAAGACCTTGTTCAGTTGATGACGATTGATGGTGAAGAGTGGCTCTACTACAAAACATTTCCGATCGATGTCGCCTTTTTAAGAGGAACCACATCTGATCCAGCGGGTAATACGACACTAGAAAAAGAAGCATTGACTCTAGATAACCTCGCTATTGCAATGGCAACAAAAAACTCTAATGGCTTAGTCGTTGTTCAGACAGAACGGATTGCCGAAAGATCAACCCTCAACCCTAGGCTTGTTAAAATTCCTCGCGTAATGGTGGATTGTGTTGTCGTCGCAAAACCTGAAAACCACCATCAAACCTATGGCACGGTATACAACCCCGCATTCACCAGTGAAATTCGAGCAGAAATAGATGACATGGAAGCCTTAGGCATGAATGAGCGTAAAATTATTGCGCGGCGTTGTGCTTATGAACTGCCTATGGGCGGTTTAGTTAACCTAGGTATTGGTATGCCTGAAGGTATTTCTGCCGTTGCTAACGAAGAAAAAGTATTAAACTTTATTACCTTAACAGCAGAACCCGGAGTGATTGGCGGCTTCCCTCAAAGCGGTTTGGACTTTGGTTGCTCTGTTAACATGGATGCCTTGTTAGACCAAAATCAACAGTTTGATTTTTATGACGGCGGAGGTTTAGACCTTGCTGCACTCGGTCTAGCACAAGTCGACCAATTTGGTCACGTGAACGTCAGCAAGTTCGGACCAAAGATTGCTGGCGCCGGTGGTTTTATTAATATTAGTCAAAATGCACGTAAATTAGTATTTGCAGGTACGTTTACGGTTGGCGGCCTTAAAATTGAAGTAGTTGACGGCGTTCTTAATATTCTCCAAGAAGGAAGGACACGTAAGTTTATCAATAATGTGGAACAAATTACCTTTAATGGTAAATTGGCCGCTATACATGAAAAACCCGTTTATTATGTGACCGAGCGCTGTGTATTTAAGCTTCGTTTTAATGGTTTAGAATTAACAGAAGTTGCTCCGGGTATTGATATCGAAAAAGATATACTCGCACACATGGATTTCAAGCCTATTATTAACAGGCCACGAACAATGGATAGAGCTATTTTCTTTGAAGAGCCAATGCAGCTTAGTGAGTTATTACTGGAGCGAGAATTAACAGAACGCATTAGCTATGACCGTGAACGCAATACGGCCTTCCTTAACTTAGAAGGTTATCAAATTCGAACCAAAGACGATGTGAATCGTATTGATCATGTTGTTGAAGAGTTATTTCATAGTGTAGGCAACCGCTTTGCTATGGTAGTAAATTACGATGGTGTTTATATTGACCCACTCGTTATGGATTACCATGCCGAAAGAATTGTACATGTTGAAGAAGAATTTTATACCAGCTGCACACGCTATTCTGGTGGTGCATTCTTGCGGATGAAATTAGGTAAGGCTCTCGAAAAACGTAAAGTAGCGCCGCACCTATTTGAATCTGACAAACAAGCCCGTAAAGCCCTGTCTAAATACTTGGAAGAATTGGCAGAGAAAGAGGCTGGAACCGATGACAACGTGGTTCCTATTACAGGGAAATCTTGACATTCCTATGCAATATTAATATTCGGAGAAAAAATAGTTTTCTCTCCGAATCCCTATTACATTATTCATAAACAGTTCCAACTATAAGAATAATATAAAAGCTAGTTTCGAAGTCATTATTTTGAAGGTACTTATATATGTTTCTTGACACACTGTTAAAAGATTATAAAGTGAAAAGCGCTCAATTATTACGTGAGCGCTCATTTGTGGTAAATGACAACATGCAAAGAAGTAGAGACAACTATTACCTTGGTCTAAGCAACGAAGGCTTTCATCGTTTATATTACAGAGAGTGGGGAGACCCAGAAAACGAAAACACGATTGTTTGTGTACACGGCGTTACACGTATTTCTCACGATTTTGATGTATTAGCTAAAAAACTCAGTAAAAAATATCGTGTCGTCTGCCCAGATATCGTCGGGCGCGGTAATAGCGACTGGTTCGGCAATAAAGAAAATTATAACTTTGTTCAATATTGTGCCGATATTAATGCCTTAATTGCTCACTTGCGAGTGGATAAGGTTCATTATTTTGGAACATCAATGGGTGGCCTAATAGGTATGATACTCGCTGCTATGGCCCACACACCTCTAGAAAGCTTAATACTCAACGACGTTGGCCCTGATATTAAACGCACTGAACTTAGACGAATGGGCGAGTACATCGGTAAAGCGCCTATCTTCCCGACCAAAAAAGAGTTATACGCTTATTGCAACGATATTTATCAAGGGTACGGCGATTTACTAACAGAAAACCAACTCAAAGAAATGGCCCGCTACAGTGCGTTCAAAACCGATGGGGGTTATCGAATGCATTACGACACAAAAGTGGGTGATGCATTTAGAAAAAACTATTCTTTTTTCAACTTTGACCTTTGGAAATATTGGGATGAAATAGAATGTCCTATTTTGATTCTACGAGGTAGTGAATCTACTTTTTTCCCAAGAGATGTAGCGGAGAAAATGGTTGAAAGAACCTCCGACGCAGAATTAGTAGAAATAGCTGGAGCAGGACACACGCCGCCACTAAAAACACCCGGAGAGATTAAAACAATAGAATCTTTTTATCGAAAAATTATCGTTTAAAGAATCCCAAGTTTATTCAGAGCCTCCTTTAATTATCACCAAAGTCTAACCGGCAACTAGGCTGGTGATAGTCGGGTTCCCACTCTGACAAATCTAATGTGTCACGCTGCCCTATGTCATCAAAATTTTGATCCATCCATGACTTTATAGTTTCTCGTCCTAATTTATGTAACTTGGTTAAAAATGGCCACGATGTATCGTATTTAGTAAATGCGCTATATGCAGACATCTCTTGTTCGGCGTGGACTAAATGTAAATGCTTTCCATATGCAGCATTTTCACTTAATTCATCCGCCTCGATTAAACGTTCGATTTGCGCAATATGTCGAATTTCACGAGATAAGCTGGAGTTAAATGCAACGGTTTCCATACGCTCACTTATTTCTAAGGGCGATGTCGGTATTTTATCAATGTGAAGAGGATTAACTTGAACAATGAGAATATCATTGGCGGCATGATCTCTTGCCAAGGGCTCTAAAGCGGGGTTTCCCATATAACCCCCATCCCAAAAATGTTCGCCATCAATTTCAACGGCTTTATGTACTTTAGGTAAACAGCTAGATGCTAATAGCGCATCTACCGATAGCTCTTCATTCGTAAAAATTCTTAATTTATTATTTAATACATTGGTAGCGCTCACAAATAAGCGTACGCCCTCACAATTATAATTTAACTTATCGAAATTTATATTTTCCGCTAATAAGTCCCGCAAGAAATGAATATTAAATGGATTATTCTGATACGGTGAAGTAAATGCAAAAACAGGAAAAGCCCACGATAAAAACTGGCTCCATTGTTCAGCCATAGCTGAGGTGCCTGAATAATTGTAAGGGCAATAAACACCATGATCACTCATAGCTTTCCATAAATCATGCAGGCTCTGACGAGCGGCATCAATGTCACCACCCGTGTAATCGTTTGCTATTGCAGCCGCATTAAGTGCACCTGCACTAGTGCCGCTAATCGCTTCAATTTTTAATCGCCCATCTTCAAGAATATAGTCCAGCACCCCCCAAGTAAAAGCACCGTGAGCACCACCTCCCTGTAAAGCTAAATGAATCGGTTTTTGCTTCACATTTTTACGTTTAGCCATTATTACTCTCTATATATTCATTGTATATTCATTAAGGTCGCGAACTGTATATACTCGCAGCATAAAAGCCCATTATAAAATCAGTTTAGCACTAGTGGCTTAACACCACACGATAACGTGCCATGCACGTCAATAATGGCCAAAACAGCACTAGCGCAGAGATTATGATCACCATCGATACATTGGCAGCAGAACAAAAACACCCAGAAGCCAGCCCAAGCCCTCTCGCGGCCTTACCTATCAAGTGCTTAACGTCACGCCCTAGATCAATCAAGACCGGCAAGCTGACTCCCTGAAACTAAAGAAGTAACAGGCCACAAAAACAAATATAGCTGCATTGCAACAATTACAGAGAGCAAACCAAGCACCAATAAATCGCTATACTCACTTTTTGACAACTTAAGAAAAATTTTACTTAAATCTAAAAGCAGCTATGCTTATTACTACCTTTTTTGCACTATAAAGTGATTTTATAGGCACTATCTCATAATAGAGCGTTAACAAATTGTGCTGTAAGTAGTAGAATTAAGCATTATTTTTGTGCACATCACTCGATGCCAATAATTATCTCTCGACCCCTATACAGATTACCTCAATACAAAGGAAACCCAAATGCAGGCCTCTGATTTATTTGTAAAATGCCTTGAAGAAGAAGGCATCGAATACATATTCGGTGTTCCCGGCGAAGAAAATGCCGACTTTATGATGTCTCTAGAAAAATCGGATAAGATCAGATTTATTCTTACCCGCCATGAGCAAGGCGCCGCATTTATGGCTGAAATTTATGGTCGACTGACCGGGAACCCAGCAGGCTGTTTAGGTACGCTAGGCCCAGGATCAACAAACCTGATTACCGGCGTTGCTGATTCCAATATGGATCGTGCTCCGATGCTAGTGCTCACGGGCCAAGGCGCTTCCACTCGCCTACATAAAGAATCCCACCAAGTCATGGATGTTGTCGAAATGTTCAGTGCGGTAACCAAGTGGGCAACCACCGTATGGCACCCTGACAACATTCCTGAAATTGTTCGTAAAGCAGTACGTGTTGCTCGTACTGAGAAGCCAGGGGCAACGCATATTGAGTTACCCGAAGATATTGCTAAGCTGCCTTCGAAAAAGGCACCGCTCAAAGTACATAAATTCTTGCGCTCGGTACCCGACCCAGAAATTATTGATATCGCCTACGAGCGTATCAAAAAAGCCAAACGTCCTATTATTCTTGCCGGTAATGGTTGTATCCGTCGCCGCGCGAGTGAGCAATTACGACTATTGTGCGAAAAAACGGGTATCGGTGTCATGAGCACCTTTATGGCAAAAGGTTGTGTCGATATGGATGCTGACTACTGCATGTATACCGTCGGTCTTGGCGCCAAAGATATTCCTTCATGCGCTATTGATAACTCAGACCTGATTATTGCTATTGGCTTTGATATGGTCGAGTATCATCCAAAACTGTGGAATGATGGCAATCAAACCGAAGTCATGCACATCGATTTCTTACCTGCCGAGATTGATGAAGATTATCACCCAAGAACTGAAATTGTTGGTGATATCGCCCACGCTCTTGAAATGCTAAATGAAAAGATCGACAGTCACGGTGGCTTCGATCATGATTTCAGCGTTCAACGTAGCACACGCGAAATGATGACAAAAGAACTCGCTATTCATAAAGATGATAGCGGCAATGGCCCAATACGCCCTCAAAAAGCCCTGTGGGACGCGCGTCAAGTGTTAGGACCTCACGATATTTTACTATCGGATGTAGGTGCTCACAAAATGTGGATTGCTCGTCATTATCATTGTCATGAACCTAACACATGCCTGATTCCTAATGGTTTCTGCTCAATGGGTTTTGCTCTACCTGGCGCGGTTGCAGCTAGCTTGGTTTACCCCGATCGTCGTATCTTAGCGATTTGTGGTGATGGTGGTTTTATGATGAACGGCCAAGAAATGGAAACAGCTTATCGCCTGAAAAGTAACATTACCGTCATGGTTTGGGAAGATGGCGGCTATGGCTTGATTAGCTGGAAACAAGAAAATGAATTCGATCGCAGTACTGACCTTGCCTTCACCAACCCTGATTGGCTACAGCTGGCTAAAGCGTTTAACTGGAATGGCCATCTTGTCACTGAAGCAGAAAAGCTAGAAGAAACACTAGAAAAGACCTTCAATGAAGAAGGCCCAAGCTTGTTAGTCATACCCATTGATTACAATGAAAATAAATTACTAACAAAACGCTTTAAAGAACTGACCTGTACTATCTAAGCGCTTTAGACCTAAGCTTTTAATTAAGCTTAGCTAAAAGTAATCTAAAAGGCACCTTATTAGGTGCCTTTTTTATGTTCACTACATAGGCATTGTGTATACACTTTTAGGAGACACAATCCATATGACATTTTTCATTAAACCTTTTATCATGACAGCTATATAAGGAACTTCTGAATAAGTGGCTATCAACACCAATATGAAAACGACAACATTATTCATCCTAACATTACTTTACTCTTTTACTGCTTCGGCGCAAATAGAAGCACCAACAGAGCCGATGATTGTAGGCACTATAGAGCGCCCCCCCTTCTCAACTCAGCTAGCAGACGACAGCTGGAGTGGATTTTCAATTGAAATTTTGGAGGCTATTAGTCAACGTACTGGGATTGATTACCGGCTGCAAAAAGAAACCGTTTTTGCCGATATGTTAAAACATGTCAAAGAAGGTAGCACTCAAATGGCTGCCGCGAATATCTCTGTTACCTCATCCCGAGAAGCCGTTATGGATTTCTCACAACCTATTTATGTCACTGGCCTACAAATACTCACACGTGCAGATTATCAAAAAATTAATTATTGGAAAATTATTTGGGAATCCGGCATTCTACTATTTTTAGGCGGTGCATTATTAGTACTGTTAATCGTTGCACATCTTATGTGGTTTTTCGAACGCGGCGAAGATGCAAAACACGACTACTTTAGAGATGAATACTTTGGTGGAATTTGGGATGCCTTTTGGTGGGCATTTGTTATTTGTACCATGGGTGGTTTTGAAAAAGAGCGCCCAGAACATGTGATTGGTCGTGTTATCGCCGTATTCTGGATACTAGCTAGCTTATTCTTTATCTCTACCTTGACGGCAAAAATAACCTCAGCATTGACGGTAGCCGAATTAAGTACTGGTATTAGTAGTTATGAAGATTTACGCGGTAAAAAGATAGGAGCAGCAAAGGGCACTACCATTAGTGAATTTCTCGACAAGCAAAATATTAATTACATTGAGTTTGATGATTTTTTAGAATCGTTAAATGCATTAGAAAGTGCTAAAGTTGATGCTATTATCGGTGATGCTGCAGTGAGTCGTTATTACGCCCGCAATGAGGGAGAAGGAAAAGTCAGTATTGCAGGTGATATTTTTGCAAAAAGTAATATCGCTTTTCTTTTCTCTGAAAACTCGCCTTATTTTGAAAAAATAAATACCACTCTCATCAACATGCAAGAAGACGGCAGCTTTGACAAGCTTAGGCAAAAATACTTTGGGCAATAGAGCTTGAGCAACCAAAATGACAATCGACAATATATGGCTAATAATGTAATGCAAAAAAATAGAGATGATAATGTCTCCTTTTTTTGAAGCCATTCGCCAAACGGTCGAACTTATCATGCATGCTGACTCTCAGCTATTGAGCATTATTGTATTATCGTTTCGCGTCAGCTTATCGGCACTGTTGATCGGTCTATTGATTGGCTTGCCCATTGCCATGGCTTTAGCTGTCTATTCTTTTCCCGGTAAAAAAGTAGTACACCTCATCGTCGATACGATGATGGCACTCCCCCCCGTTGTTGTTGGTTTAATCGTTTATCTCTTGCTATCCCAAAGTAGTCCATTAGGTATACTGGGTTTGCTTTACACGCCAACCGCCATGATTATTGCACAAGCCTTACTGATTACACCGATTATTATTGCTTTGTCTCTCCCACATATTAGACAAAAATGGGTTTACCTAAAAGACCAGCTCCACATGTTAGGCTACCGCCCCATACATTGCTTCGGGATATTATTACGCGAGGCAAAATTTGGGTTGATTACGGTCATACTCGCCGCGTTTGGGCGCGCCATTTCAGAAATAGGGGCAGTAATGATTGTGGGTGGCAATATTGAAAATCATACAAGGGTCATGACGACCAGTATTGCCTCGGAAACTCAACAGGGCAATTTAATACTAGCGCTGGCCTTAGGCATAATATTAATTTTTATCGCGCTACTATTAAATAGCTTAGTTCACCTCTTTAAGCACCGCTTTACTCGGCAACAAGCGCTATGAGCACAACACACTTTCTGCCGCTAAAATTGAATCAAGTCAATTTAGCGCTCAATAAAACGCCGGTATTAAACGATATTACTCTCTCGTTCAACAGCAAAGGGATTAGTATTATTATGGGCAGTAATGGCTCAGGTAAGACTCTGCTTTTAAAGTGTTGTGCGAGCCTGTTACCGCCCAGTAGCGGTTCTATCGAATGGCAACAATGCCCCACCCCACCCAAAGTCACCTGGGTACCACAACAGCCTGTTTTACTTGATCGTAGCGTACTCGATAACATTCATTTGAGCTTGGCACACCACAAGCTTCAAAATATTGAACAACGCTGCGAAGCAGCACTAGAGTGGGCCAACATAAAATATTTATCTGACAAAAACGCGATTGAATTATCGACAGGAGAACAGCAACTGGTCGCACTCGCAAGAGCTTGGTCGCTGTCTCCTAGTATATTACTCTTAGATGAACCCATTGCTAATTTAGATCCAGCTAGGCGAAATCACATTAACGAACTGATTAAAGCAATGAGTCAATCATGTAAAATTATAATGACAAGCCATAGCGTCAAACAAGTACAAGAGCTGGCTGCTCACGTCATCTTATTAGAAAAAGGAAGTGTTGTAGCCGACTTACCTAAAGAAACTTTTTTCAGCTCAGACGAATACAAACGGTTTATTAACGATCACTATTAATTAATTCAATTATTACTTAAAGCCAAGAGTCATTAAGCATGTTATTTCTAAAGTATAAAACAATAAAACATATTCTGTCGTTAGCCGGCTTACTCATTTCTATTGCAATCGCTGGCTGCACCAAACAAGAGAGTATTACTGTCGGTATAACCAGCACTCTGGACGACTCTGGCGTTATTAGCTCACTGATCGAAGCATTTAAAAAAGAATATAATATTGATGTAAAAGCAGTGGTTGCAGGCAGCGGACAAATTCATCGTCTAATCGAAAGCAAAGATATCGATACAGCGATTACCCATGACCCCATTGGCGAGCAACAATTACTAGAAAAACAGCTTATTACTCAACGCTTACCTCTAGTTAACAATAGCTTTTTGATCGTTGGCCCCAAAGACGACCCTGCTCATATTGCTCAATCAATCACGCCCGACGAAGCCTTTGAGAAAGTGGCGTACGCGAAACAATTATTTGTATCGAGACATGATAATAGCGGCACTCACCAAATGGAAAAAAAGTGGCGCGATAAACTTAGACAACAAGATAGTAACGAACTTATTATCAAAACAGGAACAGGCATGGGAGCGACACTCGCGGTTGCAGCAGAAAAAAAAGCCTACACCTTAGTTGATCGAGGAACGTGGCTTAACTTTAATAACAAACAAACATTGAAAGTGTTATTTGATGATCCCGAACTTTTACCTAATCAATACAGCCTACTCTCTTTACCTGTAAGCGAAGCCAAAAAAGAGCATGTAAAACAATGGGAAACATGGCTATCAAAAGGAAAAGGTTTAACTTTATTAAAGAATTACCGCATTAATGGTAACCTTATTTTCGATTAACAATAGATGAATGTAAGAGGTCACCCAAGAAAAAGAGAACAGGATCACATATAACGATAAGAAAGTCAGTTATAGTCAGAGCTTACCGAATAGTACAAGGATAAGGAATCAGTATGAATATCCCTAGGTTAAGCGGGTCTGTTGGGGCTGGCAACGCTCAAAACAATGCCAACGATGTAAAACTCATTAGAGCACTTCTGAACGTATATCTACGTACTCAAAAGCAGGCAGTTCTTCCCATTACAACTACAAACGATGCCGTTCTAGAACAAGCAATCCACGATTTTCAGGTGAAAACATTAAAGTCGACAAACCCAGACTCAAGAGTGGATGTGAGGGGCAATACATTTTCAACGCTCAGGAACACACTCAAAAACACCTTTCGACCCACCTCCTTTAAAGCACCTACGTTCGGTATTGTGACATGGGAATCAGAGGGAACTGAAGGCGGTTTTTATCACAGCCGTAAACTGCATGTTCCCAGCCGATTTTCAGGTCTTACCATTGGCAGGGGCTATGATTGCTCTCAAAAAACACAGCATCAGATATCGGGCGATTTAATTGTTGCAGGGGTAACACATAGCAAAGTGTTAATTCTTAAGAAAGCTGCTGGCTTAAAAGGTAAAAGAGCCGAACAATTTATTATTGATAACGATCTTCTCGATTATCAAATCACACATGCGATGCAGCATGCTTTATTTAAGATTAGTTATGAATATGAAGCACAGGTAGTAAGACAGATATCTAAAAGTATGTTTAATATAAGCAACTACGGAAAAGTAGATTGGAGTAAAACCAATAAGTTTCTTAAAGACATCATTATAGATCTTAAATATAGAGGCGATTATACAACCAAATCAAGAAAATTCATTCAAAAACCTCTAGCAAATAATGATGTAGCTAGCTTTAAAAAGATAATCAGAGATAAAGCAAAATGGCCTAATGTACCTCAAGATCGATTTACGCGCCGTAGCAACTTCATATCAAAAGCGGTAATCTCTAACCCTAACAAAAAAAACACTACAAAAACGCCTTAAATCATGAATAAATTATTTATACTGTTATCCATCCTAACAACCATATCTTGTGCGCAAAAAAACGTTAAGGAAAATGAACCATATATACCATTAAATGTTTATAAGGTAGATGTGCATAGAGTCAAGGAAGAAATCATTAAAGTCATTATTTCTTATGTCGACGGAATACCTGAAGTTATATTAGAGAGGGTATCAACACCCGACCTAAAACTATTGGAGACATATAAAATTAATGAAATAAAGTTAAATACCGGAGAAAAACTTGATTTAGAAAACATGTCTTCTTTAGATGTCAATAAAATCAGAATATCAGAAAATATTGTCAACATTCCTTTTGAATATTTTCCTTTAACTGGGCCAGGCATACTTGCTGACTGCAAAATAACAATAAAAGAAGATTACTTTTCTGAAACTAACTGCACACCTAAACCTATTAATTTTAATTAACATTAATACTGTTCCATCATCCCTAATGAAAAGATACCTAATAATCATATTTTATTTAGCGCTATCGGATTTAACTCAAGCGAATAACAATAGCATTCAACCTACTATACCTTTGTTTGTTGCTGATCTAAACACTTACAGAGTAAGAGATGAGATTATTAGAGTTGTCACAGCATACGAAACTCACTCCCCCATGGTTTACATAGAGCGAATAAAAACGCCTCACTTTAAACTGCTTGAGCAATTAACAGTAAACTCTCTAACGCTTAGCACTGGAAATAGAAACGGAAAAATATTAACCTTTGAAGATATTTCAGGTGTATTTATCGAAAGAATGGATATGAAAAATACGACTCTTTCTATTTTATTTGATTATATCCCCGCAAGAGGATCTGGTTTTTTAGTTGATTGTACTATTTTCATTGGGGAGGAAGAATTTGAACCCATGCAGTGCACTCGCAAAGAAAGGCCTTAACATATACTTTTTTAACATAGGAAGGTGGCATTGACACTACAATCGCCTCCACTCTTAATATTGGTAACAATAGATTATAATAGGCCCTTCGCTTCAACATTAAGACTGAAGAGCTCATATTATGTCCACCTCTAGTAATAACATCCCTCTTAATATAGCCATACTGACTATTTCTGATACTCGTACTAATGATAATGATACCTCTGGGGACTTATTGTCTAACTCCGCAACAGAGGCTGAGCACACTGTCGTCGATCGTTCTATAGTCAAGGACGATATTTATATTATCCGCGCTCAAGTCTCACAATGGATTGCCGATCCTGCAGTTCAAGTCATCATTAGCACCGGTGGCACGGGCTTTTCAGGCCGGGACAGTACGCCCGAAGCGCTTACACCACTCTTTGATAAGACCATTGACGGTTTTGGTGAATTGTTCAGACAAGTCTCCTATGATGAAATTGGTAGTTCCACTATTCAATCTCGCTGTATCGGCGGTCTTGCAAATAACACTCTTATATTTTGCTTACCCGGCTCTAATAATGCCTGCAAAACCGGTTGGGATAAAATTTTAAAAGAGCAGCTGGATAGCCAACACAAGCCTTGTAATTATGTTGGTTTATTACACAAATCAAGATAAAGCAGTCACTAACCTAAACTTAGAAGCGATAAACGATTACTATGCTACAAGTCGACGATGCCTTACATCAGATACTGGAACAAGCTAAAAAGAAAGTAGTTACTGAGGTTAATACCGTAGCCATAGCGGATGCCATTGGCTGCACCTTAGCAGAAAATCAATACTCAACAGTGAACGTTCCACCGGCTGATAATAGCGCAATGGATGGCTACGCCATTAACACTGACGACTTATCTGAAGTAGATAAAAACATCTTTGATATTAGCCAAATCATTACCGCCGGTGATATTGCATTACCTTTAACAAAGAAAACCGCAGCACGTATTTTTACCGGTGCAGAAATACCCAAAGGCGCCAACGCAGTCGTCATGCAGGAACAATGTGAAGCTATTGAAAACCAAGGCGTCATTATTCCGAGCACAATAGTAGCTGGCAATAATATTCGACGTTTGGGGCAAGACATACAAAATGGTGATTGCATATTAAGCAAGGGGCGTGTGTTACAAGCACAAGACTGTGGATTATTAGCCTCTGTCGGCTTAACCCGCCTACCCGTTTATCGACGCTTACGTGTTGCTATTTTATCAACAGGCAATGAACTACTCGAACCGGGCCAACCCTTAAGCCAAGGTAAAATTTACAACTCTAACCGCTACTTATTGATCGGCTTATTGAAACAGCTAGGTTTGGATATTATTGACTGTGGCGTAGTACGTGATTCTCTCGAAGAAACAAAACAATGTTTAGAACGGGCAACTGCAGCTGACTGTATTATATCGACGGGTGGCGTTTCGGTTGGAGAAGAAGATTATATTAAACAGGCAGTCAGTGATTTAGGCGAATTAAACCTATGGCGCATTGCCTTAAAACCCGGCAAACCACTCGCCTTTGGTCATATTCAAGGGACACCTTTCTTTGGTTTACCGGGCAACCCTGTTTCCACCTTTTTGACTTTTTTATTGTTTGTAAAACCCTTTCTTAGCATTCAACAAGGCGAGGCCTACCAAACTCCACTGACCTTAAGATATAAAGCCAACTTCTCTCTTAAAGCGAACCCCAAGCGGCAAGAATATATTCGTGTTAGCATAAACCAAGCAAATGGTACTATTGAAAAGTTTTCAAATCAAAGCTCGGGGGTACTCTCTTCCATCGTACAATCAGATGCCTTCGCTATTATCCCTACCAATACTATCGTGAGCAAAGGGGATATACTTGATGTTATCCCCTTCACTCATTTTTTAAAAAGAGGTTAAAATTGTGAGTAACAAAAACACAACAGAAGAAAGCACATTATTAGAAGCAGCGGCTTTCCGTAGACTACTCGCTCATCTCGATAGCCGTAAAGACGTACAAAATATTGAATTAATGAATCTAGCGGGGTTTTGCCGTAACTGTTTAAGCAAATGGTATAAAGCCGAAGCCGATGCTAATAATATTGAACTCACAGATGAGCAAGCGCGTGAAGCGATTTATGGTATGCCTTATTCTGAATGGAAACAACGCTATCAAAAACCAGCAACAGAAGAACAACTGGCTACGATGCAGCGCATTCAAGAACAAAAACAGGCTCAACAACAGCAAGAACAATAATGGCCATTACCATCACACAATTATTTGTTTTTCCCGTTAAATCTTTACGGGGAATAGCAATTCAAGATGCCACACTAAGCCCTACAGGTTTTAAGTGGGATCGCCACTGGATGATCGTTAAGCCTGATGGTGGGTTTATCTCTCAACGTCAGTTTCCTCAAATGGTGCTCATTAAGACAAAAATAGAGAACGAACAACTTATCCTCTCTAAAGTAGGTATGTCTGACTTTCACCTTGACCTAAACCAACATAACGATAGTCCAGTCTTTACAGGAAAAGTTTGGAAAGATTATTGTGACGTAGTTGATGAAGGCGAAGACAGTAGCCAATGGCTTACTGAAGCCATTGGGGCACCCACACCATTACGCTTGGTGCGTATGGCCGATGGGCACCAACGTCCGCAATCGAAGCCTGAATTGCTAGGTGAAGCAACAACAACCAAATTTGCCGACGCAGCACCCTTCCTAGTCTGTAACCAAGCCTCTCTTGATGCCCTGAACCAATCCATGGTGCGAAATGATTTTTCACCCGTCACAATGGAACACTTCAGACCTAATATCGTCATTGAGGGTGTTGGCGCATTTGAAGAGCATCAGATTAAAGCGATAGAACATAAACAATACCAACTGAAACACTGCTACCCTTGTCAACGTTGCGCTGTTCCCACTATCGATATCACAAAAGGGCAACGTCACCCCCAACAACAACCCTTTAGTTTAATTAGTGAATTGAACTCGATGCCAGAAAACGCCAAAGCACCTGCTTTTGGTGAAAATGCCATTCTAATACAGGGTAACAATCAAACAATAAGAGTTGGGGATCAACTAAAAGAAGTCTATGAAAACATCAACTAAGGCCGTATCTTTATCTGCTTTCTTGTTCCCTGGCCTAGGGCAATTTTATTTAAAGCAATATATTAAGGGCATGCTGTTTACCGCCGTTGCTGCAGTGAGTTTTATGATCATCATGTCCGCGGCATTCTCGATCGCATTGAGCATTGCCAATGAAATTGAAACCGGAAAAATTACGCTAGGAAAGATCGATATTAAAGCCATCTCCCAACAAGTAATGGATGTTTTTCAACAGCCTAATTTAGTCACAGCAAAAATCGCAATGATAGCTAGCTGGCTTATTAGTACTGTTGATGCATGGTTAAGTGGAAAAAAGTTAAGTGAGAAAAATTAGAAAACAACAAAGAACAAACGCATTTATAGGAGTACTTCTTGCTAACTTGCTAAGCACGACAGCCATTAACGACGAAGTCCGTCTTGCCTAAGCGCCTTTTAGACTCACGCAAAAGTCATTCGAGGTTAATCAAAGACTCCTATAATCAGACATAAAAAAACGACGCTTCGTTAATTACTTTTTAACGAAGCGTCGTTTTTTAACAAGATTCAATATTACTTATTTTTTCAACAAGTCACGAATCTCTTCAAGTAATACTTCTTGCTTAGGTGGAGCAGCTGGCTCTGCTGGTTTCTCTTCTTCTTTTTTCTTCATCGAATTCATCGCTTTAATACCGACAAAAACAGCCATAGCAATAATCAGAAAATCAATAATAGTTTGTACAAATTTACCCCATGCAATTGTCACTGCTGGAGTTTCACCCACAGCTTCTTTTAATACAATCGCAAGATCTGTAAAGTTAACTCCGCCTAAGGCCAAACCCAATGGCGGCATTAATACATCGGCAACAAATGAAGCAACAATTTTACCGAAGGCTGCACCGATAATAATACCCACAGCCATATCAACTACATTGCCTTTCATGGCAAAATCTTTAAATTCTGAAGCTAAACTCATAATGGTCTCCTAAAAGCTTTCTACTTTTTAATTGTTTATTATTTAAACAAAAACACTGATTTTAATATATTTATTAGATCCAGTATTTTTATAGACACTAGTCTGTCTCAGCACCTAGAGCCGCCAAGTGTAACGAAAGTCACATTATTCGACAATAGTCGAATATAAACTCTCACATTTAGCATTATTTTAGAGTAGAAAAGCGTGAGTAAACCCGCAAAAGATTAAAGTAATATAAATTTGACCCACATTTTATAATCAGAGTCATCTTTTTGTGGTGTCGAAAAAACCTGCTTGCGAGTAGATGTCTTATTGGTAATACCGGGCTGCTGGGATTGCTGTTGGTTAAGCGAGAGTAACTGCCATTGCCCTAGCTTTACTCGTGTCACAACAGAGGTCTGTCTGTTAGAGGCAATACTCACCGTATTTGCATTATTAGTACGACCCTTTGTTGATTCTGGCAAAGAGTACACTGCTGTTAACGATACTTGGGTCTGCCCACCCCTACCTGCAACAAGGTTGGCAGTTAAACGAACCCCTTTTTCAAGTAACAGCGTTTCATTGCGTTGATAGTTAGAGACAAACTCAAGGCTATTAGCTTGTTGGGACCCCGACTGTATATCGCGATCAGACCGTCCAACTTCTGTCGCGGTTTCAAGAGGTACCTTAATAAGCTGATCTTCATTGATAATAAGGGTAGAGCCCTCCTCAATGCTAACTATATCGATACGGTTATCCTTACCAGTTCGAGTAGACCAACGCTGATCTTGGTGGCTATTTTGTGCTTCGCCGGGCAGCTCGGTGGAAGGGTCTATACCGCGGTATATCGATACCTGCAATTGTTTACGCGGTTTATCCAACTTTTTAACGATAGCGGCCAGCTGCTTTATTTCTGCTGTTGGCCCTTTCAAGATCAAACTGTTGCCCTGTGCAATGATCGCCGTATTTTCATCCGCAAAAGGAAGTAAACTTTGCTGTACGCTAGCAGCATTGCGATGCTTCAACTCAATTTGTCGATAACTATTTGCTGCGCTAACCAATTGAAAGCTATAACAAAGAACGAGTACAACTATCATTAAAAGCCTATACACAGATTTAATGATAAAGGCTTTGACCAAGGCTACTGACATAATCTGCTTACCCAAACATGGAACTAGTGATACAAATGACGACAATGAGAAGAACACATAAAATAATACAAAAGCTCAGAGCACTCGACCATTAGTAGGCCCACTCTCTTTCCTTTTACTAGTATAGTGCACACTGATGATTTGCCACTGCCTATTAAGGTGGCACAGAGTAAAACGCAATGTCGCAAAATAAATGGGCTATTTGTTCCTAGCGGACGAATCCCTATTGGTAGTTGAGTTCAGTGGTGTTAAAGTAAGCTTATAAGATGTTTACCTAAATCAAATAACACTGTCTATACCAAGGTCTAATAGTAACTGGCCCTAATAATAACTAGGCCTACAATAATAGTGGAATAACCATGTATCATTTTCATATTGCTGATGACCATCCTTTATTTAGAAATGCATTGTTAGAAGTTATTAATCAACACTTTGATAATGTCACCATAAGTGAATCATCTGATTTAGAGTCGACCCTCAAAGCCCTAGAAACAAATACTGAGATAGATTTACTCCTACTCGATTTACATATGCCGGGCAGCCAAGATTTATTCGGTTTAATTACCGTTCGTGAAAAATTCCCAAGTATCCCAGTGGCGGTTATTTCGGCTAACGAAAGTTCTTCCATTATTAATCGAGCAATGGGGCATGGCGCAAGCGGCTATATTCCAAAATCAGCCTCGGCCAAAGTACTGCATGAAGCTATCCAAAGTGTTGCCGAAGGTGAGCGCTGGCTGCCGCCGCATATACCGCCACATATCACCCCCATTACCAAAGAAGAAAAGTCACTGGCTGCCAAAGTAGCCACTCTCACCCCTCAACAGTATCGGGTACTTTGTTACTTAAGAGAAGGCTGGCTAAACAAGCAAATTGGCTATGAGTTAGGGGTGACTGAAGCCACCATTAAAGCCCATATTACCGCCATATTTCGCAAACTCGGTGTCACTAATCGTACTCAAGCGGTCATTATGCTATCTCACCTTGCTATTGAGAAAGAGTCCTCGTAAGCCTTTTAAAATGAATTCTTTCTTGGCCAGCGCTTTTAGTATCCCTTTATAAGTGGCACTAAAAAATAGGACTTAATCTCTCTGAGATCTCTCACTAAACTGAGTTAATAGCGCTCTCAGTTTAGCCGGCTTAATTGGTTTACTTAAAAATTCAAAGCCTGCATTACCCACTCTAGCCGGTAAGTCCTCTTCATTTGCGGCAGACACGATACAGACACAAATAACGGCTTGCTCAAATCGAGCTCCCCAGTGTGCTATTAACTCTGCTGCCAAATCGACACCGGTTGTTACAACATCACCCAATTGATAATCCATCAATAATACCGCAGGCGGAGGATTGCTCTGAGCGTATTCGCGCGCTGACTGCACGTTATCTAAAACTTCAACAGAACAATGCCAATGCTCTAACAATGCCGACGTAGCTAATAAATTTTGGGGGTCATCATCAACATAAAGCACCTTTAAGCCTTCAAGTTGATCCTGAGATGATACTGGCACAATAATAGGCTCCGTCGCATAAGTCTCAACATTCGCTACTGGTAATCGAATAGAAAAAACACTGCCTCGATGCAATTCAGAATGGCAGGCAATCGTATGCCCCAATAAATCACTAAAGCGTTTAACAACTGATAAGCCCAAACCAATACCAGGAATATGTTCACTCTGCTGTTGACGGTCACTGCGATAAAACTCATCAAAAATGGTTATTTTCTCTTGCTCTGAAATACCCGGACCATTATCTAAAATACACACCTCTACTTCCCGCTCACCCTTTTCTGAAAAGCGCCTACGGCAACCTACTAGCACTTTTCCAGATTGAGTATACTTCACCGCATTAGTAATCAAGTTTTGTAAAATGCGGCGCAAGTAATGCTTATCTGATATGACAATGACGGAAGTCGCACAATAACGAATATCTAAAGATCGGGGGCGCTGTACCATGGCCTCACTAATCAAGTTAGACAGTAAATCATCCAATGAAAACTGCGCCAGCTTGGGACTAATCGCACCATTATCTACTTTGGATATTTCAAGCAGAGATGAAATAATAGACTCTGTATTTTCTATCGCTCTTTTTAATTGCAACACTAAAGCAGGGTTCGGCTTTTTACCGCCAGATAAGTCACTTTCAGCTAAAGCGCTCGCATATAAACTTGCTGCATTAAGAGGCTGCATAATATCGTGGCCCGCCAAGGCTAAAAACTTTGTTTTTGAAGCACTAGCATCATCGGCTAATTTTTTTGCTTGACGTAATTCATTTTCAATACGACTTCTACGGCCAATTTCTTCTATAAGGTTATGATTAATTTCCGCAATCGTTTGTGTACGCTCCTGAACGCGCTGTTCCAAATTTTGGTTGGCATCCTCTAGTTGACGCTGCGCCATAATGAATTCAGTAATATCATCATAGGTCGTCACATAACCACCATTAGGCAAAGGCATACCCTTAATCTCAATGATCGTATCATCGCTATGAAAACGAACCACACGGTAGGTTTTTCCTGCTGACATTAACGATAAACGTTTACGGATATGTTCATCAATATTGCCTTCACCTAACAGGCCCCGCTCACCGTTAAAGCGCATAATATCGGCCACATGCAAACCAATTTTCAATAAATCATCTGGGTAATCAAACATCGTCTCATAACGATTATTCCACGCCACCATCTTTAATTCTTTATCAACAATGCTGATACCGGATGAGATATTTTCAAAGGAGGAAAATAATACTTCTTGATTAAAACGAAGTGCTTTTGTCGTCTCACCAAATAAATTAACGACTTCTTCGACCGCCATCTTTTTACCGCTACGAAGGCTTTCTATCATGGCTTGAGCCGAAGCAATACCGACAGTACCCGCTAATGCACGCTGCGCCTTTTCTACTACGGTGCGGCGAGTTTGCTCTTTAGCATCATGTTGATATTCGGCAAATAAAGCACTGGTTACATTGGCGCCTAGAAACTCATCTAATAATGCATGCAAATCATCCATGCTGATATCATCATAAAGGGCATAATTGGCTTTTTGCATATTTGTAAAGGCACTGGCTTGTACTCTATCGGCAAAATTTTCTATCGCCGTAAGGGAATACCACCAATAACACAACATGTTAGCGCCTAAGCTTAGTATGACACCGCGAGTAAAACTATCTCCAAAACTTAAACCAAATAAATACTCAGGGCGTAGCCAACTCAAACCCAACAATCCTTGCTCAGACCAAATCGTACTGATAATACCCGCCTTAACTAAAAGCGGAATCATCAAGGTATAAAACCAAAGCAATAAACCCACAATCAGACCGGCATATAAACCACGTGCGTTGCCCTTACGCCAATAAAGACCAAATAAAATCGCAGGAGCAAGTTGAACTACCAAGGCGAAAGCGATTAAGCCAATACTTGTTAAGGCCGCATTCTCTGCCAAAATACTTTGGTATAAATAAGCACCCATCACGACCAGCAATACCGTAAGGCGACGAGCAATAATAAGGCTGCGAGAATATTCACTTGTCTGCTTTTTATTTTTACGACGTCGAACTAATAGAGGTAAAATAACGTCATTACTTAACATTTGGCTTAAAGTAATTGTGGCAACGATGACCATCGCCGTCGCGGCCGAAAAACCACCCAGAAAGGCCAGCAAAGCCAAGCTTGGCGATTCTTTTAATAAAGGCAAGGCAATCACATAACTATCGCCGTTCACCGAACTTTCACCGTAAAATAATACATTACCTACCCAAGCGATCATAAAAACACAGATACTGATAATGATAAGGTAAGCACTAAATAACCAACGGGATTGCTTTAAATGTTTCGCTGATAGACATTCAACAAAGGTGATATGGAACATACGTGGCAAACAAAAAATAGCACACATAGACAACAAGGTTTCGACGAAAAAACGTAGCCATGATGGCGGACTTAGTAATACCCCATTCGCGACCCTTTCAGTCTGAACAGCAGTCTCTAGTAATACATTGGCATTCTCAGCTTTTAACCAAGATAGAGCAAAAGCCGCAATGATAATGAGCACAACCAATTTAATAACCGACTCAAAAGCCACTGCTGACATTAAACCAGAATGATAACCTGACACGTCGAGGCGCTTGGCACCAAATAACAAAGCAAATGCGATCATACTCACAGCAATAATAAATGTAAGATCTTGGCTCGCTAAAAAATCATCACCCAAAGTTAACAATAAAGTATCCGATACCGCTTTTAACTGTAAAGCGATATAAGGAATGGTTGCCAATAACACCACCAAACTCACTGTTGCCGCCACACCTTGACGCTTGCCATGGCGCGAGGCAATAAAATCAGCAATACTGTGAATATGTTCCTGACGACAGACTTGGCGAATGCGCTCTAAAACGGGATAACCCACTGTAAATAATAAAACCGGCCCCAGTAAAATAGGGAGAAAGCTCCACCCCTTCTCCGATGCTGTACCAACCAAGCCGTAAAATGTCCAAGAAGTACAATACACACCTAAAGCAAGAGCATAAATAATCGGATGGCGCGTCAAGCTATTATCAGCAAAATGCTGACGGTCCCCCCAACGGGCCAAACCAAAGAGCAATATAATGTAAGCAAAAATAGCTAGCAGTAAAATCGATGGTGTCATAGCTTTTTAATTTTTATTGTAAAACCCCACTTTACCACCCCATCACCCAGAGCATAAAGAGGTAAATCCTCCCTCCCCACTCCAAAATCGATGCGAGTGAAAAGTGATAAACAAAAATCTCGACCGCAGGGAAGCGGTCGCGAAGCCTCCATGGAAGGATTAACGGCGCTTTTTGTTTATCACTTTTCACTCAAATATAACTCCCCTACTACCTTAGTCGCAAACTCGACTATGGTCGGACGGTAGAGCTAAAACAATATTGTTACAGTGCCTCGACAACAACAATAATGAGGACCACTCTATGTCGTTATCTAAAGAAAAGGCCCAAGCCTACTGGCAGGCCAATATCAAACTGGTGTTAAAACTGCTCACAATCTGGTTCATTGTCGGATTTTGTTGCAGTATTTTATTTGTCGATCTACTTAACACGATTCAAATCGGTGGCTATAAACTGGGGTTTTGGTTTGCTCAACAGGGCTCCATCTACGTTTTCGTCATTCTCATTTTCTATTATGCCAAACGCATCGGTCAGCTTGATCGTGAGTATGGCGTAGACGAAGGATAAGGGGAGACATTATGGAATTACAAACACTCACGTTTATTGTCGTCGGTATTACCTTTGCTATTTATATTGGTATTGCCATTTGGGCCCGTGCGGGAACAACTAAAGAGTTCTACATTGCCGGTGGAGGCGTTCATCCCGTTGCAAACGGTATGGCCACTGCTGCAGATTGGATGTCAGCCGCTTCTTTCATCTCTATGGCAGGCTTAATTGCCTTTTATGGTTATGGTGGCTCGGTCTTTTTACTAGGTTGGACAGGCGGCTATGTATTACTTGCCATGCTGCTTGCCCCTTACCTACGTAAGTTTGGTAAATTTACAGTGCCAGAGTTTGTGGGCGATCGCTATTACTCTAAAGCGGCTCGCGTTGTGGCCGTTGTCTGTTTAATTGTTGCATCGATCACTTATGTTATTGGTCAAATGAAAGGTATCGGTGTTGCGTTCTCACGCTTCCTAGAAGTTGACTACAATACAGGCTTGATGACGGGCATGCTGATCGTTTTCATCTACGCTGTTATGGGTGGCATGAAAGGGATTACTTATACCCAAATCGCCCAGTACTGTATTTTGATTATTGCCTACACCATCCCCGCAATATTCATCTCTCTCAACCTCACTGGTAACCCCATCCCTCAATTGGGATTAGGTAGTACCATGGCAGGGACGGAGACATTCCTGCTCGATCGGCTCGACCAAGTGGTGACCGAACTCGGCTTCGCGGAATATACGACACAGGCGAGGCTCAGTACCTTGAATATGTTCGTGTATACCATGTCATTAATGATTGGTACTGCAGGTCTACCCCACGTGATTATTCGCTTCTTCACTGTTCCTAAAGTGAGTGATGCACGTAAATCAGCTGGCTGGGCATTACTGTTTATTGCGATTCTTTACACTACTGCACCTGCAGTGGCGGCAATGGCTCGTTTAAACTTGATGGATACCATCCAACCTGCAAATGGTCAGAACTTAGCCTATGCTGATCGTCCTCAGTGGTTCAAAAATTGGGAGACCACCGGTCTACTCAAATTTGAAGATAAAAATGGTGACGGCCTCATCCAGTACACTTCAGATAAGACCACAAATGAAATGGTGAAAGTTGACCGTGACATTATGGTACTAGCCAACCCTGAAATTGCTAAGTTACCGAACTGGGTAATTGCTCTGGTTGCTGCGGGTGGTCTAGCGGCTGCGCTCTCAACTGCAGCGGGCCTATTGCTGGCTATATCCTCCTCCATATCCCATGACTTACTCAAAGGGGTATTTAGGCCGGATATTTCTGAAAAAGGTGAACTACTGGCCTCTCGTGTCTCAATGGCAGGTGCTATTGTGCTCGCAGGCTATCTAGGCTTTAACCCTCCAGGGTTTGCAGCAGGCACCGTTGCTCTGGCATTCGGACTGGCCGCATCCTCCATCTTCCCTGCATTAATGATGGGTATCTTCAATAAGAAGATGAATAAAGAAGGTGCGATTGCCGGTATGATTGCAGGTATCAGTATTACACTACTGTACGTGTTCCAACACAAAGGGATCATGTTCATCCCAGGAACCTCTTTCCTAGGTGATATGCCTTCGAACTGGTTCTTTGGTATTGAGCCTAATGCCTTTGGTGCTATTGGTGCTCTAGTGAACTTTACTGTTGCTATCGCAGTATCGAAAGTAACAGCTGAGCCCCCTGAACACATTCAGGACTTGGTTGATAACATTCGTACTCCAGGTGCAGTGAATCAAGTTGCCGATCACTAAAACCTTACCCCTCTGGGGTAAGTAAGCAACAAACCAATGCCGAGCCCCGCTCGGCATTTTTATGTGCATGGATGCACTGTATCCTGATATTGCAGGAGCAAATATCAGGGCATGTCCAGGGATGGACCGTATGCTGGAAATACAGGCCTGTTTTTGCTCCTGCATACCCCGAGGGCACGTAGAAACAGGCATTCACGACATCCATGTCGCTTGAGCAATTTTGAAGCTCCCAAGAATGGACGGCATGCTGGAGATACAACAGTATTTTGCAGCACAAACGGATAAGAAAGACTTACAATATAAAAACAAAAGAATGATCGATAAGCGCCAACGCTTAGATTATGATAGCGAATACTATTTTAATAAAAATAAATGCGGATAAAATGAATGATACTAACAAATAAGCATGTTGTAATAGCCATGATCGTTGCACCCATACTGGCAGTCATTGCGTATTTTGGTGTAGATAAAATTGTCAGTCCTCCCCCCGAAGAGGCTCTAGCCGGTAGCGATTACCCTCTGGTTGCTAAATCCAATTGCCGCTATAAAAGTGGTAAGTGCTCTATGAAAAATGGCGATATTGAGATTGAAATTAAAGCCAGCAATATCGATGAATCAGCGAAAGAAATTACTTTCTCGCTCACCTCGGGCTTACCTCTTCAAGGAGCGAAAATCGCTTTGGCTGCTGAAGGCACTAACACAGCTCCCAGTACTATGGAGACAGCAAACTACCAGCAAACGGAATGGCGAGCATCACTACAACAACTCTCGGACAATGATAAGTTACGTGTTGTCATTATGCTCAATGACAGTATTTATTTTGGTGAAACTGAAACCACCTTTATCAACTATGAAACGAGTTTCCCAAGAGACAATATCCGCTAGTACTTACTACTAGCACCATCTAATACCACCTATCATTCTAACGAGGCGACTCTAATGGCAACAGTCACACTAAAAGGCAACGATATTCAGACTAGCGGGGACGTACCGAGTATCGGTAAGCAAGCACCCTCATTTACTCTAGTCAAAGATGACTTATCGGAAACAACCTTATCCGAATACGCAGGCAAGCGTATTGTCCTGAATATCTTTCCTAGTATTGATACACCGACTTGCCAGATGTCTGTAAGAGCTTTTAATGAGAAAGCGGCTCAACTTGAGAATGCTGCTGTGTTATGTGTTTCTGCTGACCTCCCTTTTGCGCAAAAACGCTTTTGTGGCTCAGAAGGTATCGAGAATGTTGTGAATGCATCAACTTTTCGCTCCTCCTTTGGAGAGGACTACGGCTTAGATTTTACCACTGGACCGTTAACAGGCCTATTAGCTCGCGCCGTCGTTGTCATTAATACTGATGGTAGCGTGCTGTACACCGAATTAGTTTCTGAAGTTGCAGATGAACCCAACTATGATGCGGCTCTCGCATCGTTATAAATCAAATTGCCCCGGCACTCGCTCGGGGCTTATTCTAGAACTTAGCTCTCGACATGACGTCTCAACCATCCTCACAGCTTGCATTGTCTAACAATGAACACATTAACTCGACTCATAACAACCAAAACGGTTAAATTATCATCAATTAAGTTTTCCCTTTATATTAATCAACTTTCGTCATTATCAGCGTATAGGGTAGAATACACTGCTATTTATAATGAAATGACCGTCAATGATTCCAGCGATTAAAAAAACCTCTGAAACTCAAGAGCTCTACACTGAATTTTTAAAAGAATTGAAGCGACTTGGATTTGAAGGCGAACTTTGCCCTGATTACGCGAATAGAACGGTACTTGCCACAGATAACTCTATCTACCAAGTCATACCTCAAGGCGTCATTTACCCCAAACACCTGCAAGACTTACTAACATTAACCAAATTGAGTAGTGAAGAAGACTACTGCAATATCGTACTAAGTCCTCGAGGTGGGGGCACAGGAACGAACGGTCAGTCACTTAGCGATGGTCTAGTCGTTGATACCTCTAAGCATATGAATCATATTCTAGAGATTAACGTTAAAGAGCGCTGGGCTCGAGTACAGTGTGGCGTAGTAAAAGACCAACTCAATGCAGCAATAAAAAAACATGATTTATTTTTCGCTCCTGAGCTGTCTACCAGTAATCGAGCAACCATTGGTGGAATGATTAACACGGATGCATCCGGCCAAGGTTCTTGTGCTTATGGTAAGACAAGAGACCATGTATTAGAACTGAATACCGTTTTGATGGATGGTAGCTTGCTAGAGTCAAAACCTATTACCAACAGCGTGTTAACAAAAGTAAAAAAACAACAAGACCTTAGTGGCGAGATTTACCGTACCGTAGACAAAATTCAGAAAGACAACAAAAAAGAGATCGAAAAGACCTTCCCAAAACTGAATCGCTGCTTAACCGGTTATGACCTAGCACATATTCGAACAAAAGAAGGGAAGTTTGATCTCAATAGCATACTCTGTGGCAGTGAAGGAACATTGGGGTTTATTGCAGAAGCAAAGCTGAATTTATTACCGATCCCAAAATACACCGCCTTAGTCAACATACGCTACGATGATTTTGACGCCTCGCTACGCGATGCCAAAACAATTATGGAAGCGGGCCCTACATCTATCGAAACTATTGACTCTCGCGTCTTAAATTTAGCTAAAGAAGATTTAGTATGGAATAGTGTCGCCGAATTTTTTCCTGAAGATGAAGGCAAAGAATTAGCCGGTATCAATTTAGTCGAATACACAGCCGATACAAAAGATGATTTAAAAATAAAAATGAAACCCTTGATGGATCAGCTCATCCATGCTGATCACAATATCAGTTATGGCTTTAGTATTGCTTGGGATGATGACGTTAAAAAAATCTGGGGGATGCGTAAGAAAGCGGTCGGCCTACTAGGCAATACTCAAGGCGAAGCACGCCCCGTTGCATTTGTTGAAGATACCGCTGTTCCTCCTGAAAACTTAGCCGACTTTATTAAAGAATTTAGGGCGCTCTTGGATTCTTACAAACTCGAATACGGTATGTTTGGTCATGTCGATGCGGGAGTCCTACATGTACGCCCTATCCTCGACATGAAGCAACCAAGAGATGAAAGGCTGGTTAGAAAAATCAGCGACCAAGTCGTAGAACTAACACATAAATACGGCGGCTTACTGTGGGGGGAGCACGGAAAAGGCGTGCGTTCAGAATATGCACCTAAATTTTTTGGGGTTCTCTATCCCCTACTGCAACAGATTAAACGTACTTTTGACCCTCACTATCAACTCAATCCAGGCAAAATTGCAACAACCAATGCCAATATTCCTCTGCTTAAAATAGATCAAGTGCCAACACGTGGTCAGCACGACAAAATGATCTCAGATGAAAGTTGGGGAGCCTATAAAGAAGGTATGTTCTGTAATGGCAATGGCGCATGCCACAACTGGGACCCAAACGACGCCATGTGCCCGTCTTGGAAGGCAACACGAAAACGTACTCATACACCCAAAGGACGAGCATCACTGATTCGAGAGTGGTTACTGCAACTGAACCAACATCATACCGATGCTGTTTCTGAAACAGAAAAGCTACATAAGAAATCGGTCATTGGTCACTTTTTTAGCCTGCCTAAAAAAATGCTTAATAGTTTGGGAAAGGCTAATGGTAGTTATGATTTCTCCCATGAAATACATGACTCCATGATGGAATGCCTTGCCTGTAAATCTTGCACAGGCACCTGCCCCATTAAAGTAGACGTACCTGAATTCCGCTCTAAATTCTTAGAGCTGTATTACGGTCGCTATCTACGCCCACTAAAAGACCGGTTTGTTGGTTCATTAGAAACCATGCTGCCCATCGCTGCACAAGTACCGGGGATATATAACTTTTTCATGGGTGCCAAACCGGTTAAAGCACTACTAGAAAAAACCATTGGTTTAAGCGATAGCCCTTTGTTGAGTCTTATACACCTCGATCATGAACTCAACAAACGCAAAATATCCTATGCATCCGCACAAACATTAAATGAACTTAGCGAAATAGACAAGCAACGCTCCGTCATTATCGTGCAAGATGCTTTTACTCGTTTTTTTGAAACAGAGCTTATTCTCGACACCATCGATTTATTAATCAAACTCGATTTTATTCCATGGGTCGCACCGTTTTCTAAAAACGGCAAACCATTACACGTACATGGCTTTAGAAAAAAGTTTAATCGTATTGCAGAAAAAACAAGTCAACAACTCAACCAACTGTCTGAAAGCGGTATTCCATTAATAGGGCTAGAGCCATCGATGACCTTAGCCTATAGAGGCGAATACGAAAAAGCGCTAGGCTCAAACGCCCCTAATGTACAGTTAATTCAAGAATGGCTAGCCAAACAAGACTTACCAGAAATATTTAAAGGTCAAGAAAAACATTTTAGTCTGTTAGCTCACTGCACCGAAAAGACTAATGCCAGTACAGCCATCAGTGACTGGCAAATGCTCTACGAAAAATTGGGGGCAAAACTTAATAATGTCAATGTCGGCTGTTGCGGCATGGCAGGTACCTTTGGGCACGAAACCAATAATTTAGAGACATCAAAACAACTATACAGTCTCTCTTGGGAAAAAGTTATCAATGACCCAGAGCTAGATGGCAAGCTCGTTGCTTCGGGTTTTTCTTGCCGCAGTCAGATTAAGCGCATTGATGGCAAACGTATTCCGAACCCCATCCAAGCTTTATTGCAGGAATAAAAACGGCCATTGTACTTATTTTAAAAAAGGAACGATTAAAAGGAAGAAAAAATGAAAAGAATAAAATTAGCACTAGCGTTGGTCACCGTACTGTTTCATCAAATGGCTTTTAGCCAAGCCGATTACAGTACATTTAGCCCACTAGAACATGTTGCAGCAAACCTTCTTATTATTAGCGGCTCTTCAGATCATACTAAAACAGGGGCCAAAATACTTTACGCAAAAATTGACCCAAATCAAGTAGAACTCTTCGACTTGGCTGCTCTAAAGCTCACTCGACTGGGCACGACTTACCCTGATACGACTGCATGGCTGCTTAAGGCAATGGCCAGGGTTCCAACACAGCGTTATCTGGCTTTCCTAAGCAACCTACAAAAAGAATTTCGCCTAAAAAGTGACAACCAAGAACATGATGACAGCGAAATCAGTGAAGCTCGCAACTACAAAAACAGGCACGTCCTAAAAAACATTAGAAAAGCGATTTCTAAAATAAAGAAACATAGTACTACTGAGAATATTTTCTCTATCGACCGTATAGATTTCGAACAAACTTATGACACTATATTAGCCACCAATAGTAATCAAACAAAAAGGGATAGAAATATAGACAGCCCTGATATAGGACAAAACCTGTCACAACTATATAGTGCAATGGGGCCACCCAACTCTATCGACTTATGGGGAAAGCACGTTAAATTAGTGATTCCTATTGGTGTTTATGGCTCACACGATGCTAGCTTTTTAATTAACAATTTTAATCTCACTTATGAAGATTTTGCGCGCTATGACTTTCATTTAGATAGAAACAAAAATGAATACACCATTAAAAAAATAAAACGTATTCGAGCCGAGGAAATAGCAGCCCCAAATTGGGTACCACCTGATTATTATGGTGAAATCTTAAAAACAGTCCCCAGCACATTAATGCCTGCCGACGGACAACAAACCCTCGAACTTGCAAAAGTATTAATCCATAAAAAAAACTACCGTCAAGACTATTTAGACCTAGCGGCTGAAAAACTGTGGCGTGAAAGAAAAACAAGTGATAGAGAGATGATCAACGGCATTGCTCACCTTGCACGTTATATAGGTGAAAGCGACAACGGACGCTATGCCAACATACTACAAGAAACATTAAATGACACTAACGAAAAGAAGCTAAAAAAACATGTCAAACGGGCATTAAAGCGAGCACAAGAAAATATAGAGGACACTCAACAGTATTCACCCGAAAGCTAAAAATCGCTATTCTTTCATGAGTTCAAGCGCGAGAGCTTGCCCTAACCCCATCACTTTCTCTTGCGTTTTTTCATCAATTAAAGCACCACTTTCATCGAAAGCCTTAAATGCGCTACCAACTGCTTGCTGCTCTGGTAAAACGGTGATACCTATATTACCCAACAACATCCTTAGAAAAACCAAACCGCGCATGCCTCCTAAACCACCGGGAGAGGTCGCCATAATGGCGGCATATTTACCTTTATAAGCAATCAAGGGTGGCTCATTTTCTGCGCTTGAGCGAGAAGCCCAATCGAGAGCATTTTTTAACAACGGGCTAAAAGCGCTATTATATTCTGGGGAGGCAATTAATAAACCATCATGAGCTATCAGTAAGTCCTTAAAAGCCTGAGCCTTCTCGGGCATCCCTTGATCAGCTTCAAGATCTTCATCAAACAAAGGCATCGGGTAATCCGCAAGATCTATCAATGTGACTTCCACTCCGGCTTGACGAGCACCTTCTGCGGCAACCGCAACCAGCTTTTTATTAAATGATGTTCTTTTTGCACTACCAGCAAACGCTAAAACCTTAGCCATACTATTCTCCACTTAATTGATTTTTGGGAATCTTTAACTAATGACCCAATGAACATTCACCATAGCGTCATCACTCATTCCAACAAATTCTTGGCAAAGCCATATATCACCTACTGCCGCGAGCTGCTCATCAATATAAATTAAGGGCACCCTATCTCGCAGCCAAGTTTCTAGCTTATATTCTTGTAATAATTTTTTAACGGTTTGCGATGAAGAGCGCCCCATTGGCGTACAACGCTCACCGCCAGTTCGCCACCGAATACTGATTGATTTTTTATCAAACACATCGGGAAAAGCCATTCCCTGCCCCGAATCTTCGCTCAAGACTAAATGACCGGCTGAGCCCATATCGAGATCTGTTTTTCTATCCCAAGCCATGGCATCCTTTTTAGAAGAAAATTTGTCTAATATCAGCATTAAATATAAGCGCTGATTAAATTGCCGTAACTCTACATTGCCCCAATTCACTACGGCTGACGTTAACATCGCGCTAGAGCTAAAAAACTGCTCATGAATTTGTTGCATTTGCTCACTATCAGGCACACTTAAATGTTGTTGCTCACACCAATAGCGTATGACATTGCTGATACGCTCTGGCTTTAATTGCTTCAAAGCCTTCCAATCGATACTCACACCATAGCGTTCGACTCTTGCATCAAGCGTGTGTAAATCCATTTCGGCTAAATCATGTAGTAAGGTTTGAGCTTCTTGTAAATGAAACGCTGTTTTCACTAAACGTTTATTCATCTGAGGCCAGCGCTCAGC
Source organism: Cellvibrionaceae bacterium (assembly GCA_050633525.1). GTDB lineage: Bacteria > Pseudomonadota > Gammaproteobacteria > Pseudomonadales > Cellvibrionaceae > CANLBN01. The sequence continues at coordinate 65,912 of JBOEGR010000045.1, forward strand.
CAATAATGGCATCACTTGATGACGTAAGTAATTCCGGTCAAACTGCTCGGACTCATTACTTTCATCCTCTACCCATGTTAGGGCATGTAATTGGGCGTACTCTGTTAGTTGCTCTCGCGTCTGTTGCAACAAAGGGCGTAATAAATGTGCATCGCCTAAGGGTCGTACACTAGGAATGCCAGACAAGCCCAATACGCCCGCACCGCGCATCAAGCGTAATAATACTGTCTCTGCTTGATCATCCGCATGGTGGCCCATGAGCAAACAATCCTGCGAGGATAAGAAACCACTGAAAACGGTATAACGAGCCTCTCGTGCAGCGGACTCAAGGCCTCTACCACGCGCATCAATATTGACCGCATCAGCAAAAAACTCAACATCCAAGGCTTCCGCCACTCTTTGACAATGCGCTTGCCACTCGTCTGAACGTGGCGACAGCTGATGGTTAATATGTAAAGCAGCCAATGACAGGGGTTGAACGAGCATTTGATTCGCCTTCATCAAAGCATGTAACAAAACGCTAGAATCTAAACCACCGCTCAAAGCCACAACCCATCGCTTCAGTTTAGGGTAAGTTTGAATGGCTGCTTGCAATTCAACTAGCATTGCGTGTTCAAGGGACATAAAATGAGTGTCTGTATTGATATAAAATAATAAGGATAAAGAGTGTAACCTAGTTTACCCATTACATCATCAACCTACTTTTGATAAAAACAATATGAGCACTTCGGACATTTCAAACCCAACTACTTCAAAAAAAGAATACGCAGCCTATGGTTCATGGCCATCAACGATTAGCAGTCAGCAACTAACTCAAAGCGTAATCAATCTAAATGAACCCCAAATCGATGGCGAACAGTATTATTGGTTAGAGTCTCGGCCTGAAGAAAAAGGGCGTACCGTGATTGTTCAGCAATCAGCGGATGGCCAACAGTGTGACATTACACCAGAGAATGTTAACGTCAGAACCCGCATACATGAATACGGTGGTTCCTCTTATAGAGTACACAAGAGTATTGTGTATTTTATTAACGATGCCGATCAGCGCGTCTATTCCTTAGACATAAACACTAAAAAAAGAGAACCTTTAGCACTGTCACCAGAAGGTCATTATCGTTATGCCGACCTGTGTATCGACGAAGAACGTCAACAACTGATTTGCGTCTGTGAAATTCACAAAAAAGACAAACAAGAACCTGAAAACTGTATTATTGGTATCAAATTAGACGGTTCGTCGTCGACAGGCTTTAATATTATCGTCTTTGGTAACGATTTTTATTCTAACCCTCGGCTATCTCCCGATGGTGTTCACCTGAGTTGGCTCACTTGGAATCACCCCAATATGCCATGGGATAACAGTGAATGCTGGATAGCCGAACTCAGTTCTTTTGGTTTGTTGCAGAAACACCATAAAGTCGCAGGCGGCGTTGATGGTAGCCGTAATGAATCTGTTTTTCAGCCACAATGGTCACCCACGGGGGAGTTGTTTTTCGTCTCTGATCGTAACAATTGGTGGAACCTTTATCGTTTTAAACCTAACAATAAAATGACCGATTGCGTACTCGAGATGGATGCAGAATTTGCAACCCCTCAATGGGTTTTTGGTATGTCCACCTACAGCTTTTTAAATAGCTTTACCTTACTCTGCTGTTATACACAGCAAGGCCGTTGGTATCTCGCTAAAATCGATACTTTGAGTGGACAATTTACCAAAATGGTCTCACCTTATTCGAATATTTCTGCACTTCATTGTAATGATGAAACGGATACCGCTTTATTTTTAGGCTCGAATGAAAACAGTTTAAACCGCATCGTATTATGGGAAAACGACAGTACAACAGAAATTAAACACAGTGCTAACTTAGCTATCGCCCCAGCAGAATATTCAACACCCCAATCGATACTCTTTAAAAATACGGAGCAACAAGAGGTTTTCGGGTTTTATTATCCGCCTCACAACACACAATACCAAGCCGCTGACAATGAATTACCACCACTGTTAGTAATGTGTCACGGTGGACCTACTGGCGCAACTGCCAGCTCTCTGAACCTAAAAATTCAATATTGGACCAACCGTGGCTTTGCCGTTTTCGATATCAATTACAGTGGCAGTACCGGTTATGGTCGTCGCTATCGCGATAGACTCAAAAAACAATGGGGCATTGTTGATGTGGATGATATTTGTTGCGGGGCTGAACATTTAAGCCAACAGGGTTTAGTAGACGGCAGTAGAATGGCCGTACGCGGCAGTAGTGCGGGTGGCTATTCTGTACTCGCTGCGCTCACCTTTCGCGATTGCTTTAATGCTGGCGCCAGTCTCTATGGCATTGGTGACTTGAGTTTGTTGGCTGAAGATACACATAAATTTGAATCACGCTATCTAGATCAATTGATTGGCCCTTACCCTGATGAAAAAATACTATATCAACAACGCTCACCGCTTCATCACGTAAACCAATTAACCTGCCCTGTTATTTTTCTACAAGGTTTGGAGGATAAAGTGGTACCACCAAATCAAGCAGAAGCCATGGTTAAGGCCTTAGTAAAAAAAGCCATTCCTGTTGCCCACGTAACCTTTCCCAACGAAGGACACGGTTTTCGGCAAGCCGACAATATTCAATATGCACTCGATGTTGAATACGCTTTTTATGCTTCGCAATTTGATTTAACTGTCGAAGAGACACTGCCTAAAGTGCCTTATGTAACTACCGCTGAAAGCACAACTAAACACAAGAGCGACATATAATAATGGGACGCTGGCGACCCCCTCGCGAAAAAGGCTCCCCTTATATCACTCCCGAAGGAGCCGAAGCCTTAGAAGCCGAATTAAAACAACTTTGGAAAGTCGAGCGACCTAAAGTCACTCACGACGTACACGAAGCGGCAAAAAATGG
>JBOEGR010000046.1:0-12670 GCA_050633525.1 Cellvibrionaceae bacterium
AAAATATTTTAATGATTGGCCCAACAGGCGTCGGTAAAACCGAAATTGCCCGCCGCTTGGCCAAACTGGCCAATGCACCTTTTGTTAAAGTGGAAGCCACTAAATTTACCGAAGTAGGTTATGTTGGTCGCGATGTTGAGTCTATCATTCGCGACTTGGTTGATATGTCTATCAAAATGTTTCGAGAACAAGAGGTGGAAAAAGTACGCCACCGTGCGGAGGACATTGCCGAGGATAAAATACTAGACGCGCTGTTAAGGCCCGCACGCGCTAGCGGTAATGATGATGCACAAAATGACGGTGGCGATGATAGCAACAATGCCACCCGCCAACTATTCCGTAAAAAATTACGTGAAGGTGAACTGGACGACAAGGAAATTGAAATCGAAGTGCCTGCAACCAAAGTCGGTGTAGAAATTATGGCTCCACCGGGCATGGAAGACATGACCAACCAACTACAAAATATGTTTTCGTCATTTGGTAATGACAAAACAAAAACGGTAAAAATGCCGATAAAACAAGCTTACAAACAACTCTGTGACGATGAAGCAGCCAAACTCGTCAATGAAGATGAACTCAAAGCAAAAGCAATTGAAGCGGCCGAACAAAATGGCATTGTCTTTATTGATGAGATTGATAAAGTCGCAAAACGCAGCGAAGGAACAGGCGGTGATGTATCACGCGAGGGAGTCCAAAGAGATTTACTTCCACTGATAGAAGGCTGTACCGTCAGCACTAAGCACGGCATGATAAAAACGGATCATATTTTATTTATCAGTTCTGGCGCATTTCATGTCGCCAAACCTTCTGACTTAATTCCTGAACTACAGGGCAGACTTCCTATTCGAGTTGAGTTAGAAGCCTTATCACCGGATGATTTTGAACGTATTTTAACAGAGCCCACCGCATCGTTAACAAAGCAACAAATTGCGCTTATGGAAACAGAAAACATCCAGCTGGAATTTACTGCCGATGGTGTGAGACGATTAGCGGAAACCGCATGGGAAGTAAACGAAAGAACCGAAAATATTGGTGCACGCCGTTTACATACGGTAATGGAGCGTTTAATAGAAGAAATATCTTTTGATAGTGGCAGCAACAGTAAACAAGACATCAAAATTGATGCCGATTATGTCGATAGCCACTTGGGTGAACTCGCAAAAAATGAAGACTTAAGTCGATTTATTTTGTAGCAAACTATCCTATGCACAAACCATCAAAGATACATTTACATAAAAAGTCTAAAACACTTGAGCTTGTGATTCAAAACACGAATCATGAGCTCAGTGCCGAGTTCTTACGTGTTCATTCTCCTTCCGCCGAGGTGAAAGGGCATGGCCCCGGCCAAGAAACCTTAGTCCACAGTAAAATCGATGTTGGCATTAGCAATATTAAAGCCACCGGAAATTACGGCATCACCATTATCTTTGACGACAAACATGATTCAGGTATTTACTCTTGGTCTTACCTCGGCGAGCTTGCTGAGAACAAAGATAAACTTTGGGAGGCCTACCTTGAGAAACTCAAAAGAGAAAACAAAACTCGAGATCCTCACACCACGGTTGTACAGTTTTCACCTTAATACACTTTTTCAGTTTTATTATTTCGACAAAAAAGTAGTGTTATGATCCTCCCCCATAGCCTTAAGCTCCTCCACAATATAATCTAAAAACACCCTAACTTTAGCTGGCATATACTCCTTCTGTGAGTAGTAAGCATACACATTAAACCCCTTAGAGCGATAAAACGACTGCACCACATTGAGAGAGCCTTCCAAGATTGCAGAGCGCAACAAAAAGTGAGGTGCCTGAATCAATCCCAAACCAGATTGACATGCCTTGACCATAGATAAACCATCTGTTGTCACCAAAACAGGTTTTGGATTAATTTCATAAGATTGCTGCAACTTAGCCTTACCTCGGATACCGTAAATCGGCATTATTTTTCCCGTGTGCAAAAAGCGATACAAAACCCAAGGCTGCTTTTCTATATTAGCGTTGGTTATTTTTTTATTTTTGGACAAAAATTCAGGCGATGCACAAGTGGCAAAGTCCATAGGCGACAACTTTCTCGCGACCAAACGGCTATCTTTTAATTGACCAGAACGTATTGCCACATCGATCGACTGACTAACGATGTCCACATAATCATCACTTAAACTAAGTTCTAGGTCTATTTTTGGGTATAAATGCACAAACCGCTCTAACATCGGCGTGATGTACATCTGTCCATAAGAAACAGGAACATTGACTTTTAATTTACCTGCCGGCTCGACCTGCTCTAAACTTAATTGTTTCTCACAAGCCTCTAACCCTCCCACCAGATCCAAACATTTCTGTCTATAGACCTCTGCGGCTGGTGTTAGCTGCAGTTGACGGGTCGTTCTACTAAACAGTCGAATATTTAAGTGCTTTTCAAGCTGCTGAATTGCTTTAGACACCGTAGAAGGGTCAACCCCTAATTCGGCAGCAGCAGCAACAAAGCTTCCGCAACGAGATACCGTCAAAAATTGATTAATAAGATTAAGCTTATCCATTCATGAATTATACTCACTTATAAGATGAAATGGTGACTATTTATCCTTAAATTTTAATTTTTTATACTGTTCTGACCTTACTTAACAAGAGTCTTACTTATGAAAAAAATCTCATTTTTACTTTTATTTAGCCTATTCACACTGATTACAAACGCTGCTCATGCCGCCAATAAAACCATTGGCATCATTGTTTATGATGGTGTATTGACAAGTGATATTACAGGGCCAGCCGAAGTGTTTGGCGTTGCCAGCAAACAATCCTGGTTTAAAGATTATGACGTTAAAATGATTTCTATTAACGATCAAACCACGATAACCACTGAAGAAGGGCTAACAATTAAAAGCGACACCAACATCGATGAAGCAAAAAACTTATCGGCTCTCATTGTTCCTAGCTCATACACCATGGAACCTTTATTAAAAAATAAAAAATTAATTCAATTCATTAAAACCCAAGGTAAAAAAGTCGAATGGATGGCAAGTAACTGCTCTGGTTCTTACCTACTAGCAGAAGCTGGTTTATTAGATGGTAAAAAAGCAACGACATGGGCAGGAGGAGAGAAAGATTTTCAAAAAGAATACCCTACTGTCTCGGTCCAAGAAAACAAAAACTACGTGATTGATGGAAACATCATTACCGGTAACGGAAGTGTTGTCAGCTACACTTCAGCGATAAAATTACTATCATTAATGAGCAACAAAAAGCTGGCGCAAGAAGTTTTTGACACCTTACAACTTGGCAGAATCACCAATACTTACTAAAGGGGTAATATGATGAGCATCAGAGTGACACTGCACTTTCATATAAAGGCAGATAAAACAGAGAAGCTTACTGAATTTTTAAGCTTAAACCTGCCCAACGTCAGGCGCTTCCCTGGCTGCCTTTATGTTGATGTATTATTTAATGAAGATAAAAATGAAATGTTACTTGAGGAACAATGGCAAACAAAAGGCCACCATCAAAAATATTTTGAATTTATCAAAGGCAACGGCATATTAGCAGAACTCAATGATTTTATGCTTAAGGAACCCCAAGTGGGATACTTTGAAAAATCAACCCTGTAATCCGCCACTATGTTCCCTACACTCTACTAGCATAAATAGTAGAGTGTAGCGGGAAAACAACCGTGTTAAATCACAACAGAGGTAAGACCAAATTCATCAAACCGTAATATAAAGGTCACATACTAAACAGAATCTGTTTATATAGAAAGTTAACTCTTGTTTAGAGATTTAATAAAGTTATACACTTTGCGATATTAATATCCCACACCTTCACTCATTATTTATGGTTTACTATGTCTGCCTATAATCAAGGTTCCAACCATTTCATTCGACTTTATAAAGCAAGCGGTTACTCTCTTCAAGGCCTTAAATCCACCTTTCAATACGAGCAAGCATTTCGGCTTGAGGTCTATATTTTAGCGATACTGATCCCCCTTTCCATATGGCTTAGTCAATCGGCAGTTGAATTATGCCTACTACTGGGAAGTTGGATTGTGGTAATGATTGTAGAACTACTCAACAGCGCAGTCGAAGCAGCCGTCGATAGAATAGGAATGGAAAAACATGAATTATCTGGTCGAGCCAAAGATATTGGTTCTGCTGCAGTAATGATGAGTGTATTTTTAGCGATAGGGGTATGGTGTGCCGTACTATTAGGTTAAGAGAATAGGCTAGGAAAATATAAAGCTTAACGCTTAAAAAACGAAAACAAATCCAGTTTCATACTCTTCATAAGATACTTATCTCGTATCTCATTAATATCGACACCATGGCTGCCTGGTTCTAAGTCTTGAGCAATTTCTATTTTTTCTACTTCGCTGATATGCTTTTTGCCCGCATCCACCAAGGATTGTTTGCGTCGATCATCCTCGGCGAGATCCAGTAGTTGGTGCTTGTGTAGAGGCTGCTTAAAAGAATCAAGCAACACCATGACTTTTGGTTTTAAGCGGCGCTCAAAATTTTGCTCAACAACGACCCCCACTTCACCGGTGGTTAACTCGACGAGCGTTCCAGTCGGATACAAGCCAATACCTCGAATAAATTCGACAACGAGATCTTCTTGAAACTCAACTCCTCGCACCTCATACAAACGCGACACTGCGCGAGAGGGTGCAACTGGATCAATAGCACCTCGAGGATTCGTGATTTGATCATAAAATGTGACTATGCCCGCGATTTTACCCAAAAGAGGGATCTTATCTCCCTGCAAATGCTGAGGAAAACCGCTACCATCGATACGCTCACAGTGCGTTTTAACAACTGCGATTACCCTCGGTTCGACACCGGGTAGCTGACGCAGTATCTCAACGCCTTTTTCAATAAAGGTTTGGTATTCTGCCTGCTCTCGAGTACTGCGGTCATTGTTCATCAACAGAGTCTTACGAATATGGGTTTTACCCACATCTTTTAGTAGCACACCTAAGGCAAGCGTATCTAACTCACCCTTAGCCAAACCAATATGACGACCAAATAAAATAGCCCAAACAGCTGAGCGCACTGCATGGCCGTAAGTATACTCGTCCACATCACGTATTCTGGACAGCCAAGTAAAAGCATCTGGGTTACGCAAGACACTGTCTACCATATCGCTAGCTGCGCGCTTGGTTTCTTGCACTGACACTAGATTGCCACTGTCAATTTGTGACATGACTTCACTCACAGCACCAAACACCTTTTGGTGTAATTGTCGTGCCTTTTTGACCTCTTTATCTAAAGGTTCGTAATCCGTGTAAGCATTAGGATTGACCTTAATAGGAGCAACGGGAGTATTTTTTCGAGAAGGTGGCTCAATGACTCGCTTTTTTTTGCGCTCCACTGGATCCATCACACGCAGATTAGCCTTGGCAGGAGGCACGCCTTTCACCACATCAATATAGACATGGTTACATTGAGCTTTTAATTGCTTAACCTCATCCAAATCACGAATGTAGAAACCCTGAATAGGAAATGGAGTCTGCGTCCACGGGCGATCCAAACCGGACACAAACATGCCTATAATGACTTCTCCGACATCGATTTTGACTTGCTTAACGGCCAATCTAATTTCCTAATTTATATCGATAATATTAATTTTCGCACTAGCATACGGGCTTAAAGTCTACTTCGCAGACAATTCCGCCACTGCCGCAAAAAAAGCGCCTACATTTTCTGGCTTAGCCTGAGGGGTGACCCCATGACCTAAATTAAAAACATGTCCAGAACCGGCACCATACCCTTCCAGTATAGACGCTACCTCACTCCGAATACGATCTGGATTGGTATAAAGGATAGACGGATCCATATTACCCTGTAAAGCGACCCTATCTCCAACCCGAGCTTTAGCTTGAGCTATATCAGTCGTCCAATCTAAACCGAGGCAATCAGCCCCCGATGCCGCCATTGATTCCAGCCATTGCCCGCCACCCTTGGTAAACAAAATCACAGGGACTTTGCGGCCTTCATGCTCTTTAATAAGCCCCTGAACAATGCGCTCCATGGGTTTTAAAGAATACTGATGGTATGCAGAATAAGACAGTGCACCGCCCCAAGAATCAAAAATTTGTACCGCTTGAGCACCGGCTTTAATCTGGGCATTTAAATAATCAATAATCGACAACACCAGTTTATCTAATAATTGCTCGAACAATTCAGGCTGGCAGTACATCAATTGTTTCGTTTTAGCGTAGTCTTTACTTGAGCCACCTTCTACCATATAAGTCGCTAGAGTCCATGGACTGCCAGAAAAACCGATTAACGGTATCTTTCCATTAAGCTCCTTACGAATTAAGGTCACAGCATCGGTCACGTACACTAAGTCTTTTGCGGTATCAACGATAGGTAAGGCATCGATATCTGACTCATTAGAGATGGTTTTCTTAAACCGTGGCCCCTCACCTGTTTCAAAATACAGGCCTAAACCCATCGCATCTGGAATAGTTAATATATCTGAAAACAAAATAGCCGCATCAATCTCAGGGTATCGTTCTAAGGGCTGCAAGGTGACCTCACAAGCCAATTGAGGATTGCCACAGAGGCTCATAAAGTCCCCCGCTTTTGCTCTAGTGGCGCGGTATTCGGGTAGGTAGCGACCTGCTTGTCGCATCATCCAGACCGGTGTCCGATCTACAGGTTGACGTAATAGTGCACGTAAGAACCGATCATTTTTCAACTTTGACATTGTCTAACTCTGATAATAAAACTGCGATTGACTAAAGCGCTTATTGTACGTGTTGCCTCATCATTTCACCACAGACTATGGCGCATATCTGCACAAGTCGCCAGAGCACCGAAACAAATCTAAGGAAATAAGTGGACTAACCACAGACACTTTTGAATCAAACTATGCCAAACTGATGACTTCATGGCTTGCTAATGAGAGCCAAATAATAATGGACATGTTTTATGGATGTTGTTTTACGTATCCTTGATATCACCTTCCCTATCTTCAGCATTGTCGCTCTGGGCTTTTACTGTGGCTATAAATTTAGCCCAGATATGCAAGTCGCCAATCGACTCAATATGGATGTCTTTATACCAGCGTTGATATTCTCAGTCATCGTTGGCCAGTCAGTTGATGTCAGGGCTTATCTACCCCTTATCTTTGCAGCACTGTTAGTGGTACTCGGGTCGGGGCTTATCATCTGGCCCATCGCTCGTATGTTAAAAATAGAGCTCAAAACACTAGCACCACCCATGATGTTTAATAATGCTGGCAATATGGGCTTGCCTTTGATGGTGTTAACGTTTGGTGAACAAGCTTTGCCTATAGCCATGATTTTATTCTTAGTCGAAAACACACTTCATTTCACACTAGGAATGGCATGGCTCAACAATTCGGAAGGAAAAAGCAAAAGAGCAAGCAGCTTACGCTCGATGGTATCACCATTAACCATCGCATCATTTGTCGCTATTGGGCTAGGGATGACCGAACTCAACATACACCCCACACTCATGCTCCCCATCGACATGATCGGAAAGATCGTGATTCCCCTTATGCTATTTAGCTTAGGGGTAAGGCTTTCAACATCCTCACTAAAAACCTTACCTATAGGGCTAATTGGCGGTATCGCCTGCCCCATCAGCGGCTTACTCATGGTAATAATGATAATGCCATTTTTTGATTTAAACCCGATGCAAGCAGGCGGATTATTTTTATTTGGCGCACTACCACCAGCGATATTAAATTTTATGTTTGCCGAACGCTACAATCAAGAACCCGACAAAGTCGCCTCCATTGTCATCGTCGGCAACGCACTCACCCTAATAACACTGCCCTTAGTATTAAGCTACGTTATCCCACGATTTACGTAATTAGCGTATAAAAAGCGCGCCCTATAAGAAGAGACAAAATGCACTGTAAGGTGTGATTTTTGCGTGACAGCACCAACAGTAGGCGCCTTTAAGCGAGGCGTCTGCTCGCGCAGCGCAGGAGTGTATATGCAATACATGACTAAGCGAGCAAGCAGACAACGCCGCTATCGCGTAAAAAGCGCACCTTACGGTGCATTTTGGAGTTTGGTACGGATATCCATCCATACTTTCCCAAGCGTATTTTCCCCTCTCTGATCTCTACCCACACCCCAAAAATGATCGTATAGAGAAGTTTCAATAATCCATTTACTTTCCGTATTCAGCAAAGCTTCTTTCACCTCATCATATTCCATAACCTTGCGGTAAAGCGCTCTTGTCATCAACACTCGTCTTTTGTCTTTCCAACCCGGCACTTTTTTCTTTAACCAAGCGTTACCCAATTTGTGTGCTTGTTGCCCCGAAGAGGCCGCTAAAATTTTTGAAGCATAACGCAAACCTTCAAACTTATGCGCTTGGTAATAGTGCTCGGCTGTCGGCCAAGTATAATCCTCCAGCTCAAAGGCATGTAAAGAAACGGTGGATAAAAAATTATCTTCATCAAAGCGAGAAAATCGAACAGCTTCTTCTATAGCGGTATCATGTTCAAACACAATTATTTCCTATCAACAAAATCATTATTGTGACTCTAAAATGAGAACACCATTTTCTGTTTTCATATTAGTGCGACTTAAAAAACTATTGCCCAACAAGGTCACACTTAAGACATCATTTAAACTAACAGAGGCCTGCACATTATATTGCGTAATTGAACCAACCGTCACTTTGGCTAAATTTACTACTCGTATTTCAGTAACACCGTTAGCCGTGTTGATATAACCGGGCTGACCATTTTGGTAGTCAATACCCAAGCGTTTTGCTGTGGATAGATTCATCGCTATCACACTAGCACCGGTATCAACAATAAAATCAACATTACGTCCATTGATTTGTCCACGCACCCAATGATGACCACCTTGCTGACTCGCAATCCTAACAACACGTGACTTGGCGGCCTGATAACTACCACCGACCTGCTTCGACAAACCCACCTGCTGTTGGCGACCATTGATTTCTAACAATGCATCTTTACTGTTCGCCTTAATCAGTTTAATACCTTTTTTTGTTTTACCGACTTTAATTAGTACCTGTTCGCCATCAACCAATAATAAGGCAGCATTTTTAAACAGGCCTTTTATAACGATAGAGCGTGATTCACCGTCATTTTGAGCAATAGCATTAAAACCAGAAAAACTCCCAATCAAAATAAGACTGCAAATAAAAGTATAAATAAAGGCACCGACTTTTGGTTTCATAAACACTAGCCTATATATTTTATAATGACAAACAATATTGCTCCTGCATATAAACCCGCAAGAATATCGTCAAACATGATTCCAAAGCCGCCACTAACTTTGCGGTCAACAAAACGAATAGGCCATGGCTTTACAATATCAAAAAACCGAAATAAGACAAAACCGAGCAACAACCAATACCATTCCAGTTGAATACCAAGCAAAGCCAAAGGCAACATCGTTAACCAAAAACCAACAAACTCGTCCCATACAATCGCAGGATGGTCATGCACACCTAAAGCATCAGCAGTCGCTTGGCACAAGTAAACACCAAGGATAAACGTAAACAATATAATTAGAAGTTGTGCAGAAAAAGAATAATCAAAAAATAAAAAATAGAATGGGATAGCTGCCAAGGTGCCAAAGGTACCCGGCGCTTTTGGCGCCAAACCACTACCAAAACCCAAGGCAAGCAATTGAACTGGACTTTTGACTAACTCGATAAAACTAGGAAGCAAAATGTTGATACCCCGTTTGATTCTTCATTGATATTAAATGGCCCTTTTCAAAACAACGGACGGTTGGACGACTGGACGACATCACAACGACTCGACCAATCACTGATAACGTTGCCGATGCTCCACTTAAGGGCCGCGACCCCTTTAACAAATGTTCTATCATCGAGATATTGTGAGGGGAAACGGTGCAAACTAATTGATAATCATCGCCACCCGACAAAGCATAATTAATCGCTTGTCGGCCGCTACCCGCAATCGACAAACAGGCATCAGACAAGGGGATCTCATCGAGATCAATCTCCACATCTACCTTGCTGGCATCAGCAATATGCTGTACATCAGCTAAAAGTCCGTCGGAAATATCAATCCCTGCGTTAGCACAATTCAACAACTGGCGTCCAATTTCAATTTGAGGCTCAGGACGATAAAAACGCTCAAGCAAGTAAGCTGACTCCAACTCATCTAGCATAGGGAAAGCATCTTTATTTAATATAAATTCTAGTGCAGCTTTACCATCACCTAGGGGGCCTGACGCCAAAACAAGATCATCTACTTGAGCGGCATCTCTTGTTAAGGCTTTATCTTTTTCAACAAACCCGTGCACCTGTAAGGTAATGGTTAGCGGACCTTGTGTTGTATCGCCCCCAATCAAATCGCACTCAAACTCATCGGCGATAGCAAATAGGGCATCACTAAATTCTGACACCCACTCGCGGTCAGCCTCTGGCAAGGTCAGTGCTAGAGTGAACCACTGAGGCGTAGCACCCATCGCGGCCAAATCACTTAAACAGGTACAAAAACTGCGAGTCGCGATTTGCGAGGGTCGGGCATTATCAGGAAAATGCCTACCAACAATTAAAGTGTCCATGGACATCACTAAATGACGATTACTGTCTACCGCAACAATAGCGCAATCATCACCAATACCCTTAACCAAAGACAACTGTTTAGTTTGGCGTTTAAAATACGTCGCTATTAGTTCAAATTCACTCAATCCAATTTACTCAACATGGTTATTCATAAATAATGGATTCAAAAAACTGGCATAAAAAGCCTCAGACTTACTCAGAGACTCCATAAAAAATTATTTATTCTTTTCAGCTTTAACTTCAAGGGCACGGAGTGCTGGGGAAAGACGATCCAACACACCATTAATAAATTTATAACTCTCATTGGCGCCAAATTTTTTACCTAAAGCCACAGCCTCATTAATAACAACCTTGTAAGGCACATCGATTCTTGACTTTAATTCATACGTTGCCATACGCAACAAGGCCTGTGTAATAGGATCAAGTTCAGATAATTCTCTATCCTCCAAATATGGCTGATAAGCCGCATCCAATTCTTCTACCTGTTCTGGAACGGTACTAATCAGTTCATGCATATAATCAGTATCAACGTGTGTCATATCATTATCAGTACGAAACTCGGCCTCAATAATATGGGGAGCGGCTTGGGTCATACCCCATTGATACAATGCTTGCATAGCATAATGACGAGCCTTTCTACGTGTAGCAGGGCTAATTTTTACCGAGTTTGATTTATTCGACGTTTCTTTCATATTTATTTCATACTTCTTTCATATATTGAAATTAGATTTGTGGTTGAGAAGGGCTATTCTTATAAAAATAATCACCAACTAAAAACTATAAGGTACTCTTCCAATGCAATAACTCCGTTAAAGCAAAAACCGCTTCAACACCCTTATTAGAGATCGATTCATCTGAACGCTGCTTGGCATCATCCATAGAGCTAACGCCAATCACTTCATTAATAATAGGCTTATGAAAACGATCCGTTACTCGGCTAAAACCGTCCACAACCGTTTGAATAACAGAGTCGTCATGCGTTGTTGCACCTTTTAACACAACCCCGAATGCAATGACTGCATCAATCGTGGCGTCAGCTTCAAAAAGGCAACGCGCCGCGTAAGGCAACTCCAATGAACCAGGAATATGGTGTATTGAAATATTACTTTCATTGACACCCACGGCTAACAACTCTTTTTTTGCTCGGCTAATCATCGCATTCACACAATCTGGGTGCCACATAGCTGCAACAATAGCTATTTTCGCTTGAGGGATTTTATAAAATTGATCTACCGCTTTAGGGAGGTAACCCGCCATAACTTTCTCTCTAACATTTATGAGACCATTGCAAGAAAGCTATTTTACTTTCATGCGGGTTTACCCCTCAAGGGGGCACCGAGGAAAAATGTACCCAATCGGTCATTTATAAACTATAAACTCCCTCTTTGGGCTAGCACCTTCCTTGGCGCTAGGTCTAATGACCAGCAGAGCTGCCTAAATCTGTTCCTACAAATTTATCGTGCATTTTTGCCTTGCCCTCCATGGAGGGAGGGTACATCCAGAGTGCAGGAGCAACTCTGGAGTGCCTGAAAGCAAAACCATCTTCCTTGCAAACATCTCATTTATATTTAATTACAATTTATTTTATTTCTGGATTTTCAAGCACGTCGACAACTTCTAAATCAAAACCTGAAATAGCAGAGAATTTAAAAGGTGCTGACATTAAACGCATTTTGTGTACGCCCAACTCTCTTAATATTTGCGCACCAGTTCCCACTTGTCGATAGACATGATCTGGCGTCGCTTTTTTGGTTTTACCTGAAAGAATAGACTCTATACGCTCTTCCATATCCTCATTGGTTTGGTTGTAACACATAAGCACAACAACCCCTTTCCCTTCAGCCTCAACCTGCTCTACCGCATCCTGAAAAGCCCAAGGAACAAAATCATCCTGCTCACGACGCAAAGCCAACACATCTCTTACGGCATCTAATACGTGAACGCGAACCAAAGCCACTTCATCTGGTTTAAGATCTCCCTTATGCAAAGCAAAATGAATATCATCGCTGGCTAAATCACGGAAGCTACTTAGCTGAAACTGACCGTAGCGCGTTTTTACTGAACGCTGCTGGATAAGCTCGATCGTTTTTTCTTTCACTGAACGATAGTGAATTAAATCTG
>JBOEGR010000047.1:0-13167 GCA_050633525.1 Cellvibrionaceae bacterium
TTGATATAGACCCAGAACATGAATATGACAGCATTGTGCGCCAACATGCGCTAGAATTGTTTAAGGGTGATGAAGCCAAAGCAACACATTGGCTACAATCGTATCAACCACCGCTATACAGTGATTGACAACTATGGGACTAATAATAAAATTTTTCAGTTTTTTGCTGGTGCTTGGCGTAGCCGGCTTATTTTTCATAAAAAAACCAGATGGCAGCGCATGGCTGTCATTAGATGACTTTACACCTGACACTTCGGCGATTAAGCGCTCTATTAGCGATGCAATGCCAGACCAAGTGGTTGGCGGCTCAGATGGAGATAAGGTTTCCGTCTATAAATGGAAGGATGCCGAGGGCAACTGGCAGTTTTCTGATAAACCACCCACCGGGATCGAAGCCAAACAGGTATTAGTTGGTACTGACGTTAACCGCGATTTAGCCCCCCTGCCACCTCCAACTAGAACACCTAGCTCAGACTCTTCCGGCGGTAAAGCACTGTTGATAAAAGACAGCGGTTTTTCACCCACAACTATCTCGCCTGATAAAATATCAACGCTGGTAGACGATGCTAATGGCGTACAAGAGTTAATGGACAACCGTCAAAAACAGCTGGATGACGCTATAAACTCTGCAAAATAAGAAAGTCACCTTTACACAAAGCAAGGCGCTCTTAACTGGCCAACCTAACTGACAACGAGGGCACATTAATGAATTCTATGCCCTCGAAGCCCATCTTTTAAAAACAGGCCTAAAAAATACGCTTACTTTGACAAAGCTTCTTTCTGCAAGTGATTTAATTCGGTAATCCCTTTTTTAGCCAACGCTAGCATGCTAGCAAACTCTGCTTCACTAAAAGGTTCGCCTTCTGCTGTACCTTGCACTTCGATCATACCGCCATCATCGGCCATAATAATATTCATATCAGTATCGGCCGCAGAGTCTTCTGGGTAATCCAAATCAAGAACCGCTTCACCCTTGTAAATACCCACAGAGACAGAGGCAATCATGCGCTTCAATGGCTCCGTTGTTAATTTGCCTGACGCTTTAAAATGGTTAATGGCATCGGCTAAGGCAACACAAGCGCCTGTGATTGATGCTGTGCGTGTGCCGCCATCAGCCTGAATAACATCACAATCGATGGTGATCGTATTTTCACCCAACAAGTCTAAATCAACCGCCGCTCGTAATGAGCGACCAATCAAACGCTGGATCTCTACCGTGCGCCCACTTTGCTTGCCACGGGCTGCTTCTCTACCCATACGGCTATTGGTCGAACGAGGTAGCATGCCATATTCTGCCGTGATCCAACCACTGCCCTTGCCACGCAAAAACCCGGGCACGCCTGATTCGATGGTCGCATTACAAATCACTTTTGTATCACCAAATTCAACTAACACAGAGCCTTCCGCATGCTTAGTGTAGTGTCGAGTTAATCGAATGGGGCGTAGTTCATCGGCTTGTCTGCCACTGGGACGAGTCATAAGTTACCTTTAAAAATAAGTAGTAATAGATCACGAAAAAATGTCGAGAAATGAGTGGCGGCAGTTTACCCCAAAAAGGCGCGATTAGCTTGAAGACTCTATCTTGAGAGAAGCGTGTCATTTATGACTGAAAGCGAGGCTGTGTTACCATCTGCGGCCCGCTAATACCGAGAATGACTCATGCCATACAGTATGACTGGCTTTGCTCGCCAGATAGAACAAGCCACTTGGGGTGAAATTGCTTGCGAGATACGCAGTGTGAACCACCGTTACCTAGAACCCTCTATTCGCCTACCTGAACTGCTGCGAATATGTGAACCACACCTAAGAGATCTATTACGCAAGCAGCTACAACGAGGTAAGATTGAGCTGAACATTCAACTCAACCTTAATCATCAGCCAGAACAAAGCCTAGCGATCAATACAGACACACTGGCGGCACTAAGTAGCGCAATAGACGCTGTTAAGCGCATTCATCCTAATACGACCGATGCAGACCCTTTAAAGTTATTGCAATGGCCCGGTGTTGTTCAGCAATCCGAATTGGATATCGATACCATTGAGGCCAGCGCTAAGGCCTTAGCCAAGAAAACCTTACAAGCCCTAATCGAGCACCGTCATCGAGAGGGGGAAGAACTACAAACACTGATTGAAGAACGCTTAGCGCAAATCGATACCTTAGTCATTGAGATCCGAGCTCAAATGCCAAGTATTCTGGAAGCACAAAGAGACAAACTCAAACAACGCTTAGCAGAATTTAAAACAGAGCTGGATGCCGATAGAGTAGAACAAGAAATGGTGATACTGGCTAACAAAGCCGATGTGGCAGAAGAGCTAGATCGCCTTCAAACGCACCTCGGCGAAGTCCAACATATATTAAAACAGTCGGGCCCTATCGGACGCCGTTTGGATTTTATGATGCAAGAGCTCAACCGAGAGGCGAATACTCTGTCTTCCAAATCGCTCACCAGCGATACTAGCCAAGCAGCGGTGTCGATTAAGGTGCTCATCGAACAAATGCGAGAACAGATTCAAAACATTGAATAACCTTCATAAAAACACCATAGCATCACGGTCAAGCACATACCCAGATGAAGGAATTAAAGGTAATTTAACACTTTTCTGCTATAGTCTTTGAGGCTATATTACGCAATACATTATGACACTAGGCCCCTTTATTTTATGAGCACTCGCGGTACTCTCTATACGATTTCAGCCCCTTCAGGTGCGGGCAAAACCAGCTTGGTCAAAGCCTTGCTGGAGCAAGACAAGCAAACCCAAGTGTCTATATCACACACCACCCGCCCACAACGCCCTAACGAGCAAGACGGTCACGACTATTATTTTGTGAATAGCGATACTTTTTTGTCTATGTTGGGACAAGGGGATTTCCTTGAGCATGCGCAGGTTTTTCAAAATCACTATGGCACCTCAAAAGAATGGGTAGAATCGACACTCAAGGCAGGCAAAGATGTGATATTGGAAATCGATTGGCAAGGTGCGCAGCAGGTACGACGCATACTGCCGGACACCCAAGGTATTTTTATATTACCGCCCTCTCGTTCAGCGCTGGAAGAGCGTCTGCGTAACCGCGGACAAGACGATGAACAAGTGATAGAGCGCCGAATGCAGGAAGCGATCAATGAAATGTCCCACTACGTCGAAGCGCAATGGCTAGTAGTCAACGATGATTTTGACCAAGCATTGGTGGATTTACACAGTATTTTGCTCGCTCAACGCTTAAAAATGGGCGCACAACAACATAAACACCAGCATTTGCTCACAGATCTATTGTCCTGAGGGCACAAATTGCTTATCATGCGCGGTTCGATAGAACCCCCTATTTTTGGAAACCGTTATGGCACGAATTACCGTTGAAGATTGTCTTGATCATGTTGATAATCGTTTTGAACTTGTTTTAGTTGGCACTAAGCGTGCTCGCCAAATTGCCACTGGCGGCAAAGACCCAATGGTCCCTGAAGAAAACGACAAGCCTACCGTTATCGCATTGCGCGAGATCGAAGAAGGCTTCATCAAGCCAAGCATCCTTACCGAGAAAGAAGAGCCTGAATACGAAGAAGCCTTTATGGTTGATAGTGAAGCCTCTATTCTAGACGCGCCTTTGGCCAACACTGATATCAACCTAGATACTTAATCCCGATATCAACTGCTTAGCAAGGGCTTCTCACATTTAGTAGAAGCCCTCTTACTTTTCTCCCTCCTAGCGTTTTTATTCGCCGTTTCATAGCTAATCCTATCTTCAGCAAGAAAAGCACTTGAAGTCTGTGGACTTAGGGTACATTATTTAAGGTAGACCTAGTTTGGTGCACCAGCGCCTGACTCCCCTAAAACCTGTAACTGAATCATATTATTTGTGGCGATATTATTAGCAATAGCGGCTCCTTTTTTAAGACCTTCAACTTATTGTAGTCATATCCGTTGCTGTAATACCCTTGATAGCAAGGCCCACTACAAAAAGCGCGGCTATGATCAGAACTCGAATAAGTACTCACGAATCAAAACAACCGGCCTAACCAACATCATTAGAGGCGTTTATGCCTAATATAGATGTCTTTGCTGAAGAACTATCCTCTTATCTAGATACCGAAAAGGTAGGCCAAATCCGTACGGCTTATGAACGAGCACGCCTCGCTCATGAAGGCCAAACTCGCTCAAGTGGTGACCCTTACATTACTCACCCGCTCGCTGTTGCCAAGATCCTGTCCAGCATGCGCATGGATCACCACAGCTTAATGGCAGCAATGCTACACGATGTGATTGAGGATACGGGGGTAAGCAAGGAAGAGCTATCAGATGAATTTGGGGAAACCGTTGCAGAATTAGTTGATGGCGTCAGCAAGCTAACTCATATTGAATTCTCCAGCCAAGAAGAAAAACAAGCCAAGAATTTTGAAAAAATGGCCATTGCGATGGCCAAAGATATTCGCGTTATTATTGTTAAGTTAGCCGATCGCTTGCATAACATGCGCACACTTGGTCCACTAAAACCTGAAAAGCGACGCCGTATTGCCAAAGAGACTTTAGATATATATGCACGCATCGCCGGCCGTTTAGGTATGCAGGATTTACGTATCGAATTTGAAGACAGGGGCTTTGAAGCACTTTACCCTCTCAGAGCGAGGCGATTAAGGGCCGCCGTAAAAGTGGTTCGCAGTAGACAAAAAGAATTAGTCTTACACATTAAAGAATCGCTAGAAAAACAACTCGAACGCTGGGGTATTGAGGCTGAAGTCATCGGTCGCGAAAAACACTTATACAGTATTTATAAAAAGCTAGAGAACAAGAAAAAATTTCGCGACATTACCGACGTATTTGCTTTTCGTATTATCGCTGACGATGTTGAAGCGTGTTACCGTATTCTTGGCGCAGCACACATGCTATACAAGCCGCTACCTGATCGCTTTAAAGATTATATTGCCATACCAAAAGTGAATGGTTATCAATCTATTCACACGGTACTGCATGGTGTTAAGAACATCCCGATTGAAGTGCAAATTCGCACTCAGGAAATGGATGCAATCGCAGGTTCAGGTATTGCAGCACATTGGCTGTATAAATCAGAAGAAGATAATACCAGCCATTCGCGCGCACGCCGCTGGGTCAATAATTTATTAGAATTACAACAAAGTGCCGGTACCTCATTAGAATTTATTGAGCACGTGAAAAATGATTTATTCTCGGATGAGGTGTTTGTATTTACACCAAAAGGAGAAATTATTGAATTACCCTCAGGGGCTACCGCCGTTGATTTTGCTTATACCATTCACACTGAAATTGGTAATAAAACGGTTTCATGTCGAGTCAATAATAGGCTCTCATCTTTATCTCAACCCTTAGAAAACGGGCAGCTCGTTCATATTATTACCAACGAAGAAGCTCGACCTCAAGCCATTTGGTTAAACACAGTCAAAACCAGTAAAGCCCGTAGCGCCATTCACCATGCTTTAAAAACACATCAACAACAGGACGCCATTGATTTAGGTCGTCGCATGCTGGTAAGAACGCTGGCACATATTGATGTTTCGCTAGATGATATTAGCGCAGAGAAATTTAAAAACGCCTTTACAGAAACAAAATGTAAAAACCTAGATGAACTACTATCGCAAATTGGTTTAGGCGAACGTATGTCTAACAGCGTCGCTAAAATTTTAGTACCTGACAAAGCGGAGGACGTCGCAACGCATATCGCATCGCCGCTTACCATTGATTCGACCGATGGCACCATGATCTCACTGGCTCGATGCTGCCACCCTATTCCTGGCGACCCTATCATTGGTGTCATTAATGCAGGAAAAGGGCTAACGATTCATTTAGACAGCTGTAACAACATTCTAGAGACGAGGCAGAATCTCGACAAAATTAATGAAGTCAGCTGGTCGCCCAATGTGAGCGGAGAGTTCCCTGTTGACCTCGTTATTACGGTTGAAGCTAACAGGGGTATTTTTGCTGAGTTGGCGAGCCGTATCACGGCGATGGGTGCCAATATTGAAAAGATTCAATACCGCGAACAAGACTCTAACCAAAATCATATTCGCATTACGATTGGCGTCAAAAATCGTATCCATCTTGCCGATATTATTCGCCGCATAAAAGGCTTACGAGCCGTTGAAAAAATTTCGAGGGAAAAAAATTAACCGTTGAATTTTTTCTGCAATGCATCCTCGACTATCTTAGGCACGAATTGACTCACATCTCCACCAAGGGAAGCAATCTCTCTGATTAAGGATGATGATAGGTAAGAAAATTTTTCAGACGGAGTCAAAAAAATACTTTCCATCTGTGGTGCAAGTGCACGATTCATATTTGCCAATTGAAATTCGTATTCGAAATCAGATACCGCTCTCAAACCTCTAATCAAACCGGTTGCATTACGCTCTTTCACAAAGTCGGCCAGCAAACGATCGAAACCACACACTTCAATATTATCAAGATGGCTCAAGGCTTGAGAGGTTAAGTCAACACGCTCTTCCAAGGTGAACAATGGGTTTTTCTTGCTGCTTTTCGCAATCGCTACAATCACATGATCGAATAAGCGCAAAGCCCTTTCGATCAAATCGATATGACCATTGGTAATAGGGTCGAAGGTGCCGGGATAAACAACGATTTTCATTATTATTCTCTACGGGAATCTATCAAGAACAGGATAATAAACAATTGAACTCTTTTGTTAAAGAAGGGATCTGAAGTATTACGTCTTTTTCATAGGTTTACTTACCATGCTCTTCAAAATCACGGCTTTAACGTCACTATGTTCGAACATGACACCGTTAATCGTTACATCTTTAAGACGCTGCCGCTTGTCACTATTTATCACCTTTTTACTTAGCGGCCTTTATAGCTCGGCTAGCCTCTCGGCGCCACTG
Source organism: Cellvibrionaceae bacterium (assembly GCA_050633525.1). Classification (GTDB taxonomy): domain Bacteria; phylum Pseudomonadota; class Gammaproteobacteria; order Pseudomonadales; family Cellvibrionaceae; genus CANLBN01. Next base: position 6,864 of record JBOEGR010000047.1, read on the forward strand.
ACGGTTGTAGAACTATTTACCAGCCAAGGTTGTTACTCTTGCCCTCCTGCCGATGATTTATTGGGAGAGCTAAAACAAGACCCTAATACTATTGCGCTGTCATGCCATGTTACCTATTGGAATTATTTAGGCTGGAAAGATACCTTCTCTCACGCCTTCTGTGACCAACGGCAACGCAGTTATCAAGCCCATTTACGAGGTCGAGCGGGGGTTTACACACCGCAAATGATTATTAATGGCAAGTACGGTGTCGTTGGTTCGCGCCGCTCAAGTGTCAAGAGCACGCTTAACAGGGCACAAGAACAGAACACAGCAATCATTGCACTAGAGGAAAACACAGCTACGCAACTCTCTATCACATTACCAGAGTTAAAAAATACTGGGCTACAACAATTATTTTTATTAGGAACATCAGGCCACCAACGCTTGCCTATCAAGCGTGGTGAGAATGGAGGAAAAACACTTAGCTATCATAACCCCGTTGCTCAAGTTATCGAGCTAGGCGAATGGAAGGGTGAAAAGCGCACTCTCCTACAAAATATCAAAAAGGATGCCTCTATAAAAGAGTGGGTTGTCATAGCACAACAAAGTCCTCTGGGCACAATTTCCGCCGCTGGAAAACTCAAACTACGATAGACAAAAAATGAACAACAAACGATCTCAAGATGAATAACGTACGTAAATTAGTGTGATAGTTATCGCTATCAGACAAAATAAGGCTATAATGTTTAGCACAAGATTGTATTAAAGCTCCCACCCGACTGAACAAGACGGTATCTATAAAACAATCAAAGCGCTTCCCCATTTCCGAGTTGATTAAAGAGGATATAACGTGTTTTTAAAATCTGTTTTTCGTTTGAAATCTGTTTTAAGTATTGCCGCAATGGTTGTGGCGATATCTATTCCAAGCCTAGTTGGCGCAGCGGTTAAAGATGAAGTAGCAAAACGCACATCTCCTGTTGGCGAACTATGCATGGCTGGTGATAGCTGTGCAGCGGCACCTGTGGTCGTAGCATCTGGCCCACGCAGCGGTGAAGATATTTATAATTCGAAATGCCTTGCTTGCCATAACACTGGCGCAGCTGGCGCCCCAAAATTGGGCGATGCTGGCGCATGGGCTCCTCGTATCGCTCAAGGTAACGATACTCTGTACACTCATGCTATCGGCGGCTTTAAAGGCATGCCAGCGAAAGGCTTGTGTATGGACTGTTCAGATGACGAAATCAAAGTCACTGTTGATTATATGGTTGAAAACTCCAAGTAACACTGACCACTTATCACGCCTTCAAAAAACCCCGCTGATGCGGGGTTTTTTATTAGTTATAGCGGTGCTTATATTGCTAATCGAACATCCCCAACAAACTGCTTAGCGCACTACTTCCCTTCGCTTCGTTAAGCTCTGGGCTAGACTCAGCAAAGCCCTCTCTCTCTAACTCTCCCTGAGGTAGCTCATCTAAAAATCGACTCGGTGTAGTCACCGTCGTTTCACCAAACTGCTTTCTCTTTGCCGCCATCGTCATCGTTAATGTTCGCTGCGCACGGGTAATACCGACGTAAGCCAAGCGGCGCTCTTCTTCAATATTGTCATCCTCAATACTGTTTCTGTGGGGCAGTATCTCTTCTTCAACCCCCACCATAAACACATGGGGGAATTCTAAACCTTTAGCCGCATGCAGCGTCATCAACTGAACACGGTCGCTATCGTCCTCTTCCTCCTGCTGCTCCAAAAGATCCATCAATAGTAATTTGGCAACCGCATCTTTCAAGCTCAACTCGGGTTCTTCTGTTAGCGTTTCTTCTGCCGCTTTATTCAGCGTTTTGCGAATGGAATCAATCAAGAAATTAACATTTTCCATGCGTCGCTCCGCTACCTGTGGCGAGCTTGCCTGCTGATGCAACCAACCGAGATAGTCCATATCATCCAGCATCTCCTGAAGTGCCGCTATAGGGTCACCGGACTCACACTCACGAATAACATGTTCGATCCATTGGCTGAATTCGTGCACACGCTTATATGCGCTAGCCCCTAATCGCTGCTCTAAGCCCAGCTCCTGCGTTGCTGAAAATAAGCTCACGTCTCGCTCGGTTGCATACAGGCTTATCGTTTCTATCGTACTGGTACCGATCTGGCGTCTTGGGGTATTAATAACCCGTAGAAAAGCATTATCGTCATCAGGGTTAGCGATAACACGCAAATAAGCCATGACATCCTTGATCTCAGTACGCGAGAAGAAAGACGTGCCACCACTAATGCTGTAAGGGATCTGATAATGCTGAAGCTTCAACTCAACTAAACGAGCCTGATGGTTGCTGCGATACAAGACTGCAAAATCACTAAAGCGGCATTGGCGCTGTAAACGCTGCGTGACAATCTCGGTGGCAACCCGTTCTGCCTCTGTGTCTTCGTTACTATTTTTAATGACACGGATCGGCTCACCATAGGAAAGGTCACTCCACAGCGCTTTTGTTATTTCATGGGGGTTATGGTCAATCAGATGATTCGCCATCTTCAATATACGCTGGGTGGAGCGATAATTTTGCTCTAACTTAATCACCTCTAGGCTAGGAAAATCAGCCTGTAGAATCGATAGATTTTCTGGGCGAGCTCCTCGCCAAGCATAAATTGACTGATCATCATCACCCACAACAGTTAGCGCCCCCCTATCCCCCATAAGCAAACGGATAAGGCGATACTGGCTTGAGTTGGTATCCTGATATTCATCCACTAGCAAATAGCGTATCCGCTTTTGCCAACGGCTCAATAATTCATCATTTGCTATAAAATACTGAACAGGCTGAAGGATTAAGTCATCAAAATCAACCGCATTATAAGCCTTTAAAGCTTTACGGTAACGATCATATATCAGCGCAATAACTTGCTCGGCTGGGCTTTCCACTCGCTCTGACGCCACCTGAGGTAAAACCAAATCATTCTTCCATAATGAGATTTGATTTTGCACTAGATTCAAATGATCAGTATCAAGATCACCGTCTTTCATCATTAATTCTTTGAGCAACGCACGGGCATCTTCTGAGTCAAAGATGGAGAAGCCTGCTTTGTAACCAAATAATTTGTGCTCTTTGCGAATAATCGATAAGCCCAAATTGTGAAAGGTCGATACCGTCAAGCCACGAGATTCCGTGCGCTGCACCAAGGAAGAGACACGCTCCTTCATCTCTCTTGCGGCCTTATTGGTGAAGGTAAGCGCTGCAATACTGTGCGCGGGGAAATCACATTGCGTAATCAGATAGGCAATTTTGCGCGTAATCACGCTTGTCTTGCCACTACCGGCGCCAGCTAACACCAAACACGGGCCATCGATATAGTGAACAGCTTCTCGCTGCTTGGCATTTAATTGGGACACTGATGTCTACTACTAGGAAATGAAAATACTATTGTACACAAGAAGCCTATATCGGCTTGGGGTTTATCGCAAAAAATAATAAAAAATAACTGTTCACAATATTATGCAATATGGGCGATTTTTAATAGATTAATAAAGCCTTTTTAGGTAAGGTACAAAAAATAAACAGAATAACTTATGTACCCATACTATTATGTGAGATTACGTGCGATGCATGCTGCAACGCACCCATCTTGTAAACATAAAGGAGGTAGTACTCGATAAACATAGAGATCATTAGGGAGCCACTGCGTGGGCACATCCACGAAAAAAACGACCACCGTATTACTTGTCGATGACGATAGGCAAGAATACCTCCTGATTGGTTATTTATTATCGGAAGCACACGGCGAAGATTATCGGCTCGTGTGGTGCCAGCATTTAGATCAAGCCCTAGATCATATCGAACGTAAAGCCTGCGATGTTGTTCTGTTGGATTATAATTGGGGCGGCTCCAGTATTGGACAAGATTTTTTAAGTAATGCCCGCAGTAAAAATAGCCATATTCCCATCATCGTTATGACGGACGAGATGGAGGAAAAAGTAGACCAGCGCGCTATTCGAGAAGGTGCCTCCGACTACCTCACTAAAAGCCGTATCAATTCCCAGCTACTCGAACGCGCTATTCGTTACGCCATTGAGCGCAAACAAATCGAAGATCGCCTCGACCACTTAGCTCATTATGATCATCTGACCGACTTACCTAATCGCAGCTTATTTTTAGATCGTCTAAGGCACTCTATTAATCTTGCTGAGCGAGATAAAAATCAATTTACCCTACTCTTTATTGACTTGAATGACTTCAAAGGAATCAATGATTCCTACGGTCACGATACGGGCGATAAACTACTCAAGCAATTCTCCGAGCGTTTACAAAAATCCATTCGCCGTAGCGATACCGTTGCACGTATTGGTGGCGATGAATTTACGGTTATATTGCATAATGTCGGCAACTCCCAAAAAATAATGATGCTGGCTCAAAAAATTATCAATGATGCCAACGAGCCCTACACCATTAACGAACATCAATTCAATGTGGGCTGTAGCGTTGGTATTGCCACTTATCCCGACTCAGGACGAGACGAAGAAACCTTGCAACGCAATGCTGACTTGGCGATGTATCAAGCCAAACAATCCGATGTTAGCAGCTATCGCTTTTACACAGATGCACTGACAGATGAAATTAAAGTCCAATGGGATTTACTCAGAGACTTCTATAGCGGCATGCAAGAAAAGCAGTTTGGCGTTTTCTACATTCCTCGAGTAGATTTACGTAACAAGAAAATTGCAGCGGTTGAAATTGCACCCTACTGGAAACACCCTCACAAAGGTGTACTGCATTACCATCAATTTTCTAGTATCAATTCTGATAAAGAAATGGCCCATAAATTGTCAGAATGGCTATTATCGGTAGGCTTATATCAATTCAGTAAATTATCGGAACATCAAGATTTAACATTAGTATTCAACTTTGAACCACAATATTTTTCGAGCAAAGGTTTTGCTTTAAACTTAAATGCTTTACTCGATAAATATAATATTAATGGCGAACGGATCGAATTCGATTTAAATCAAATTATTTCTGAAAGCAATCTAGATATTATTGAATCCTGCATGGACAATCTACGCGCACTAGGGATTAGCTTTGGGATCAACGGCTTTGGTTCTGGCTTATCATCATTACTAGACCTACAACGCTTACCCATCAACACATTAAAACTCGACAAACGTTTTATTAAAACAATTCACAAAAACACAGAAGATGCCCGTTTATGCAAAGCCGTTATCAATTTTGCACACAGCATAGATAAAAAAGTCGTTGCCGATGGCGTCAAAACAGCACTGCAACATTCTATGTTACAAAAACTAGGCTGCGATCAATCTAAAGGACCAGCAGCAATGGAAATACTCTCGTTTAAACAATTACACCAAAAATTAACATTACAAAAAAATAAAAAGACACTTGATAATTAACCTTTATTAATAAGGTATTTCTATTTATTTACTACGATCAAAACTTCTTAAACTTAATGCTTCAGACAAATGATTTTCTTTAATTAAAGACGAACCCTCTAAATCTGCAATCGTCCTTCCCACCTTAATAATTCGATGATACGCTCTTGCCGAGAGACCTAAGTTTTGCAAAGCAAGTTCTAACAATTGCATTTCTGGTTTACCTAAAACACAGTACTCTTCTATTTGCTTTGTATTTAAGCTAGCGTTTTTAGTGCCTTGCCTTTCTAATTGGCGTTGGTGCGCTTGGATAACACGCTGCCTTATTGCCTTTGAACTTTCGTTATTATTTTGCGCATGCTTATTTCTCATTAACTCTTTCACTTTTACGGGGCCAACAGAAATATGCAAATCGATACGATCCAACAAAGGACCTGAAATTTTTTGACGGTAACGCTGAACTTGCTCTTGCGTACAACGACATGATTTACCAGAGGGCGGCGTCGAACCCAGAGATAAATATCCGCAGGGGCAGGGATTCATGGCCGCCACCAATTGAAAATTGGCAGGAAAGGTGAGCTGTGCTGCTGCTCGTGATATACGAATCTCTCCTGATTCAAGCGGTTCTCTTAGCACTTCTAAAACGTGTCGTTGAAATTCTGGCAGCTCGTCCAAGAATAATACGCCATGATGGGCCAAAGAAACCTCACCTGGACGAGGCTGCCCACCGCCACCGACCAAAGCAACTGATGAGGCAGTATGATGCGGGCAACGAAAAGGCGGAGTCTGCCACTCTTTATATTCATGTCCAGACAAAGAATGTATGTTCGCGACTTCGACTGATTGCACCTGCTCCAGCAACGGCATAATACTCGGCAAGCGACTCGCCAGCATTGTTTTACCTGAGCCCGGTGGGCCATACAATAAAATATTGTGCCCTCCAGCAG
>JBOEGR010000048.1:0-738 GCA_050633525.1 Cellvibrionaceae bacterium
GCCCTGCGGGTGCATTCGCAGATCAAAACGTTCCAGACGTTTTGGCAGAAAATTGCTCCTGCATTTTCTACACTTCCCCCATCCATGGTGGTCGTGAACCCCAACTATGCAAGTTAAAGTCTCGTCTTTCGAACATTAAAAAAGCCCACCCTGAAAAACAGGGTGGGCTTTTTAGTGTTGGTGGAGGCGGGGGGACTTGAACCCCCGTCCGTCAGCACTCCATCCTCGGCTCTACATGCTTAGATTCCGTTAATTGATTTAACCGCATACAGCCCAACGGGCAGGACGTAATTGGCGATCTCAGTAAAATTTAGCAGCTAGGCCCTGAGTATGCTTTGCTGCGGTTCTGTTCTATATGACAGTCAATAACGCGGTACAGACACCTTGTTAAAGACCGCTAGGACCGAAGTCACTAGAGTGGTGCGTTTTTAACTGCTTACGCAGCTAGAGCAGCACCGTAGTTGTCATCATTTGCAACTATAAATTTGCAGCTTTGGATTTACGTGATTGGCTACCATCACGGCATGCACCTTGGGTTTTGTCACCGGCGTCGAATCCAGATCGCCCCCATTTCTTCGTATAATTGCTTTATGCTGCGGTCTCAGCTTTGCTCACGACCACCATGGAGGGTGGAAGTGCAGATTATGCAGGAGCATTCATCTGCCGGACTATTTGTCCATTCCGCTGTCTTCGCCTTGCACGCCTTGCCTAAACCAATTCTACTCGAAATTCTTTCTT
>JBOEGR010000048.1:821-5088 GCA_050633525.1 Cellvibrionaceae bacterium
TTGGGGAGTTTACCGTATTTTCAAGTTTATTGCTGCGGTTTGTTTGGGTAGCGGGTGGGCATGATGTTTTTGATGATGTCGCTGGTTTCGCCGTTCATGATGGTCAGAAGTTCTTGGCGAGCGGTGTTTTCATCGACCTTGTATTGTTTTTGTACCATGGTCATGAGTTTGTCGAAGTTGTTACGACGAGTGATGCCATTCTCAGATATGTCTCGGCGGTTGTTAAAGACATCCATTAAAGTTGAGCCACAAGGGCAATTACGAAAAAGTTCGACGGACATGGAGCCATCTTCATCGATGGTCGATTTTAAGCCGCTTTCATTATTTCTGAGGAGTTTGGTTTCGGCGATAAACGAGTCAACGTCATGGTATAGACGCCCGCAGTTTCTGCAGCGCTTAGGAAAAGCGGCTTCAGCAAGGGATTGTAAACCTTGATAAATATCGTCTGTCACGCTCATGTACGCATTCTCGCTATTATGTGCTTAATCTTATTGCACTAGATTATAGACAAAATCTGAATACGAGTTTTTAAGGTTGAGTTAGGCGACAGTTACGGAGGATTAGCGCGATGAATGCGACATAATGCGCTGTTTTTGGCGGTTCCAGTCGCGCTCTTTTTCTGTATCGCGCTTGTCGTGTTGTTTCTTACCTGAGGCAATCGCAATTTGCAGTTTTACTAGGTGTTTTTTCCAAAAGAGTGATAAGGCAACAATGGTTTTACCTTTTTGCTCTTTGGCTTCAGCGAGCTTATTTAATTCGCGACGGTTCAGTAATAGTTTGCGCGAGCGCATAGGCTCAACAACAAAGTGAGTCGATACGGTATTTAAAGGCTGTATTTGAGCGCCGACGAGAAAGGCCTCGCCATTTTGAATAATGACGTAGGTATCAGTAATTTGCCCTTTACCTGCGCGTAGGCTTTTGACTTCCCAGCCCATTAGGGCAATACCGGCTTCAAACTTGTCTTCGATGTTGTAATCGAAGCGCGCGCGTTTGTTCTGGGCGATATTGTTATCGGGTACTTTGGGTTTCTTGGCCATAGGGCATCATTGTTGGAGCTTTCAATAAGAGGGGGCGGATTATATAGCCATTCAGCTCTATTCGCCATCGTGTACAATATCGAACTGAATAATAATAAAATCAAAGCGTGTTGAGGTAGGCGGTTGTGGCTGAAAAACAGCAAGAAATGCATCAAAAACAAGGTGTTCATGGTCGATGGCGCCATCGCTGGACATTTATTTTAGCGGCCGTCGGGTCCGCTGTGGGCTTAGGTAATATCTGGAAATTCCCTTATATCGCAGGTGAAAATGGTGGCGGTGCATTTGTGCTTGTTTATTTAGCCTGCATCGCCTTGATTGGTATTCCCATTATGATTGCCGAGGTGTTGTTGGGGCGCCGAGGGAGAATGAGCCCCATTAATTCCATGTTGTATTTGGCTAAGTCTTCTAGGTGTTCACATTGGTGGTCTGGTGTAGGTTACTCGGGCGCTTTGGCCGGTCTTTTTATATTGTCCTTCTATAGTGTGGTTGCGGGTTGGGCATTCCACTATTTTATCTTGGCAGTGAGTGGCGAACTAGCCAATATCGATGGCGAAAATTCAGGCGTTTTGTTTACCAGTTTGTTGAAGAATATAGGTACATTAACCCTATGGCATACAGTCTTTTTAAGTATCACTTTGTGTGTTGTTGCCGCCGGCGTTGTTAAGGGGCTGGGCATGGTTGCGCGTTATGTAATGCCGCTACTGTTTGCTTTGCTTGTGGTGTTGGTATTTTATAGTGCGATTGTGGGGGAGTTTGGCTCCGCTTTAGGTTTTCTGTTTAGTTTTGATACGACGAAGTTGACTTGGAGCGGTGTATTGGTCGCTTTAGGTCATGCCTTTTTTACACTGAGCTTGGGTATGGGGGCTATTATGGCCTATGGCGCTTATATGCCAACGAGGGCAGCTGATACCGGTGAGAGTGTTTTAGGTGAGGGCGTTTCAGGTGAGGGTACTTCAGAGAGACAAGTGTCATTGGCCAAAACAGTTTTTACTATTGCCATGTTGGATACCTTGGTGGCGATTTTAGCGGGGCTGGTGATCTTCCCTATTGTTTTTGCGAGCCCTAGTATCGAGCCTAGTGCCGGCCCGGGTTTATTATTTGTTAGCTTGCCCGTTGCCTTCGGTGGCATGGCCGCAGGTTCTCTATTTGCGAGTGTATTCTTTTTCTTGGTTATTATTGCGGCCGTAAGTTCCGCTATTTCGATGATTGAGCCTACAGTTGCGTGGCTAGTGGAAGAAAAACAGCATTCACGTATGAAAACGACGCTTCTGTTAGGCATGCTGGTGTGGTTTGTGGGGCTCGGCACCGTTTTTTCATTTAATATTGCTGAAAACTTCACCTTATTTGGTAATACCTTTTTTGGTCTCTTGGATTTTTTAACCGCCAATATTATGTTACCGTTGGGCGGTTTGTTGATTGCCATTTTTGTTGGCTGGTTTTTGCCCACTGTTGTTCTTAGAGAAGAGCTGGGCGATATTAGTCGCGGTTATTACCGCTGGTGGTATTTTTTAATACGCTATGTGTCGCCGGTGCTTTTAGCGCTGGTGTTTATTCTGACATTAGCCAAAAAGTTAATAAGTTAAAAGTGAGTTCGTATGGCGAGAGTATCGCGTAGTGCCGTTGTTCCGTATTCGGCGCAGCAGATGTTTGATTTGATTAATGATATTCAATCTTACCCTGAGTTTATGACCGGCTGTGTCGGTGCTGAAGTCCTTGAAAGTAGTGAAGAGTGTGTACAAGCCAAGCTTACCTTAGGGCTTGCGGGTATTCATCAGAGTTTTGTGACTCGTAATGAATTACTTCCCCCTAATCAAATGAAAATGCACCTTGTTGACGGTCCTTTTAGCCGTTTTGAAGGTATATGGTCTTTTGATGATGCACCCGAAGGACAAACTCAGGCAGGTTGTAAAGTTGGTTTAGAGTTAGATTTTGCTTTCAGTAATCCTTTACTGGGAATGACTGTAGGACGAATGATCGAGGACGTTGCAAGCCAACAAGTTGATGCATTGTGTCAGCGCGCAGAAAAAGTATACGCGTGATATACAGCTTGAATGAAACAGATTTAGTGGAAACAGGCATGACCGGAATAATAGACATGACCGAAATAACAGACATGATCGAAATAGAAGTAGCCTACGCATTACCGCAAAAGCAAAAGATCTATGCCCTGAGAGTAGAAAAGGGGACAAGTGCCTTGCAAGCGGCCAAGCGTACGAGCATATGCCAAGATTTTGAAGGCGTTGATTTAGATAGCGCGAAGATGGGTATTTTTGGCCAAACGATCAAATCACCCTCAGATCACCCTCTAAAAGCAGGGGATCGAGTAGAGGTTTATCGCCCTTTGATAGCAGACCCTAAAGAGGTTAGGCGCAAGCGAGCAGCGAAAGCGGCCGGTAAAGTAGCAGATTAGCCGAGCTTACTAATAATCAGCAGGCCTACTGGGTAGCCTGCTGATCTTTGAGCTTGTCTTTAATATCGATAACTCGGCCTTGGTCGAATAAGATACTTAAGTGGTGTTCTACCGTTTGTTCGCCTTGTTTGTTGACACTGTAGAAGTAGTCCCAGCGGTTTTGGTTAAACGTATCTGTTACCAGCGGAGTACCTAATAGGTAGCGGACCTGCCTTGGCTCCATACCAATTTGCACTTGCTCTACATTTTCTGAGTCAACTAAGTTGCCTTGGGGAATATCCAGTCGATATACGCCAGGAAACTCCAAAAATGAGCAAGAGGCCATCAATAATAAGGCCAAACTGGTGCTAATGAGTTTGAAAATCAGGCTTTTTCGCATTTGGGGCTTCCACATAAATCGTTGAGGCGAGATAATAGCGACCTTATTCACCAATGAAAAGCCTAAATTTGAGGGTGGTTTTGCCACTAAGTTCCCTATGTCACCAAATAAGCCAGTAAGTAAAAAATCAAGTGAAAACGACGAAATACGTAAAGCGGGCCTTAAGGTCACCTTGCCGCGTGTCAAAATCCTACAAATTTTGGAGACCTCAAAGCAGCGACACTTGAGCGCAGAAGATGTGTATAAAGTCTTGCTTGATGCGGGTGATGATGTCGGTTTGGCGACGGTTTACCGTGTATTAACACAATTTGAATCGGCCGGCCTTGTTGAGCGACATAACTTTGATGGCGGTCATTCGGTTTTTGAATTAGATCGTGGTGAGCACCATGACCATATGGTGTGTATTGAAACAGGGAAGGTGATCGAGTTTCATAACGAAGA
>JBOEGR010000049.1:0-3524 GCA_050633525.1 Cellvibrionaceae bacterium
GCCATTTGGTCACCATCGAAGTCGGCGTTATAGGCGCCACAAACGAGAGGGTGTAATTGAATCGCTTTACCTTCAATTAGAACGGGCTCAAATGCTTGAATACCTAAGCGGTGAAGTGTCGGGGCACGGTTAAGTAATACCGGGTGCTCACGAATGACTTCGTCTAAGATATCCCAAACAACTGGCTCTTCACGCTCAACCATTTTCTTAGCAGCTTTAATCGTTGTCGCAAGACCACGCAATTCTAATTTGCTAAAAATAAAAGGCTTAAACAATTCCAAAGCCATTTTTTTAGGTAGACCACATTGATGCAGTCTTAATGTCGGCCCCGTTACAATCACTGAACGACCTGAGTAATCAACACGCTTACCAAGTAAGTTTTGACGGAAGCGACCTTGCTTACCTTTAATCATATCGGCAAGTGATTTTAATGGGCGCTTATTTGAACCGGTAATCGCTCGACCACGACGACCATTATCTAATAGAGCATCAACAGCCTCTTGCAACATACGCTTTTCGTTACGCACGATGATATCTGGTGCGTTCAAATCCAGCAGGCGTTTTAGGCGGTTGTTACGGTTGATAACACGACGATAAAGATCATTCAAATCTGATGTCGCAAAACGGCCGCCATCTAGTGGAACTAGAGGTCGTAGATCAGGCGGTAGTACAGGCAAGGCCTGCATGATCATCCACTCTGGCTTGTTACCAGAATGATAAAAGGCCTCTAGAAGCTTTAAACGCTTAGATAGCTTTTTAATTTTGGTTTCAGAATTGGTCGCTGGAATTTCTTCGCGTAAACGATTAATTTCATCTTCCAAGTTAATATCCATCATAAGGTCTTGAATTGCTTCAGCACCCATTTTGGCTTCAAACTCGTCAGGAAATTCTTCCATCGCTTCATAGAATTCTTCATCCGTTAACAACTGGCCTTTTTCAAGCGTTGTCATACCCGGATCAGTTACTACATAGGATTCAAAATATAATACGCGCTCAATGCTACGTAATGTCATGTCCAGTAATAAACCGATACGACTAGGTAATGATTTTAAGAACCAGATATGCGCGACAGGGCTCGCCAGTTCAATATGACCCATACGGTCACGACGAACTTTTGCCAAGGTGACTTCAACGCCACACTTCTCACAAATGATGCCTCTGTGCTTCATGCGCTTGTATTTTCCGCACAAGCATTCGTAATCTTTTATAGGGCCAAAAATTTTGGCGCAGAACAAGCCTTCACGCTCAGGCTTAAAGGTGCGATAGTTAATCGTTTCAGGCTTTTTGACTTCGCCAAAAGACCAAGAGCGAATCATCTCAGGAGATGCTAAACCAATTCGGATTGCATCAAATTCGTCGTTCTGTCCTTGGGACTTTAATAAATTAAGTAAGTCTTTCAAGGGTTTTCCTCCATTTAGGGGATTAAATTCTTGTTGCTACTTTTTAAACTTTTTGTTCGCTGATTATGCGTCACATCTAAAAGGCAGCATGCCGGTATTCGTTAGCTATTGGCCCAGAGGCCAATAGCTGGGGTATCAATTAAGAATCGTTTTCTAACTCCATATTGATACCTAATGAGCGTATCTCCTTAACGAGTACGTTAAAGGATTCCGGCATACCCGGTTCCATACGGTGATCGCCATCCACAATGTTTTTATACATTTTAGTACGGCCCGCAACGTCATCCGATTTAACCGTCAGCATTTCCTNNCAAAACGCTGACCACCAAATTGTGCTTTACCACCAAGAGGTTGCTGAGTCACAAGACTATAAGAACCCGTTGAACGAGCATGCATTTTGTCATCAACCAAGTGGTTAAGTTTCAACATATACATGTAGCCAACAGTAACGGGACGACTAAATGAATCGCCTGTACGACCATCAAATAGGGTCATTTGACCACTGTCGGGCATACCTGCAAGCGTAAGTAATTGTTTGATTTCAACTTCTTTCGCACCATCAAAGGCACGCGTTGCCATCGGCACACCACCACTCAGGTTACGCGCAAGCTCTAAGATTTCTTCATCAGAAAAGCTCTTAAGATCTTCTTTGATTCGAGCATCACCGATTTTGTTGTAGATCTCTTCAAGTAATTCACGAATCTTAGTGACAGCTTGCTGCTCCTTCACCATATCATCAATTTTCTTACCCAAGCCTTTTGCTGCTAGACCCAAATGCGTTTCCAGCACCTGACCAACGTTCATTCGAGAAGGAACACCAAGAGGGTTAAGAACGATATCAATCGGATCACCATTTTCATCAAACGGCATATCTTCTACCGGCATAATCACAGAGATAACACCTTTGTTACCGTGACGACCCGCCATCTTATCACCAGGTTGGATACGACGCTTAACGGCTAAGTAAACCTTAACAATTTTGAGTACGCCCGGCGCTAGATCATCACCCGTTTGTAACTTGCCTTTTTTATCTTCGAAACGCTCATCAAGAATCTTACGACGCTCTTTAAGCTGCTCTTCAGCACGATCTAATTGCTCATTCAGGCTATCGTCATCCATGCGCAAGTTAAACCACTGATCTTTCTCAAGCTCAGCCAAAACTTCTTCTGTTAAGACAGTGCCTTTCTTAAGAACTTTACTTGAAGTGACCTTGTTACCGATCAAGGCAGACTGTAGACGTTCAAAGGTTGCCCCTTCAACAATACGGTACTCTTCGTTTAAGTCTTTGCGAATTTGCGCCAACTGCATATCTTCGATGTCTTTAGAACGTGCGTCTTTTTCTAGACCATCACGAGTAAAGACCTGAACATCAATAACAGTTCCTTTCGTACTGGATGGAACGCGCAAAGAAGTGTCTTTAACATCAGATGCTTTTTCACCAAAAATAGCACGCAGTAGTTTTTCTTCTGGTGTCAGTTGTGTCTCACCTTTTGGCGTGACTTTACCCACAAGAATATCGCCAGGACCAACTTCTGCACCGATATACACGATGCCGGATTCATCCAACTTCGCTAGAGCACTTTCACCCACGTTCGGGATATCAGCAGAAATTTCTTCGCTACCCAGTTTCGTATCGCGAGCGATACAGGTTAACTCTTGGATATGAATCGTAGTAAAACGATCTTCTTGAACAACGCGCTCAGAAACAAGGATAGAATCCTCAAAGTTATAACCGTTCCAAGGCATAAATGCGATACGCATATTTTGACCTAGAGCCAGCTCACCCATATCAACGGATGGGCCATCAGCCATAATATCGCCTCGAGCAACTGAATCACCCACACCTACGATTGGACGTTGGTTAATACAGGTATTCTGGTTCGAACGGGTGTACTTAGTGAGATTATAAATATCAACACCAGCATCACCAGCCTCAGTCTCTTCATGATTGGCGCGAACAACGATACGAGCGGCATCAACACTTTCAATCACACCGCCATTTTTTGCGACTACACAAACACCCGAATCCGCCGCAACAATACGCTCCATACCAGTTCCAACAACTGGCTTGTCAGCCTTTAACGTTGGCACAGCTTGACGTTGCATGTTCGATCCCATCAAAGC
>JBOEGR010000050.1:0-1901 GCA_050633525.1 Cellvibrionaceae bacterium
AAGAGCAGCTAACTCTCCCTCCCCACAACACCCTGCGTGCGGATCCGCACAGGGCGTTGTCCTACGGATAATGCCGTTCTACCCAACGATCCCGTAATGATATTAACTTCATGTTAACGAAGAACTCATTGTTGAGAGCAATGTGGATACCAGCCGTTTTCGCGCTACGCCAATAACTTTTATTGCTTGCACCGCATTGAACGGCCAGCTTTCCACGGACACCCAAGCGCTTTAGATTTTGCACTTTAGTGCGCACTCTTCTCCAACTTTTCCAGTAACTCATCCTTAGCCGCCTGCGTATCCAGTGGTCTAGATCAATACATTTTTGATAGCCTTGGGCCACACCAAAATAATTAATCCAGCCACGTAAATACACCGTTAATTCGCGTACTTTTCTTTCCATGGATATGCCACGAGAGCGGCCAGTAATTTCTTTTACTCGGTATTTAAATTGCTGTAGCGACTTGTTGTGCCACACCAATTTTGAACCCCGAAATGAAAAACCTAAAAATTTACATTGGTTGATAGGCGCTACTTGGCTTTTCGTCTCATTCACTTTTAATTTAAGCTTGCGCTCAACAAAGCGAGTGATACTGGCCATGACGCGCTCACCGGCTCGATGAGAGTTAACGACGATTATGAAATCATCCGCGTAGCGGACAAAATCA
Organism: Cellvibrionaceae bacterium; assembly: GCA_050633525.1. GTDB lineage: Bacteria > Pseudomonadota > Gammaproteobacteria > Pseudomonadales > Cellvibrionaceae > CANLBN01. The sequence continues at coordinate 669 of JBOEGR010000050.1, forward strand.
TGCCCTCGTTTTTCCAGCTCTTTATCGAGAAGGTCTAAAACAACGTTTGAAAGTAGTGGCGATAAAGGTCCGCCTTGCGGCACACCCTCACGACACTCCAGCCAACAGTCATTTTCTATTGCACCTGCGCGTAAATATTTGGCGATGAGTTTAAGAAGCGATTTATCCCGTATTTTATAACCCAGTAATGTCATGAGAAGATCATGATTAACCCGGTCGAAAAATTGGGATAAATCCACGTCCACCGCAATTCGCTTCCCGTTTTTAATATACTGTTGCAGCTGTTTAACCGCATCATGCTGTGAATGCTTTGGCCGAAAGCCGTAGCTAAACGCTGAAAAGTTAACATCAAAAATAGGACCAATCACTTGAGCAATGGCTTGTTGGATAACACGGTCAAAGACTGTGGGTATCCCAAGCGCTCGCTCGCCGCCATCGGGTTTGCGGATGTAGACGCGTTTTACTGGATACGGCTGGTAGTCACCCGTGCGAATAGCTTGCACTAGCCTTTTTCCGATGTCTTTAAAGTGAGGCACGAATTCGTCGATGGTAACCCCATCAATACCCGCAGCTCCTTTATTGGATCGCACCCGGTTCCAGGCCGTGTTTAAATTATCACTACTCAGAATCGTATTGAGCAGATCGTCGTTTGAGTTGAGTGTCATGGTAGTACGCTAAAGTATTTTTTTTTCCGGCTGGCCAAAATAATTAGGCTAACCACGTCTTCTAACTCGTCGTTAGGGTTCAGGCCTTCACCGTGTCCAAGGGATTAATCTTGGCGTTGGGCTACTATGCCGTCTGCTGACTTCTGTTTAATCACCTAAAAAGTTGCCTTCCTAGGCGCTGTCGGTTTTCATCGCTTTCGCTCGTATAAAGTGATGGGTTTTATACGCCAAGGTTTTAACCAGGACCTCACTGGTAAATTGACCGACCGCGGGTTAAACAGATCTCCCCAGATAAGGACGTGCACTGTCACTACGCAACTGCATCATTTACTCTACCCATTAGATCACCTGGCTTCGATGTGCTTGGCCATCTCGCCTCTAGGCTAAGCCTTATATGATGTTTCTGTCCGTCAGCTCGTAGCTTTGCTAGCGGCTTCCTTCAGACCCTTCCTCGCGGAAACGCCCTTGCCATTCGCTAGTAGTTAACGTTTAATTAATTTCATTAAACGGTGATCTTCCTACAGGGGACTTTCACCCCATTAGTACACGCCCATGCTGGGCGTACCAA
>JBOEGR010000051.1:0-15438 GCA_050633525.1 Cellvibrionaceae bacterium
TAGCTATTAAATAAATGATTATCTAACTTTAAATGCTTTCTGCATTATCTTTTGCCCTTCAGTCATTCTTTTACTTAAATCATTAAGTGATTCTCTGATTCCTTTTTGAGCCATATCAATAATTTCTTTTTCCGATAGGGCCATTACTTTACCTTTACGACCGCTCATTGATTCTGCAATTTCTTCTGCAAAAGGTTGTGTTGCTTTAAATGCAGCGCCTAATACTGTCATTTCTAGTATGTCAAAAGGAGGGCAGCTTAAGCAGACAGGGTCGAGAGGGTCAAAGGGAATACGCTGCCTTTCATCTAGTAAACGGCAGACCTCTGGTGCTATTTCACAAATATGCCGAAAGACAAATTCGCTGACCTCACAAGGCCCTAATATTCTAGAAAGATGGCCATGGATATGGTTTCCAATTTCTAATACCGGTGTTTTAGGCGTAATCTCTACCAGGCCAGGATGTTCAAAGTGAGTGCGTATAATATCCCACCAACAAATGGATGAAGAAATATTCTTCGGGGCTAACCAACGGGCAACATTAATAAAGTAGCGGCTCACTTTTTCCCAGTCGGTTTTGTCGCTTGCACTCTCTAGGCCGACTAAATTCAAATTTAACCAATGATGCCACGTTGAATCTACAACGACACGTCCTGTATTGCTGGTGTTGTTCTCACGGCCATCATAAACGCTGATCATAAGAAACTCTCTCGCGTTAATGGCTCCTTTTTCATAATTGGGGCGGGAAACGACATTCCCCGTTGCAATAATTTTAGGTTTAGGTTGAAAGCCATCTAGGGTGGGATATTCATCGGCACCACCTGTTTGAATTTCTGCACTGTAATCTATTTCAGTGTTTGGATTAAAGCAGCAACCCTCGTGGGCGTGGTCCGGCATAACGTCAATCGGTCCATGAGTGGGGTGACATAAAACGGGATGAGGTTCTTTGATTCGACGCAACCCGCCGACATAACGAACTTTATGCGGAGTCCATTCAATATCCTGTGGTACAGAATCATATTGATGAACATTATTGCTTAATGAACCAGCGCCACCCGCTTCTGCGGCATTGGCAGGTTGTAAGGTGTCGATGCGTGTGAGGCCATCAATAGGCGGCACCCCATCTGCATTGGTCCATTTACGCATAGTGCCGACCCGGGGCATCCGATGACACATGCTCGCGCCAAGGTAGTCGTGGTCACCTGTTGCAAATACACCACCACCACTATTCATCCAAGCATGCAGAGCCACTAGTTCACTGTCTGTCGTATACCAAGGGTGATCACTGATATTATTATCCGAAGCTGCACTGTTATCGGGTGCAAACGGAAACATAAATAACTCGTGATAATTATTAAGAATCGGCTCGCCATCAATTTCTTGGTCGAAGCGAAAGTTAATATAGCGAGCATCGTCGGAGCCTGGATTAGGGTTTTCGCTAAAAGACCCTGGTGTTGGACCGCTGGGTAAAGGTCGAAGTGCAATGTCAACGGTAAACTCTGTACAGCCAACAGTCGTGTCACGTAATAATTTAATAACACGTCCAACTCCAAAGTTACCGGTTTCGTTAAAACTTACACCCCCTCTAGGGCCTTCGTCTACAACCACTAATATTTTAATGGTCTTTTTTGTTAAACGAATGATGTCGATGAGTGAGCTAGACTGAAAACGTTCTTCTAAATCAAATTTAATGGGCGTTTCTATAGGGTTAAATATAGTAAATTTTTTATCCATGATGGATTCCTTTTGTGGGATTCTTAAGGTGTAAGTAAATTTAAAGCTATTTATTTATTTATTTTTTATTCCATTAAAAACATTGATAGGTAAATTTCTTATTCCTTAATAGGCGCTTCCATTTCCATTGTCTATAGTAATGATTGTAGACGATATTGATATCCCGATGATTGGCTAGCTATAACTAGTTAGCTATTAATGGTTATTTTCTTTTTATGGTTTTTTAATGAGGGGTTAAATGACGGGTGTTATAAAATAAAAAAGGCCGAAGTAAACTTCGGCCTCAAAGTAAATCGGCGATTAATGGGGGATTAAAAACCGATAATTAAGTCAAACTATATAGTTGTTAAAATTTAACGCGCATACCAAATAGGTAGCCAACATCTGAATCATCTTCGTCGGTGTTGGCAAGCTCTGCAAACACGCTGACATTCTTTGCTGCTGGGAATTTGTAAACAACGTTAGCATACCAAGTGTCGATATCTTCTACGGAGTCGGCATCGAAATCTTGGATGTCATAACCCAGGGTACCGGAAAGTGTTTTGGCTAAGAGAAAGCTAACGACTGCGCTAATATTGTCTTTATCATCTGTGTCGGTATCACTGTCTGTAGAGGTATAAGATAAGCCAAACTTAACACCACCCAATTTAGCTGTACCACCTATACCAAATGTGTCCGTAGAAATTGTCGCTAGCTCATATGCTTGATAGGCAAGCATTATTTCTACCGGTCCGGCAGGAATTTCGGAATAAATATCGAAAGAGGTTTCTTCGTCATCGCCTACTTCTAGATCATAGGACATGGCGATTGTTGCTGGTCCTACAGAAAATTCAACAGCGATAAGGTCTTCGCTTTCGTCCTGTGAAAAACTATCGCCATCAATATCCACAACGTCAATATTTTTTTCAACTTCAAAATTATCAGTGACATAGTCAGTTTCGCCAACCCAAAATTTAAATCCACCAAAATCTAGGCCGACATAAGTTTCTTCTGTTGATTCTTTTTTGAAGTCATAGTCAACTTGAGCAAATGCTTTCGTACCATTGCCTACATCATAAGTAATATTGTTTTTTAATTCGGCATCATCATAATTAACATCTAGATCTTCATTATCACCAGCATCTTGTAAAAGCTGAACTTGAATATCACCTTTGACAGTGTATTTAATGCCTTTGCCTTCATAAATAGTGGCTGCATGGGTTGAACCGGCAGCGGCTAATAGGCTAATAGCCATAGCTAAGTTTAATTTTTTCATTGTTACCCCTGAATAAAAATATTAAGTAACTTCAAGCGGCCATCTGGCTAAATTAGCAGTGGCATTATAAAAAAGTATGTTTATACCTGAAGTTAATATGGATGGTTTTATACAACTCTGTGAAAATTGTATGTTTGCTCTTCTAGAAAAACGAAAATATTGGTGCTCAATTTTTCGTTGGCAGAGATCCTAGCGGGCAATTATTAGATTTATATTACGGTTTGGTTAATGAATTGTAATATATCGAATTAAATTTTTTATTGTCTACCTTTGTTTTAATTTTCTACAAGTTTTTATTTTTAGTAGGCTGTATAACGAGTGAGCAGCGTTTAATATGACAGTTTTATGATATGAGTCATAGAACTTATCTTTACTTTGCTGTTAGGATTAGTCTGTGTTTTTTGTGTTAATCATTAATGGGGTTTTACTGTGTCTTATCTCAGGTCAATTCAATATGTATTCTATTTGCTGCTGCCAATAATAGTGTTGAGTGGGTGTGGCGGAAGTAGTAGTTCAGGTGGTGAAAGCGAGGATATGTCAGATGCCTCATCTTGCTCTATTTCAGAACTTGAAGGTAGTTTAGACCGTTCCTTGTCAGAGGTAGTAACAGATGTGGATTTCTCTTTTGTGGTAGAGCGTGCGGGCGATGGTAGGCAGTATCAATATCATCGAGGGGCTTCTACCTTGCAGACATCGTATGAATCAGCGTCTACCTCTAAATGGGTCGCTGCTGCTGTGATTCTTCGCTTGGTGCAGAATGGAACCTTGAGCTTGAGTGATCGTCCTCAGGACCATATTGCAACATGGTCGGTTCCTATGGATGATCCACTTTATAATATGACTCTGGCTCAACTATTGAGTTTTACATCGGGTTTAGAAAGTGAGCCTTTTTGTTTAAATCTTCCCTCTTTTGATTTTGAAAGTTGTGTTGTCAATAATATCGTTGCTGAAAATGTAGGTAATACGGTTAATGCTGGAGAGCGTTTTCATTATGCATCGACACATTTGCAGGTGGCTGGCTTGATGGCAGTCAAAGCGCTGAATGTCAGCACTTGGCAAGATGTATTTGAAGCGTTCAAATCTGAAGTGGGTTTATTTTCTACTGCTAATTTTGATTTACCCTCAATGACGAATCCGCGACTAGCGGGAGGTATGCATTGGGTGGGTGACGAATACCTTGCTTTTATTCGCGCCTTACAAAATGGTGATGTTCTAAATGACTCTGTTCTCTCTGAGATGTTATCTGACCAAACGCCATCCTTAGATAATGTATGGCACTATGGTTTTGGCTTGTGGCATGAGTGTGACAGTGAGGTCTATGATTGTCCGGCAGGCGATAGAGTATCTAGCCCAGGTGCCTATGGCGCTTACCCTTTCTGGGATCGTGTGCACGATTATTTTGGTCTAGTTGCTAGGCAAGGTGCTTTAGGCACAAGCGAAAATGGCCGGATAATTGAGATGGCTGTTAGAGATACAGTAGAAGAGTGGGTGGCGTGTGACTAATTCTTTCGTCTTTAGTCGCGAATCAATTATAAGATATTGCTTCCTACTGAATAATCGTTATACTTCGGTTTACGGCTTGTGGACAGTATTTGTTCGACAAGTCACGCGGTGTGAGGCGTAAACTATCACTCCAGCTAAGGTTTACTCGTTGCTTAAGTCGGTTACCGTCGGCTTCAAGCTTCTTTTAAACCGCTAACTTACCGGTTAGTTCATGGCTCCTTCCGCAGGTTCACTCTATCTATTGATTGAGTCGTACCAAATAAAAGAAAACACAATACAAGTATTAATTAATATAGTAGCAAACATAAAACGACCTGCTGTGGCTCGCTACAGACGGCTCTGTTTATATTGCGATTGTGTTTACCTATTAAAAATGACAGCTAAAAAGAGGATACACACGTGGAAATGCTCTCTGGTGGAGATATGCTAATTCGCGCATTAGCCGACGAAGGGGTTGAAAACTTATTTGGTTACCCTGGTGGTGCAGCACTGCATATTTATGATGCTATTTTTCGACAAGATAAAGTGAAACATATTTTAGTAAGGCATGAGCAAGCAGCCACACATGCGGCAGATGCTTATGCTCGAGTTACTGGTAAAGTGGGCTCTGTTCTCGTGACTTCTGGTCCCGGTGCAACCAACGCAATTACCGGTATCGCCACCGCTTTTATGGATTCAATTCCTATGGTGGTTATTTCAGGTCAGGTACCGAGCAGCAAAATTGGTGAAGATGCTTTCCAAGAAACGGATATGATCGGTGTATCGCGCCCTATTGTGAAACATAGTTTTTTGGTGACAAACCCTGCAGACATTCCCAGCATTGTTAAAAAAGCCTACTACATTGCGGCTTCTGGACGTCCAGGTCCCGTTGTAATCGATGTGCCCAAAGACTTTACTGACCCTAGTGTGAAGTTTCCGTATGAGTACCCTAAAACGGTTAGCATGCGTTCTTATAATCCTGTGCAGAAAGGCCACAGTGGTCAGGTTAAGAAAGCAGTAAAAGCTATTTTGGCTGCTAAGCAACCCATGATCTATATCGGTGGGGGGGCTATTCATGGGCGTTCTCCTGAATTAGTAACAGAATTCGCTCGCGAGCTAAATTACCCCGTCACCAGTACGTTAATGGGTTTGGGTGCTTACCCCAGTACGGATAAACAATTTCTCGGTATGTTAGGTATGCATGGCACGTATGAAGCCAATACCGCGATGCACAAAAGTGATTTGATCTTTTGTGTGGGCGCGCGTTTTGATGATCGTGTTACTAACGCGCTCGATAAGTTCTGCCCTAACGCAACCATTGTGCATATTGACATTGATCCAGCGTCTATTTCTAAAACCATTAATGCCGATATCCCTATCGTAGGGCCAGCTGAATCTGTATTAACAGAAATGTTAAAAATGATTAAGAAGGATAAAGGTGCGGTTGATCAAGCGGCCTTATCCACATGGTGGGAAGAGATTAATGAATGGCGTGAAAAACACGGTATTTATACTAAAAACCGCTTTGATACTTCGGGCGATATGTTGAAGCCACAAGAAGTGGTTCAAACCCTTTATGAAGTGACAAAAGGTGATGCTATCGTTGCGACAGATGTAGGGCAGCATCAGATGTTTGCCGCCCAGTATTATTTATTTGACCAACCGCGCAAGTGGGTAACCTCAGGTGGCTTGGGAACAATGGGTTTTGGTATTCCTGCGGCTATGGGAGCACAGTTTGCGGATCGTGATGCCACTGTTGTGTGCGTAACGGGCGAGGGTAGTGTTCAAATGTGCATACAAGAACTTTCAACGTGTACGCAATATCAACTACCGATCAAGATTATTAACATTAATAACCAAGCTTTGGGTATGGTGAAACAGTGGCAGGATATGAACTACGATAGCCGCTATTCAGAAATTTTGTATGAAGATTCACTGCCTGATTTTGTCAAACTAGCAGAAGCTTACGGCCATGTTGGTATTAAGGTCACTAAGCGTGAAGAGCTTAAGCAAAAAATGGAAGAATGTTTCGCAATGAAAGATCGCGTGGTATTTATGGATATTTATGTTGACCCAGGTGAGCATGTGTATCCGATGCAAATCCCATTACAGTCAGTGGGCGATATGTTCCTAAGCAAGACGGAGCGTACAGCATGAATAATATAAATGACAAAAAACGCCGTATTATCTCAGTGCTAATGGAAAATGAGGCTGGTGCCTTGTCACGTGTGGTGGGTCTGTTTTCTCAGAGGGGTTACAATATTGAAACCTTGAATGTGGCTCCCACTGAAGACTCGTCATTGTCGCGCCTGACCTTAACTTCTGTCGGCGATGATCGTGCTATTGAGCAAATTACTAAAAACCTCAATAAACTGATTGATGTTGTTAAGTTAGTTGATTTATCAGAAGGTTCGCACATTGAGCGTGAGTTGATGATGATCAAAGTACGAGCTACCGGTAGTGCACGTGAAGAAATCAAACGCAGTGTCGATATCTTTCGAGGCCAAATTATTGATGTGACTCAAAGTACCTATACCGTTCAGTTGGCCGGTGACTCAGATAAGCTTAGTGCTTTTATTGATGCCGTGGGCGAAGCGGTTATTTTAGAAGTGGTTAGAACCGGCGTATCAGGCATCAGCCGTGGCGAGAAGATCCTTAAGTTATAAGAAGGTTTTCTTGCTCACTAGTCTCCAAAAGCCGTTCATCTAGGTGAGCGGCTTTTTAATACCCCCTTATATATTTTAGATTGGTTTAGCCTGTGTTTGAGCGCTTCTTTGATTGGCTTTAATCTGGTTTATACTACCTTTCGTTCCTTTTTTGTGATTTTCCTCTACTAATACAGGGTCTTTCCTGTGTATGATCCCAAATTACTATAATAAATTGATAAGTCAGCCCGAAATCGTTTGTTTTTTGATCGGCTTTATTCGTTTTTGTGATACACTTCACAAAATTTTTGTACTCGGATTGAGATTTAATTGCATGTCATCTGTTTTATATCCAGCCCCTCGCCGTTTGGCTATGGCGTTTTTCACCTTTATCCTGTCTTTATCACTAACACCATTAACCGCTAATGCGGCCCCAGCCGATGGTAATGTTACATGGAGCACTACCGATAAAGATGTCAATGTAACGCTAAGTAATAATGACTTAGATGCGTCAGTTTCTGGTTCTGCAGGTGCGGGCGTATTTGGTATTCGATCTTCTAGTGGTATCAGTTCCGGTGACGGTTTCTTCTACCTAGAAGTCGAGAGGGTAAGCGGTAGTAACCCGTTTACAGTGGGTGTGGCGACAGCAAGTGTCCCTTTAACGGCTGTAGATACAGCGACGATCGAAGGCAATGCCGAGTCAGCAGTGACAGGGGAACTTTGGGATACAGTCAGTATTGCGATTGATTACCGTGGCCCTAATCCCGTGGTCCATTTATTCGGCGATCGTTTTGGCGACAATAGTTCATTGTATTCCATCACCGAAGAATTAAGCTCAGTGACCGGTACGGTCTTTCTTTATGTTGCAGGTTCTCAAGGTGAGCAATATCGTATCAATTTTGGTGGTACGGATGGCGCCGCTTTCGAGCGTGCCCCTACAGCAACCATCGAGACAATTCTTTATAACGGCGGTGCCTTGCTGGAATATGGCATGCCTATCGCCCGAACCAAGCCTAGTCTATCGATTACAGAAGGCAGCCAGCTCGCTCAGCAAAATGCGTCTGTTACCTTTACTGCTGTAGCGACAGATGCCGATAGCGCAGATATTTCTACCTCTGTGGAATGGTTTTTAGATGGAGTGTCTCAAGGTGCTAGTAGTACAATATCGCCTTCTACAGCGATAGCGGGTACTTACAAACTTAAGGCGGTAGTAGAAGACAGCGAAGAGCTGTCGAGCGAATTGAGCGTCGACTTATACGTTCACCCTAGTTCAGGTGGCGGCGCCTTAGATCAGGATCAAGATGGCTTGACTTACGATCAAGAAATTACGGCTTCAAGTAATCCCGCGCGGCCAGATAGTGATGGCGACGGTTTATCTGATGGCTATGAGGTTGCCAATGGTAGCGACCCTAATGTTACAACTGCTCTGCCAGCAGGGTTTGAGGCGCATGAAGATACCCTTTTCTTTAACTTTGAAAATAGCGCTACTTCACATATTGTTTCAACATCGGATGATGGCTATAGCGTGGGTTATATTCCAGGCATTGATGGCAAAGCAGCGATTCGGGCCAACCAAGGCATGAAGGGAGAGTTTCGTTATTGGGAAGGGCAAGGCTTATTTGATGGCGATTTGGGTTATGGCTTGATCGGTCCAAGTGAGCCAATCAATGATTACTGTTGCACCAGTTTCCCCGTTGACCCCCAAGATTTTTCAGCGCTTGACGCACCGGGTTCATCAATGGGTATCAATACCTTCGGTGATACCAATGGTATTTGGCAGCGCCTTGTTTTCCAAACGGCCTACACTAATAACGACTCTTATATAGGTTTGGCAGTAGATTACACGGGAAGCACTCCCGTTGTTTATGTATTGGGTACGGCGGGCCTTGAAACCACTATTAATTTACCTTCATATAATTCTCTAGAAGCTATTTTCCCAATGTTCTATGGTAACTTGCCAACCGAACGCGATGCCATTGCTTTGCAAACTGCAAACTTTGGTCAAGAGCCTTTCTTTTATGACCCGGTTCAAGTCTTAACGGACGCTGGTGTCAGTAATTTAGCGTCGTTTGTTCCGGGGTGGGGTAAGCACCGCCAGCTTCAACATTTAAGTATCGATGTGCTTAGCCAGACAGCAGATGCTGGTGATGTGATTACGCTGAACGCGACTGCGACTGATGCATCAGGTGCAAATGCGAATGCCGCTATTACATGGACTATTTTTGATGAATCTGACGTTGATGTCACCGACGACCTTGCTAGTGTTGCGGCTCCAGTGACAGGTTCTAGTATTACCTTTACACCTGCAACAGCTGAAACATTTACTATTCGAGCTGAAGTGACTGACAGTAAAACGGGGCAAGCCTTTTCACGTATAGCAACGGTGACTACAGGCGACGGTATCGCGCCAACGATTACAGCGCCGGCTGACATAGAGGTTGCTACTTTCGGTACTAGTGTGCCAGCTAGTTATGCTGAGATTGATACATTTCTGAATGCCGCTGTAGGTGCCGATAATTCAGGCACCTTTACCATTACACATGATGCGCCGGCATCCTTCTCTAATGCCGGCCCAACAACGGTTACCTTTACCGTAACAGATTCTGCTAATAACACAGCAACCGATACGGCAACGGTAACAGTAGTAACGGGTGTCCTAAATGCTCCTGCCAATATTACTGTGGACACTGAATTTAACAGTGTGCCGGTTTCTAATGCGGATATTCAATTATTTCTAGAAGGTAGGACGACCACTAATGGTGTTTCTATAAGCATAGATAGCAATGACGCACCGGCGACTTTTGCTTTAGGTTCAACAACCACCGTCGAGTTTACTGCAACCGACGCCATCGGTGCCACAGATACAGCCACAGCGACTATTGAGATTACTGATAGTGGTGAACCGGTGTTGACAGCGCCCTCTGATATTTTTGTCGCTACCTTTGGCAGTAGTGTACCTGCATCTTATGCACCCGTTGTCGCATTTTTAAATGCAGCAAGTGCAACAGATAATTCAGGTAGTATCGCTAGTCTTACCAATAATGCGCCGTCTTCTTTTCCGGCAGGCACCCCCACTATTGTGACCTTTACAGCAAGAGATGCGACGGGTAACGAGTCAGTGGAAACGGCAACAGTGACAGTGACGCAGGGTCAGCTGATTCCGCCAGCAGGTATTCAGATCGCAAGTTCAGCGAGTTCGGTACCAGCGAGCAATGCGACTATTGTGTCGTACTTGGCAGGTACCAGTACAACGGACGGGATTACGATTAGCTCTCAAAGTAATGATGCACCCAGTAGCTTTGCTGCGGCTACATCAACAACCGTAACGTTTACTGCAACAGATCCGGCGGGTAATTCTGATACGGCTATTTCGACAGTGGATATTATCGATGAAGGCTCGCCTACAATAACAGCCCCATCCAGTATTGTTGTTCCTATTGTCGGAGCCAGTGTGACGGAAAGCTATGCTCCTATCGCGGCTTTCCTTTCAGGTTATGTTGCCAGCGATAACTCGGGTGTTGCGCCCTTAGTTTCATTGCAAGATGTGCCGTTTGCTTTTGAGGTTGGGTCTGATTATGTGATTACCTTTACCGCAACAGACGCAGACAATAACAGTACCTCGACAAGTTCAACGATTAGTGTGGTTGTCGATAATCCTCCGGTGATTAGCTTGGGCCAAAGTACTCGTACTGTTCAGGCTGAGTCAGCAACCGGTATCTTGGCATCTTCTACTGCCATTGCAGATATTTTGAATGCGGTGACAGCAAGTGATTCCGAGGATGGATCTCTATCCGTTTCTAATGATGCCCCGAGCGAATTCCCTATTGGGTTAACCACGGTTACTTTTACGGCTACAGATAATGCTGGCCCCACAACGAATACGACCGAAGGTACCATGTTGGTTCAGGTTGTAGAGGCGCTTGGTAGCGGTGATAGCGATGGTGATGGGCAGTCTGATAGTGATGAAGGTACGGGTGATAGTGATAATGATGGTATTCCTGATTACCTAGATGACAATAGTGATACGACTGAATTGCCTACCGATAGCGGCGATAATATTGTAGTTGAATCGGGTATCAGGGTGACCTTAGGTGAAACGGCGTTTGCTACAGGTGAACCGACTGCTGACATTACGATGGAAGATATTATCGATTTTGGTGATGCAGGTGATAGCGTAAGTAATGGTGTAGACACAAACAATGCCTATCCTTTGGGGATCTTTGATTTTGAAGTGCAAAACCTTTCGGCGGTAGGTGATTCAGCTTATGTTGTTATCCCTCTTGAATCAGCCATCCCTGCCGATGCGGTTTATCGTAAGTACATTCCATCTCAAGGTTGGGCCGACTTTGTTATCAATACCGATAACCGAGTGTATTCTGCTGCTAAAGTAGCTGGTCAGTGCCCAGTAGCAGCAGATGCTGCTTATACACAGGGTTTGACAGAGGGTAATGATTGTTTGCAGCTGTATATTCAAGATGGCGGCCCTAATGATGCTGATGGCGCAGCTGATGGTGTGATCAAAGACCCCGGCGGCATCTCAGTTGTTCTGAATGTATTGGCTGAACGTTCCAGTACATCAACACCTTCTAGTTTTAGTAATAATTCTGGTGAAGAAGTTGTTTTCAATTTTGTAATGAACAGTAATTCAACGGGCTCTGTGGTAAACGGACTGTCTTTTCTTGCATCTGGCTCTTTAGATGAGCTAGCCGATATTGGTGTGGTAAACCTTTATCTTGATGCCAATAACGACGGTATTCCTGATGCGGGTGAATTAGTCGGGACGCAAAGTTACCTTGTTGATGATGGTTTGTTGAGTTTTGATTTTTCTTCTGCACCCGTGAGCCTCTCACTGGGTGAGAATGTATTTTTAGTCACATACACGTTTTAAGAGTATGTTGAAGAGCAGGATATAACGATGATTTATTTTAAGCCTTTATCAATTTTATGCTTTGTCCTATCGCTTGCTGCCTGTAGTGGGGGTGGCAGCGGTGGTAGTGGCAACAGCGGTGGTGGTGGCACCGAAACCAATAAAGATTTCACTATTAGCCTAAATTCTGTTGATGTGTCTCGCTTAGGTGATACTGTGACAGTTGATACCTCGGGTGTTGAATCAGATTCAAAAACTTACAGGCCTTAACCCTTTTCTCAGCCTTTATTTATCACAACATCATCCCAAAGTGCTTTAATCAACGGGTTTTGCAGTCGTTTCTTCTGAGTGCAAAGCCCAACCTCTATTTCATCTAATGAGGGCTGGTCTTCTATAATAGCGACTTTGTCTGCGAGCGGGCTATTGTTCAAGACAATCTCCGGTACTACTCCTACGCCATAACCCAAGCTCACCATACTGACGATAGCTTCATTGCCTGCTACTTGGGCATAAATATTGGGTTTTAAATTATGCTGCTGAAACCAATGATTGACCCGTTTTCGAATGACGCCCTCTTCAGATAAAATCAACGGTGCTTTATGCCAAGGTGTTTTCTCACTGTGGTGTGTGGGTGCAATTGTCAGTAATTTTGATTTAGCGATAGATTTGAAATCGAGAGTGCGCGGCAGTTTTTCAGTGCGGCTGGCAATGGCGACGTCTTCCTCCCCGTTTTGCACGCGACTCAGTGCATGTTCAGGGTCTCCTGTATGCAGCCGTATGCCTATCTTAGGGTGGGCAGTTCGGAATTCACTCAAAATATTGTAAAGAAAACTATAACTGGCTGTCACAGAGCAATAAATACTGATATCGCCTTGAAGCTCCTTGGTTTCTTCCATTAAAGAGTGTTGGAATGATTGCCACTGTTGTAGTGATTCCCTCGCATATTCCTGAAATAGTTTTCCTGATCTTGTTAATGAAACTGATCGGTTGTCTCTGACAAATAATTTGGTATCTAAACCTTCTTCTAATTGTTGAATAATGCGCGTCAATGCTGAAGGGCTAATATGCATAGCTTGGCTGGTGCGCCCGAAATGTAGGCTTTCACTGAGGTGTAAGAATAATTTGAGTGAGCGAGTATCCATAAGAAGAGTGTTTCAGTTAATGAAATAGTGTCTTGTTAATATATCATTTTACGCAATAAGGCGCATTCCTTATAATCCGCCGTCTTAATCCGTTTCCGGTTTTATAGTTTACTGAGTGTGCAGCAGTTAAGCGCAAACTCGGTGAAAAATTCAGTTCAAATTTAGTTCAAAACAAATAAGGTAAATGACTATGCAGGTTTATTACGATAAAGATTGTGATCTATCGATCATTAAGGGTAAAAAAGTATCGATTATTGGTTATGGTTCACAAGGCCATGCCCATGCGTGTAACTTAAAAGATTCAGGTGTAGATGTTACAGTTGGTTTGCGCCCTAGCTCATCTTCAGTGGCTAAAGCAGAAGCGCATGGTCTTAAAGTAGCGGATGTGCCTGCTGCTGTAGCATCTGCTGATGTGGTAATGATTTTGACGCCAGATGAATTTCAAGGCCAGCTTTACGCTGAAGTGATTGAACCTAATATTAAGCAAGGCGCTACCTTAGCTTTTGCTCATGGTTTTGCTATTCACTATAACCAAGTTGTTCCTCGTGCTGACTTAGACGTCATCATGATTGCGCCAAAAGCGCCAGGTCACACGGTACGTAGTGAGTTTGTTAACGGTGGTGGTATTCCTGATTTGATCGCTGTCTTCCAAGATGCATCCGGTAAGGCAAAAGATCTTGCGCTATCTTATGCTTCTGGCGTAGGTGGTGGTCGTACGGGCATTATTGAAACAACCTTTAAAGACGAAACTGAGACAGACCTATTTGGTGAGCAAGCGGTATTATGTGGTGGTGCTGTTGAGTTAGTAAAAGCAGGCTTCGATACCTTGGTTGATGCGGGCTATGCACCAGAGATGGCTTATTTTGAGTGTCTGCATGAATTAAAGTTGATTGTTGATTTAATGTATCAGGGTGGTATCGCTGATATGAACTACTCGATTTCTAACAACGCTGAATACGGTGAGTATGTGACGGGCCCAGAGGTTATCAATGATGAATCTCGTGCAGCAATGAAAAATGCACTTAAGCGTATTCAAAACGGTGAATATGCAAAAATGTTCATTACTGAAGGTGCGACTAACTATCCGTCAATGACAGCTTATCGTCGTAATAATGCTGCTCATGGTATTGAGCAGGTTGGCGCTAAGTTACGTGAGATGATGCCTTGGATCACCTCTGAAAAAATTATCGACAAGTCTAAAAACTAAGTTGATATTGTTTAACCGTTATTCAACGTAATAACGGATCAAATTGCGCGGTGCCGGCTTTAGCCCGCACCGCGTTTTTATGTACAGGATGTACGGTATCCCGCGGGCGCATGGATGCGCAAGAGCGGGGCATGCCCTCCAAGGACGGAGGGGCAGGTAACTGCTCCTGCGTGACCTGCACTTCCGCCATCCTTGGCNNGGATGCGCAAGAGCGGGGCATGACAGGGCAAAGTATGTTCCAGACATACTACTTGCATTTCCTCCTTCCATGGATGTCATGTACGGGCCGGTAAATACTTCTGCAAAAATGACATTCATAATGTCCATATTGTTTGAGCGACGTTTCGATTTTATTAAATGAAGTGATAAGCGTATGATGCATTATCTGTACAGTTTCCTATATAGAGTTTAAAGAGTAGAACTTAAAGAATCGCTATGGCAAATCATATTAAACCCGTTTCTGACGACGGTAAAACTAAGCAATCCACTGAACCAAAAGATGAAGGCTTTATTCCTTTTGATGAGCATGTTGAAGAAGTGTCAGAAAATGGGCAGAAAGTAAGGCATCGAGGTGTCTACTTATTGCCAAATCTATTCACCACGGGCGCTTTGTTTGGTGGGTTTTACGCTATTCTTGCTGCCATGTCTGGTCATTTTGATCATGCTGCGTGGGCGATTTTTGCTGCGCAAATTTTGGATGGTATGGATGGTCGCGTCGCACGTATGACGCATACGGAAAGTGCTTTTGGTGTTGAATACGATAGCCTCTCAGATATGGTCTCCTTTGGTTTGGCGCCAGCGATTGTTGTCTACAGTTGGGCCTTGCAGCCTTTGGGCAAATTTGGTTTGGCAGCAGCATTTGTCTTTACTGCTTGTGCGGCTTTGAGATTAGCCCGCTTTAATACCCATGTGGGAGAGGCTGACAACCGTTACTTTACTGGTTTGGCGAGTCCCCCAGCAGCCACCTTGGTTGCTTCTGGTGTTTGGCTGGGTAGTAGTCTTGAGTTGACTATGGGTATCTCGGTCATTGCGGCGATACTGGTTGCTTTTGTCGGTTTATTAATGGTGTCTAATTTAAGGTACCTCAGTTTTAAAGGCATTGATCAGAA
>JBOEGR010000052.1:0-14893 GCA_050633525.1 Cellvibrionaceae bacterium
GCTTTATTGGGGGGATTACCAACCATTACGCCTCCTATTACCAATTAAGATAGGCGCTACCCTCTACGTCATTCGGCATAAAAGCATATATGGTAAGGGTTTAACTGGAATTTCCAAGATCTCACGTCACGATAGTGGTTCCTCAACTCTTTACATATTGCCTTTGGTTTGGTCGCGGCCTCGGAGTAAACTTCCCAGAAGTGCTGAGTTGCTGAGAGGTCTTTCTCTTTGCGGACATTTACGTGGAAGCTAAACGGGCGAGCAGTTCTTCTTGGAAGTCGAAGAAGACCGCCAAAACCGAATGAGCGATAGTAGCTTGGAAGCGTCATAAATAACCGCGACCCCGCTTGTCGAAGTATTTTTATATTCTTAGCAAAGTCTTCTAAGGGCAAATGCTCGAGCACCTCGCAACAGACTACAAGATCAAATGTTTCACCATTGAGTCGCTCTACTAACTCGTGTAAAGGCGCACAAATGTCGGGATCCAATTCGGAATTGATATCAACGGTCTTAACCTTGTAACCAGCTCTTCGCAAGAATTCAGAAACGAGTCCATTACCCAATCCGATTTCCAGTATCGACTCTGGCTTTAATGCATGAATTTCGTGTAGTTGCTGCGACACCGACACCAGATGTGGCAAGGAAAAGTAGTGATCATCAAAATAGGCATCGCGAGACAATTGCCTTTCTCGAGCCTCGCCTCTTACGCAATCTTGCCGATCAAACATTAAATAATCCTTCTTCAAGGGAAAGCTTTAGGATATAGCTTAGCGTAGCTGTCGCGAGTAAAAGAGGCATTGCTTTTCTGCCAATTGTCGCAAAGCTTGATAAAGATAAGCCGCTCAGTTTTGAGGCATACGCCAAAACCAATAGGTAAAATAATGCACTACCAACGCAGAGGAAGACCCCGGCAACCTCCGGGAAATATATCAGTGCTATTAACACAAGGGAAATTCGCATAACAAAGCCGAATGTACTAAGAACAAACATTTGCTTTTGCTTCCCCTGTGCCATAAAAACAGTAGCGATAGGAGACGCAGTCAACTGAAGCATGATCCACGGAGCCATCCATATCAAAAGCTGCCCAGTGAGGCGCCAATCTGGCCCCATAACCAGCTCAACAAAAGTAGGACCCAGAACTACCGCGGCAATTACGAGACCTCCACCGTAGCGTGTTAAGTTCAGTAGGATTTCCTGAGTGAATTCAGTGAGGCATCCTTCCCGAAGAGTTACACCGACGGTCGAGTGATAGATTTTTGCAAAAGCCCCGCTAACTATTGTAGATGGCGTATAAAACAATTTGATAGCAAGAAAAAGAAGTCCGCCTGTAGCACCTTCGCCATATACCGAAATCAAAAACAGTGGCAATTGCAGCCCGCTAGTGTTGAGCAAAGCGTCAACCGACGAATAGCGTACATAATCTTTCTGCCCGTAGATTACTCGCCGAAAATCTCCAAATGAAAGCCTATCATCTGTGGGTAAATCGAATTTCACCAATATCGTCAAGATAACCGCGCCGGTCAGAATATTAACCAAAAAACCGATGACCAAACCGAATTCAACGAAAGTCCAGTACCCGATCGCGATTTGCGTAGCAAGACCAAATATTGTCTGGATCAACCGGACAATTCCCGTCGCGAACAACTTTTGCTGACGCAGCGCGAGTCCGAGGGCGACGACTTGGAGTCCGCCAAATAATACGGCCAAAGGCAGTAAACTTAGAGATGATCTGAGAGCTTTACTGATACCACTGAACGGCAAAATTGCCCACAAAGCAACACCGACTACGAATGACAAAAAAATGCAAACGACCGTCCCCGTCAGAGCTAGGATGCGCGCATCTCGGCCAGATTCAACTATCGGAATCGCCATTTCCAGCCGCAGCGCGGCGATCGTAATCAAAATTAGCGCCGCAGATGAAAATGCAGCTAGATGATTAAAGTCTTCTGGTGAAAAAAAGACTGTAATGATTGGCAGTGCCGCGAGTGCAATTCCTTGCGACAGTAAGCTAAGAAGAGCAAGGACCGACGCAACTCTTATCACAGCTCAGATCTAACCAAGGTCCGAATAAAGGCAATTCGAAAGGAATCAATAAAGACAGAAAAATTAATCACCACACCCCCCTCACCATTTTCGCTCATTTCTCTATGACACTCGTATGGCATACAGCCTACACAACTCAAGAGTCACAATGTTGCTACATAAAAGGCTTCGCCACGAGCAGAAGTGTTCGAAACTTACGGTGATTCGACCTGTTCTTAAAGCCGCTATCAAGAAACCAGTCCTTGGCTTGCCCCCAAAGTAAATTCTAAAGTGGCGTTTCAACTTTGGACTTTGTAATTTCAGCGAAACGCTTACTGCCTCCATTGGAACCGACGTTTATCGACTAAGCCTTCGCGCTTCAATCGAATGTATGGCCTATAAGAGGCTGCCAGAGCAAAACGGAATAACCGAGCCGGTAGTCGGAACGTTCGATGATCAATTTGTTCATAGCCGTATATTCGAGAGCCCGATTCACACCAGCCACACGATTGACGATCTACTCGCGCCCTACAACTTTACGCGCCCAGATCAGGCATAAAGCATGAAGACGCCAGCAGAGGTATAGACATTTGAAGTACCGGAGTGCAAACACGCATCGCTGGCGCATTTCCTACAACATAAATCGAATCTTCGGGAATAGACAGCTTGAAAAAAATCACAAGAACCGTTCTTGTTTTGCCCATTTAACGATTAGTTGGCTCGTTGCTTTCCTTGAGTGTTTTTCTGCCATCCGATTTGCATCCGAGGACAAGACTTCGTAAGGCAAATCAGAGATCATTGTCGAAATGGCTTCATTAACCGAGTCCGTTTCAGTTTCCAGAAACTTGATTGACGAAGTGCAACCAAACAGCTTCTCAACTTCACCGCGTGGATAGACGACTGCAGGCAAGCCTAAGGAAAGATAGTCAAACAATCTTACTGGAAGTGCGTTTCGACCGACAAAATCGTTATTTCGCAAACTAACTCCTATATGGCACGAGTTTAGAAGACAAGCGTAGTCAGCTTGACTTAACGTTCCATGAAAAAATACATTCGTACTCGCGCGTGTTGAGAATTGACTACTTGACCCGACCAAGTGCAACTCTCGCTTAGGAAACCCCCTCATTTCTTCGATCAGTAACTTTATCGCGCTTTCATCTTGGGCCGCCCCAAGATTTCCTGACAATACTATCCGAACAGGACCCGAAATTGTCTTTCTAGAATAAAGCTCCAACATACTCGAAGACGCACCGTTCGGAGCAAATACGGTATTGAATCCAAGTCGCCGGAAGTATTTCTCCATCGACATGGTTACTACGAATATTGATGACGCTCCATCAACAATATTGGCAAATGTCCAACGCGTAAGTAGCATCATTGTCGATGACCTGCCAATTTTCCCTAAATTTCGACGATAAACGGTAGGGTAAAAATCTCGGAAATCTACTGCGTATTCTTTTCCAGTGATCTTCGCCGCCACGACGGCAAAAATAGCAATAACAAAGGATGGAATTGGAATGAGAATTTTCTCATCAATCCTAAACCGACTCAATATCCGCGCGAATATCCACAAGCCGTACATTATCTCTGCGAACAATCGAGCTGAATAATTTGCCTTATTGATTTTGAAACAAATAGGCGGTGATTCTGCCGAAATTCTATCGCTTTCATACAAAGTCAAGCATTGCAAGGCAACATCGGCCATCTCAAGCGCATCACAATGCACTTTTGACCTTACGGCTCCTGCATTTTCCGAATTAAACGATTCGGTCATTAGGTATAGGACGTTATGTCGCTTCATCGACGGATTCACGGCAGATGAGCAAATGGCATTCTGACTCTAAGTTCAATTTAGGCTCATAAATCTTCCAATTTCGCGAGTTATCAGAATAAAAATTCGATTTCATGAGTCTCTCGAGCCTCCACGGTGCAATCCGCGCGAATTGAATTTCTAGTCGGTACGATTTCCATACGAGCTTCGGCATCATATTCCGCAGTGGGCGTCAAGCAAGGAGCATGAAACATAAAGAACATCATCAGGAAACGAAACACCTGAATAGTTGGCATAACATACTTCAAGCAGAAGGCCCCGTTGACTCGCACTCAAACAAGCGGAGAGTACACCCGGACATTTGCGCCTTAACCAACAAGAGGACTGTCGTCTTATTTCGTAACAAAGTACTGCAAGACAATCAAATTCAACTGAGGCAATCAAACTCTATAAGTAACCATCCGTGCATTCGATATCATCCAGCTTACAATCCGCGGATACTCCCCGTTCCTTAATAATCCATCCAGCGGGCCACTGAATGGTGTTGCCTTAGCCGAAGTAAGCCGCTAAACAATCGCAAACGTAGTTTGCATCATTCTCAGTCATGTGATCTCCAATCGGCAGACTCAGCAAGCACTTTGACCGATTCTCGCTAGCGAGAAATCCGCCCCGGCCCTCAAGATAGTCGTACGCAGACAGAAATGGGAGGCTCGTGGGATAGTGAATTCCAGTTGCTATTCCATAGTTAAACAGGTGAGAAGCGATACCGTCGCGATCAGGGGTAATGATTGGGAACAGGTGGTATGCACTAAGTGAGTCAGCTCGCTCCGCAAAAAGCTGGATGCCGGGTATTTGGCTAATTCTCGAACGGTAAACCTGCGCTATGGTTCGCCGGATTCCTAACCAGTCGTCAAGATGACGAAGTTTTACGTCCAGTATTGCAGCCTGCAAGCCATCAAGCCTTGAATTTCGGCCTTCGATTTTATGATCGTACTTATCAATTCGACCATGGTTAGCTATAAGGCGCGCGCGCATCGCCAAATCCGAGAAGTTCGTGGTAATGGCTCCCGCATCACCATATGCACCAAGATTTTTTCCCGGGTAGAAGCTAAACGCTGCAACATCAGCCAGAGATCCAACACGCCGATCTAAATATGTCGCTCCGTGCGCTTGCGCGGCATCTTCGATCACCTTCAAGCCATAGGCGTCAGCCGCTTCTGATATGGAGCTCATCTCACAAGGTTGCCCATATAAATGCACCGCGATCACCGCTGCAGTATTTGCGGTTGCTGCACGCTCAACATCATTTCCGTCGATAGTCGCGCTTAACCCTGATGGTTCAACGAAAACAACTTGATGACCCGTTCGGGTAACCGCCTCCGCGCTTGCGACAAATGAATTCGCAGGCACTAGAATTTCAGATCCGGCAGGGAGATTGAGACTTTCAATCGCTATCTCAAGTGCATCGGTTCCATTGCCAACTCCGATGCAATGGCCTACTCCGCAATACTTTGCGAAACTCGCCTCAAATGCTTTGACGATGGGACCTCCAATAAAGGAAGCTTCGCTTATCACACTTTGGATTACAGGATCAATTTCAGACTGAAGTCTCCTATATTGATCGGGCAGATCTAAGAACTTAACTCTCAAAACGTTTCCTCAGTTGTTTCAGTGGATTCCCAGCGTAAACGCCTGGCACCGTAATATTTGATGTTACAACTGACCCTGCGCCGATGACGACATCGCTGCAAATAGATACTGGCAGCAACGTAGTGTTAGTGCCGATCGACACACGATCACCTATCTCTGTACCCTTCCACATTGCAGTATTGCCACGCGCCGGCCCTCCGGATGAGAACTTGTCATTGATGAACATGACTCCGTGAGATACGAAACAATCCATGCCAATCCTTACGAGTTCACAAATAAAAGAATGAGATTGAATACGAGTACGGGGTCCGACCACGACACCAGATTGAATTTCGACAAACGGCCCTATAAACACGCAATCATCAAGTCTACATCCGTACAGATTGGCCGGCTCAACTATTACTACATCGCGCCCGCATGAGACATCATGTATTCCGATCTTGAGAATTTTGGGAGCATTGCTTGATGTTGTCATATTCATAGTCTGGTCTTTTTCGTTCATTCAATACATTCCAAGAATTCTCGTTTCACAACGGAACGAATAGTGCAAATGCTAAATTAAATCAGCCTCAGTTAGACAGGTCATTGAACGCCATCAGTTAGACGGGATCGAGCGGTAAAAACGAATGTGTTCGGAGTCGAACTTGGCTCAGAGCGATAAGAAGTATTTCTTGGTGCTTCATAGAGTCACTTACCAAGCTTTACGTGCTTAGAGGAAAATCGCATGTTTACCTCTCTCCCAGTTTCTATCGATTCGTAAATTGCGGATATCAGCTCCAGGCTACGTCGACCTTGAAGCCCGTCAACTAACTGACCAGCGCCATGCCTCAGACAACTCACAACATGCTCGTAGTAGCTACGATGCCCATAGCCGTATACATCCGGAGGATTCACAGAAAACTTTTCAATTACATTTTTGTCATCTGGTCGTTCTTCGGTAAACGACCAGTGCTTGAGCTGATTAACAGCGAACCCTCCAATTTCGACGCTCCCTTTCTCACCGAGTAGTGATAGTGATCCTTCGAGATCTCTAGGCCGCGTCGCAGTCGTAGCTTCAATCAAACCAAGAGCTCCATTAGCAAATTTTAGTGTAACCACAGCCGTATCCTCAGCCTCAATTTCCGCAAGAGCGGTAGTCGCTTTTCCGAATACAGATTCGACATCTCCCATCATCCATTCAAGCAAATCAACATGGTGACTCGCTTGGTTAGTTAGGACCCCGCCATCCAACCTCCAAGTGCCACGCCATGAGGCCTGGTCGTAGTACGCTTGAGGACGGCACCAACGGACTCGCACGGTCCCGAGAATAAGCTTTCCGAAACGATCTTCGTCAACTGCCTCACGCAATTTCTGAACCGGCAAGTTAAACCGATTTTGTTTTACGACAAACAGTCTCACACCCGCTTTTTCGCAAGCCTCAATCATCCTATCTGCATCAGAAACTAGCAGTGCCATCGGCTTCTCAACCAAAATATTACTGCCGTACGGTGCCAGTTCAATCGCATGCTGAGCGTGGAAGCCACTTTCAGTCAGAATTGCCACGAGGTCAAAATTACTTGACTGCATCATCTCATGCATATTTGTGAAGTGTGGCACGGCATACTTCTGCCCTAGCGTTAATGCGCGATGGGCGTCGATATCACATACAGCTGCAAGCTTGGCGCCAGCAATTTGATCTCCACCCAACAATTCCGCATGGCGCGCCGAGATCCTTCCGCAACCAACGAGCGCTACAGATAAACAGTCAGAAGTCATATTATGGTTCACTCAAGAATAGTTCAAAGCAGATTCGCATTTTCAACGAGGGCAAACATGCGAGTCGAAATTGAGGAAGAGCCCCGACAACTAGAGACGACGGAAAGACCGTCTATTTTCAGATCGATCGACATCGGGGCCATACAAGGTTCGCAATATAAGCACTGGAAAGACAATCCAAATAATCGCAGGCAACAATCGCGTTGTACCGAAGGGCGCCCCGGTCGCAAAATACAATGCGAGCCCGGAAGCGATTCCGGCGTATATCGCGGCTGCGACTATATTTCTTAGACTGAGTCTATATAGATACTGAGCTGCGGCGCCTAAAAAGAAATGAAACACCACTCCGTCAACTATCCCGCCATACATGAAAGTTGAGAAACCAGTTGCGGTGTTTCCGTAAGCTCCAAGACTGAGAAATATCGGTGAGAATACCAACAATGGCCTAACGGTAACCCCTTCGACATACTTAGCAAGGGTCGCGACCCAAGACCCGAGTCCAAGTGACTCAAACGACGGATTCAATATTCCCAAACTCGCATCAATACTAATTTGGCTTAGAACTACAAAGTTACCGAATGTATATGGAGCAATTTTTGCCAATACCGACGAGAACCCATCTTCTAAAGAGTAAGAATTTATGAATATATAGAGAAGTGGCAATACAAGGATCGTAGCAATAGAAAGAGTGCGTTTAATACTCAGACGCTGGGTATTCGAGTAAGGGACCAGAAAGTAGACACTTGCAATCACAAGGTATACGTATGCAAACCTCAGCGAAACTTGGAATAACAGCGCAAGTAAAATCGCGTAACGCCATCTGGGATCGATCTTGGTAAGTGCAAGCAAAAAACAGCCCGCTATGTTGGCCTGCCAAAGAATTGCGAACGAGCTGTTAAAAAAATACTGCTCGAACTGACTGGGGCTAGCTAAGAATGTATTAAGAAAATTGCCCAGGGATAAACTCATTCCCGCGATTAATCCAATTGTGCCAACTAAACCAATCCCAACAGAAAAATAAAGTAACTTACGAAGAGTTCGCTGATTCAATTCGCCAGTTAAACCATTCGGCTGATATGCAAACTCGACTCTAGTGCCCATATAAAAGGACGCGCAAAATGCAATAATGACCAACCATTGCGCGGCATCGACGTAGCTAACGTAGCTGTAGCCAATCATAGATACGAAAACGTAAAGTAACGCGCTGACAACCAATGGGACAAAAAATAGAAGACGCGGGTTTAACATCTGATTGAGGACAGGCGAGTACGTTTTGAATGCGACACGAAGTAAGAATTATTTGGCAAGTGGAAGGCTGAAGGCAGCCTACGCAACGCGTCCTAAATGAATGGGGCACCCAAACAAACCAGATGCAATTTTCTCATATTAACGAGTCTTTCTCTAGAGAAACTTCGCCTAATATATCAACGGCCGACGCTTGACCAGAAAGCAACTTCTCTTGTTACATTTTTTAAGCCTTAGGATTTCCAAGAGAACGGGCAGCGTTAGCCTTGCCTTTTGATTAAGCGAGTCAACGCCGCCTAACTTATTGCCGTAACTCCCGAAAACACGCCCGGTACCTATTGCTAGCACTGCCATTATTCCGGCAGCAGACTGAAGTAATCACTCTTAATTAACCATACGAACGAAATTCACGCCTAGGCAATTTGGATCGTAATTTCACCAGTAGCGCAGAAAAAGCTAACAAATTCGGCTGTCAATACACGCTGACAAGACTACCGTTACGAGATTCACTATCGACTTCCTGGTTTCGCACGTGTACGCCCTATGCATGTATAGTCAAATCCTCGCAGGGCCATAGTAGCCGGCTCATAAAGGTTGCGACCATCAAAAATTACGGGCGTCTTCATTCGCTTGTACATTTTTTCGAAGTCTGGAGAGCGAAATGCCTTCCACTCTGTCGCAATTAACAGCACATCCACTCCATCAATCGCCTCCATCGGGGTTTTACTCAGTATCAGGCCGGCGCGGTCGCCGTAAATACGGCGACACTCATCCATCGCCGCCGGATCGTAGGCTTGAATTATCGCCCCTTCAACCAGCAAAGATTCGATTAGCGTCTTGGATGGAGCGTCGCGCATGTCATCGGTGTTTGGCTTAAAAGCTAATCCCCACAAAGCAAACCGCATCCCGCGGACGGAAGGATATCGGGCGCGTAACTTAGCCAATAGGTTGGTTTTTTGATGTTCGTTAATTGATTGAACTGCAGCCAACAAAGTCAGCGGCTGACTTGCTTCTAACGAAGTTCTTATTAGCGCGCTCACATCCTTTGGAAAACACGATCCGCCATATCCGATACCTGGATAAAGGAAGTGATGGCCGATACGAGGGTCAGTTCCAATGCCTTGGCGCACATCCTCAATATCTGCGCCTAGTCGCTCCGCTAAATTTGCAAGTTCGTTAATAAAAGAGATTCGGGTCGCCAACATTGCATTCGCAGCATACTTTGTTAGCTCGGCAGACTTTCGCGACATAACTACCGTTCGATCGAAATTGCGCAAGAATGGCAAGTAAACCTCGCGCATTATTTCTTCTGCCTTGGCGTCCTCTACGCCAAGTACAATTCGATCTGGGCGTAAGAAATCATTGACAGCCGCCCCTTCTTTGAGGAATTCTGGATTCGATACAACCGAAAATGGCACTTCCAAATCGCGCGACCTAAGCGTTTCGAATATTGTTTCTTCTACTTGATCTCCTGTCCCAACTGGCACTGTACTTTTGTCAACAACCACCCTATAACCATCCATGCTTTGAGCGATGTTGCGTGCAGCCGCCAATACATATTGGATATCAGCCGAGCCATCCTCGTCGCGGGGAGTACCAACAGCGATCATTTGCACAATACCAAAACGTGCGCCTTCGGCTGGATCTGATGAGAACGACAAACGCCCAGCCGCAACGTTTTCTCGAACTAATGCCTCTAGTCCAGGTTCATAAATTGGGATCTTGCCGGCTCGAAGATTCGCAACTTTGCCAACGTCAATATCGATGCACATGACCTCATGTCCGACATCAGCTAAGCAGGCGCCGGAAACTAGTCCTACGTAACCGGTGCCAATTACTGTAATTTTCATTCCATCCCTTACCGTCAAGATCCGTGGCCGTAGGATGCTATACCTACATTAGCCATTTAGGAAGTGCATCTTCTACAACTAGGCGCATGCGGCAGGAGCCCCCCCCTCAAAGCCTTAAGTCGCCACGGAGCGGCTCAACTATATAGACGGTTCATTTCGCAGTCAGCACAGGGAATTTCCGAGGACAGATCCAAACTTAAACTACCTAGAGGGAACCCTCTTTCCTCGGCACGTTTCAAACATCGATTGACCTCGTCGTACTTCTCGAAATTGCGCTGGGCCGTGCATTCTTTTGACTTATTTCCCCACAAGTTTGGTAAAGAATATTTTCGGACTGATTGACAAAATTTCGAACCTCGCTTCTAACTAAGTGACGAACGTAGCTAGGTCTACATCGCTTGACCGAATGAACCATCTCTGCTCGAAGCTTCCCGGTTTCTTGGACCACTCCCAGAGTTAGTTTTTGACGTTTCTGATTCCTTGCCGTTCACCTAAGTCTTCCGATAGCCTGGCAAATTCGCCAGGCTGTTGCCCATTCAGCGCCATGTGAGGTCGACTCTATAGATACTGGCACTGCCAAGCCTCTAATATCTGCTGCGCTTCGTCAAGGGTTTCGAACCAATGCGTGTTCAGGCACTCTTCGCGCGGCGATCCGTCGAAGCTCTCGATGAAGCTGTTGTCCGTCGATTTGCCTAGGCTGGAGAAGTCGATTCGCACCTTGTGATGGTAGGCCCTCAGGTGCCGGCGGCTGAATTCGCTGCCATTGTCGGCAAGTACAACCTTCGGCGCGGCGTGCGTAACCGATTCAGGGTATGGACCACATGCTGCGGCTAGCGACTTCGACCAACGACTATCAACAACGCTTCCTTCGTGAAGACATCGACAATGGTCAACACCCTGATTTGATCCCGTTGACAAGCCGGTCACTGACGTAGTTAATGGCCCAGGCCTGGTCGACCTCCTTGGATTGATATCGTTCTCGCTACGTCGTCGCCATCTTGAACCGCCGAGGTATTTTCGAGCGCAGCTGCGGCGAATCCAGGCAATACAGGCAATAGACCAACTGCTTGTCGAAGTGCCAGCCCTCACCACGCAAAAGAATCAGCGGTCGCCGGTATCCGTACTAGACATGAGATTGCGCCAATTCTTTCGTCTGGGCTCGTAGCGCTCTCACCGGGTCCCTAATCGATTCGTAGCGCTGCGTACTGTTTCTTCCAACAATAAGGGCTCTGCTCCGTGATGCCCACTTGGCGAATTACATCGTCGACCGCCACGCTCATCTCTGCCTATTTCAATGCTGCCACAACCTGCTCAATTGACTGGAATGCTCCCCAAGCAGTAGGCCAAAATGATGTTAGGTTCTCCCATCGGAGAGGGAAACCGACATGAAGAAGAACCGGCATAGCGATGAGAAGAATGTGGCGATCCTACGCTAAGCGGCTGCCATCACGGTCGTTGCGACAGCACAGGGCCAGGGAGTGACCGAGCAAACGATATATCGGTGGCGCAAGTTGTATGACGGCATGCAGGTCTCGGACGTGAAGAAATTGAAGTCGCTGAGCGACGAGAACGCCAGACTGAAAAAGCAGCTCGCCGAACGAGATCTGGAAGTTGTAGTCATGAAGGAGATTCAAAGTAAAAAGTTGTGAGCCCACGGGCCAAGCGTGCCATGGCACGGTATGCCTGTGATCGTGGGCTGAGTGAACGCAGGGCTTGCTGGATTTGCAATCCGCCGCGCTCGGGCTTGTGCTATCGCAGCCAGCGGCTAAGTCGAGACCGGCACCCGAGCAAAGCCCTCACGATAGTCTCGCGCAGATTCCCGGCCTGGGAATATCGGTTCGTATGGGGTTATTTGCGATCGAGGGGCTAGAAGGACAATCGAAAGCGAGTTTACCGCCTGTGGCACCTGAATGGCCTGAGTTTGCCGCCGTATCGGCCCAGTCGGAAGATCAAGACTGGCAAGCATCTTGATGAACCGGCTTGCCAGCGCAACGACGTCTGGGTCTGGGACGTGGTTCACGACGGCTACGTTGATGGACAGAAGTTCAAGTGCCTGACAGTCAAAGACGAAGCCACCACCTATTGCCTGGAAATCATGACCGCCACTCGAATTCGACACGGCGACATTCGAGACTTGCTAGCCAAGCTGATTACCCGGTATGGTCGACCCAAGGCAATTCGCAGTGATAATGGGGGTTTGCGTTTAATAGCAAACCCTCTGCCTCTGGGGATAGTTTGCCGAGATTCAACTTTACGTTTAGGCTAGTTTTGGCGGAGCACGTCAACACATAAGATGAACGCGCATTGGCACTGCCCAACCCCGGATATAGTTCGGGGGTTTCACTAAAGTGAGCCAACGGTCACCATGGACACCAAGAAGACATCAGTAAAAGAATTTGGAGCCAAGGGTGACGGCAAAACAGACGATACTAAAGCTATACAAAGAGCCTTAGATAGCGGGGATAATCTACGATTTCCTCGCGGTTCTTATGTTGTGTCAGCGCCGCTGCTATCTGGCGACAAGTACTCAAAGCCAAACACAGCAGAGATTATTGGCGAACATGGCTCTATAATTAGTTATTCTGCTAGTGCCAACAATCAAGAAGGAGGCGGAAATATAAAGGGGCAAAAAAGCTGCTTCAATTTTTACTCCTCACAGATTTCGTCGATATTCCTACGTGGATTGCGCATTAGTTTTGGAAATCATAAACATTCTTCCGCCAAAAACCGTCTTGGTACCAGCAACGGAATTCACATTGCCGGTTATGACGGTGTGGCCTTGATCAGTTGCCAAGTTACTGGCTTCAACTTCGCAGGTGTCACGATAGGCGCTTCCGGTAGCGGTTTTCGAGATATCAATTGTCGAAATATTCGCATACTGAACTGCGAGTTTAGCTTTAACCGGTTTGCAGGGATTGCTTTGGGCAATGTTAGCAATGTTTCAATAATTGGCAATAGACTGAACTTCAACGGCCGACGGGGAAAGCCTGGAGAAGGGTACGGACTCGCTGGCCTAAGCGGTACGATTATCAATCGCGTAGTAGTCCAGAAAAATCTGTGCAGCGACAACTTCAGAAAAGGGATTGATTTTCACTCTGGACAGAACATCCTTATCTCGAGAAACTCGTGCGTGCGCAATCGCATGTATGGCATCTTTGCTGCAGTACATACTCGATCAGCAGTAATTACTCACAATTTGATTTCTGATATGAAAACATTCCGGAGCCCAAACAATCAAGTTATCGGAGTTGGAATCGGAGGTGAAGATCGTAACGAACTGTACAGAGCTGTTGTAGATTCCAACTCGATTGTTGGGGTTAATTCAACCGATGGTGCCGGACTCGCCTACCCGATCTATATATCAAGCGGGGCAGACTCATTAATCCTGATCAGCAGGAATTATTGCAGCACAGCTCAACTCTGGAGTGGAGAGACGACGAATTTCGTACAGGCGTCTGCTAAGCGAGGTTCCTTAGGATTAAAGGTATACCGAAACAGACTTCGAACAAGTTTCTTAGGGCCAATTATCAGATCAAATTTCGGTGAAATAGGCTATCTGGAAATCGTCAAAAATACCTTTTTATTCAAATCCAATCGATCAATTAAAATCTTCGAAATTCGACGTCCTTCCAAAAAAAAGACGTTAATCTCGGACTTTGGTAACAGGTTTCTTTACTTGGCCAACTAAATCACAACGCAATACGTTGAACGGTCTGCTACTTTAGATAATCCAAACTTTTTAGATCAGGCAAACAGAGGGATCTCCGCAAACCTGCGTTCACTATCATCCACTGAAGCTGTTAGACTCTCAGGTTATAAAGTGCCTTGCCCTGTATGGTTAATATAGGTTTATGCGACTCAAATGGCTGTGCAATTCGCCTACTTCCTTGAATCGCCAACTATTTCCAACTCTCATTGCCCTTCTCCCATTTCCCAATTGGCTACCTGAGCGGGCGCAGGCTTGCCGGCCTCCTTTTCCTTCAGGATCTGGATGATCTGGTGGTCTGAAAATCGTGATTTCTTCGTGGGAATCTCCGTCGTTTACTTTACGAGAAAATTCCACCTCTAGCTACCGCGCTTTATTGGGGGGATTACCGCGGCACCAGCTACTGAGAAGTACCGATGCGATTGCATAATGTCTGACACCAAGAACAGACATAGCTTTGGAAGTATCATCCAGCGCTGCTGAGTCGACCCCGAATCTATCGTTGTTACAAACCAAGCTGACGAAAATTTACAGTCGAGTGAGCCGCCCAGTTAGCGACGAAGCCAAAGCAGTCGAAAATGGCAGGCTAAGACACTGTTGACTTGCCTCGTTACTGACGGGACAAAGCGTGGTACAAACGAACTCACGATAAGCCATCTGTCTATTTAACGGTCTAGGATAATGAAGCGCCGTCGGAATACCCGTTCTGTTGAGTTGCTGAATGAGCAATTTCCGGTTTTCAATTAGTATCGTCAATTGAGCCCAAGCGCTTGTCCGATCCGACTTTAGAGTAACCGGGCGCCATTGAGGCTGCGTATCGACGTATAGGGCGAGCAAGCCTTGTCCGACCTGATCTCGGCCGGCCAACTCCTGATCAAACCGCCCCAACTTCCC
>JBOEGR010000053.1:0-8956 GCA_050633525.1 Cellvibrionaceae bacterium
TTTTCACTGCCGGTTTATCTAGTGCTCTGCCCAAGTCTGCTATTTCATCAATGGCCTTGATGGGGAAGGGGCCGATGCGTTTGATTTTGCTGGCATTTTTAACTGCCTTTGCCCCTTTGGCAGCCGCTTGGCCGGCACGTCTGGCAACATTGCCAGCACCGGCGGTAGCAAGGGCTAGTAATACCTCGATACCAACGATTGAGACAATTTTAACACCAATAACGCGGCTTTCTTCGTATTTTATGCTTTGGTAGACGCTATCGAGGTAGTCGAATATGAGACGACGGCTTTTGGCATCGGTGGTGAGGTTCCAGAAGATTTTGCGGCCTTCGTTGACTTTGGCGGCAAAGGCTTTGGCGTCTTTAAAGGATTCTTTTATTTCTTCTGCGGCCATGACGCCGAGTTCAAGGAGGTCATCTTTAATGCCGTCAAAATCCCCGTTAATTAATTTACTGGTGAATTTTGCTTGAGCTATAGCGACATCAAATGCCAGTTCAACAGCGCCAGTGACAGTATCTTTTACAGCAGTGATAACAAAGGAGCCAATATCTTTTAGGCCGATGACGAGGTCGGCGGCGACGTCGTAGACAGCGACACCAATATCGCCAACTTCAGATAGCTCTCGCATCAGGCCTGAGCGGTCCCAGTGGAGTCGGTCGGCTTTGTCTTTGCCTACCCAGCGATCCATGATGTCTTTACCCAGAGTTTCGGCCAGTTGGTTGCGAACCACCACAACAGGGTTGCCACCGTTGCCGCTGGTGTCGGGGTGGCTATAGATAGGGTGGTCTAAATCGTTTAAGTGGCCGGCCACCGTTTCATCCACTTTGTAAACTTGAATACGGCCTGCAAGGATCAGCTCTTCTAAGTCAGTGCGTAACCAATCGTCCCATTTGTACCATGCATCGGATGGTGGCGTGTCTTCTAGGCGGTAGATATTGGCGAGTTGTTCGTAGTCGTCTAACTCCCATGTGACTTCGTCCAGCTCATCACTGGCTTGAAATAAGTCGCCACTAAAGCCCTCGCGTTTGAGGATTAACCAGTAAGAGGGTTTGAAATCTTGTGCGGCAAAAATCCAGCAATCGTTACCTATTTGGTAACCAACGAGTTTGGGATGGGCGATAGGGAGTTGAGAGACTTCCATGAGTGTTTGAGCGTCCTGTTGATGAGCAACCTTTTTGATTGGTTACGTTTTATCAATTACTGGATACATTTTGTGGTCATCCTCATGGCTTGTCAATGAAGAAAAGTGATCTCCATCACGCTTTTGAAAAAGAAGTATTGGAATACTTTTAAAATAGAAAAGGGAGCTTCATAATGTGACCAGCGAGTATCTGTAATAACGGTATAAAAAATTCTCGCTACCATCCTCGTTTTTTGTGATGCATGCAAAAGGATGTAAAGGACAGAAAATAAATATATTTTTTCCTAATTGAGGTATTTCATTAGGAGAAAATAGAAAATGGACCTCATTAATAGGAGTTAACATGCCAGACGGACATACTCAAGCAAAGCGCAACATTCGCCTTAATACCTCTCTTGGCCCACTAGCACTTATTCCCGAGACTTTAGAATGCAATCAGATGATGTCATCTGGCTTTTCTATATCAGTTAAAGCGTTTTCTGAAAGCTTACATGAATTAGACCCTAAAGATTTAGTCGGTACTGCAGCCACGGTCGGCATTGTGCAAGCCGATAATAGTTTGCTTTATTTGAATGGTTTTGTGCAGCAGTTTTCTGCTTTGGGCAGTAGTCGAGCAGGTGAGGCGACTCAATACGCCATAAAAATAGTGTCTTGGTTAGAAATGTTTCTGTCCAAGCGTACCGATTGCCGCATTTTTCAAAGTAAAAAAGTAGATGACGTCATTAGCGACATATTTAAACAATACGGCGCTGATGCTAGTTTTAAGATTGATATAAAGTCCCCGCGCGCAGTAAAGCGCTATTGGGTTCAGTATAACGAAACCGATCTCGCATTCTTTAAGCGCCTTTGTCTTCTTGAGGGTTTAGCGTTTTATTTTGGACATGAAAACGGTTCGCATACACTGCATATCGTGGATAGTGCTGAGTTCCTTGCAGATTTAGCGCCTAAAAAAGTACGCCTTCAGTCTCATTCTAGTAGCCATGAGCACCTGACTAATTGGCAAACGAGTGGTCGCTTTGCCTCGGGTAAATTTGAGCAACGTGCTTATAACTATAAAACACCCAGTGCCCCAGTGGTGGTGAACAATACAGTGAGCACTCCTGTTTCTGAAACGCCGCGCGTGCTTGAGATGGAGTCTTATGTGTATGGTGATAGCCATCATTCCAATGGTGATGGTAAAAGTCACGTGGCTGCTCGTGCGAATAAAAGTGTTGAGCGCGCACAAGTGTGGACGGGGCGCGGTGATTGTCGCAACTTATCTGTAGGTAAACACTTTGAGCTAGAGCTGGCCGATGGCAGTTGGTTTTTCGGCGGGCAATTTAAAGATAAAGGCAAAACCTTTACCTTAACCAAAGTGAATCTTTCTGCAAATAATGACACGGGCAGTGTGGCCTGTTCTATTGAAGCCGTTCCTCAAGGTGAGTTAGTTTACCCGAACGCAAAATTCCCAACGATTAACGGCCTGCAAACTGCCGTTGTGACTGGCCCTAAAGGCGAAGAAATTCATATGGACCCAGAGGGACGCATTAAGGTGCAGTTCCACTGGGATCGACAAGGCAAGCAAGACGAAAACACCACCTGTTGGTTGCGTGTCATGCAAAGTTTTGCTGGCCCTAATTTTGGCTCACAGTTTACGCCACGTATTGGGCAAGAGGTGGTCGTAGCCTTCGAGAACGGCAACCCCGATCGGCCCTTCGTAATTGGTGCGCTATATCACCCAGAGAATCCACCACCCTATAAAGACCATAAAGGGACACGCAACGGTATACGCACACGCTCGACTAAAGGCGGTGGTACCGCTAATTGTAATGAGTTGTATTTTGAAGATACCAAGGGCAGTGAAGAGGTCTATTTTCAGGCAGAAAAAGATCACAACGCCCTCGTTAAAAATGACCAGCAAATTAAAATTGGCCATAACAAAGCGCAGCAAGTAGTTAAAAATGAAACCAATAAAGTTGGCGAAAACTACACCATCAACGTCGGTAAAAAATTATTGATAGAAGCCGGTCAAGAAATCAAACTGCAAGTGGGTGGCAGCACCATCACCATCACCGGCAGTAAAATTGATATCAGTGCCGGTGTCGTGGATATTAATGGCGCAATCAAACTTAACTAAGCATAAGGAATTTGCATTATGGGTAAACCAGCAGGGCGTTTAGGCGATATTGGTTCTGGGCACGGAAAGTGCTCCCCCACACCTATCACCTCAGGTAGTGGTGACGTTACCATCAATGGTAAACCGGCTGCGCGAGTAGGTGATTCTCTCAAGCGCCATTGTAAGCACGGCCGTTCAATTGCAGCGGGCTCCAGCTCGGTCACCATTAATGGCAGGCCCGCAGCCAGAGTCGGCGATGCCATTGCCTGTGGTGGCAAAGTGGCCGCAGGCTCTGGTGATGTCACCATTGGCGATGCCATTGTGTTAACTAAAACTAGCAATGCAGCACTGCCCGATATCGATTTTACCAAACAGCGTGGTACGGGCGGCCAATACAAGGCTGTGGGCCACACGCCGGGAGAAGTCAGCCCCGGTGAAAACGTCACCATAGATCATGAGCTGACTAGCGAAGAAGCGCTAGCACCAGAATTTAAACCCGCCACTATTCGCCTTGCCATTAACCCTGCCAGCAATTTATTTGATAACGATCAATTTGTGCTCACCAGTACTGATGGTGCTATTAGCGTTACCAAAACTGTCGCTGATGACCTGATACCCGGCGATGATTTTCTTGACCTTAAGTTTGACGGGCTCGATACCAGCAAAAATTATAAACTTGAACATGTTGATGGTAGCAGCGGCAGTAGCTACACCTACTTCAAAAGTTTTAGCTATGCAGCACTTGGTGTACAAAGCCGCCCTGCAGACGATGACGATGATGAAGAAGACGAAAATCAATAATGAGTATATGCCACCCATACGGATCTATGTGTACTTAAACGGACGCTTATCATGACAAACAATGCCTTGCAGCCAGCTAAAAAATTTGGGCCGCAGCCCACAGACGATACACCCTTATTATGTTTACAGCCCAGAGGCTTAGCCATTGTTCCCACACGCTATGCAGTCGTGCCTGATACCCCCGCCTTTGCGGGTCTTAATTTACCTGGCGGTATGGGCAATAAAGTCACCGACGTTGAACTCAAACACCACAAATATGTGTTGCGGCTGATGCGTGAAGGGTTTATTTACATCTATTATCACGATCACCCTGATAATAAAAAATGGGATATTTATGAAGTCGATAGCGATAACGCTTTAGATCAGCTCAGTGTTAAAGCCTTTAAAAAAGGCGAAAAAAAAGTGCTCGTTGCCAATCAAAATTGTTTCTTTATTGAAAAGCCTTGGGATATAGATAAAGTCGACTTTGCCTTCTCTGAGCACCCATGGAGTAAAGAAACGCTACAGCAAATGGAAAGCGATGGTGCCTTGCGTAACAAACGCATGCAAACGTTTCGCCCCAGCATTTGGATTAACTCGCCCAATTATCCCCACGGTAAAAAGCTGACGCAATCCAATTTAGAAAAAGTCCTAGAATACAGTGGCGATGAACAAGTCTACAAACACCTGCACGAGACCGATGTCACCGCCCAGCTCATTAGTGACGAAACAGGTAAACACAATAGCGATACGCTCAAGCTATGCACCAGTGCCAACGCCTTTCGCATGCGTACAGATGAAGCCGCAGAAGAGGTAAAGTGGATAAACTTGGCACCCAATAGCGAACGCAATCATCCCATGATGCTCGCCCTATGGGATGCTGTAGGAATTACCCGAGAACTGAATGGCTTTGCGCTTGATGTAGGTGGTTGGGTAGATAAATACCAAGGCCAAGCAGGGTTAAAAATTCATGCGGCTGAAAGTATCCAAAATATTAAAACCATGATGGAAGCAAAAGCCGTCGAATTTTTTGAAGAAAATAATAGTCGGCTCATTGTAGGCAGGGGCGAATATGAGGATATGGCAAGAGTAAAGCCGCACCCACGCGGGTGGCCAGAGGGCACCTACGCTCGTGCACTGGCAAGTGAAGAGGATATTTTGCGCTATGGTCATCGCAAGGTTGAAGTCATCTTTCCTAATCACGCACAACGTCAGGAGGCCAGAAGGCAAAAAGCGCAAAAAGAATCGTGGCGACGCTACGCTAACAAGTTTGATCAGGGGCAATTCGACACCTTTAATGCTAACTACCAAGCACTCATCACCGAAGCTGAAACACTCATAGACGAACGCATTAGCGATCAAATTGTGTGGCTTGAATCCGTGCGCTTAACAGATGCCTTGGCCGAATACCATGAAGAATCTCCCCTAGACGGCAACTTCTTTGAAGACCTAATAGGCGACCTATTCACCGGCTTGAGTGCGTGTCCCAGCGGGGATAAACGTCTTAAAGACTACGTCGAGTCCTGTACCTATACAGATGACAACTTATTATGGCGTGCTATTGCCGCAAACCAAACCAAAGGCAGAGTCGCTCTTACACAAAGTTTGGCGCAACTCAAAGCCAACCAAACCACAGTGGCCAATAAACAAAATATCGATAACATTAATACAAGCGCTGCCAGCCTAATTGACGAACTCGTTGCGATAAGTACAACAGGTTTATCGCTCGTCCATACGGTAAAACAGTATAACTTGCGACACATCCCCACAGCAGGGATCGATAAAATATTCATCGCCATGAGCGAAAGGCTGCTCAAGCCTTTTCTTAGCCCCGTTATGGATACCGTGGCCAACGTCATTGCCGAAAGTATCTTTCTCTCCCGTGCAGGCATCAATCAATTTAAAGCAAATCAATACGCCAACCAGCGCTTTATTGACGACAAAGCCGCACTCAAGGCAGAAAAACACAGCCTCATTTACGATAAATTCGATAATCCCGAGTGGAAAGCACGAACAAAACCAAAAAATCAAAACCTTAAAAAAGAAGACCTAAAAAAGATTGAAAACACACTCAGCAAAATGCTGACCGACGAGCAATACAAATTTCAGCGGCATCAAACCTCCTACAACTACATGATCAACCGCTTAGCGGAAGATGAAGCCGCATACAAAAAGAAATACCAACGCTGGATGAAACGAAACGCCGCTTTAGAAGTACGCTTTGGCATCCTAATGGGTGTCATACAAGCCGCCGCCACATGGCAACTATTCCAAGCCTACCGCCAAAACCCCAAAGACAAAATGCTACTCGGCAACCTCATCATCGCCAGCGCCTCCACCACCGCCGTCATCGCCGAACTCGCCAGCCACGCCGCCAAAAAAAATACCCGCTACTACACCGCCCTAAAAGTAGGTGGAGCAGGGCTAATGGTTGTGGGTGGAGTTATGTCTGGGGTGATGGATTTTGCTGAAGGGGGGAAATCAGCAGCCAAAAAGAATTCTATTTTAGCCATTGCTTTTTATTCTAAAGGTACGCTTAATTTTCTTTCAGCAGGTTTTGGAGGTATGGCTCTTTATGCCGCTTTAAATGCAGGCTGGGAAAAACAAATGGCCAAGAGCGTAGCTAGATACTTGGCAGCGCGCCTTGCGGCTGACCTGACGGTTCGTTTTGGCTTAATGGCCTTTTTGATGTCGATCGGTATTGGGTTAACTATGATTGCCTTTGGTATAGAGCTATTGATTCTGTTATTAAAGGATAATGACTTACAAAATTGGTTAGAAAAAACTCCCTTTGCTAAAAAAGACAGCGAAGGCGGTACAATTGAAACTCCATTTGATACCATTGAAGAACAAAGCGATGACTTAGAAAACGCCCTAGCCAGTATAATGGGCTTAAGTAAACCTCCTAAGCCAGAGGCAGCAGAGCAATCCTCCTCTAAACACATTCCCAACTTTGACGATATGAAACTAATGCCATGAGCGAGCTCAGTTTACTAAGTGGCAAAATCACAAACTTAAAAACCCACAAAGGTTATAAAAGCTTTATGGGCTCCGGTGCGGCAAAAACCTCAGGTGTAGCCGCTGTAGGCGCACTCGCCAGTGGTGCTTTTTTTAACTCCGCGTTTTTAACCACGGCAGCGATGATACAAGAAGATGTCACCTACTTTAACTGTAAGGTCAACGACATCCGCGTAATGGGTTATTTTAATAAAGTCGCTTTTAAAAACACGGATGAAGTCGAATTTGTTGTCGAATACGATCAAGATGATCCAGATCAAGCCTATGCCTATGCGGTACGTAAACCCAAAGAACGCAAACTCTGGGTGATGGATCGCATGACTAGTGGTGAGAATGTCGTTAAAGAAATGTGTTGGCGTTTACCAATGATTACTATTGGTGTCTTTATTCCAATACCTTACATCATTGCTTTGATTATGAATGGTTTTGAAAATGTTATTTTTATTACCTTTGCTGTTTTAATAGGGGGGGGGGGGCTAGCATACCTTACTGCTTGGTTAGGGTTACGAATCTCTTTTCTCCCTAAAGCCAAAATTGCAAATAATATAATTGCTGCCTTGGGGTATGAAGACCCTAAAGAAATTAGTCTCGCATACGAGAGTGAAAAAGCAAAAAAACGCTGGGAAGAAGAGCACGGCAAACCTTTCCCTGAAAGTGATGATTTATTTGTTCTCCATTATTAACTAGTACGACCTAGCGCCCTAGACGCGACCGAAGTAATGAGTTTGATGATCCATCTCACGGCACGACGCCGTGAGAAACGCTGAGTGAGCAGGAGCGAATCAGCGTGGTGGTCGTCATCAAACTCATTGCTGAGGGAACCCGCAGGGTCGCATACGGGTAAAAACGTTTGGTTACTTTGCGTTNNCTCAGCCTACTAAGCGGCAAAATTACTAACCTTAAAACCCATAAAGGCTATAAAAGTTTTATCAACTCCGGTGCGGTAAATGCCTCTGGCGTCTCTGCAACAACAGTCACAGGTGCAGCCGCCGTGGGCGCATTGGCGAGCGGTGCTTTTTTTAACTCTGCGTTTTTAACTGCCGCCGCGATGATGCAAGAGGATGTGACTTACTTTAACTGTAAAGTGAATGGCATTCGTATTATGGGTTACTTCAATAAAGTGGCTTTTAAAAACACTGACGAAGTCGAATTTGTGGTGGAGTATGATCAAGATGATCCCTCGCAAGCCTTTGCTTATGCCGTACGCAAGCCTAAAGAGCGTAAGCTGTGGGTGATGGATCGAATGGTGGATGGTGAAAATGTAACCAAACAAATTTGTCGACGTTTTCCTATTATTATATTGATTTTTGGAGTGCCGTTTTCATTGGTCATGATGGTTTTAGTTTCTTTTTTTATGTATGGCAATATTGATATTATATTAGAGGGGTGGTTTACATTAGTTTTCCTTGGTATAGGGGGGGGGGCTACTTATGTATCTTGTAGCTTGGATGGGTTTACGTATTTCTTTTCTCCCCAAAGCTAAAATTGCCACTAAGATTATCGCTGCTCTCGGTTATGATAACCCTAAAGACCAAAGTCTTGCCGAGTTTGATTTGTTGGCAAAGCAACAATGGGAAAAAGAACACGGCAAGCCTTTCCCTGAAAGTGATGACTTATTTGTACTTCATTATTAAATAATATAAACGATGCCCTCCTGCCCTCAACGCGGCCGAAGTAATGAGTTTGATGATCCATCTCACGGCAGGACGCCGTGATAAACGCTGAGTGAGCAGGAGCGACAAACCTGCGGGAACAGGTTTGGATAGTTTTTAACTAGTCTCAGACTCGATGCCATGGATGGCATCGATCAATCAGTGCGGTAGTCGTCATCAAGGGGATGATGAAGGGAACCCGATCAAAAAATTGCTCCTGCATTTTTGAAGTACCCTACTTCCCTGTAGGGCAAGGGCCGCATACGGGTA
>JBOEGR010000054.1:0-8468 GCA_050633525.1 Cellvibrionaceae bacterium
GGGTGGATTCGAACCACCGAAGCTTGCGCGTCAGATTTACAGTCTGATCCATTTGGCCACTCTGGAACCCCTGCTTCAAAACTCATACCGAATAACTCGGCCGCTCACACATCACATCTTTTTGTTCAACTTGCAGATGCGTTGAGCAAGAATACTTTGCGCATCAACAACAAGCACAAAAACAGCGGTATCGCTGCGCAAAGGCGACGTATTTTCCGCTCATTGCTAGCCAGTGTCAACTATTTCTTATAAATCACGGACTTAGCTGCTCGCTTGCGCAAGCTGCATTTGCCGTATCAAACCTGATAAATTTAACCACCCAGAAAGGGCAGAGAAACCTAAAACCCCGCCCAGAGCCAAAGCGATGAAGCTTTAGCCTGAACAAGGCCTTTAAAAATGGAGCTGGCGATAGGAGTCGAACCTACGACCTGCTGATTACAAGTCAGCTGCTCTACCAACTGAGCTACGCCAGCTTTACATGAAGCTGATCACTCCAAGACCATAAAGTCAGACATCAACAAAATGGTCATCCGCTATGAAAAAGCACTCTTCCCCAAAACCGGAGGCGCGATTCTAGAGAAACTTTTAGTAAGACGCAACATCTGAACACACATTTTGTCGTTTCTGTATGTATTCTTCTGAAGAAAGTAGCTCAGACCAGCGTTCATCGCTCAATTTGGCGGCTTCACCTTGGGGTAAAAACGCCCAAATTTCTTTTTGCTCTCTCGGCACATTGACAATTTGCGGCTTATATCCCTGAGCACCAACGCTCGCCAACATCGATTCCGCCCTTTCTTTATTGGAAAACATACCCAAAGAAATACCATTAGCCAAATTACCCGAAGGAATCACATAACTATCGATCCCCCTTCGCTGCAGCTCACTTAAACGACGCAAAGCTTCTTTTCGTGATTTTTCTGGAGCCAAATGCAACCAGTAACCCGGCTGACTATCAACAACCACATTTTTCACTTCAGCTGACAAGCCCAAAGACTGCAAGCGCTCCACAAAGTACTCCGCCTTCAACAAGCGCTTAAACGCCCCCACAAGAGTACACAAAGGCTCATCTATCGTAAGCGGCTTCTCTGGCTCGACAGAAGGAAGCGGGGGAGCCTCAACCCGTATACTCTCTACTGGGGCCGAATCCTTAACCTCCGATAGCAAAGTAACAGACGCAATAGAGCCAGCAGCAGAAGGGACTAACGTCTCCGCAGAAATAGAAGGCGAACTCTCAGTAAACAACTGAAAATAAACAAAAACCGCTATATTCAGAATTACTAAACTAGCCACTATCCAACGCATATACTTTCTCTTTTCATTATTTAGCGAAACTTACCCTAACCAAACCCACTAACTACGAGCAACAAAAGGCAAGCCTTCAAACACCAATTCCGACCTTAACATAATCTCGCCAACCTCATGCCGCCGGTGGCGTTCTGATAAATACGACTCTAACAGGCCCATTAGGTTCTTAGCCCCCCCTCCCGTCAGCATCACAACAGGCTTTTTCGCCCCTTCTGCGATCAACTGATCCAAAGCGATGGACACCAAACCCAAAAGCATCAACTGCAAACCAGACGAAACAGCTTGATTAGTCGAACGTCCTAGAGCAGCACCGCCATCATAATTGATCGCGGATAGCTTTACTCGGTCTGTATCACGAAATAAAGCATCTCTCATCAACTCCAAACCCGGAACAATATAACCACCCAAGTGGCGGCCATTTGCCAACACTAAATCAAGCGTACACGCACTGCCAGAATCAACCACCAAACAATCATGCGAAACAAGCTTATAAGCCGCAATCAGCGCCGCCCAACGATCTGGACCCATCTGCAAAACTTGATCATACGCATTCCTTACACCCTCACATTCAGGAGTAACCACAGCAAACTGAGGCATCACCCCCCATCGATCATGACACCATCGAGAAAAGCGCTCCTGCTCCGTCGCTAGCACACTGACGACATGTATATACTCGGGAACCAACTCCAGCGGCAGAAGCAGGTCATCGTAACTTATTTCACCATTGTGCGGAAAAGAGCCTGAACAATCGACCCTACACTCGCTACGCAATCGCCACTTGAGGTTTGTGTTCCCAAGATCAAATTCAAGGATCATTCTTCATCCCCCAAGCGCAAAGACAACTCCCCGCCATAAAATGATCTCTTGAGGCCATCAACTTCCAATAATAATGCCCCATTACTCTCAACACCACAGGCTATACCCGAGGTTTTCTGGCTGCCCGATATCACGCTGACACACCGACCAGAAAATGCGTCCAAAGCATGCCAGTCTTCCATATAAGGTGAGAAACCATTAGTTGCGTAAACCCTTAGCAAGGGCACTATTTGAGCAACCAAAGAAGACGCTAGGCGCACACGAGAAATATCTTGCCCCAAGGCTGACCAAGACTGATCGATATCTTGACCTTTAGGCATTCCCACATTGATGCCAATACCAATAACCACCTGACAGACCCCTGACGGGTCACCACTCATTTCCAGCAGAATACCGCCTAACTTCTCGCCATTCAGCAAGATGTCGTTTGGCCACTTTAAAGACAAGCCTTGCACACCCAAATGCTCGATGGCCTTCACAACAGCGACCCCAATAGCCAAGCTCAAACCTTCAAGAACAGTGGCACCCTCATCAAATTGCCACAAAAAAGAAGAGTACAAATTACAACCCAAAGGGCTCACCCATTGGCGACCACGGCGGCCACGACCATGGCTCTGAAATTCGGTAAAGCAAACGTAAGCCTTACCTTCCTGTATCGATGGACTCTTTTTCAAAGCATAATTATTGCTAGAATCTACAGCAAAGAGCACCTCAAGCTCATCAACACTTGCTTTCACTTCCTCAGGCAGATTTGAAAAAATCAATCGCTGCTCTAAGAGATCAATTTTCCTAGCAAGCCGATAACCCTGCCCTCTATGAGAAACCACTTTCAAACCAAAATCTGATAACTTTTGAAGCTGTTTCCATATCGCTGTTCTCGATACACCCAAGCGCTTACCGACCTCTTCACCAGAATGACACTCGCCATCTGCGAGCAGTTCGATCAGAGACTGTTGAGTTGCAGAAATAATATCCATCAACTACCTCTCCTTATGCTCATCAATATATTCTCGATAATAACGGCGACCCAAGTTAGTTAGCACTTCATAACCAATAGTGCCCGCATATCGAGCCAAGTCATCAACACCTTGTCTGTCATTCAATATCGAGAGCGAATCTGGAATACACGGCAAATCGGTCACATCAAACACCATTGAATCCATAGACACCCTGCCAGCCATCGCTACCTTAGTATTACCAAACCAAGCATAAGCTCGATTACTCATAAAACGCGATAAACCATCCCCATATCCGCCAAACACAGTTGCCAGACGCGTCTCCCTATTCGCAATAAAAGAGGCCCCGTAACCTACACTCTCACCCTTGGCAATAGTGCGCACCTGCATGACTGGCAACTCAAGCCTAACGACCGGATGCATGGGGTTAGCCTCTTTAGGCCTTGGGTTAATACCATACAAAGCTGCACCGGGCCGGCAAACATCAAAATGAAAATCAGAACCTAAAAATGAACCAGCTGAATTACTTAAGCTCAGTTTTATAGCTGGATAGGTTTTTTTAACCGCTCTCAACACATTCTCAAAGGATTTAAGCTGTCTATAATTTAAATCATGCTCTGGCTCATCAGCACAAGCCAAATGACTCATCAACATACTTGGATTAAGCTGATCGGCTAATGCTGGCGAAGAGAGAACGTCAAAAAGCT
Organism: Cellvibrionaceae bacterium; assembly: GCA_050633525.1. Lineage (GTDB taxonomy): Bacteria > Pseudomonadota > Gammaproteobacteria > Pseudomonadales > Cellvibrionaceae > CANLBN01. Next base: position 3,785 of record JBOEGR010000054.1, read on the forward strand.
CATTCTGCTGCATCCCTAAACGATGCATCCCTGTGTCAACTTTCAATACACAAGGCAAACGTTCCCCAGTGGTCCTACAATAAGACAACCACTGCTGAACATGATCCACATCAAACAATACAGGGGTTAGCTGCTCTGAACACCACTCCTTGGACAAACCATGCTCAATACCACCAAACACCACAATGGTTGGCCCTCGGCCTAACAACGCCCTCAACTCAAGCGCCTCATCCAAGGTTGCTACGAAAAAACACGTACAGCCAATAGAATGTAATTTACCTGCAATAGGTGACACACCTAAACCATAGGCATCTGCTTTAACAACAGCACCACAAACGACACCATCACACTTTTGGTTGATCCTATTGGATATCATCGTCCAATTGGCTGCTATTGCTGCCAGATCGATAGTTAAGAGTCCTGTGGGGGCCATAAAAATAGAATCTCACCGAGAAACAAAGTGAACCTGATCGTCTATACTAAATTTAACGCACCGCGCTGAAACATTAGCAGACAAATAACAGAATTCGGCATACTAACCTCGATGCCACGCACGATCAACGACTAGCAAGCAAGAGGACACTAAACCGAACACCAATAGCTGGATAGATATGATGTACAAACACCGCCCACACCTTCATTTAATGCGCCTAACAATCACCCTCTTAATCATCACTCTTAGCTTTAGCACATATGCAGCACCACACAAAATCGCCATTGTCAGTAGCTACCACCCCGAGTTTCTTTGGACATCTGAAACGAATGAAGGCGTATTTAAGGCCCTACGAGAAGATGGCTACTCTATTAGCAATGAGCAAGAACAGAGTTTTATTAAAGATAATTTTTTAGAAACTAAAGAGCTGATATTAAGAAAATGGTGGATGGACAGCAAAAGAAAAAGTTCGCTCCCCGAAATTCAGAAAGAAGTGACACGTATTATTGGGGATCTTGAGCAATTCAAACCAAGCATCGTGATGACAGGGGACGATAATGCTACCAATTATTTAGGCAACTACTACATTGACTCATCTACCCCTCTCGTTTTTTGGGGGGTTAATGGCAGCCCAATGAAATATGGCTTACTTGATTCGCTGTCTAAGCCTGGCAGGAATATTACCGGTGTTTACCAAGCCGACTATCTCAAAGAAAGCGTCCTCTTTCTTAAAGAACTGTTACCCCAAGTAAAGAGCTTAACAATATTATCCGACGATTCGGTATCAAGCAGAGCAAAGCTTAAAAAACTTCAACGGCTATATAACAATAAAGCGCTCCCAGTCAAAATAACTCACACTATTGTCACCAATAAAGCCGAAGAATGGAAAAAAGAAGCACTTAAAGCCAGTGAAAAAACAGATGCTTTTTTTATGCTTAACCACAACACACTTAAGAATAAAAAAGGAGAGCCGGTTGACAGCATGAAGTTAGGAGCATGGTATATAAGAAATATAAAAAAACCCGAAGTTAGTTACGAACAACACTTTATAGTCGAAGGTATGTTTGCAGCGGTAAGCGACTCGGGGGTAAAGCAAGGCTATGGCGCCACAAAACTAGCAAATAAAATTCTTAAAGGTGAAAGTCCTAGTTTGATGGCTGTAACAGCGCCTATTCGAGGAGACTATGTTGTTAATCGAGAAAGAGCAAAAATGCTCGGGGTATATAAAACCATCAAAAACAACAAATTGATTGAAGCCTGGGTCGAAAAAGCTATTGCACTAGAAAAGTATAAAAAATAAAAATGGGCTATTTTTTCGGCATCCGCCACTCAATATTAAGGCAATTAATATTCATCATTGCTGGCGCAAGCATTTTATCTGCGTTAATTTCAACTATCGGTCACTATTTTTTCACAGAGAAGCTAATAGATGACTCGATAAAAAAACAAATGAAGTTTTCACTCAACCTTAGTACAGACTACCTAGAAAATAAGTACTCCGAAGAACTACGCTATGACCTAAACCTATTAAACTCTTCAACAGAAGTTAATCGTTTATTAACCAGCAGCAAGAATGAGTATTTCATCCACCAACAAAACGTTGAAAAACTATTCCTATCCTTCTCGATTAACAGAGAAGACATATATCATGACATACGATTAATTAATGTAGCAGGCAAGGAATTAGCTCTAATAAGAGACAAGAAACGAGTAAGAAAGCTAGAAACTGTAGTTAGCTCACTACCCACCCCATCTAACTTAATGATAGGCGAATTGTTTTTAAAATTAAAAGAATCACCAGCAGGAACCATTACATTTAGTCGACCCGCATTTGAAAATGGAAAAATATATTTTTCTGCTGGAATTGCAAAAAGAGACCCAGATATCGATGGATTTGGTGGCGCAATCATTATCACATTTACGCTAGAAAAATTTAAAGAATACCTAAACAACTTCAAGGTTTTTGACTCTTCTGTAGTATGGTTATTCACACACTCCGGTGAAAGTATTTATAGCGTAAAGGAAAAAAACACCATAAACCCATTCCCTTACGTTTACGAAAAAAAACCTCAACCGAGTGAATTAATCATCTATAAATCAGGAAAACTCGAAAAAGACTCCATTCAGAGCATCATTCAAACGGTTATTATATTACCACCCGAAGCACGTAAATCTTTACTTAAAAATCTAACTCTAATTACTTTTATCATATTGACATCCATTACCATTATCGGCTTTACCATAGCTGTTTTAATGGCCAAAAGTATTGTTTCACCTATCAGCACACTAACAAAACTCAGTCAAAAGGTCGCAGCTGGAAATTTCGACGTTCAAATTCCCGTAAAAGGACATAATGAAATTGCTTCGCTGAGCCAGTCTTTCAATATGATGGTCGAGGAACTAGAAGAGCAAAGTTACGAATTAACACTATTAGCAAATGAAGATACACTCACTCGTTTACCCAACCGAAGAAGATTTGAAGAAACACTTAACAAGGCCATCAAGCACTGCAAGCGTAACGAGTCATCCATTGCCTTACTGTACATTGATTTAGATCAATTCAAACATACGAATGACACCTTTGGTCACCCAGCCGGAGACAAACTAATACAAGATGTAGCAAGCAGATTACAAAGAACCGTTAGAGAAACGGACATCGTTGCCAGATTAGGCGGAGATGAATTCGCTATTATACTTGATCCACACAAAACGATTGAATTTACTGAAAGTGTCGCAAAGAAAATATTAGATGAGCTTTCGAAACCATTTGACATTGAAAATCATAAAATATTTTCGGGTGGAAGTATTGGAATAAGCCTATACCCTACACATGGAGATAATGCTACAGATATAGTCAAGAATGCCGACACGGCAATGTATCATGCAAAAAAATTAGGCAGAAATAACTATCAATTTTATTCAAAAAGTATGTCACACGAATCAAATGAAAAAGTTATTCTTGGTTCACTAATCAGAAATGCAATCAATAAAAACAATCTAGCCATTCACTATCAACCCAAAGTCTGTTTAAAAACAAAACGTATGGTAGGCGCTGAGGCATTATTAAGATGGAATGATTCTTCAACCAATATATCAACTGTAAAATTAATTAGTATTGCCGAGGCCTCTGGATTTTCAGATAAAATAGACATATGGGTTATTAATGCTGTCTTTAAGCAAATACAAAAATGGCAAACATCCGATATTGAGATATTGCCGATATCAATTAATATCTCTGGGAAAATGTTGGAGCAGAAAAAAATTATATCTATATTAGAGGGTGCATTTGATAAATACTCAATACAACCCAAGCTAATAGAAATTGAAATAACTGAGAACCATCTTATCGAAAATTACGTGCAGGCAAGAAAAACCCTGAATGCTTTACATAAGATGGGAATCCGGTTAGCCATTGACGATTTCGGAACTGGCTATTCTTCTCTGTCATACCTAAAGAACATACAAGCTGACACCCTAAAAATAGACCGGAAATTTGTTGTTAACACATTAAAGAATGATTCCGATAAAGCAATCGCAACGGTGATTGTGCAACTTGCATCCTTATTAAACATGCAAGTCGTTGTGGAAGGAATAGAAACAGAAGACCAGGCCAATTTTTTTGGAAAACTCGGAGCAGATAGCGCGCAAGGCTATTATTTTTCTAAAGCGTTACCTGGGGATAGCTACATCAAAAAAATCAAAACCACTTTTTAATATTCTACTCCCCATATATTTAAACCTCATATAAAATAAATTTTAAAGATCCCCACTGTAACAGCAAGTTACTTATTCCTAGAAGCTTCAGTAGCATCTCTCTTTTTACTACGAATATGTCTCAAAACACACTGGATTCAAGGCGTTTTTGTGACTAACATCACAGTTATAAATAGTAGGTATAGACCACACCCATAATTTACATTTCATTAAACCAAAGGAGTTAGGTATATGATTAGTTTAAATATAGAAAAGTTATTCGAATTTATTTCCCCAGAAGGAAGCTGTGAATGCTGCGGGATATCATGCAAAACTGCCTTTTGTGACAGTTGCAGAGAAGACCTAAATGAAGCCCTTGATAATAATGATGAACTAACTGAAGAAGAGAAGCCGCTTATAAACTAAGCCCAACCCCCTCAAAGAATTATTTCTAAAGATCTGAAGAACTAAATACGCTTGCAAGCCCTCTAGCGAGTGTTAGCAGCGCCCAGCTGCCTCCCTAGCTGCTCTTTCCCCTAAACATAAAAAAACCCCGCC
>JBOEGR010000055.1:0-4503 GCA_050633525.1 Cellvibrionaceae bacterium
GTTCAGGTAAGTAAAGGATATTTAGGCAAGGAAGATTTAACAAAACAGAAGTATATAGCGAACCCTTATGGATCAGGTATGTTGTATCGCACGGGCGATATGGCTCTTTGGGATGCTGAGGGTAATATAGAATATTTAGGCAGAGAGGACAGTCAGGTCAAGATCCGTGGTTATCGAATCGAGTTGGGTGAGATCATTCGTTTATTAGAAGCTTATGAGGGTATTGTACAAGGAGTTGTTATTAAAGGCGAGGTAGGTCATAGTGATCACTTATTATGTTATTATATTGTCAAGGCTGGTGTATCGGTTCATTCTGATGCATTAAAGGTTTATTTAGGGAATCACTTACCGGGCTATATGGTTCCTTTATATTATAAGGAGTTGACAAGTTTTCCACTGACTAGTAATGGTAAGCTTGATCGCAAGGGTCTTCCACCAATAGAAGTAGTCTCAAAAGACGATTATGTTGGAGCCAGAAGTAGTGATGAGGTGATGATGGTAGGTATTTGGGAGGATCTTTTGGGTGTTCGTCCTATCGGTCTGACCGCTAATTTTTTCGAGTTAGGCGGAGATTCTATCAAGGCTATCCAACTGATGAGTCGCAGCAAACAACAGGGCTATTACTTTAAGGTCAAAGATGTTTTTAAACACCCGAGTATCTCAGGTTTACTTTCAGTTTTAGGAGATAGAGAAGAGGTCCATGTTGAGAAGGGTATTCTTAAGGGTTGGTATGATCTCTTACCGATCCAGGTGCGTTTTATGGAAAGTTCTCATAGAGCTGAGCATCATTATAATCAATCTGTTTTGTTATCGCTTGATAAGCGTATCGATAGTGCTCTGCTATCTGATCGTATCACAATTTTGATGGATCACCATGATGTTTTGCGCAGTGTTTATAAAGAAGGAAAGGGTCATTATCAGGCATCGGTATCGGATTATTATGTAGAACATGAGATCATTGATGAAGACTCTTTGGTTGCTTTGTGTACTCACTATCAAGAAGGCTTTGATCTGGAAGAGGGTCCTTTGATCCGTTTTGTTAAGATGCGTTATAAGGGAAGCGATACCGATCGATTGTTTATCGTAGGGCATCATTTGGTTATCGACGGAGTATCGTGGCGTATCTTATTGGAAGATCTTGAAGGTCTTTTAATTGATGCTAGTTATGAATTACCGATAAAGCAGAGTTCTTTTCGTCAATGGTCTTCCGGCTTGGTTTCTTATGGTAAGTCGTTGAGTTTATCAGTACGAGACTATTGGAGAGGTATAAGTTCAGGATATGAGTTATTAGGAGGAGTCTCTCCGGATTCACTTAGTGGAGTCTTAGAGAGCCACCGGGCTGTATTGTCCAAAGAAAGGACCCGCTGCTTATTACAGGATATTCATGGAGTTTACGGCACGGAGTTTCAGGATGTACTATTGGGCTGTTTATCCAAGGTCTTAGGCGATCATTATTCTCGTGCTAAGATCTATATCGATTTAGAAGGTCATGGTCGCGAGGAAGTTTTGGAGGGTATCGATATCCATCGTACAGTAGGTTGGTTTACAAGTTTATATCCTTTGGAGTTAGAGGTATCTGAAGAGATAGGTGTTCATTTACGAGAGACCAAGGATAGATTACGTGAGGTTCCCGATAAGGGCTTGAGTTATGGAGTTTTACGATATTTAAGTGCAAGTGGGGATGAGTACAGGTATGATAAAGGAGGGATCTTATTTAATTATCTTGGAGATTTTGACAATGAGTTACAGGAAGGGGTCTTAGGTATTGCCTCAGAGTCATCGGGTGCTAATATCAGCGACTTGAACAGTGATGGTTATGGTTTGTTATTGACCTTTATGATTGTAGCAGGGGAGTTACAGATGAGTTGGAGTTATGATACCGGACTGTACAGCGAATCCCTTATAGCAGAATTATCGAGTTTATATGTTTTGGGCTTAGCGGATATAGTTGATCATTGCAAAGATATCGAAGGCGTTGTACTTAGTTGTTGGGATTGTGGATTACCTAGTAGTGTAGGGAATGCTGTTTTGGATGGATTTATAAGAGGCTTAGAGTCTGTTTATGGTGCGATAGAAGGATTGTATCGATTGAGTCCATTACAAGAAGGGATGTTGTTTCACAGTTTGTATGGAGGTGAGAATAGTGGTTCTTATGTCAGTGAGTTTGTTTGTGATTTTAGAGGAGGTATTGATGATAAGATATTTAGAAGGGTATGGGAAGATATTATGGGTCGTCATGGTATTTTACGAACGGGTATTTATTCAGAAGGCTTGCCTTATGCAGTTCAGTGTGTTTATAAGGATGTATCCCTACCGATAGAAGTTTATGATTTTAGAGAGAAAGCGGACTTATGGCTTACGAGCTATTTTTCAGATAAGGGATTACTTTCTTTTGATTTAAGAGAAGGTCCTTTATTTAAGTTTGAGTTGTATGATCTGCCAAATGGTAATACCCGTTTGTATTTATACAATCATCATATCTTATGGGATGGTTGGTCTTTATCGATCTTGATGAATGAATTCATTCAGGGCTATGATGGTTTGCAATCAGGTGTTATTTTACCTGAGTTTTATGTTAGTGATTATGGAGGTTATGTACGTGATTTGTATACCAGGGATCATCAGGGTTCCGGTCTTTCTTACTGGCAGTCTTATTTAGGAGGTTTAGATTCAGGGGTGTACTTACCTTTTTTAACAGATGATAGGCATCGAAATAAGGTGTTTGGGGACAGTCATCGTAGTTTTGATCTGGGTATTGATCAGACGCGTAGTTTGGTTTTATATGGACAGAGTTTAGGTTTGACAATGAATACACTTGTTCAGGGAGGGTGGAGTTATTTATTGAGTTGTTATACGGGTATGGACCGTGTTGTCTTTGGAGCTACTGTGTCAGGGAGAGATTTGTCAGGAGGATCTGTAGAGCATGAGGTAGGATTGTATATCAATACCTTACCGGTTAGTACGGAAGTTGATCGATCGAAAGCATTAGGTAGTTGGTTAGCGGATTTACAAGAGGGTCATTCCCGAGGTAGAGAGGAGTACAGTCATGTCTCGCTTAGTATGATTCAGGAGGTGATGGGCATCAGTGATGCATTATTTGATAGTCTGATCGTTTTTGAGAATTATCCTATTGATGAGGAATTACTATCGGATTCGAGTTTAGAGATGATAGATATGTATAGTAATGAGTATACGAACTATGCACTGACCATCGGTGTGTCACATACAGGAGATCATCTTCAATTTAAGTTGGATTATAATAAGGACTTATTACCGGAGCAGTATGTAGAGATGATCATGGATCATTTAAAGCATGTACTGTCGAGTATGAGTTCAGGAGTAAAAACGCTGGGAGAATTGGAGTATATGACAGAGAAAGATCGTATGGCTCTTTTACCCAAAACAGATGTATTAGCTACTATTCCTGAAATAGACCTTGAGACATATTTGAGTTCTNNTTTAGTAGCTATTCGGATTTGGAAGCGATCCGGGATGTTGATGGAAGAAGTATGAGTTATAGTTCTTTATGGGATTTATCAGGATGTGTTAGCGGGTATTTATCAGCGGAGCATGGTTTAAGTGCTGGTGATGTTGTTGTCTTATACAGTGACCGTAGTTTAGATATGGTTGTTTTGTTTTTAGGCTTGCTTCGTTTAGGTTGTATTTATGTTCCAGTAGATAGGATTCACCCTGAGGAACGTTTAGATTATATAGTCAATGACAGTGGAGGTAGTGTATTGATCATTGAAGGAGAACCTGCTATAGAGATAGAAGGCTGTCAAGTCTTATTATTATCAGATGTATTGTCACAATCAGAAACTTTTTCATCAAAAGATACTGTTGTTCACCCACCTGTTCCCTTATCGAATACGCTTTATATTATTTATACCTCAGGGAGTACAGGCTTGCCTAAGGGGGTTTGTGTTAGTCGATCTAATTTATTGGGTTATTTACAAGGTATAGAAGGGGTATTTGGAGATGGTCGTGTTCAGCCAGTGTTATCCTCTCATGGCTTTGATATATTCTTTTTTGAGTTGTTGAGTCCTTTATTAGGTGGTGGTACGAGTATCTTAGTTACTGATAGCGAGGTACGAGAGATGGATGTATTGGAAGGAGTATTGAATGCGAGTAGTAGTTTTCATGCAGTTCCTGCTTTGATGCGAGCATTATTGGATCATATAGAGAGTTCAGGGAATGATGATTTATATGGATCTATGGAAGAGTTATATGTAGGAGGAGATGTAGTTTCGGGGTCTTTACTACGGAGTATGCGAGCAGTATTTCCTGAGGCGCTGATCTATGTTTTTTATGGTCCTACAGAGGGTACAGTTTTTGTTACCAGTAAGTTGTATGACTTAGAGAGTGCTATAGGTGATGACTTATTATTAGGAAAAAGTTTAGTTTCGAGTCAGGTGTTGGTCTTGGATCGTTGGTGTGATTTAGCAGCTCCGGGGATCAAGGGTGAGTTATGCATTGGAGGGGTTCAGGTAAGTAAAGGATATT
>JBOEGR010000056.1:0-11017 GCA_050633525.1 Cellvibrionaceae bacterium
AACCATAGCTGCTATCGCCACGGCCCCTGGTCGTGGTGGTATTGGTATTATTCGCCTCTCTGGCCCGCTTGCTAAAATCATTGGCCAGCGCATTACTCATAAAGATTTGACTCCTCGCTTTGCTCATTATGGTGATTTTATCCATCCCTCTAATGAAGCTCTTCTAGATCAAGGTATCGCACTCTTTTTCCCTAAACCTCATTCTTTTACAGGTGAAGATGTACTTGAGCTTCAAGGCCACGGTGGCCCTCTTGTATTAGATCAATTATTAAAGGCCGTCTGTGCTATAGATGGCGTTAGATTGGCCAAGCCGGGAGAGTTTTCTGAGAGAGCTTTTTTGAATGATAAGATTGATTTAACACAAGCAGAAGCCATTGCAGATCTGATTAACGCTTCGAGTGAACAAGCCGCACGTAATGCTATCAATTCTCTTCAGGGTACATTTTCGTCTAAAGTTAGCGAAATAGTCGATAAAATCACGCATCTTCGGATTTATATTGAAGCAGCAATTGATTTTCCAGAAGAAGAAGTCGATTTCTTAAATGATCAAGCCTTAATTAATCGACTGAGTTCGTTACAAACATCGCTCTCGGATATATTTCATCAAGCAAAACAAGGGGCCATTGTCAGAGAGGGAATGAATGTCGTTATTATTGGTAAACCAAATGCCGGTAAATCGAGTTTGCTGAATGCTTTAGCGGGAAAAGAGTCCGCTATTGTCACTGATATACCGGGTACAACACGAGATATCTTAAGAGAGCATATTCATCTTGATGGCATGCCCTTACATATTATCGATACCGCAGGCTTGCGCGAAGGTGGAGATAAGGTAGAGAAAATAGGCATGGAGCGCGCTTGGCTAGAAGTCGATAAAGCTGACCAAATACTGCTATTGATGGACGCCACTCAAGCGGTCGAAGCCTCATCTATAGAAGAGTTAATCCCCCAATTTGGTCGCGATAGTAAGCAAAAAGAACTCGATCATTCGCGAATTACCTTGATATACAATAAATGTGATCTAATTGAAAACCTTGATGACCTACCCACCTTAGATAATATATACACTCTTTTTCTATCTGCAAAAAAACACGAAGGCATTGATACACTGTCATCTCACCTCCATTCAGTGATGGGATACCAACAAACGAATGAAGGCGGCTTTACTGCCAGACGCCGGCATTTAGATGCATTAAGTGCCGCTCAAGCGTCTGTGGACCAAGCGTCACTACAACTTGATATTGGCGCAGGTGAACTGGTTGCAGAGGAGCTAAGACAAGCCCAACACTACCTTGGTGAAATTACAGGTGACGTCAGTGCAGATGATTTACTAGGCAAAATATTCTCTAGCTTTTGTATCGGTAAATAAAACGCCATTGAACCTTGCCATTAAAGATACCCACAACTATCCACAGAAAAACTCCACTTTATCCACAAAAAATCCCGTTTTTTCTTTTCTTATGTGACAGTTACAACAACTTATTCACATTAATTCACAGGTTTATCCTGTAATTATTTGATTTATAAAACTTTTTCATCCGCATTTAAAGCCTATGTGGAAAAGACTTTAATTTAATATGGGTAAACAGGGTACAAGTGCAGTATAAAATAGACGACCTAAAAAGCCTCTTAACTTATAAACATTCAAAGACACCTTATCCCAGTATTACACTAGTGCTATTACCCCTCTTATATGTCTGCTTATTATGCTTGTAAGTATTTGTTTCTATTGGATTAAATTGAGTTATAAACAGAAAACAGGCTTACTAATAATAGTATCTATAATAAGTAATAGGTATATAAATAAAACTTTACTAGTATTTATTATTATTAATAACAGTAAAAAAAGAATAATAAAAAAGGGGCTTATTTAAGCCCCTTTATAAATTACCTTTTAGTATTTAAGATTAATCGTCGAAACGAACTTCTAGTGATCGATCTTCACAATCAAAACCGAAAGGGTCACAGACCTGAATAATTAAAAACAAATCTTCTGGTAAATCATCTGAATCAACTAAGCTACCAACATCAACTTCTCTGTCATCGCCATCATAATCCTCACAGATTAAATCGAGGTCATTTTGAAATTCACATTCAAGGTTAGGTTGGTCGTGGCAGTCATCATCAGGGTCACAAAAATCTGATAGAAGAGTCAAAGCTCCAGATCGACTATCACGATCGTTGATATAAACATCGAGAGTGTAGTCGTCATTGGTATCCACATCCCAATAGATTGTAAATTCGCCATCATCGGTATTGTTAGCAGGATCATTTTCATCCGCATCCACAAGAAGATCAGATTCGGCAGTATTGGATGAATTAGAACCACCTGTATCAATAATGCCAAAATCATTGAGTTCAGGGTCATCAGAACTTGATGTTGCTCCACAGCCACCGAGAACAATAGCGGTCGCAATAAGCGCTGCAAAAGATAAAGATCGTTTTTTAAGTAATTGATTCAATAGGGGCATAGTGCTTTCCTTGCCGACGTGCCTTGTCGACATGATAGGTAGAAAAATAAACTGAGAACTGCGTTTGCTAGTACGGTAGATGCAGTATACAGCCGTATAGTGAAAGAATAGTTAAAGTAATGTGCAAATATAGAGCTGTCAACCTGAACACAAGCTGAACGGGTTAATCTGAATAACTTTTGCTCAATATCAGTACAGTCCCTATAATGCACTCCCTTTTCGATAAACTGACTTTTTAACCCCCCTCTTGAGGTGACTATGGACTACCCGCATCAATACGATGTGATTGTGATTGGCGGCGGCCATGCAGGCACAGAAGCGTGCTTAGCAGCAGCTCGCATGGGCTGTTCTACCCTATTGCTCACACACAATGTGGAAACCTTAGGACAAATGTCCTGTAATCCCGCCATTGGTGGTATTGGTAAAAGCCATTTGGTCAAAGAGATTGATGCCATGGGCGGTGCAATGGCACTGGCTACAGATAAAGGTGGTATTCAGTTTCGAGTGCTAAATTCACGTAAAGGACCTGCGGTTAGGGCCACGCGAGCTCAGGCAGACAGAGTTTTGTATAAAGCGGCTGTCAGAGAGATTCTGGAAAATCAGCCCAATTTGCAGATCTTTCAACAATCGGTAGATGACTTAATTGTTGAAGGTAATACCGTTAAAGGCGTCGTGACCCAGATGGGGCTGAAGTTTTATGCTCCCTCTGTGATTTTAACTGCGGGTACTTTTTTAGGCGGAAAAATTCATATCGGTTTAGAAAACCATTCCGGTGGGCGTGCCGGTGACCCACCTTCAATTGCTTTAGCGGATCGCTTAAGAGAGCTTCCCTTGAGAGTTGATCGTCTGAAAACGGGTACACCGCCTCGTATCGATGCAAAGTCAGTTGATTTTAGTGAGTTACAAGAGCAGTGGGGTGATACGCCTTTGCCGGTGATGTCGATGTTGGGTAAGGTAGAAGATCACCCAGAACAGACGTGTTGCTGGATTACGCATACCAACCAACGCACCCATGACATTATCCACAGTGGCTTAGACCGTTCGCCCATGTATACGGGTGTGATTGAAGGTGTGGGCCCTCGTTATTGCCCGTCTATAGAAGACAAAGTACACCGCTTTGCCGATAAAGATTCGCATCAAATATTTATAGAACCCGAAGGTTTAAAGACTCATGAGCTTTATCCCAATGGTATTTCAACCAGCTTACCTTTTGATGTCCAGCTTGAATTAGTTCGGTCGATCAAAGGTTTTGAACACGCGCATATTATGCGTCCTGGTTATGCTATTGAGTATGATTACTTTAACCCGCAAGATTTAAAATCCAGTTTAGAGACCCGCTGCATAGACGGTTTATTTTTTGCCGGCCAAATTAATGGTACGACAGGTTATGAAGAAGCCGGCGCACAAGGTTTACTTGCCGGTTTAAATGGTGCGCTAAAAGCAAAAGAGAAAGAAGCTTGGAGCCCGCGCCGTGATCAAGCTTATATCGGTGTCATGGTGGATGATTTAATTACGATGGGAACACAAGAGCCTTATCGTATGTTCACCAGTCGCGCTGAATATCGTTTGTTACTGAGGGAAGATAATGCAGATTTGCGTTTAACCGAAGTGGCAAGAGAATTGGGTTTAGTCGATGATATTCGCTGGCAAGCATTTAACCAAAAACGTGAAGCGATTACTTTAGAAGAACAACGTTTAAAGTCGACCTGGGTTCAAGCAAAAAGTGAGCAAGCAGATAATTTAAACCCAAAATTAAAATCACCACTTACGCGTGAATATAATCATTATGAATTATTGAAACGACCGGAATTGAATTATAAAGATATTCAAGCCTTGAGTAGTGAAGAGAGCATTAAAAATATAGATCCTCTTGTTAGTGAACAAGTTGAAATCAGTGCGAAATACGCGGGTTATATTGATCGACAAACTGAAGAGATTGCACGTCTTCGTCAGCACGAAGAAACCCCACTCCCCGTTGATTTTGATTATTCGACAGTAGAAGGTTTGTCGAATGAAATTAAACAAAAACTATCTGATCAACGGCCTGATAATTTAGGTAGAGCCGCACGTATACCGGGCGTTACTCCTGCTGCTATTTCGCTTATCTTAATTTACTTGAAAAAGCGTGGTTTATTAAAGAAAAACAAACTAGTGAGTTAAACTCGGATTAAAGCCATCATTATTGTTGGTTTTTTTTAAGCTATTTTCAAATTAACACTTATTTAAAAAATGACGCTAAAGGATGAATAGAGAAAACTGCGAAAAATTACTCACTAGGGGTTTAGATACAATAGGGATAGACCTAGATGCAAAAAAAATTAATTTATTATTGGATTATTTAGAAAATTTTCATAAATGGAATCAAGCGTATAATTTATCTGCTATTAGAGAACCTGAAAAAATGGTTTCGCGGCATTTGTTAGATAGTTTGGTTTTAGTCCCTTATCTAAAAAATTATATAGAACAGTTTTTGTCATTAGATAATGACGAAGAAGGGAAAAGAGAATTTAGATTGATAGATGTGGGTACGGGTGGCGGCTTACCTGGTTTTCCTCTGGCAATTATGTTTCCTAATATTAAGGTAACCTTGTTAGATAGTAATGGTAAAAAAACCCGTTTCTTATTTCAGACAGCATTAAAGCTAGGTTTACAGAATATTACGGTTGAGCATAAGCGCGTCGAAAAATTTCATCCCGAAGACAAATTCGCTATCGTCACCAGTCGCGCATTTGCTAGCCTGTATGATATGGTAAATGGTTCAAGGCATTTACTGAGTGAAAACGGTGAGTATTGGGCCATGAAAGGGGTTTACCCTGAAGCAGAGCTGCGAGACTGTTCCCAACAGGCGGAACTTATCCAAGCAGAGAAGCTGACAGTGCCAGATGGCTTGTCAGGCGAAACAGGGCCTGATAATAATAAAGACAGCGATCAAGAAGAACGGTATTTAATCAGGTTGAAACCTTCACTTTGAAGATCAATTGGCCGATTAATTTTTTATCACGAACGATTAGGGTAAATTAAAGTGAGTCAGATTTACGCGATTACCAATCAGAAAGGTGGAGTTGGCAAGACGACCACCTGTGTCAATTTGGCTGCGTCCTTAGTTGCTATTAAAAAAAGAGTATTACTTATAGATCTGGACCCTCAAGGCAATGCCACTATGGGGAGCGGTGTCAATAAAAGTGAACTTGAGCATTCTGTTTATGATGTGCTTGTGCATGAATTCCCTCTAGATCAAGCCCGTCAAAAATCGCCTAGCGGCAATTATGATGTACTACCCGCAAACAGTGATTTAACGGCTGCAGAAGTTGAGCTTCTGGATATTGAAAACAAAGAGTATGCCTTGAGTCGAGCCATTAAATTAATATCAGAGCAATATGATTTTGTTTTGATTGACTGCCCACCTTCTCTCAATATGCTGACGGTAAACGCTTTAGCGGCAAGTGATCATGTTATTATTCCAATGCAGTGTGAATATTATGCGTTGGAGGGTTTATCATCCCTAATCAGCACCATTGAGCAAATCCAGCAAGTGGCTAACCCCAAGCTATCAATAGCGGGTATTTTGCGAACGATGTATGATCCTCGTAGTAGCTTAACGGTAGAGGTGTCTGACCAATTAAAAGATTTCTTTGGCGATAAGCTTTATCAGGCTTGTATCCCAAGAAACGTACGCCTCGCGGAAGCCCCTAGCTTTGGCCAGCCGGCCCTAGTTTATGATCGACAATCCAAGGGCGCTATCGCTTATTTAGCGTTAGCGGGTGAGTTTGTGCGTCGTAGTGAGTTAGCTAAAAGAGAGCATGAGCTTTCATAGCACTTATATTCAATACGGATTATGTGAATGAAGAGCGTTAGAAGCTCCGTTTACCCATTTTATCATTGGGCTTAGAGACGGGTTTCATACTAAAAATCGATTAGAGAAAGATTATGGCAACAAAACGTAAAGGCTTGGGTAGAGGTTTAGATGCGCTGCTGGGTGGCAGCTCATCTGTATCAACGAGTACAGAAGTGCCAACTACAGAAGCAGCGCCTACGGCAACAGAGTCATCTACCACAAGCAAGGATGAAGAGCTCAAATATGTTCCGGTTGATTTAATTCAGCGTGGTAAATATCAACCGCGTCGTGATATGCATCCCGAGGCCTTAGAAGAGCTAGCTGAATCGATCAAAGCTCAAGGCGTTATGCAGCCTATCGTCATTCGTCCCATTAGTGATGATAAGTACGAGATTATTGCGGGTGAAAGGCGTTGGCGCGCCACTCAAATAGCAGGTTTAGATACGATACCTGCTGTCATTCGTGATGTGCCAGACGAAGCCGCCATTGCGATGGCTCTAATCGAAAATATCCAGCGTGAAGATCTCAACCCGATTGAAGAAGCTGTCGCATTAAAGCGCCTGCAGGATGAATTTGAACTGACTCATCAAGAAGTTGCGGATGCTGTCGGTAAATCACGAACGGCAGTAACGAATTTATTGCGTTTAATGAGCCTTGATGGCGAGGTTAAGAAGCTCTTGGAGCATGGTGATATTGAAATGGGTCATGCCCGCGCTGTGTTAAGTCTAGAGCCACTACCCCAACGCGATGTTGCACAGCAGGTTGTGGGTAAAAGCCTCTCCGTTAGGCAAACAGAAGCCTTGGTTCGGCGTTTACTAGAAGACAAAAAACAGATTAAGCCGCAAACCGTCACCACCCCTGATTTACAAAAGCTAGAAGAAGGTTTATCAGAAAAAGTGGGCGTACCGGTAATGATTCAGCATACCGCTAAAGGTAAGGGTAAGTTAGTCCTGAAGTACAATAACCTTGATGAGCTGGACGGTATTTTGGCCCATATGAGTTACGAAGCAAAATGACTTGTATTAAAAAAGAGAAGACAATTTCCTATTATAAGTGATTTTACTGACAACTCCTTATTGAATCCTAAGCCGTGACCCCCTATAATCCCGCTCGCTTGCAGCTGTATAGCGGCTTTTTCGAGTTATTTTAGTTACTTTTTAGTCATTTTTACCATGTTGGCGCCCTTTGAGCTTTAAGAATCAAAGATCCCAACTTAAAGAGTCTAAATACAGCAACAGATTAAAAACGTCGAAGAGCAAGTTATTGGGTAACCCTTTGTCAGTAAAACAACAGGCTAAAACAATCAGCCTACAACAGAAAATTGCGAAGCTATGGCTGTCGCAATTAATATTGTTGGTCTTGAGCACATTGCTTTTGTGGTGGTTCAATCCGACAAGTGCTTTATCTGTGTTGTTGGGTGGCCTCGTATATTGGGTTCCTAATGCTTATTTTACGCTCTATGCTTTCCGCTTTCGTGGTGCTCAGGCCGCAATCTTGATATTGCGAAGTATGTATCGTGGTGAATTTGGCAAATTATTATTAACGGGCATCGGTTTTGCGCTGGTATTCGTATTAGTTAAGCCAATTGATCCGGTGGGTCTTTTTGCCGCTTTTGTCGGTATGACCTTAAGCCAGCTCTTTTTTGTGAGTAGATGGTAAGGCTTTAAATAAAACAATTATTACGTCGTTGGTGGCAACCTAATTAGTGCAAATCATCAACGGCTTTTGCAAAAAAACTTTTTGTAAACAATCTTAGAGAAACGGGCGGTTATAGAGAATGGCTGGCGGACAAACATCCACAGAATATATTCAGCACCATTTACAAAATTGGACCTATGGCAAATTGCCGTCGGGCTATGAACGTTACGACTACAAAGGCGAGTTAGTTGAAGTATTAGAAAAAGATACTTGGACCTCAGCCATTACCTCACAAGAAGCGAAGGATATGGGCTTTAATGCTGTCCATGTCGATACACTGGGGTGGTCTATTGTCCTTGGTGCTTTGTTTATTTTTATATTTTCTCGCGTTGCTAAAAAAGCAACTAGTGACACACCTAAAGGTCTTCAGAGTTTTGTCGAATTAATTGTTAGTTTTGTTGACTCTACAGTTAAAGACACCTTCCATTACCGCAATCGCATGGTTGCACCTATGGGCTTAACCATATTCTGTTGGGTCTTTATGATGAACTTTATGGATCTTATCCCGGTTGATTGGTTACCTCTGGCCGCAGCAAAAGTAGCGGGTGATTCACATTTCTTTTTCAAAGTAGTACCAACAACGGATCCCAACGCGACTTTGGGTATGGCGATTGGTGTTTTTCTTTTGATGATCTTTTTCAGTATTCAGCAAAAAGGCCCTGTTGGCTTTATTAAAGAGCTGACCTTCCATCCTTTTGCGCCGCCAACTAAAGGCGTTTGGATTGTGTTGGCACCGCTAATGATCGTTATTAACTTTATTCTTGAGTTCGTTTCTCTGATTGCTAAACCTATTTCTTTAGGTCTGCGATTGTTCGGCAACCTTTATGCCGGTGAAATGATCTTTATTCTAATTGCAATTATGTTCAGCGCAGGATTGATCTTAGGTCTGTTCGGCGGTGTATTGCAGTGGGCTTGGGCGGTATTCCATATTTTGGTTATTACTTTGCAAGCATTTGTGTTTATGGTTTTGACCACCGTTTATATGGCGATGGCTTACGATAATCACGACGAAGCACACTAAGGTTTATTTTTAACACTTTTATTTAAAAACTTAAGTCACTTTTGTAGGAGAAGATGATGGAAGCAGTTGGTTTAGTATATGTAGCAAGCGCATTATTGATTGGTTTAGGTGCCCTAGGTACAGCAATCGGTTTTGGTAGCTTAGGTGGTAAGTTGCTTGAAGGTGCTGCACGTCAGCCAGAACAAGCACCTGCACTACAAGGTAAGATGTTTTTGATGGCAGGTCTACTTGATGCCGTTCCAATGATTGGTGTGGGTATTGGTATGTACCTGATCTTCGTTGTTGCACCTGGTCTTGCAGGCTAATCTCACCCTAACCCGAAACATTTAAAGAGGTATTGGTGTGAATATTAATCTGACATTAATTGGTCAAACCTTAACGTTCTTCGTTTTTGTTTGGTTTTGTGCCAAATTTGTTTGGCCCGCGCTAATTTCAGTCATGGAAGAGCGCGAGAAAAAAATCGCTGATGGCTTACAAGCCGCAGAGCGTGCCGATAAAGATTTAGAGTTGGCACAAAAGAAAGCGACCGAACAGCTTCATGAAGCAAAAGAGCAAGCAGCGACTATCGTTGATCAAGCGAATAAGCGAGCAGCACAGATTGTCGATGAAGCGAAAGAGCAAGCTAAAGTAGAAGCTGAGCGTTTAATTACAGCAGCTAAAGCTGAGATTGAACAAGAATCGAATCGAGCGAAAGAATCGCTTCGAGGTCAAGTCGCTACTTTAGCATTGGCAGGCGCTGAAAAAATTCTGGAAAAATCCATTGATGCGAAAGCACACAATGATTTAGTCAGTAAACTCGCGGCAGACTTATAAGCAGGCAATTTATGGCTGAATTAACGACATTAGCTCGCCCATACGCAAAAGCAGCGTTTGAGTTTGCTCGAGAGAATAAAGACCTTGACGGCTGGTCGTCGTCACTGGCAATAGCGGCTGCGGTATCACAAGATGAAACCGTTGCTAACTTGCTTGAATCTCCTACGTTAACGGCGGAGCAAAAAGCAGCGGCTTTGACGGATGTTTGTGGTGATAAATTACAAGCAAAAGTAAAAGCATTTGTTGAGGTCTTAGCAGAAAACAAACGCTTAAGTTTGCTAGGCAATATCAGGGAGCTTTTTGAGAACCTGAAAGCACAGCAAGAAAAATTTTCTGATGTCCAAGTGATCTCAGCCTTCGCTCTCGATAGCGGCGTTGAAAAATCATTATCAGAAAAACTAAAGACGGTGCTATTGAGCGACGTAGCCTTAAAAACAGAAGTTGATCAATCGCTTATTGGCGGTGTGATCGTACGATCTGGCGATACGGTTATTGATGGCTCAGTAAGAGGCCGCCTAAGCAAATTAGCAGAAACGTTTGGTGTTTAAATTTAGCTAAAGCTTAGGCTTTGATGCTACAAACTTTGATACTGCAACGATGTAGCAAAGACGAAACACACAAACAATTTTTTTAATGAACAGCAATCCTATTTAGGAATTGAGGAACAGAGCATGCAGCAGCTGAATCCTTCAGAAATTAGTGAAATTATTAAAAACCGCATCGAGTCTCTTGATGTAGGCAGTGAGGCGCAAAACGAAGGCACTGTGGTTTCTGTCACTGACGGTATTATTCGCATTCACGGTTTAGCCGATGTGATGTACGGTGAGATGATTGAATTTGACGGTGGTGTCTATGGTATGGCGCTTAACTTAGAGCGTGATTCAGTCGGTGCTGTTATCCTCGGTGACTATAAAAGCGTTGCTGAAGGCCAAACGTGTAAATGTACAGGTCGTATTTTGGAAGTACCTGTTGGCCCCGAACTTCAAGGTCGCGTAGTTGATGCACTGGGTGAGCCTATTGATGGTAAAGGCCCAATCAATGCCAAAGAAACAGACGCTATTGAAAAAATTGCACCGGGTGTAATTGCTCGTCAATCAGTTGATCAGCCTGTTCAGTTAGGACTAAAAGCCATTGATGCAATGGTACCGGTTGGTCGTGGCCAGCGTGAGTTAATTATTGGTG
>JBOEGR010000057.1:0-728 GCA_050633525.1 Cellvibrionaceae bacterium
CATTACTAGAGGGTTGGTACAATTTCTTATTGATTTCAACATATTTGACACGATACTCGTTAGCCTTGCATGAGCTTAGATTAACAATTAAGGGGCTATCAATATTCCCTTCCATTAAACCAAAAAAAGGAATTATAGGTGGCAAAGGAACAATAAAAGATGGAAACACACTAACCAACTCCTGTTTGTAACAATTTGAAGAAACTTCAACACTGGAGTTTTCCAAACTAACCGTATTACCTGGATCATTTATATTCTTAGACATATACCCATGTAAAATAGATTTAAATCCGGGATCTCTCTTATTAGCTTCTACTGATCCATGTAAATATAGGCCTTCATGAGAAACCAAAAAACTGGCCCCAACACATGCTTGTAAAATCAGACCAAGCATGACAACTATTATTTTCTTCATTTATATCTCCTAAATTAGCTATAGCGAGAGATATAATAAATATCAAATGAAAGTGATCAATCAATATCATCAAAGTATTGTATTCTGCTACTTTACATAGCAAATTACGATACCGGCGAAAAATATAACCATTTATATAACTTGTAATACGGTTTCGTATTTTTACCGTATATATGTTCTCTATGTGCGAGGTGGAAAATGTTCGGATTTTTAAAAGGCAGTCCTGAAAAGAAACTGCAAGCAAAGTATGAAAAGCTACTTCAAGAAGCGATGCAGTTTCAACGTAATGGTGATATTAAAAGTTACTCTATGG
>JBOEGR010000057.1:749-13804 GCA_050633525.1 Cellvibrionaceae bacterium
AAAAAATAGACTTTAGTTTTTATAAATTATCTTATCGCATCATCTTCAATGGCCGCTTTCAGCTCTTTGATATTAATTTTAGTTTTTCGGGTTGCAAAATAGTCTTTTGAATTAATTATCACGTGTGACGCCTCAACCAAATTGACTAAGCCTTGGTTATTGAGTTTTTCTACAAACCTATTAATACCTAAAATTTTTATATGATTGCTTTTTCCCTTTTCTACTAGTATATCTATTTTAATATTTAGATCATCTCCATACCTTCCTTTCCACTTGAAATATATATTTCTCAAACCAAAAGGGAGACTAAAAGAAACTTTATCTTGGTTCTCTATAGTAGCTATTTTTTTATTGTCCACATAGATTATTGCCAAGTTATATGTGCGGACATGATCCATTCTAACTATAGTAAATAACCCCATTTCATTGCTTTTAGGAAGGTTATCTAGATAAACTTTTGTGCTAGAACAACCAACAACAACAGCACAGAAAAGAAGGGCTATTGCTATTTTTTTTATTAGATTATTATTCATTTCTAAAGATTGGCGGCATATTTTTATAAGAGCAATATTTTGATGGTAGATCATCAGGATGTAATCCATTTCGCAAATCATTTTCAATTTCTTTTCTAGATCGAGTCACTTTTTCACCTTTAAATATAACGCTCACATAAACGGAACAACGCGGGGTTCGGCGACCGACAGGGAGCGTATTTAACGTTTTTGTTATGTGTGTATATTGGAGAAGAAAGTTAGTTCTGTCCACTGTCCATGACCTAAGTTTAGAAATGTAGAGCAATAGGGTCAGACTCGATTGGTATGTAGAAAACTACTTTTTAGCTTCATGAAAGTAAACTTTTCAATCGAGTCTGACCCTATTGCTTCTATTGCTTTTCAACCAATAATTTTTACTACTTTCATTCTTTTACTCATAACGACTACAATAATAAAGGCGCGCGCCTTTTGCTGATGATTGATTGTTCTTGTTAGGTTTTGAGAGTGCAATTAGCTGCGTGCCAGATTTTATAATAAACCAGTTCTGTTGCAATGAGTTGGGCTTGCCACAAATTCATATGTCCAAAGCCCCAATCACCATCGAGTGTATCTGATGTATTCGACGACTGAAACTCGCCTAGGCAAACAACCTTTTTACCTGCCAACGTTTCTAATGCCTCGAAGTTGTATTTGAATACACCATTACTTTCTTCGATCCATATGCCTCTATCACTTTGCTCTGCCTTTGGCCAATGAACGAGAGAAATATCCTCTACATCATAGGAGAGCAGCCCTTCTACGTAGATTCGTTGACCTTGAAGCTTCACTTTATTTTCTAATGCTTCGTTAACTGAATATGCTTTCATTGGGAACCTAACACCTCAAACATAAGCAATAAAAAGGATAATATTTTATAGCCGACATAAATTACTTTTGCATCACTAACCATTCTTGATAACCAATATACAAAACTTATACCGAGAGTAACTACGATAAAAAGTATCTAACGCCGCCAACACAGGCGAGCGATAGCGAGTCCAGCCCGCGCCTTTGCGGGTATTTGGAGCAATAGCAGGAGCAATCGAGTCTGACCCTATTGCTCTGACCCTATTGCTCTTTGCTATTGCTCCAATATATTAATCATTTTCGAACTCGATACCTTCGCCAGATGGACTGTCTTGATGAAATACTACCTGCCTCTCTGGAAACTTTTTTGAATAATCGCGCAGGCAATCTACAAAACCATCATGCAACTTTGGGAGAAAACCTTTAAGAGCTGCCAGCCCCTCAACTTTTAGAATTCTTGGCATTGATGATTGATCATCATCTGTGATGCAATCCCAAAATGCGTCTAGGTTATAACCATAGTAGCCAGGAAAATTTAGTCTCTTTGAAACATATTCATGAAATTTTTCTTCATCCATAATTCCAGACATATCTATGAGTAGTTCATCAATCATTGTTTTGAATACTAACGCCCACGTAAACGGCGGAGCAGCGCGGAGTCCGACGACCGATAGGGAGCGTATTTAACGTTTTTGTTAGGTGTTTTTTGGTAAATATTTATAACCATATAAATATACGCCTACATATGCTGGAATTAAAATTAATATATACATAATTAATACTGCAATAAGGTAAGGCTCCCCTTCTAATTCGTAATCAGCCCCTACTTCACGAAATGTTATAAATATATCCCAAACTACTAGTACTGGTAAGTAATATTGCCAGAACTTTTTATTGAGAATGGTCTTACAAAATGTATAACCAAATACACCTACTAACCCAACTAACCACATAAGGTAGTCAAAGTAATCTAAAAAATTAGAACTTTCAAAATCGAACAGCTCAAAATATAGAGTTAAAAGAAACAAAAGAAACAGGTAAATCTTAAAAAATATTCTATTTTTCACTTATTACACCTAACAGTATATTAGGCAGAATTCCGCCTATACAACAGAGTATTAGGGGTATTCTTGCCGATTAATTGTCCCTAAATCATAACAAACTCAATCACTTAACGCATAGACTTCAAATAATCAGGAGCGTGGAAAAGAAGCCATCGTGTATAAAAGGCCTCCATAAGGCCTTTTATACACCCAAGGCAAAAAATAGTTTATTTAAAATAGCTCTCTCCATGTCTTATATGGAGTCCTAAATTTAAAGTCGTTAGATTGGGTATGAGCCTCTACACGTAGCTTAACTTACTAGTCATCTGCCACAATACATTTATTTCTTCCCGTTTCTTTTGCTTTATATAAAGCCTGATCGGCTTTTTCAAAAACGGTTTCTTTGGTATCGCCTTCTTTGAATTCGGCAATACCGATTGAAACGGTGATGTTAATTTTTTGATCTTTATAACGGAAAGGGGCTTTGGCTAAGCCTTCTCGAATGCGATTTAACATAAGCAAAGCATTGTCTGCTCCGGTTTCAGGCAAAAGAATAACGAATTCTTCACCCCCAAAACGAGCCATAAAGTCCACTTCTCTTAAACGTTTTGCAACCGCACTGGATACAATCTTCAATACTTTATCGCCAGTTTGATGGCCATAGTTGTCATTTATTTTTTTGAAAAAGTCGATATCAATAACAGCCATTGTAAGAGGGTGTGCGTAACGCTGCCAGCGTAACATTTCTTGATGAGA
Organism: Cellvibrionaceae bacterium; assembly: GCA_050633525.1. Taxonomy (GTDB): domain Bacteria; phylum Pseudomonadota; class Gammaproteobacteria; order Pseudomonadales; family Cellvibrionaceae; genus CANLBN01. The sequence goes on from JBOEGR010000057.1 coordinate 3,889, forward strand.
GCGTTCGTTATAGGCCTCTCTGTTCGGTAAGCCTGTCAGAGCATCGGTCAAAGCGCGTTGTTTCTCTGCTTCCAATTGCTTGCGAACATCTTCATCTTTCTTTTCCATTTCTTGTACTTTATCTGCTAATGCTTGTAGTTGCAGGGCAAGGCTATCTTCATCCGATGCTGACACTGAGGACTGGCTTTTAAAATCGCTGAGCGCTGTTTGTAGTTGATGAACATGCCCCTCAACGGCTTGCTTTAAGACATCAATATTGTTCTGCTCTTTCAGTGCTAAGCTGATGGTTGCCATACCGTCACTAACGCTAGAATGCAGTGTATCTGCCGCTGTACGGACACGCTGCTCGGTTTCGATGGATACCCCTAAAGCACCGAGAATCTCGGTTAATTCTCCGTATAAATGCTCTAAATATTGTTGGTAATCGTGATCGGCACCGATATAGGCTTGTAAAACAAAGTCTCGTATATCTTCTAAAGTGGGGGCTAATTCAAACCAGCGTAAGCCTTGAGCAATACGATTACGTGCCTTTGTTGCTTTTTGTTCAGCTGCTGGAACGGTTTTAAAATGGTCTAGTAATTCAATCAGAATAATAGAAACCCGATCCGGTACATCTGGAGATTTTTGTTCTTCTTGATAGTGCTGCTCCAATAATGCTTCTGGGATATTACGTTCTCGATCATAGGGTAGGGTCTCTTCACCCTCTTTGATTACTTCACCTTCTACACTTTGATTCTCGATATTGAGTGTATTTTCATCAACCTCTTCCCAAGCTGCTTCTTCGGCTTTATTACTGGGCTCTGTTGATTGGCTAGCCGTGTTATCAGCCTCATCCTTTTCTTTAAATAGCTTCCCAAATAAGCCACCGCCCTGCTTCGGTGAGTTTGTAAGCGCTTGCTTTTGCAAATCACTAAGCTGACCCAATAAACGCTTCAAGGTCGCAGGAATCAGGGGGGTGCCATTAGGTAACTGTTTTTTAAAATGTTTCAGTGCGGGTTTAATATCTGCGTCGGGGCTCTGCTTATGAACCTGTGTTGCAATAGAACCCAACTCTTTTACAACTTCTTTCCATTGGTCTTGTTGGCGCTTCTCAACCTCTTCCGTTACCCGAGGCAAGGACTTCAGCATACGATCAAAGCCAGCGACATCATTGTGCTTTACGCTGGAGCGAATCGCCTGTAGGCGTTCATCCATCGTATTGTCATAGCCCTCTGCAGCAGAACATAGAGTGGTAACGGCTCGATGCAAAATAGCCTGTTGAGCCGCTAAGGTTTTTTCTAATTGTTCTTGCTGGACCAAGGTACGGCGATACTTATCACGCCAAGGGTTTGTTTCTGCCATGTTCACTTCCGCCGCAAGAATATTGTCTTTGTCTAAAATTCAGAATTTTTACTGAGTGTTATTGAGTATAGACAAAGCCAGCGGTGGTGCAGCTGTGAACGTAATAAAGAGGAGGATAAACCGCCAGAATATCAATTTCTGGCGGTTTCAGGTAGGAAGATTAAGATTGAGAGGCAAGAGCGGCTTTTTCTTTATTTATCAGATATTCAGCCACTTGCATCATTTTTCTTTGGCTGCCAGTCATACCTGCTGATACACGGTATTTACCATTGATAATGACTTCTGGGGTTCCGGTAATACCGTAAGCACGAGCACGAGCATCCGCTTGCTGAACCATAGAGTTCACACCAAACGACTTATAAGTCTTATCGAACTGTTCTTTACTAACACCTTGCTGTTCAAAAAGAGGGAAGATCTGTGATTCTCTCACCAGTTTTTTCTTTTGTAGGTGCATGGCATCAAAAATGGCTTTATGCATCACTTCTTGTTTGCCTAAGGCTGTTGCAGTATAAAAAATACGGGCATGTACGGCCATATTCTTATTCCACATGGCGGGCGAGTGACGAACGATCACGTCCTCTGACTGCTGTTTTTTCCACGCTTCGAATGCGGGACGGAACTGGTTGCAGTGAGGGCAGCCATACCAAAAGACTTCTGTTACTTCGACTTTTTTAGGGTTGCCCGTACGAACTGGCTTCTCAATAACGGCATAGTCTTTACCTGCAACGAAGTTTTCTTGTGCTTGAACTTGCTCAGGTTGAGATACCAATAAAACCATTGGCACTAAAGCAACAGCAGCGAACATTAACCATTTAGACATAATTGTCTCCTGTGATATAAAAATTGTATCAATCTCTGTGTGTTGGTTTGACTATTATCCAACATTAAGTTCCCAGCGGATAACAAATAGCTGCAAACTGACGACCAGCATGGATAGTGCAAGTGCCGTCATGCTCGAGCAATTACCGGCCGACCAACGGGCTATTTGTCGTTATGAACGTGTATCCTCATATACTTACAATGCCTTGGTATCTTTTCTAAGCGTCCTGAAAACCAATATACGTCCACAGGGCCAAGGGTCTGATTACTCTGTGGCTATGTTGAGACCACGGCTTCCTTACAGACATGCCCCGCCCCTGCATTTTTGATATACCCTCCACCCTGCGACCGCCATGGAAGGCGGAAGTGCCGAAAATGCAGGAGCAATTTTCGGTGACATAAAAAAGGGCGACTATGTAGTCACCCTTTATACGCTTATAAAGCTGAATAGGAGCTGAATGCTCTCTACTTTAGCCTGAATTAATTCAAACCCGAAATATAATTCGCAACAGCGTCTATCTCTGCATCGCTCATTTGTTCAGCCACTTGACGCATAATTTGAGAGTTAGCACCTGCTGTACGCTCACCTGCGCGATAAGCGCGTAATTGCTTAGCGATGTACTCGGAATATTGACCACTTAAACGAGGGTAACCCGCCGGATCATTGCCCAAACCTTTAGGGGAATGGCAACCGGTACAAGAAGGAACACCTGTTTGTAAATTACCGGCTCGAAACACTCTCGCTCCTAATTTCAAACCATCAACTTTAATACCTGCATTCACTCTCACTTCAAGTGGTTTAGCACCAGAAAGCTGCATCGTTTTACTATTAAAGTAAGCCGCTAGGTCTTTTAAATCTTGTTCGCTCTTGCCATCGAGAAGACCAGTCATTTCGACAATGTCACGCTCTTTGCTCTGAATCAATTTAAGTTGTTCAGTTAAATACTTTTCTCCCAAACCTGCTATTTTAGGAAAGCTCGGTGCTGGACTATTACCATCGGCCCCATGACAAGCAGCACAGCTGACCGCTTGTGCTTCACCTGCGGCAACATCGCCTTTTTTGACTGCGACAGGTGCCGCAGCGGAGGCAGCCAACACCTTAAAGGATAAAGAAAGGGTTGCTAGCAGAGTCACTGTAATTGAAAGTAACATTTTATTATTGCTCATTATTTAGCCCATTTACGTCATTGTTAAATAGTAGATCACTTAAGCGGGGTCTTAACTGATAACATCTACCGCCATAATCTCCTTTCACTCGAGGAGATAAAGAATGTAGATATCAGTTTAGCAGGTTACAATGCGCTCGCTCTGTTTGTTGTTCAGTAATCACTTATCTATTGAACCACTTTCATTCGGTAGAGTGAGACCCGTGTTAAACAGCGGAGAATTATAACCTGAGACCTCTGCACGGATAAAGATTTTGTTATCAGACAAGGCAAAACCACACCGGATCAAGGCGTTTATGCTTGATTAATGATCGAATAAGTACGATTTTCATTACTTATCTCCTCGTGAGATGAGACCGCCTGCGGATATACTCCAAAGGCACATAGAAATATTATTTGTGCCGAGGCCTCAGCTAATCTGATCTTCTGGCACCATGCTAGGACAAATCATGTCGACCCAAAACCTATATCAAAAAGCCGAATTTTTTCAAAGTGCGCCCGATTTAGCGCGATGCCCAAGCGATGTTAAGAGTGAAGTCGCTTTTGCTGGCCGCTCTAATGCGGGTAAATCGAGCGCCATTAATACCTTAACTGCAAATAAAAAATTAGCTCGGACGAGTAAAACGCCCGGTCGCACGCAGTTAATTAACTTTTTTCAGTTAGACGAACAACGTGCTTTAGTCGACTTACCTGGTTATGGCTATGCCAAAGTCCCACTTAAACTAAAGCAAAAATGGGACAAGAACCTATCCAACTACCTGCATAAGCGTGAGTCACTCAAAGGCCTGATTCTGTTAATGGATGTACGCCACCCAATGCAGGAGTTCGATACCATGATGCTAAATTGGGCCATCGAAAGGGAAATGCCCGTACACATACTATTAACTAAAGCAGATAAGCTAAAGAAAGGGCCCGCCAAAAGCACCTTACTCGCGGTAGAAAAAAGTTTGAAAGAAGCCAAGGTAAATGATTTAGTGAGTGCGCAATTATTCTCTTCTCTCAAAAAAGACGGTATCAAAGAACTTATCAAGGTTTTAGATACCATGTTGGAATTAGATGAAAGTGTGCCAGCAGTAGAAACTGATTAACACCACTACATCAAACGCTCAGCAATAAGTTTGATGCACATAAGAACACAGATCGAAACGATCAATGGACGAATCCAACTTTGCCCATGGTTCAATACCACATGGCTACCCAAACGAGCGCCTATTATTTGCCCCAACACCATCACGCCACCAATCACCCAACTAATATAGCCCGTTGCGATAAAAATACACAAAGAGACAATATTAGACGCAAAGTTTAAGCACTTTGCATTGGCCGTGGCTTTGATCAATGTCTTTCCCATCAATGCAACATTCGCAAAGGTAAATAGTGAACCCGTTCCCGGCCCAAAAAAACCATCATAGAAACCAATTAAGGGGACAACGGCATATTGATAACTTGATTCAGATATACGGGGTTCGGTTTCAGTATGGCCCACTTGCTTATTGAGGCCAAAATAAAGCGCAATGCTAATCAGTACAAGAGGAATTAGTAACATCAATAGTTCGGCATCGATTAAATGCACTAAGAGCGTACCTAAAGCAGAGCCAATGAGGCTCATAACAAATGCTTTACGCACCGAACGCCAAGTTACCACTTTCTTTGACAGCATAATCGCACTTGAGGTTAAAGTACCAAAAGTACCCTGTAGCTTATTGGTTGCCAATGCTTGCAGAGGAGGAACATTCGCGAGCAACAATGCGGGTAAAGCAATCAAGCCACCACCACCGGCAATGGTATCAATAAAGCCGGCGGCTATTGCAATGAAAAATAAAAAGGTAAGTAGTTCCCAGCTAAGAGACAGTTCCATAGACACCCTGATTTTAAAACGCCAGAGTTTACAGCTGTAAGGTCATGTACACCAGTTTGGGCTTTTCAGAGTCACCGTAAAAATAATAAGATTCAAGCAAGGTCAGGTGGGTATAAGTAACTTCATAAGATAGAACCAGGTAAGTCGTCAGGCCCTTGCCTAGCTGGTTACGTTTTTGAACTTTCGATTTTAGTGGCTTCACTTTTTTTAAACGCCCAGCTTGGCCAATAACGGAATATAAAGTGGCTTCCACCTCTTCAAAGGGCACTATTTTAAACTCTTTTCTCGCATAAAACCTTAGCTCGCCGGCAATGTTGCCTCGTTTGCGTGCCTTATAAATGCCTTGCATCACTTGCTCGGCGTCATCTTCCTTAACTTTAACACCACAAGACACGCTGCCCATTACAACAAGAATAAGCAAACACATTAAACAAGCATAGCGTTGATAGGTTTTCACCGCCTTCTCTCCTAGTGAGTAAGCACCTCACTATAGAACAACCAACTAATAAACTAACAGAATCGATATTTATAATACTCTTAGCTTAAGTATGGCCTAAATATTGCCAAAGGCAAAAGAAGACAAAAGAGAACAAAAACGCATAACTTGTTCAGAGCTTCCTAAATACTACTAACAAAGAACCAAGCAGACATTAAAGTAATAGCCAACGATAAAAGGGCCAAAGCAGATTTAAGGCGGCATAAGCTAAAATAGGGAAAAGAGTTAGCTGCATGCCTAATACTCGTTTTTTTAAATGCGGCTCCGTCATACCCCTAAAGTGAATCAACCTACCAATGACAAATAATAAGCCGCCTAAATGGATGAGGAGAAAATGGACTTGTTGATACTCAAGAAAAAACAGTAGAAGCAACATAACTGGGCTGTATTGCGACATATTATTATGAGCAGAAATAGCCTGCTCCAAAGGTTCGACACCACCACTACCATAGGCGACTTTATACCTACGACGCAACTTAACCACATTCAAAGAAAGCCAAACAAAGAATAGTGCGAGTAAACCTGCGTAAAAACCAGTAATCATTAATATTTGCTCCTTGTCACAATTTAGTATTTCTATAATAGAAAGCACCCATTTAAGGTGTCCAGTAATAGAAAAATGCTTGTCAAAATAGTCGTATCACTTAGAAGGGGTGCCGATTGTAATTCTGTTATTCACTATCATAAGAGAATAAACGCTAACAAGCCAACAATAAACGGCGCAATAGTAAAGCCTTATAATAAATGACTAAAAGTAGACAACTAAAAATAGATAAAGAAGGCCGAACAGAGTTTAGTTATCGTTTTCCCATCAACCATTTCTTTAAATGAGACCTAGACGGGTTTTAAATTAGCATATTGAATAATTAATTATTATTTCTAAAAGACTTAATAAATAATAACAAACCAAAAATCGTGAGCATAGCCAATAAAAATAATCCTACCACGCCAAGCAAGCGATTAAGGATATCCCAAGGGGTCCACTGTAAGTAATGTATTTTATACAGTGTATCTATTACTCGACGATCATTACCGTATTGCCTTAGGCTAAGTTCGCTCCAATCTAAAACGATCTTGACACCCGTACTAGTATATATTATTAACCCATCAATTTTTTCTATTTTCCCATAACGTTCAGAGTTTGATTGAATGGTGTCTTTCACCAATAGTTCAATTTCATCTCTACTGGGCAATTTTGCTTCTTGATAGTCGCTAGGATCGATATGTTTGCTTTTGCCATCGTCTTGGACCAAGTAATGGATACCAAGAATTGATTTAACAATTTTTACCTCGTCCCAATTTTGATTGGAAGAAATGTTAACATCACTATTAATTGGGTATTTCTTAATGACTAGCTTTTCATAGGCGCCTTCGTATCCAGGCTTAGTTAAAAATACTATGCCCGTCAAAACCCAGCCTATCAATGGTAGCAAAAGAGCTAAACCGAGATATTTATGCACTTTTCTGCTAAACATTTATATTTATACAAAATCCATATAAATTAAAAATCTCTGGCTCGTTTAATTATTGAAAAAAGTTTAAACCGCTTCTAAATTAGCATATTGAATCACTAACCATTTACTACCTTCGTCATCAAAATTCACTTGAATACGTGCACTGTTACCTTGACCTTCAAAATGAATGACGACACCTTCTCCAAACATAAGATGCTGAACACGCTGGCCCAAATAAAAGCCGTTTTCATCATCGTCCGTTTCTAGATGCGTTTCTCGTAGATTCCCATAGTGAATGGGGCGCTGTATTTCAGTTTTTAAACGAATCTCATTAATACAGTCATTGGGGATTTCTTTAATAAAACGAGAAACGCTATTAAAGGTCTCATTACCATGTAGACGGCGCGATTCGGCATAACTAATCGTGAGTTTTTCCATTGCACGGGTGATGCCCACATAACACAAGCGGCGTTCTTCTTCTAAACGTTCCGGGTCATCGGCTGACATTTTGTGAGGGAATAAATTTTCTTCCATACCAGCAATAAAGACACAGGGAAACTCCAAACCTTTAGCGGAGTGCAAGGTCATCAATTGAACTGCATCATCAAATTCATCTGCTTGGGATTCGCCTGCATCGAGGGAGGCGTTATCGAGAAATTGAACCAAAAGAGAGGCGTCTTCATTTTCTGTTTCAGCGGCTTGCGCATCAGTCATAGTAGCCGCTTGATTAGGATCAAAAGCACGGCAGGCGTTAATTAATTCCTCCAAGTTTTCGACACGGGCTTGGCCCTTTTCGCCTTTTTCATTGCGGTGAAAGTTTAACAAGCCCGTTTTATCGAGCATTAACTCTGCCTGCTCTTCTAAAGGCAATTCAATCGCGGCCTCGTCTAATTCATTAACAATACTTAAAAAACTAGCCACGGCATTGTGTGCTCTAGCAGTAAAGTGTTTTTGCTCCGACATTTGTGTCGCGGCTTGCCATAATGAACAACCATGCTCACGAGCATACAGACGAATATTGTCTACTGTTTTACCGCCCACGCCCCGCGTCGGTGTATTTACAACTCGCTCAAAGGCCGTATCGTCGTCACGATTAATTAAAAGACGCAAGTAAGAGAGGGCATTTTTAATTTCGAGGCGGTCATAAAAGCGTTGGCCACCATAAATTCGATAGGCTATATTTTCCCGCAACAAAGCTTCTTCTAATACACGGGATTGTGCATTGGAACGATACAAAATAGCGCAACTGTCGTAACGATTACCTTCCTGCATCCATGCATCAATGCGGTCAACAATAAAACGTGCTTCGTCTTGTTCGTTAAACGCCGCATACAATTGAATAGGCTCACCATCTTTGCCGTCTGTCCATAGCTCTTTACCTAAGCGACCGTGATTATTTTCAATCACACCATTCGCGGCTTTTAAAATTAAACCCGTTGATCGGTAGTTTTGTTCTAAACGAATCGTTTGTGCGTTATCGAAGTCTTCTTCAAAGCGTTGAATGTTTTCAATCTTGGCGCCGCGCCAGCCATAAATTGATTGATCATCATCACCCACAGCCGCCACTTTACCGCTATTGCCGGCAAGCACTCGCAACCACGCATACTGAATGGTATTGGTATCTTGAAATTCATCCACCAAAATAAAAGGGAAACGTTGCTGATAGTGGGCTAAGACATCGGGTTTATTCAAGAACAGTTCGTGAGCGCGCAACAAAAGTTCACCAAAATCAACCAAACCGCCTCGTCGACAAGCCTCTTCATAGGCCGTGTATATTTTTAACATATTGGCTTCGTAGGGGTCGGCTGTTGCTTGGATATATTGCGGCCTTAAGCCCTCGTCTTTTTGGGCATTGATATACCACTGAGCTTGGCGCGGGGGCCAACGGGTTTCGTCGAGCTGTAAGCTTTGACACACTCGTTTCACTAAGCGTAACTGATCATCACTATCCAGTATCTGAAAATTTTGTGGCAGGCCCACATCCTGCCAATGGGCTTTTAATAGACGATGCGCCAAACCATGAAAAGTGCCCACCCACATACTCTGGGCTCGGCCCATTAATGAATCTGACAGTAAGGTTTCTAAACGGCCTCGCATTTCTCTTGCGGCTTTATTGGTAAAGGTCACCGCCATAATAGAGTAGGGCGATACATTCTCTACCTGTATCAACCACGCAATGCGGTGCACTAAGACCCGTGTTTTACCACTACCTGCGCCCGCTAATATTAATTGATTGCCGGGTTTAGCCGTGACTGCCTCACGTTGAGCATCATTAAGGCCATTGAGAATTGAAGATACGTCCATAGAAGGGAATCAGAACCGATAGATGAAAGAAGGCAAAAGTGTACTCTGAGGCAGCGTTTTCTTCTAGTACCACTGTAAATATATTCAGTCTTTTTTGTTGATTCTGCTATTTTTAACTTAAAAATGTAGTTTAACTACAGAAAACGCCTAAATAGTGCTTTAATAACTACAAACATCATTGACCCGAGTCATTCCATGCAAGTCACTCAATCCATCGTCCAAAAGCAGCCCGCTTTAAGAAAGTCTGAACGCAAAGTCGCTGATTTCGTTTTAGAAAACCTGAGCGATGTAATTCGCCTTCGGATTACTGACCTTGCGGCAAAAGCCGAGGTCAGCGAGCCAACCGTGATTCGCTTTTGTCGTGCCATTGGTTGTAATGGCTTTCAAGATTTTAAAATGACTTTAGCCCAAGAGCTTGCGGCTAGCCCCAGTTTTGGCCAAATTACGGTTAACGACTCTGATACCACAGCGGATTATT
>JBOEGR010000058.1:0-6570 GCA_050633525.1 Cellvibrionaceae bacterium
CCCGTTATATCGGTAAAGGCTTAATTGTGTTGGATGCAGGCTTAAGAGTGAACTCGGTTTACCAACATCACCAAGCGGGTAAAGATTGGAAACGGGAGGCTATTGTGCAGGGTGCGGGATTTGGAATGGGACTAACTGCAGCAACACTACTCATTTCCGCAATTGCAGTTGCAACACCGCTTGGTCTAGTACTAGTTATTGCAACTGCTGGTGCTACGGCTTTGGGTGTTGATGTATTAACGAAAGCTGGAGTGGGTAAACTTTACGACGGTCTGACAAAATGACCCCTATTGATTGGGAATTAGTGTTTTACCTAGGATTTCTATGCTTAGGCATTGTCGTTTTACTTTGCCAAATAACTTTACGCTTTACACTTGACCGAAGGGTTAGAAAAGAACTGCCTGCCAATCAAACTTATGATGGTTTTTATGATGCTTATTTCGGTATCTGGCGGGCCTGTTTATTTGCCAATGCTAGTGTTTTACCCGGCAAGCGATTCAAGAGAACTATGGGAGTTTTCTATAATGGTTTTGATGTTAAAAAATTTGCCAATCGTTTTGAAAAGACTATAGCGTGGATACATATATCAGCCGGTGTTATTTTTCTTTTATGTGTAGCTTTCTATTTTTTGACAATGTGGTTCGGCATTATTCAGTGGTCAGATGCATAGACAAATCCATTCCCGTTATGTCGGCAAAGGCCTCATTGTGCTGGATGCGGACTTGAGAGTGAACTCAGTTTATCAACATCATCAAGCGGGTAAAGATTGGAAGCAAGAGGCTGGTTTACGCTTCTCATGCACCGCACTGCTTAAGCTGTTATGTAATTAAAGAGGAAAACTAAAAATGAGTGAATCTAGGGATTATTTGGAAATGTCTTTTCGTTCAATAGAGTGTTTTACAGATGACGGTCGCATAGATGCTATTGAGCTAGGAAAGCTATTAGATATTGCAGAAAAAGATGGAGAAATTGACCAAAACGAAATTCGAGTTTTGCGTGGCATAAGCAATAGGGTCAGACTCGATTGACTTAAATAAAACAATAATGAAAGCATGAAAATGAAACCCATAAACTCGACTGATGCAGCAATAGTATCTGGTTTTTTCTTATTGATTATGCTTTCGGTAAAAATAGCCCTAGCGTTTCACCCTGATAGAGAGGAGTTCAAAGACTCTTTCCCAGATATAGCTTCGTATAGTAGAGAATTACCCACCTATGACTCTCACCCTCTTACTCAAATAAGAAAATGGCAGGAAAATAAAGGGAGGGCCAAAGATAAGATTTTCACTGTTATTTTAGTGATTTTTATCTTTAGCTTTACTATGGCATTCAATAAGAGGAAAAGTAAAAAACGCTATAAAACAGGAAAAAATGAATAACAATACTAGGCAAGAAGTTGTTCTAGAAAAGGTATTTTAAAAGTCATCAAATTGCTTCATCATACACTTTTATAGACAATTAATTTATGGCTCTGTCATACACCACGGGATCAAACATGGAAAATAAATTTGCTACATTTGGAATTATTGCGGGAGGCTTAGCATTAATGTTGGCCTTGGTTCATTTTTGGGCTGGGCCATTTGCTCCGCAACCTTCGCTGGAGTCAACTATTGCAGAAAAAGCAGCCTCTATTCGCCAAGCAGCGATTGATGCCTTAAAAGGGAAAGAGGTAGAAGCCCCTATGGTTAAAAATAGTTTTAATGTGGACAAGGTTATTCACATTATTACGGCTGTGTTAGGCGGTTTAGCCTTTATTTTAGCTGCGATTTCGTTTTCAAATAAGGAATCGAAGCGGTCTGCCGGTAGCTCTGCTGCCTTAGGTATCAGTGCAATTGCATTCCAGTTTATTGCCATGTATGCCATGGCTTTATTAGTGGTGATATTAATCGCCGCTGTATTGCTTAGCTTAGGTGATGGTTTTAGTCTGTAGCTATTTGTATCTATACCCCGCCTTCATTCACCTCAGATCAGAGCAGCCATAAAAGCCGGAGAAGGTTATTAAACCTTCTCCGGCTTTTTTACCTATACCCTACTCACGGCGTAGTATGAGAATAGTTTTCACCATAAGAGTTACTAGTGACGGTGTATCGAAGGTTGTTTAGCAGATTCGCATTTGCGGTTGAGACATACCAAGTGGCTTGCTTAGAAGCACCCGCATCAACACTATCGATAGACTGAGATGCACTGCCGATAACAGCAACACCTGCTGGTAGGTTTGTAATAGCCGCCGTTACAGCGTGTGCTTTTATATCACCACCATTACTGACATTAGTCGTCACTCTGTACCAATTACCAAAGCCCGCATACTGCCAACTTTTTGTCTGAGAAAATGAAGGAGGGTTAGCGCGGGTGAACCCTTCTTCTGTTGCAACGGCCACTCTTTCGTTCACACTGCTGCTCCAAGAATAAACCTTAACCACTTTTATACCACTGGATTCAACGGCAACTTGATGAACATTATCTCGCGACGAAAAGTCAGTGTCTTCTAGTGCGTGGCTTTGCTCATCGTATAGACGCATATTGATATCACTAATACTGCGATAAGCTGTAGGTGTATCGTCGTCGTTATACTCAACATCACGCTCCCATACCGCAGTCGCTTTATCACCTACCCAACCCTGCCCTACATAAAATTGATGGTCATTAGCAGTACCGTTAGGCGTAATGGTATCGATAAAATAATCATCTTTGTGAAAGTTAGCATGCCAAGCATCAAGATAACCCCAGCCGTAGGTACGATTCCACTCTTTACCAGACACTGCGCCATCATCAGCTGTCGTTTGGGTATTATTATCGTCCCAAGAGTCTGCGGTATTAATCAAGGTCGCTTTAATAGAAATAGGATAATAGTGACCTGAATCTTGAAGCAGTAATGCCGCTGCACCAACCTTAGGCGCTGCTGAACTGGTACCACCCAAAGTAGTAAAAGTATTATTTAAACCACAAGTCGAGGTGCTGTGACCTGGAGCGGAAAGGTCAGGCTTGCGACGGCCGTCTGCAGTTGGGCCTCGGCTACTGGTCGACCAAATCACATCGTCGCTACGACTATTGGTATTTTGGTCAAACATATTTGCCACGGTAATACCGTTATAATTTTCTCCGGGTTGTGTCATGGTTGGATCATCATCATAACCTTGGTTACCTGCTGACTTAACCCATACCACGCTATGATTGTTTACAACACCATCGACAAAGCGTGCCATATTCCCCCAATCAACGCCCGTTGCCGAGCCATTTCCCCAGCTATAGTTAATCACTTCGGGGTCATCTGATGCGGTTGTGACCATCCAATCAGCGCCCGCCATAGAGGTAGAGTCTGAGCCTGCGTTATCGACCAGTAACTTATCCATTCCAAACGCTAATCCGCGCTGGGTTGCATCGGTGCTACCGTACATACAGGCAACGCCAGTACCGTGAGAACCGTTAGGTGCATAATTTTGCAAAATGGTATGATCATCCAAAGCGTCGTGTGTTTCTTCTACGCCGCTATCAAGAATTCCCGCATCCCAAACACCACCATCGTCACCATCATTCCAAAAAGCATTCACACCAAGTGAAATAATTTGTGATTCCAGCTCAGGTTTACCTGGGTTATCCTCGTTGATTTTAATTACACTTGGGTAATCTGCCAGCTCTTTTAAGGCAGATGCTGGGATAGTAGCCGCCGCCGCATTATTGGCCACAATAAATTCATTGACCTTACCGCCAATAAACTGAACAAAATCTTCGAAATCGGCATTTTGTCTATCTAGTACTGACTTAATACGCTCGCTGTATTTTTTCTTTATATTGAGTTTATTTTCTTCTCTCTCGAGATTTATTTTATTGACACTTTCCTGAACAAAAAAAGGTAGCCTGTCTTTATTCTCTTCTTGTGCCGCGCGCTCTTCTGCTTTTGACTTAAACTCGCCTTTAGGTTTGTAATGCTGAGTAAGGTCACGAATTTTTTCACTATATTTAGCATTAGCAGTTTCGACTTCTCTCGCCATTTCTGCTGATAAAGTACGATACTCTTTAGAATTAAGCTCAACAACAACATCTAGCTTGCTACTTCTTTCCGCTATTTTTTCAAGCACCGGCGAAATTTTTGAGAATTTCTCAAAAGCCGGCACATCATTATACCTTGTTGGCTTTTCACCTTCTGGAGGCTTTGCTAATACAGCAAAAGATACAGCTTGAGTAGAAATAAATACACCCGCTAGTAATTTAATATTCGTTTTCATGAATTTTTCCAATTGATTGATGTTAAATTTTATACAACCATGTATATCAAAATACAATTAATCACATTAACGATAATAAAACTGACTAATGTTTTTGATAAATTGAGCGTAGCACCGTTATGAAAAAAGCTCATTCCCTACAACTAGGGATCACTACTATTGGGGATCACTAAAAATAGTGATAGAAAAATATAAGTAGAGAGGGACAGGATGAAATTAAACCGTTACACTCTTGATTAAATTATCAATGTATTTACAACATTGATAAATAATATTGAAAAAACATTTTTTAGGTGCGCAGTCTTGTTAAAGATAAACCAACACATTTCTATTCACACTGATAAAGTCGACATTTCGGCCATACGCGCTCAAGGCAGTGGTGGGCAAAATGTGAATAAAGTGTCATCGGCGATTCATTTACGTTTTGATATTAAAGCCTCCTCTTTGCCTGATGCGTATAAGACCCGACTCTTAAATATCAAAGACCAAAGAATCAGCAAAGAAGGCGTGATTATTATCAAAGCTCAACAGTTTCGTACTCAAGAAAAAAATCGTATCGATGCACTTGAACGCCTAAGAGACTTAATTAAAGAAGCAACTGTGATACAAAAAGTTCGGCGCCCAACCAAACCCAGTAAAAATGCCAAGAAAAAGCGTATGGACAGTAAAACACTACGAGGGAGAACAAAGTCACTTCGTGGTAAGGTGACCGATTCATAGGCTAACAGACCCCATAAAGTATTGGCGCAATGCCCTCATACACATTACACTGCACGCCTCAGGCTCCTTCCAGCCCTGACCTTCCCGTTTTATTTGCTAGCCAAACCAGCAGGACCCAATGAAAAGAACCTTTAAGTTAGACCACCCTAAGATCAAAGTCGCCCGCATGGTGGATTCCGCCAAACACGAGATTAAGAAATTTTTGAAAAAAGAGCGTAAAAAGCCCCTACCCTCCGGTGCAAAATATTGGGGCTTCGATTGTCGGTTTGGGCAATCTGAAGACAGCGCTGTTGAGATTCCACTCTCATCGCTCACACAACACATCGATGAACTCGTCGCAAACAACATTATGACGATGTACGTTGAACTCACAGCAAAAGCGATTGAAAACGGTCAAAACGTAGACGCTACGCCCCATCACTGACCTAAACCTATGTTGTAACGCTAGGTTATTGAGCTAGATTGTAAAGCTATATAAATGAACCCAATCAATCCTAAAAAATTACTGCACAGCAAGTGGACAGCCCTTACCCCTTTGAAAAAAGAAAAACATTTTCTGGTAACGGAGGTCGAGTTTGATGAAGAGGATCGGGTCATTCATTGCTTGTTAGAGGCCGTTATCTCTAAACGCTCAGAATCCATTGAGTGGGAAACCTTAAAAAACGAAGAGCAATGGTTGCAGGGGTGGAAGTAAACTTTACTCATGCTCTCCTCAACAGCCTATTTTTTGTCATTATCACTTAAGCCATCGACTCCTCCAGACCAGATCATCGCCCCACCCTCGCCAAACTCCTAGCTTTAGTGTTTAATGCGTCCTCTATACAATTACCCTCACATGACAGGATATATATGAGTATTAGTCTGAAAACCACAGAAGAAAAGGCCTCTTATGGTGTTGGCCTGCAAATGGGCGAGCAGCTCAAAGGTATGTTTAAAGGCGCTTCGATAGACGCCGCTATTGCAGGCATTCAAGATGCCTTTAATGACAATGAATTACAGCTCCAAGGCGAAGAGATAAACGATGCCTTTAAGGTGATTCAGGAACAGGTACAAAAAGAGCAAGCCGCTGAAGCAGGTGAAAAAGCAGGCGAAGGCGAAGCCTTTTTAGCAGAAAATGCCAAAAAGGATGGAATTACTGTGACTAGTTCAGGTCTACAGTATGAAGTGATTACCCAAGGCGAAGGCGAAACCCCTAGCGCCTCTGCAACTGTTCGCACACACTACCGCGGTACGTTAATCGATGGTACTGAGTTTGATAGCTCGTACAGTCGTGGTGAGCCTGCTGAATTCCCTGTCGGCGGCGTCATTGCTGGTTGGACAGAAGCATTACAGTTGATGCCTGTAGGCAGTAAATGGAAATTGTATATCCCCTATCAATTAGCTTATGGGGAGCGTGGTGCCGGTGGTGCTATTGGCCCTTACCAAGCCCTCGTGTTTGAAATTGAGCTGTTAGCTATTGTCTAATTAGCACATCACGGTTTAACCTAAATAGCGCAGTTGGATTGTCGCAAGGGTGACTAAGGTGCAGCCTAAAGAAGTGAAAAATCACTTTAGATTCTGTGCCTTAGCTTTGTGCCTTAGACAACCACTGTAGATTCAGCTGCGGTATTTAGGTTTACACAAGGGA
>JBOEGR010000058.1:6615-43224 GCA_050633525.1 Cellvibrionaceae bacterium
TCCCTTGTGTAAACCTAAATACAAATGAGTGCAATGAACTAGACTAAATGAACTCTACTAAAAGACCTGTCAACAACCATAAAGCCTATCATGCGCACATCTATTTTGATGAATCGAGCCGCGCAGCAGCCAGAGTACTCTGCGACAAGATTGACCACGAGTTCGATCTACGTATTGGTCGTTTTCATGAGCAACTTGTTGGCCCCCACCCTTGCTGGAGCTGTCAGGTAACCTTTGGCAAACGAGATTTTGCTACTTTTATTCCTTGGCTTGATAATCACCGCCAAGACTTAACCATCTTTGTGCATGGCTTAACGGGTGATGATATAAAAGATCACACTGATTTTGCTTATTGGCTTGGAGATGAAGTGGCGCTTAATTTAGCGTTCTTCGGTATCGATTAAAATCAAGTAGAAAGCTGACCCCATATTTGAACCAACCTTCGCCCTGTTTAACAGTTATTTGCTTTCCTAGCCTATTTCTTTTTCTTCTTTCTATAGTTCTTATGGCAGCTCTTACATGTTTTGGCTGTCTCGGTAAAGGCTGTTTTTAAGGCCTCTAACGAACTGGTATTTTGACTCATATTCTCAGTAGCTTTTTGAAAAGCGGTCATCTCTTTGGTAAAGCCATCCCAATCCTCCCATATCTTAGGTAACGAGGTAGATTTGTCCGTTATACTTTTTGACTGGAAGCCATTGAGCGGAAATTGGCTTAAAGTCACTAAAGCATCGGCATTCGCTTTTGCTGTAGCAGAGTTAAAGGGTGCCTTACCCTTCACCATGGCACCCAATGGCCTGAAATGGTATTTAATCATTTGAAACGAGGCTTTGCGGTATTTTACTTCTTGAGCTGCAGTGTCTTTTTTACCCTCTTTTTGAAGAGCCGGTTTATCTGAAGCAGGTTGCGCATAGGCCTGTAATACAACACCCATACTAATTATGCTTAATACACTATAAATATATGTTCTCATCACAATATCCTCTTTGATTATTATTGAAATAAACGCCTTCATCCATACCTAATATATGGGGTGAATTGAAAAGCAAGCGCAAATTGTGAGCCAAATAAAAAAAACCTATAAAAATTATATAGTTAAATCACCATAGAATAGAAAAAACCTCTCTATAAATTCTCTTTCGGGTACATTTGGATACATCATCACCTAAAAAATGTGCAATTGAAGTAACACCGTCATACCTTAAATTTACGATAATTAAAAAATAATTTTATTTTTTGCATCCAAATACCAAAGTGGTTTCGTCTTAGTGAGTATAAGTCGTTTTTTTACTTATAAACCTTATCACTTACTTGGAGAAGACCATGAACAAAAGCACACAAACCTTACTTATCGCCCTCAGTTTTTCTAGCGCATTATTAGCTGGCAATGTCTATGCTGGGGAAAAAATTCTCACTAACAAAGCCGGTATGACACTGTACACTTTTGACAAAGATAGCAAAGACACCTCTGTTTGCTATGGTCCTTGTGCTGCTAAGTGGCCACCATATATCGCCGCTAGCGATGCAAAAGCAAAAAAGGCTTGGGGTCTGACGACTCGTAAAGATGGATCAAAGCAATGGACTTTTAAAGGTCAACCTTTATACACTTGGGTGGGCGATACAAAAGCGGGTGACACCACAGGTGATGGTGTTGGCGGTGTCTGGCATACAGCGGTAAAAACAGAAAAAAAATCAAGCAAATACAGTAGTTATGATTCAAACAGTTACGACAACTCTAGCTACTCCCCTAATTACTAGTGATAAAGGCTTATCATTATTAATCGGCATACGATAACGAGGGAACGTGGTTCTCTCGTTATCTCGCCATCGTTATGTAGGTGTGATAATACTGAGATGAAGATAAATCTTAAAACCCGTATCATATATACTAGACGAATATGATACCTTAACAACTGTGACTCAAACCTCTTTGGACAAAAGCACAATGGATGATTCCTTATTCCAATGGAATAGCGAGATTAATCGCTTGCTACACCAGCTCAAACGCAAAGATAAATTTGCACTCAAAACACTCTATGATGAAACTAATGGGAAATTATTAGGCATCATTATGCGTATTATTTACGATAAGCATGAAGCAGAAGAATGCTTACAAGATGTTTTTGTTAAAGTATGGGAGCAAGCAGATAAATACAGCGGCGCCGGTAGTGCTTGGGGTTGGTTATGCGTATTAACACGTAACGCGGCACTCGACCGACTACGACGTTTACAAGCACACCCTCACATCTCAACGGATGAAGATAATGGTCTGCTCAGCTCACTGTTTAGTGAACAGGATTTAAATCAACAACACTCAATCAAGCGTTGCCTCTCAAAACTCAAAGAGCAACCACGCCAAGCTATTTTGTTATCGTTTATTCACGGCTACAGTCATGGCGAATTAAGTACGCAATTAGATACACCTCTAGGAACAATCAAAGCTTGGGTGCGTCGAGGATTGCAGGAGTTAAAATTATGCCTAGCGTAAATTCAAATAGATCAAAGCCTGCGCTGCGCTATCGCAACCCAGTGATTTGTGAACACCTTGCTAGCCAGTATGTCACTGGTGTTATGACACCGCGTGTACGCTCACGTCTAGAAACACTACTAAATGTTACCCCAGAACTGAATCGTGCTGTTGCCTTTTGGTCAGATCAAATGGCAGAAATACAATTTGAGTTACCCGAACAGACCGCCAATAACACTGTCTGGAATCAGATCGACGCATTAACACCCGAGAAAAAACAAGGTCACTCGAGCACGAATCGAGAAAACCAAAGCTGGTGGAAAAACCTAGTGCTGTGGCAAGCAACAGGTATAGCCGGTGTAGCAACGTCGTTCGCGCTCGCATTGATGTTGTTTATTGCTCCGCTTAGTACGACTAATAACGCGACACTGTCATTAAAAACGGCACCCAGTTATATGGCCGCGATGTCTAAACATAACGATACATCCGATAATATTCGCTTTGTTATTAATGCTTATAAGAAAACCGAAAACACCCCATCTACTTTATTTGTGCAGTGGTCTCAGCGTGAACCAAGAAAAAATTCAGATACTTTATTTTTATGGGCTGAAGATAAAGATACTGGCGAGTTAAGCTATATAGGCAGTGAACCCGCTAAGGGAGAACCTTGGCACTTAACAAAGCCAACATGGAAAGCCATCAGCAATAGTAGCCGCTTAATAGCTACTCGTGATCAACAACAACCGAGCCAAGCTAACACATTATTCTCAGGACCTTGCGTACAATTGACGGATTGGAAACAAAGTGCAATTTAAGTAAGGTCTATATCGATAAAGAACATGGAAAAGATAACGATACGCCCCGCAATGAAAAAAGACTGCAGAAAAATTGCTGAACTTTACAGCATTTCTTCTGATGGTGTTGCCGACTATGTTTGGACAAAAATTGCCGAACCTGAGGAAGAGATTATTCAAGTAGGCACACAACGTTACGAACGTGAGAACACGGATTTTAGTTATCAAAACTGCACTATTGCTGAAACCGAAGGAAAAGCAGCGGGTATGTTGTTAGCCTTTCCTATCCACGTGGACAACGACTATAAAGAAGAAGATCCTGTTTTAGCGCCCTATTTTGAACTGGAAGAAGACAACAGCTACTACATCAGTAGCATCGCCCTATTTCCAGAACACCGTAACAAAGGCATAGGCAAACAATTAATGACATTAGCAGAAACTCATGCCAAGGAACAAGGGTTTAATACATTAAGCTTGATCGTTTTCGAACAAAACTCAGGGGCCAAACATTTATACGAACAGCTAAATTATCAAGAACGAAAACGAACTCCTGTGTACCCTCACCCGCTTATTCGCTTCACTGGCGATGCCTTTCTTATGGTAAAGGAACTTCGCTGAAATATTGCTTAGCTGTAGTGGCTCAGACTTGACGGACACTTTTTTAATTAGACTCGACGTAACCTTATCGGACAGTCCGTTCTTGCCACGAAGAGGAGGTTAGTAGAAATTTTAACGCCTCAAACACCGGCGCAGCTATGCTGCGTCCGAGTGCTTTGACTTGTTAGGGGCAAGAACTTGATAGACGCTCTGTGCTACTACTTCAGCTAGTGTGACGGGAACCGCATTACCAATTTGCCTCATGCACTCACTCCATGCTCCAGCAATATGATAATCATCAGGAAATGTTTGGATTCTTGCAGCCTCACGAACGGTGAAGTACCTAATGGAATCATCGTTATAGCGAACCATATTTTCCCCGCCAGGAACTCCATGATCTCCAGCCTTTAACGTTTTAGAAGGCTCATCGATGGGACTTCCTGTGTGGCCAGGATATGATTTAGCACCATCTTTAAATTCATGATTGTTGAAATCATTCTTTCTTTTCGGTGAAGGCAAATCTTGTATAGCTTCCCTGACAGTAACCCACGGTTTTTCTTCCGGTTGGAATAGGCCGTACTTTTTTTGAAGACGTGACGCAATTTTCTCTGGGCTTTGATTTAGCTTTGGCCTATCTGATTTAGCAACCTTGAGGCGCTTCCAGTAATCTCCAGTAACCCATTGATCCCATAGTAAGGCATCTTGAGAGTGAGTAGCCTTCGGGAAACTCCACTCGACATTTAAATCATTACGCAAGCCAACAATGAAAACCCGCTCTCTTTTTTGAGGAACACCATAATCTGCTGAATTTAGGAGTCTAAACACAACATTGTATTTAAGACCTCTATAGTTGCCTTTCGTGTGAGTTTCTTCGAGTCGAGCTAAATGACTCTCCCAGTCTTCGCCATCTACCTTAGAGATATTTGGGTAAGATAATTGCAATATTATGTATTCAAAGTATGTGCTGAAATTTTTCCTCAGCAACCCTTTGACATTTTCAAAAATAAAGGAATCAGGCTTTGACTCTCTTACTGCTCGAACAGCTTGAGGGAACATATCCCTGTTATCGTTAAACGCTTTGTGCTTTCCGCCCAAAGAAAACGGTTGGCAAGGAGGTCCTCCTGCAACTAGAGAAAGACCACCTTTATATTTTTGGAATGATATATTTCTTACATCTTCATGCTGGATATCCCAATTTTTTATTTGAGATTGTCCCTCATCGTGGTTCTTTAACAATGTGTTTACAGCATCTTTATTAAATTCAACGAGCATTTCGTGTTTAAAGCCACTGTTTGCCAACCCCAAAGCCAGCCCACCTGCACCAGAAAATAACTCGACTGAATTAGGTTGATTTATTGACATGATAAATACCTATTTTTTCTTCAACTTTATTCTCATCCGGCGGCGTACCTTTTAGTCGATCAGCCCAAACTCGACCGGGGTGAAGAACGTCCCATTCAGATTTTGCTTGTTCATACCTTCCTTTACCGGGATCATGATTGCCAAATCCATCAATATGAGAATTCCAAAGAGGATTATACCTGCGAGTCATAGCCGCTTCTACGGTACTTATAAGGTCAGCTTCCTGATCTTTTAACACGATAAATCTGCATGAAAAATCTTCAACCTGAAGATTCTCGACAGCATTTATGCTTCTCGCGTGCTCGTTTAGCCTTCTGTACAAAGCAGAGTCATTTTCTTTAACGCTACCTCGACCTTGCCGCCACCCCGGTAATACTGCTTTACCTACATAAATTGGAAGATTTGGAGTTTTGCTATAGATCTTTTTGTACTGCGGAAAATCCCCTTTATAATAAAGCGCATATACGCCACCACCAGCGAACTTTGCCTCTGGGGGAAGCTTCTCAAACGGCGTGTTTATCATAAATTCAACGGCGTCTTCGATAAGCTCTACAAAAGACTCAGACCGATAAATATGTTCTTCTATTTTCATTTATATCCTTAGTTAAAATCTTGGGAAGCCCCTAACAGTATATTAGGCAGAATTCCGCCTACCCAACAGAGTATTAGGGGTATTCTTGCCGATGAATTGCTCCCAAATCATAACAAACTCAACCACTTAACGCATAGACTTAAAATAATCATGACCGTGGAAAAGAAGCCATCGTGCATAAAAGACCTCACTAAGGTCTTTTGTGCACTCAAGGCAAAATAATAATCGATTTAAAATCAATAGCTTAAATTTTATTCTCTCGTTAAATCAAGCCTCTTAAATTCGTTACTCATGAGACTCCTGCTGGTTTATTTTTAGAACAATAGAGTGCAACGCAGATTATATCGTCTACATTTAAAGTCCTTAGGTTAAATATGAGATACTAAAACTTAACCGAAACTCTGTCCTTTAATTCGCTTAGCAGCATCAACAACAAAGTCTTTAAATTTCTCTTCCGTGGCCATTCTCTCTTTATCAAAATTCGCCTTTTCTTTTTTAGGCAGTTTTTTCCAACCCTCTAGAATAGGTATATGAGAAGTGGCCTCAGCCAACTGAAAAAAGGCGCTGTATTGTTCACGCTGCTGATCATCTATTTTCAGGTTATCGAGCAATACGCTGATACGAATGGCGCCTTCCGTTAAGGTTAATTGATCGTCGACAATACCTTGAGCCAATATTTGAATACTACTATTGAGGTATTGCTGATGATTATCTTTTAGTTCTTCGAGTTCTTGTTGTTGTTCGGCTTTGGTATTTTCCATTGCACTAACACGGCTCTGTAATCGCCATGCAATAAACGATAATACGATTAATATAATGGCACCAGCCAATACGAGGGATAACAACATAGGGTCTCCAATAACTTTTAGTTTACCCTAAGAAAGGCATCCATGCCTTTCTTAGGAGTCGCAACAAAAATACGGGCATAAAAGCGTGGTTTTATTGGTATTTTCCACGTGCCCTTGGGGTATGCTGCTCGCATTAGCCTTAACGGCTAATGGCTGCACTCCCTGTGCAGCAAATCGGCCAAAAATATATATTTAGTGGCTTGTGTTCAGCCCAAAAGTCTTATTAATTTTAAATTAAATACGCTACGCATTATTCAAATGCAGCTATTTAATACCTAAGATTCTACTTATGACGACGATAAGCTGGCAGCTTGCTTTGGTTTTTTGTCGCTCTCTTTACTCTTATCTGCATTATCCTTGCCTACTTTATTTGTACCCACTTCGTTTTTACTGACTGCACTTAAAGCCATACTGCCGTTATTACTTTCTTCTAGAAATTCTTGAGGATCTAACTCTTCATCAATTAATTTATCTACGGGTAAACTACGTTTGGTTTTAGCGCCTAGATGACGTAAGCCTTCAATACGTTTTACCAAATTACCTTTGCCCTCAACCAAGCGTTTACGTATGACATTATAACTGCCTTGGGTTTTATCCAGTTGTGCGCCCAAATCGTCCAAAGACTCTACCACTAATACAAATTGATCGTATAGCCCACCCGCTTGCTGGGCTATTTTTTCGGCGTACTTATGTTGTTTGTGGTAGCGCCAAATATTAGCCACTGTTCTTAAAGTAGCCATTAAGGTCGTTGGGCTTACAAGCACAATTTGCTTGTCATACGCTTCTTTAAATAGTGCCGGCTCTGCTTGTAGTGCCAGCATAAAAGCAGCCTCTACTGGCATAAAAATAAATATGAAGTCGAGGCTTTGTAAACCCTCTAACGACTCATAGTTTTTCACACTCAAGTTTCTAATATGATTGCGAACAGACTGAACATGGGCTTTTAACGCCTGTTGCTTTTCATTCTCATCATCGCTATTGATATAACGCTCATAATCGAGCAGAGATACTTTAGCATCGATTATCAACTGTTTGTTTTCGGGTAAATAAATCATGACATCAGGGTTACGACGCTTGCCACCTTCGTCATTCAATGCAACTTGAGTATCGTATTCACGGCCTTTCTGTAAGCCGGATTCTTCTAGCAAGCGCTCTAGTACTACCTCGCCCCAATTACCTTGGGTTTTGTTATCTCCCTTAAGGGCAAGCGCTAGGTTAATGGCATCTTCACCAATTTTTTGGGTCTGTAACTGCAATTCACCAATTTTGCCTATCAGCTGATTACGTTCCGCGCTCTCCTTTTGGTAAACATCCGCTACTTGCTTTTTAAATTCGTCAATCTGAGACTTTAGGGGGCTCAATGATTGGTTGAGTGTTTTTTGGTTTTGTACATCAAATTGCTGCTGCTTGGTCTCAAAAATGCGATTCGCTAGGTTTTCAAACTCTTGCCCCAACTGCGACCTAGCCTCTCTGAGCAGGTGTGTTTGCTCTTTTAGTTGGTACTGCATCTGGCCATGCTGTCCCTTTAAGCCAGCCAACTCTTCTCGAGCTTGATAGAGCTGTAACTGGATTTGGCTTGATTCTTCAAGGCTTAGGGCCAGTTTTTTGCGCCCAACATAATAAACCCAGACCCCAATAATGAATGAACCTAATAAAAAGCCCAGACCAAGGAGGATAAGTTGCTCTTGGTTGCCTAAAATAAAGTCGATAATGGACTGCATGTAACAATTGTCTCTCTACTATTGTTTCTTTACTATGATGTGATGAAGATCCAGATTCAGTCACTTCACCGGGGGCAAATACGTCGCTATTGGGCGGTCTGTGGTATTATCTGTTTCTTTAAGGGTGGCGTTTTGTGCCATCTAACTAATTTTCCATTTTTATAAGATCAAATAATGAGTTCCAACACCACCACAACAATACAGGCGATCTGCGCCAAAGGCTACCAACACTACTCAAAGGGCGATTATGACGATGCCCTGCGCCTATTCTACCAAGCTTGGGTCAAACTACCTAAGCCTCAAACCCAAGAAGCTAATGCAGAGACGGTATTAGCAGCCATTGGGGATACTTACTATAGAATGAAGAAATATGAGTTAGCGATAGAGGCCCTACGCTCTGCCCTTGCTTGTGAACAAACCGAAGCACGCTCTTTGGTAGAAATGCGCCTAGGTCAAACTTTGCTCAATACCGGACATGACTTACAAGCAATTACCTACCTACAGCGTGCCTATCGCCTTGGTGGTCATGCCGTCTTTGAAAATGAAGACCCTAAGTATAAAGAAGCGATTAGTGATTTCTTGTAAAATATCTTTGCTAGTCAAACATCATAGGCCTTTTTTTGATCACAGCTCCGCGTATTCTTATTTTTGACTCTGGTGTCGGTGGCCTTAGCATCACCGAATCAATTCGTGCACAACATCCTCATTGCTCTATTACCTACGCCTCTGATAATGCGGCTTTCCCCTATGGTACCAAGGACGAATCGGAGCTTGTCGAGCGGGTTGATACTGTGTTGCATACACTTCAAGAACTCAGTAAAGCGGATATACTTGTCGTTGCCTGCAATACAGCCAGCACCGTTGCTTTACCTAAGATACGTGAGCGCTTTCAATTGCCTATTATCGGCGTTGTGCCAGCGATTAAGCCAGCTGCAAAAGTCAGCGAAAGTAAGGTGATCGGCTTATTAGCCACACCCGGCACCGTTTCTCGTGAATACACAAAAGAACTCATTAATAAATTTGCCAAAGATTGCACCGTCATACCTCTGGGTTCTAGTGAGCTAGTCAAACTGGCAGAAGAAAAACTACGCTGTAGCACAAATACAGTATCGCCCTCTTTCATGCAGCGGCTTCACACTATCCTTGAGCCCTTGACACATCACCCTAATATGGACACCGTTGTACTGGCGTGTACACATTTTCCACTACTGAGAAATGAGCTCACACAAATACTGCCCTCGATTAAGCATTGGGTAGATTCAGGTGATGCGATTGCTCGCCGCGTGGGTTATTGGCTAGACGAACTTGGTTTAAGTAATCCCGAGAGTGTAAAAACTGCCTCTATTAACACCTCCACAAAAAAACACTACAGCCTCTTTACTGTTGACTCTGAAACTCAGAAAGATACCCAGGCTCATCAAGGAAGTGTTCAACTGGAAATCGCTCAGCTAGAACCCGCCCTATCATCGCGCGGTTTAGGTGATATACGTTTTGTTGAGATTCGCTGATGCTGCCTCCTTTATTTAGAATTGACACTATTCTCAATGCTTGCGAAAACAAGGAGCTTATATTAACCGCCAATCAACGTCTCAAGAGCAAAGCCATACAAGCTTGGGGGATACACCAAGAACAAACCGGAAAAACCGTTTGGCGCACGCCACGTATTATGACTCTGGAACAATGGCTGAGTGCGTGCTGGCAAAGCTTACAATCTCAAGCTTACCCTGATAGTAATCAGACATTGNNCAAGAAAGAGTGATATGGGAAGCTATCA
The DNA here is from genome assembly GCA_050633525.1 of Cellvibrionaceae bacterium. Taxonomy (GTDB): domain Bacteria; phylum Pseudomonadota; class Gammaproteobacteria; order Pseudomonadales; family Cellvibrionaceae; genus CANLBN01. The sequence continues at coordinate 16,768 of JBOEGR010000058.1, forward strand.
CCGCGAATTGCGGCTTGATGCAGACGGAGCTTATTGCCCAACAAGCCGCTAGTGGTTTGCGACTACTAGAACGCTGGCAATTACCCTTAAGCAGCTTAAATTTAAATGGATTTAATGAGAGAAAGTTATCTAGTGGTAACGCTGCGGAATCAAACCTTTCGCAAGATGATTCTTCTGAGCATGATGATTTAAAACCAGACTATTTGAACCAAGGCCATTTAGACCAAGGCTACTTAGATCAAGGTTACTTAGATCAAGACAATGGCAACAAGCTCTACAAACATTGGTGTGAAACATTTATAAATGAATTGCAGCAGAGGAAACTCATCACTGTCGAAAACAGTTGCCACATTATTGCGCAAGCATTTACTCAAGGCGTACTGAAAAAAGAGACCAACATTCATCTACTAGGCTTTGATGATATTCCTCCTTTGTTCCAGCACTTACTGACACAGGCCAGTACAAGCTTAAAAGAAGTCGATCTAAATAACACCGAGCCTAGTACTCGCATCCGAACCACCTGTTCCGATAGTGAGACGGAAATGACCATCGTCGCTGAATGGGCCAAATCTATTATTGAAAAAACACCTGACGCTAGAATTGGCATTATCGTGCCTAACTTAGGTCAATGCCGTAATAAAATAGAACGCGCATTAATTAATAGTTTTGAAAGCCATAGCTTATCAGCCGATGCGGCACGCTATACTTATCCTTTTAATATTTCCGCCGGTACGCCCTTAGGTGATACACCGCTTATCCATACCACCTTTCAATTATTAAACCTCAGCCAACAAACTTGGGAAGTCGAAGGCTTATGTCAAATACTGTTTTCTCCATTTTGGGGGAAGCTCAGTACCGAAAGAGAAGCCCGCTATCAACTCGCTAACAAACTAGAATCGCTAGGTGTTTTCAAACTTGACTTAAGCCAAGTACGTTACTGGTCAGAAGCCCTTAGCGGGACTGAATATAAAGCCCTTAGCGAAGCTGAACATAAAGCCCTTAGCGAAGTTGAGTATAAGGCCCTTAGCGAAGCTGAAAACAAAAATACAAGTACTGAAACAGATGATGAACAATCTCTATTTCACTACTTTAACGAAAGTAAACAATTAAACGATGCATTGCATCGAAAGGGAAAAAAACATCTTCCCTCTGTTTGGGTAGATTATTTTTTAGAACACTTGGCTATTTTCAACTGGCCTGGGGATAGAAAACCCGATAGTCATGAATATCAGCAAACACAATTATGGTATCAAGTACTTGAAGATTTTTGCGCTTTAGATAATACCTTGGGCAGAATTACACTAAATGATGCAATCCAGCAATGCCAACGCATGTCGAACCATCGCCCTTTCCAAGCCCAAGTACCCGACTCGCCCATTCAAGTACTCGGGATATTAGAAGGCGCAGGTTTACACTTTACCCATTGTTGGGTTTTAGGCTTACACCAACAAGCTTGGCCACCAGCACCGCAACCGAATCCACTACTGCCGCTGCCATTACAAAGACAGTATAATATGCCACATGCAAGCAGTTTACGTGAACTTACTTTTGCTCAGTCTCTTACTGACAATTACCGCTATTGTGCCAAGCATATTATTTTTAGCTCACCCGAGTACGATGAAGATAGCGAGCAAATTTTACTGACAAGCAGATTGATAGATGATATTCCTTTACAAGAATTACACTCTCTCAATATTGATCACTCGAATGACTTTGTCCGTTACTCATCCGCATTGCATCAAAGCCAGCAATGGGAATTCATTGACTGCTCAAAAAGCCCTGCCGTTTCAAAACAAGATTTAAATGCTAAGGGTGAACTGAGTGGCGGTGCTAGTATTATTAAAGCACAATCCACTAACCCCTTTGATGCGTTTTCTATTTACCGTCTCAAAGCTAGACCACCTTTACAAGTTGTTAATGGTTTTTCCTCTATCGAAAAAGGCAATATATTACACCAGGCACTAGCGGTTATTTGGGAAAAACTAAAGAACCAAAAAGCATTATTAGAAATTGACGAAGCAACACTCATATCATTAGTAACAGAGTCTGTTAATTTACAAATACAGTCGCTCCAACGCAAAAAGCCTAAACATCTTGGCCACACCCTTTGTCAATTGGAAAGCGAACGCCAGACTAAACTAATCTTACTATGGCTAAATGAAGTTGAGAAAAAACGCCCTCCTTTCGAAGTCGTTGCGATAGAAGAGGCCTGTAAAGTGACACTGCGAGATGTACATTTCACATTACGCCTAGACCGTGTTGATCAACTTGCCGATGGCACCTATCTCATCATTGATTACAAAACAGGGATGACTAGCCCCAATGATTGGCAAGGAGACAGACCTCGCGACCCTCAACTACCGCTTTACCTTATTACACGTCAAGAAACTGTTACAGGCATTGCCTTTGCTGAAATCAATATTAACAAACAACGTTTTAATGGCGCTTGCACCAGCAATGAAGAAAGTATTGCGATTGAGGGCATAAAACCGATAGGTGATCTTCGTACAGAGCTACCCAAAAACTGGCCAGAAGCTCGAAGCTACTGGGAAGATAATTTGAGCACACTATTGAATGATTTTTTAGACGGACAAACCAAAGTCGATTATAGAGATGCATCGGCTCTGCACTATAACAAGGAGTTACAGTATCTTAATCGCTTATACGATAAAAATAGGCTTTAGCAAGCCATTTCTGCTGTGGATTAATTGTTCTTAGTCTACACTAAGATTATTGTCTGTCACCGCAAGGCCTCTCTATGCTTCAGCCTCTTCTTATTGCCGTACTAGCACTATCGCTTATCAGTGTTTGGGTATCTCCTTTGGCAGCCTCTTTTTTTATCCTTGTTGCTCTCGCATTGAGTACTTGGGTTTATTTTCAAGGCCGCAAAGGGGCAAAGCCTAGCGCTCGTTTAGATAAAGTAAGCGTGGCCATAGAAAAACAATCTAGTGATAGCCCTGATTTTTTAAATGATCTGGCAGCTGAAATCAATCAACAGGTTACGCTTGTCGATAGTGATCTGAATCAGCTCCAAGGTATCTTGGGTGAAGCAACCGGCTCATTATCAAGTACCGTACTGAGTGTAGAAAATGACACCCTAAATCAGCGTCAGGCTTTAGAGACCTTGATCAACCAACTTCTTGAAGCAACTAGCTCGGAACGAGAAACATCAGAGAAAGAAGAATCAAATATTCAACGTTATTCTAGCTTTGCAAATAATACCGTATCTAAATTACTGGATGAGCTCGATGATATTCATTCTGCATCCTTAGTTTTATCAGAAAATTTTGATGGAATTAACGATGATTTTAAAGAGGTCATGTCCTATTTAAGTGATATTAATGATATTAACTCTCAAACAAATCTGCTGGCATTAAACGCAGCCATTGAAGCCGCTAGAGCAGGTGAAGCTGGACGTGGCTTTAGTGTTGTGGCCGATGAAGTAAGGGCATTATCGGTTAGAACAGAAGAGTTTAATCAGCGCATTAGAGAAAAGATTGAAGCAACTGAAAGTAAAATCAATATATCACTATCATCATTATCGTCAGTTACCAAAATTGATTTAGCAGCCGCAAAGGAATCTAAGGGCGCAATGGATCAAATGCAGAGGGAGCTTACGAGTATGCATGGGCTAGTCATCACCCAATCAAAACAAATAGAGGATTTGTCCAAGCGAATCCAACAGTTGGTAAGAGAAGGCATTTTATCATTACAATTTGAAGATATTTCACGACAATTGATTGAGCATATTAACCAACGTGTCAATATGCTCAATAAACACCTTAACTCACTATTAAAAGGCTATATTGTCTTTAACAGTTCAGGCGAAGTAGATTCACGAAAAGAATTACAAGATAATCTTCAACATGAGTTAGAAGAAGCTAAAAAAGAACTATCAAATATAGCAAAAGCAGTTCAACAGACTACCATGGACCAAGGTAGCGTTGATTTATTTTAATGCACAAACACAGGATTATTGCTCAAAATAACAGCTCTTCACCCCCGCCAGGAAAATACCAATACAATATAGATGACTCTAAATTAAGCTTGGAGATGCAAGCTTCCTATACCTGATTACGGTCTCTCTAGGTTACAATAAGATAACCATAATAGATTTGGCTTAATCATTAATGACCTACGTTAGCGATACCCTTATAAGACAAGAAGCACTCGATACTCGACGCTCTTTTGCAGTCAGTGCACCTGCAGGTTCAGGGAAAACGGGCTTGCTGACCCAAAGAGTACTGGCGCTGCTAGGCGAATGTGAGCAACCTGAAAATATCTTAGCCATTACCTTTACCAAAAAAGCAGCCGCTGAGATGCAGCATCGTATCCTTAGCGCGCTATTAAACACCCAAAAACAACTGAACAATAACGAAAAACCACCAACAAATGACTACGATTTAAAAACATGGGAGTTGGCAAAGCAGGTACTGCTTCGTGATCAAGAAAAAGAATGGCAGTTACTCTCTCTACCCAATCGCTTAAGAATCACCACTATTGATAGTTTTTGCCGACTACTGAGTCAGCAAATGCCTCTCAATAATGGCATGGGTAACATACCCGAGATGCTCGATAGCGCTGATGCAGATCATGCTTATTTATTGGCTGCACGCGAAACACTCGCATTACTTGAAAGTCAACATTCGATTAAAGATGACTTAGCTTATCTATTAAGTCATTTTAATAATCAGTTAGCCACTATTGAAGAGCTATTTATTAAGCTACTTAAACGCCGTGATCAATGGCTAGCTTATTTATTTGAGGCAAAGGATCAACGCCAATTATTAGAAAATACCCTGCTATTAGTGATTCAACATCACTTATCACAACTACAAAAACAAACCGGTTCATTTGCGGGGGATATGATTGAATTAGTCGACTATGCTGCGGCTTATCTTAGTAAAGAAAATAGCACTTCTATTATTTGCAATTGCCTAGGCATAAAAGCACTACCATCAAATGATCCAGCTGCCGTAAAACAATGGCAAGCACTAGCAGAACTATTATTAACTAAAGACGGTAAGATTAGAAAAAAAGTGACCAAAACCCAAGGTTTTCCCGCCGTCGATAAAAAGCAATCAAAAGAAGAGCAGGCATACAGCAAACAACAAAAACAACGTATGGAAGCCCTACTTCAAGAAATCGCACCGCATGATGAACTGATTGAACAACTGCACCTAAGCCGCCATTTACCGAACATAAACTATAGCGATGAACAGTGGCAACTACTCGATAGCCTCACTCGTGTTCTCTCTTTATTAGTGGCCCAACTATCAGTTATATTTCAACAGCTAGGTAAATCTGATTTTATCTCCGTTAGCTTATCAGCTCAAAATGCCTTGGGGGATGAAAATACCCCAACAGATTTGGCACTGGCTTTAGATTACCGTATTCAACATATTTTGGTTGATGAATTTCAAGATACCTCAACACCCCAACTAAAATTATTAAAAACACTCACCTCAGGTTGGCAAATGGATGATGGCCGCACCTTATTTGTTGTCGGTGATGCCATGCAATCATGTTATGGCTTTCGCGATGCAAACGTCGGACTATTTTTAGACTGTCGAAATAATGGTATAGGTGACATTGCATTAACACCGTTAGATTTAAGTGTTAATTTTCGTTCCCAAGCGCCTTTAGTCGAATGGTGTAACACTGTATTTACTTCCGTATTTCCTAAGGATAACAGAGTGAATCAAGGTGCAGTAAAATACCAATTAGCCGAAGCTTATCACTCAAGCACTGACAGTGCATCCAGCAAAACGTATACGGGTGCCAATACTCACTTACTAGTAAGTATTGAAAAATTAAATAACCGCGATCATGAAGCAAAATTGATTGTTGAACTCATACACGAACACCAAAAGAATCAACCACAGAATACTATCGCAATATTAGTTAGAAAGCGGTCTCAAGTCAGTTCAATCTGTCATGCCATGAATCAAGCAGGCATAGCTTACCGTGCAACTGACTTAGATAAGCTCAACACCAATATGGTAGCGATAGATTTGTTAAATCTTACACGCGCACTGCTCTATCCCAATGATCGTATTGCATGGCTAGCACTCTTAAGAGCACCATGGTGTGGCCTTGATATGACTGATATTTATCAAGTCGCTAATTATTGTATCGACAACACCCCTACTACTATTACTTCTACAATATTAGAACATAAAGATTTCATTCCTCTTTCTGAAAAAGGCAAGGTGATTTTTGAGCGTTTCAGAGCTAACTTAGTTCATATTTTTCATGCCCGCGGTAGAAATAATTTACGCGATTGGATAGAAGCCGCTTGGATTCAGCTAGGTGGTGACGCTTTACTGTTTAACGATGAAGAAAAATTGGCAGTCGATGCTTTCTTTTCTTGTTTAGAAAAATATCAACAAGGAGGAAAAATAAATCACTGGAATACCTTCGTTAATGCAGTAGATCAACTTTACAACAAACAAAAGCATGATACGGCGGAAAAAGGGCTCAATAAAACCGTACCCTTAGTCGACATCATGACGATTCACAAATCCAAGGGATTGGAATTTGATTCAGTTATTATTCCAGGTATTGATTTACTACCAAACTCAGATAAACAAGAGTTAATGGTATGGTTAGACTGGATAGACGATAAAATGACTACACCTCAGACTACCGTGCATTACACAACTCAATCTAAGTTGTTAATCAGTCCCGTTCACGCGACCGGCAACGAAAAGGATAGCATTTATGATTATATTCGTTTACAACAAAAACAAAAGCAGTTATTGGAATCTGATCGCTTACTGTATGTTGGCTGTACAAGAGCAATTACACAGTTACATTTAATCGGCCAAACAACCATTAAAGCTAAAGCCGATGAGCTTATAGACAAAAACACACTAACTAAACCCAACAATAGTAGCGCTTTAAATAGAGTATGGGATTATATTATTAACGATGCCACTATTTACCCTATTGAAGGTGAAGCAGCTAAGAATAATCAAAACAATGAAAAGAGCAATAATTCAAAAGAAACGCACCCCAACAAAATAGCTCGCCTTAGTTCAGGTTGGATTGCACCTAAGAAGAGCGATAATGGTTTATTAAAAAAATATCGCTTAGAGAATGATAAGCTCATTAAATCCGATAATAATATTGCTAGCCCTAGTGAACTAAAGCATCGCTATGACCGATATTTCGGACAAGTAATGCATGCGGCCTTAGAGTTAATCACCAATAGCGGAATTAAGCATTGGGATAAACAAAAAGTATCAAGGCAGCTCCCTTTTTGGGAAAAACAACTACTTCAATTAGGTATAGAAAAAAGTCAGCTATCTTATTATGCTGAGAAATTATTTTTGGCGATTCAAACTATTCTAAAAAGTAAAAAAGGACAATGGCTACTCGATAGTCAACACCCCGAGAGCCAGTGTGAACTAGCCCTCTGGTCAAAGCAAAGCGGTGGGGCAAAAGAGTTAATCATTGATCGTACCTTTATCGATCAAGCAGATAATGTGCGTTGGATTATTGATTATAAGAGCAGCGAACCCTCTCCCGACCAAAGCATAGCGGAATTCACTCAACAAGAGCGTTTAAGTTATAGCCAACAGCTGCAGAGTTATGGTGAGCTTTTTACCGATACAGCCGAAACTATACGCTTCGCATTGTATTTTCCTCTAATCGATCTATTTTACGAACTGGACGATATATCGACGCAATCATAGAGAATACGATAAAATAATGGAAAACCTCTATTTCAGCTAGGTAATATGACTTATTACAGCTTCCAAATGAGCTGAAGAGCAAAATAGCACCTTAAGGCATATTCACTTTTTTTATTCTCATGTAGAATGGCGCATCCACCGATAAACAGCCGCTCAAAAAGCGCTCATACATTGAACACCTGACTATTAAGCCTCTTATGTCCGATATTGAAAACCTTACTATCATGTTTACCGACATCGTCGGTTTTTCAAAGATGGTATCCTCACTTTCAAGAAAAGAAAGCCAAGGCATACTTCAACAACATGATCGGATATTACAAAAAATCATTAAGCGCTTTGGCGGACGAATCATAAAATCGGTCGGTGATTCGTTCTTGGTTGTATTTAGATCCCCTACTGATTCCGTTTTGTGTGCTATGGCAATGCAAGATAAGTTATGGGAATACAATAAAGTACAAGAAGAAAGCCATAAGATTGTTATCCGTGTCGCACTCAATGCGGGCGAAGTTAGACTGACCTCTAATGATGTCTTCGGAGATGCCGTCAATATTGCCGCTCGTTTAGAAAGCAAAACTCCGGCTGGAGCTATTTTACTCACTGAGTCCGTCTACCTCTCAATGAATAAAAATGAGGTTTCGCTAAAAGCTTTAGGAAAACACCAATTCAAAGGCATGCCTCAAGCTATTGCTATCTATCAAGCTAAGCATAAAAAACATCAACACGAAAATCCTGCATTTTCCGAATACCCTTATGGGGGAGCACATAAAACAATTAAACCGGTTGGTCGCTCTGGTTTTCAAGTAGGAAAAATGTTCGTTGGACTTTGTGCAGCTGTTATTGCTGCCTTCGTAACATGGTTTACCACAATCACTTATATGCCTGGCCCCAGCAGTGTCGCACTGGATAAAATTGAAGTCGAATATACTGACGCGATTACGCAAGCAAAAAAAACCCTACCCACTATAGAAGAAGCAGAAGCTAGCAAAGATACTGTTGTTGTATCAGTTCCCTCTCCAGAATCTGAGAGCACTACTTCTATTACTGAGAAAGATGAAATTGAATTCCCTTTAGACATTACTGCCGTTATCAGAGATAAAGCGGTTCCTTTATTAAAATCTAAAAAATACAACGGCGTTAGAGAATTGGTGGATGAATACCAAGCTGACTACCCAGACAATGCTTACCTTAAAATGTTACTTGGTCATGCTGATATACATTTCAAGAATCATGAAGCAAGCTTAAACCATTACACTAAAGCGCTAGAAATTGATCCGATTTTAGCCAACGACAAATTACTCTCAACCAACCTCGTTAAACTATTAGAATATGAACGTTTAAAAGCCAACCGTTTGATTGGCCGTTATATGAGCGAACCCATGATCAATGCTCTCTCTAAAAGGAGTGGCAAATCTGGTTTAAGGGGTCGTTATGATGCTTTTTACCTTCTCAAAGATTCGGGGAATGTAAATAAAATTGATAAAGTGGGCTTAAATATTTGGGATTTAAGAGAGTTAAAAGAATGCTCTCTTAAAAAGGTTGCCATACAAGAACTAAAGCGGCTAGATGACCCTAGAGCATTACCTGCTTTGCAAGAAGTAGCCAATATGGGCTTGTGGAAAATCATTAAATATAACTGCCTAAGACAAGAAGTGAACGAAACCATCAAGCAGTTAGAAGAAAAGAAAGAAACTCAAAAAGCAGAGGCTATTCTAAACCAAGACAACAGTCAGAAATAGGCTGTAAAAAAACCTCTAAAATACAAACCCTTAAAGATCTAGATGAAAAAATCGTTTGTGTGCCATTAACTCCTCTTCCAATTCATCAATGGTGACAGGTATAAAAGTAAGCTCTGTCCCAGGCATACTTTGTGCCAAGAGCGATAAATCCATGTAAGCCACACAACCTAACTGGGGATACCCCCCCATCGTTTGCCTATCTTTCATCAACACAATGGGTTGGCCATCTTTTGGTAACTGTATTGTGCCTAAGCTAATCCCTTGAGAAATAATGCCAGAAGATACATTACTAATCGCCTGTCCTTCTAGGCGATAGCCCATACGATCAAGCTGAGAGCTAACTTTAAATTTTTGCTGAATAAATTCGTTAATAGCTTCGTAGCTACACCCTGTAACGGAACGATTAGGAATAAATCGTAGAGAGACACTTTTCTCATACTGAGGAATATAAACAAGAGGCACTCGTCTAGCCACTTCTTCTTGGTAGGCTGTATAGGGCAAAACTTCTTTTTCAGCCAGTTTTTCTCCATTTTGCTTCAACCCTCCTAACTTTTCTCGAGCCACAGTTGCAGAACTGCCCAAGTGCTTAGTGACATCAAAGCCGCCTTTCACAGATAAATACGCTCTAAGGCCAGAACGAGGAGAGGTAAAACGAAGCTCATCACCGGGATTAACTACGATTGTTTCCCATAAAGGTATGCTCTTATTGTTTAAGGTAGCGGATAAATCTGCACCGCAGACAGTCATCATTGTTTTCTTGGTAAAACGAGCGGCAAAACCGCCAAAACTAATTTCTATCTGGGCAGCATTGTAATGGTTATTCAGTAAGCGATTAGCCCATAAGAATGCATGCTCATCTAAAGGACCACCATGCGTAATACCATTTCGCTGTAAGCCATAACGACCAAAATCCTGTAATAAACTTAAAAACCCAGAACTAATTACTTCTAAAGACATTACAGCACACCACCCATACTTATAAATTCCTCTCGGCTAATAGGGTCAAACTTCACTTTATAGCCTGCTTCAAACTGTGTTAACTTTTCACTTTGGTAATCAACTAGGGTTATCGGCGTCTTTCCTACTATTTGCCATCCCCCTGGGGAATCAGAGGGATAAATGGCTGTTTGCTGGTCTGCTATCCCTAGGCTTCCTTGGGTAATTTTTTTACGCGGAGTCTCTTTACGAGGTAGAGCTATACGCTCATCCACATTGCCAAGGTATGCAAAACCTGGGGCAAAACCAATAGCATAGACATCATAAACACTGTCAGAATGTATTTTTATTACTTCATCCACAGATAAGTTCGCTGTTTCAGCAATCAATTCAATATCAAGAGCCACTTCTTTTCCATAGTAGACGGGAATAGTCATTATTCGCTGTTCATCAACTTCGTCATTGTTTTTTTCGGTCGTTGTTATCACATGAGAAAGACGTTCCCTAAATGTAGAGTGTGACAACTTATTTAGATTAAAAAATATTTGAATGGAGGCATAAGACGGAATAAGGTCAATAATATAGTCTGATAGCTCATTTTCTACATTTCGTACAGTTGCACTAACCTTTTTGAAAACATCATGACTAATCTTTTGATCAAACAATATTAATAAGGTATTTTCAGATAAAGAAACAATTTTCATGTAATTTTCTAAGCAATATTGATTTTATAGATACAAAATAAGAGTTAACTTAATTTGAGTTCAACTTTTTCCCGCAGTGAAACGGCTAAAGGCGATTAATATAATCCCTTATTTTTTTAACGGTTGCTAAAGCATGAGCATTATCACCGTGTACACATACGGTATCCGCATGTATTGGTAATTTTTTTCCTGATAGGCAGGTAATCTCTTTGTCTACAATTAACTCTTGGATACGTTTTTCAATAGATTCGTCGTCATCGAGCACAGCTCCCTCGGTTGCTCTCGACACTAGGCTACCGTCATCGTTGTAAGCGCGATCACAGAAAGCTTCGAATAAAATAGAAACTCCATGTTCTTCCGCTTTCGCCTTGATGGCGTCGGCCTGTGCATTAGCCAACACCATTAATGACAAAGCTTGATCCTTTTCCTTACTTATAGCAGCAACAGCTTTGATAATCGTTAACAGTACTGCATCGTCGCGCATCATTAAATTATAGAGTGCACCATGGGGTTTAACATAATCAACGCTCAGCCCTTTGGCTGTACAAATCGCCTGAAGTGCGCCGACTTGATATTGAATCAAATCGGTGATTTCCTGTAGCGAAAATGCAATATCACGCCGACCAAAACCTAATAAATCAGGGTAACCCGGATGCGCCCCAATACTCACTCCGTTTTCTTTCGCCATAGCAACGGTCTTAGACATAATAAAAGGGTCAGAGGCGTGAAAACCACAAGCAATATTAGCCATATCAATATAAGGCATGACTTCATTATCTAAGCCCATAGGCCAAGATCCGAAACCTTCAGCCATGTCACAATTTAATTTAATCATAATATTTAATTTTTTGTCATTAATGTAGGAAGGTAGAGAGCAAGGTCAGGAAACATCGTGATAATCACGATAGCAACCGCAATCATTGCAAAGAAGGGTAAAGCCGCTTTTGCAACATACAAGATATTTTTCCCTGTCAATGATTGAATCACAAACAAATTAAAGCCTACCGGAGGGGTAATCTGTGACATCTCGACCACGAGTACAAGAAAAATACCAAACCATATAAGATCGATGCCTGCCTGACTTACCATCGGTAGAACAACTGAAGTTGTTAATACAACCACAGAAATTCCATCTAAAAAGCAGCCTAAAATAATAAAGAATATCGTGAGATAAATAATAAGTTCTATAGAACTAAGGCCCTGCTCTGCTATCCACTCTGCCAATGTATTAGGTATACCCACAAAGCCCATTGCCAGAGTTAAGAAATGAGCGCCCACTAAAATCAGCCCTAACATACACGAGCTTTTAACTGCACCTACAACACTACCGCTAAAGCCAGAAAGCGTGAAACTACCACTGATGGCTGATAGTAATAGTGCTCCCATCACACCAAAGGCAGCAGCTTCTGTTGGTGTAGCAATACCTTGGTAAATAGAACCTAAAACACTGCCAATTAATAAAGCAATAGGCAGTAGTTTTTTTAATGCCAATATTTTTTCACTAAAAGTATAAGTTACATTATCCTCTATATGAGCTGACCGTCTTTTGAATAAAGACCAACCAATGGTATAGAGCATAAATAAGCCCACAAGCAAAATACCAGGTAATGCTCCCGCCAAAAATAAACGTGCAATCGAAACCTCAGCGGCAACACCATAAACAATTAATATGATAGAAGGGGGAATCAAAAGACCCAAGGTACCTGAACCTGCCAGAGTTCCTATGGCCATAGAGTCATCATAGCCTCTGCGAGATAATTCAGGCAATGTCATACGCCCTATCGTTGCCGCCGTTGCCGCTGAAGAGCCCGATACCGCGGCAAAAATACCACAGCTCAAGATATTAACATGCAGCAATTTTCCAGGCAGTTTGGCTAAAACAGGAGATAAGCCTTGAAATAAATCTTCTGATAAACGAGTACGAAATAATATTTCACCCATCCAAATAAACAATGGCAATGCAGTTAAAGACCATCCTGTCGTCGCACTCCAAGAAGATGTACCTAACAATAAACCAATACTACTATTTTCAATTAAAGCTAAAGCAATAATGGCAAGGCCGGTTAATGTTAATGAGATCCACACACCGCTCAACAACATCAACAACATGGCGACAACTAATATAGAACCAATCACAACAATATCCATGACTTACCCCTCCGACTCTAATTCATTTTCACTATCAATATAGTTAGGTGTTTGACCTAAAAGCATTGTAATGAAACTATCTAATATGGCTAAAAATAAAAATACGGAACCAAGCGACATCGGTAATTGAACTAACCATAAGGGCATTGCCAAGTATGTATCTGTTACTTCTTCATAAATGTAAGATTCGTAAACGGTATAGACCGTATAATATGCAAGGTAAGCCGTTATTCCTAACGCGATAAATAAATTGATATACTCAAGATAGTGACGCACTTTAGAAGATAAACGACTTAAAAGAATAGTCACTCTAATATGGCCGCCTATATTAAATGTATAAGCCAAACCAAAAAAGATAGTGGCTGATAAAAGCCAGCCCGCAAAATCTTCAGATGATGGGATAATCACACCAATAAGGCGAGCCACAATCTGGGCTAAGATAAGCAGTGTCATAGCAATAAGACATAAACCTGAAGCCCAAGCTGATAAACTGTAAAATACCGTTCTTATTTTTTTCATACCACACCACTATTACATTAGACTACAACATAAACTGCCAAATAAAATAACTAAGGTTTCGGCGAGTTTAAAACCACACTATGTTCTACCCAGTCAATATACTGTCTTGACGAAATTAAGATATTTTTTGGACAAGATATTACTTGAGAGAAAAATAAGGCGCACATAATGGGCGCCCTATTCTAAGTTTGATAAAAATAATTATTGATTATATGCATCGATAATGGTTTTACCTACTTCTCCTGATTCCTTCATCCACTCGCCAATCATTGTCTTACCGATTGCCTGTAATTCTGATTGTAACTTATCGCTGGGAGCCGATACACTCATACCCTTCTCCTGCAAGATGTTAGTATGCTCGACAGCTAATTTACTCGCTAATTCCCAGCCTTTTTTCTCTGCATTTGCTGCTGCTGCTAATACGATATCTTGAGTTTCTTTATCCAGTTTTTTAAACGCTCTTTTGTTCACAAATACCATGTTTTTTGGGATCCATGCACTTACTGTTGTGAAATGAGAAATATAATCCCAGCTTTGATTATTCACGCCGGTACTAGGCGAGGTAACCATTGCGTCTATAACACTTGTTGTAAAGGCTTGAGCAACGTCACTAAAAGGGACATTAACAGGCGTTGTTCCCATTAAGTCAGCTAGGCGCGATGTAGTTGGACTATAGGCACGCATTTTAGCGCCTTTTAGATCAGCTAAACTATTAACTGGCTTCTTGCTATAAAGGTCTTGTGCAGGCCAAGGCACTGTATACAACAACATCAAGCCATCTTTATCCAACTGCTTACTTAATTCATCTTTAGAAGCCGCATATAATTTCTTGGCAGACTCAAAATCAGTCGCTAAGAATGGAATATTATCCAATTTAAAAATAGGGTTGTTGTTACCCAAGCGTCCAATAAATACTTCCCCTACTTGTACTTGGCGCGATTTTACAGCACGGTGTATTTCTGGGTGCTTGATCAAAGAACCGCCCGAGTGAATCTTAATGTTAAGCTTTTCACCGGCTTTAGAGGTCACTTCTTCTGCAAACTGCCTTGCTACTTGAGTGGGATGGTTACCGTCACCATAAGGTGTTGGCATGTCCCACTTTTCTGCAAGCGCAGGGCTAGAAGCTGTTAAACCATATATCACGGCTACTGTGGAAAGCGCTAATGCTGATACTGCGGCTAAAGGTTTATTAATTTTCATATGTATTACTCCCGTTTCGTTTTGGTTTGTTATCGTTGGTTTAATGTAAAACGTCTAAAAAGTAGCTTTAAGAATTAATACTTGCCGATCTTGATGCCAATGCTGGTTTATTGCTCAATTCGGGGTAGGTAAAATCTGTAATCAGCATTTTCCCTGGGGCATGAGTAATCACTAGAGGTAAATTGGCATTTTTAATAGCAGCCTGCGTTGTCACGCCACAGCCCCAAAATACAGGGATATCGCCATCATCTAATGTGATAGGTGAACCATACTCAGGCTTATGGATATCTTTAATCCCTATTGCAGCTGGGTCCCCTATATGAACTGGGGCGCCGTGCGCCTTGGAGTACTGTTCGGTGATACGCACCACCTCATCTATATCTTCCTCTTTGAAGGGGCGCATCGATACCACCATATTGCAGGAAAAATGGGCCGTTGCTTGAGTCGATATCGTGGTGTCGTACATAGAGACATTCGTCCCTTGGGTAATATTCCTAATATCTAAACCGGCTAGCTGTAAGGCATGTTCAAAGGAAAATGAACAGCCTAAGACCATGGCAACAGAGTCATCGCGCCAATAGCTACGAATATCCGTTGTTGTGCCACTGAGCCGCCCACGATTAAAAATATTGTATTCAGGTAGATCGATACGGATATCCAAGCCAGTACCTAGCTCAGGAATAGCAGGATCACCCGCAGAGGACACCCCAATGAGGGGGCAAGGTATGGGGTTTTTTTCACAAAATTCGACGAATTCGTCGGCCCAAAGCTTGGGCATAATAACGACATTGCCTTGAACTAAATCAGGCATGAGGCCACTTGTGTTCTTTCTAAAATAGCCTTTTCGAATGCTGTGTCTTACACTTTCAAGATCATTCAAAACCCATTACCTCATAAAACAAGATCTTATCAACAAGGCTCTTGGGAGAGCCCATACAAGCAATATTAGCTATTTGCTTTGATCTCCATTATTTTTATCGTGCTTAAGAGAATAATATTTAAAGGTATCGATAAACTCAAATTATGATTTTTTTTAGAATTGCATAAAAATTATTTATGATCAGTAAGTAAGTTTGAGTCTTCGGCTCAAACAACCTGCTCTGCAATGACAGTTTTCGCCAGTTGGATCATCGACAGTAATTCAGGCTTATGCGGCGTCATGGGGTAAGAAGCCGTAAACGTTAGATCTGAGGGGTGCCAGTTTGTTTTAACAATATGCAAATCTCCACTGTCTATATTTGGCTTAATCACGTCCGCTGGTAGGGCTGATACGCCCATTCCATCTAGCACAAGTTGCCGACAAATTGCCAAGGAGCTTGATGCAAATAGCCTTGCCGGCCGTTCTGAGCATTTAGCAAATTCGCGCGTAATCTCATTGTAGGGTGCCGTATTACGAGCATAAGTGATGATTGGCCACTGGGAAAGGAAGGAAAGGTGTTTTTCACCGCTACTGATACCCAGCTTAGGGCTAGCAACCCATACCAAAGGGATGGTTTCAAGATGTTCATTGACAATGACTGGGTCTGATAAAGGGCCTAACAGAAATGCAATATCAATAGCACCGGCGGCTAATTGTTTAGCCAATGTAACCGAGACATCTACCGTCAGTTCGATACCGACGCCGGGTACATCTTCTTGAAATCGCTTAAGAAATGAGGACAACCAGGAATGAGCAATGGTTTCAGAGACACCTAATCTTAAAAGCCCAGAATATGCCGCTGCGTTATTAGCTGTATTAGTAAACTCTTTAGAGAAGTAGACAATTTTTTCGGCATAAGGCAGTAACTCATGTCCTTTAGGGGTCAGAAATACCTTACTATTACCTTCTCTTTCAAATAACTTTACTCCCAACTCCTCTTCAAGAGAAGCAATACGAGAAGAAATAGCCGGTTGAGTCGTACATTGTTGTTCGGCTGCTTTGCTAAAACTAGCTAACTTAGCGACCCAAAAAAAAGCTTCTATACGCTTAAAATTCATCTAAATACAAACCTGAATCATTAAATACAACAAGATTGTCATATACAAGCTTAATAATAGCAAATGATCTGCGACTTTCCGGTCCTTAGATAAAGGATATATAAGTTATTACTGACAGATCATCATTTTTTTTGATTTAGACGAGCAGCGCTTGGAACAGTATTTCACCTTATCCCAATCTCTCTGCCACTTTTTTCTCCAAGTAAATGGGCGTTGGCAGACTATACAAATTTTTTCTGGTAGTTCAGACTTTTTCATTTTCATCAAGCTGCTTGAGGAATAACTCGGCATCATGCCTAACCGTTGCTATCTTCTCGTCACTCATTTTTTGCAAGGTTCGATAAGGCATACCTAATCGGGGATTATTACTTAATTTTTCTTTGTGCCTATCCAAAAAGTCCCAATAAAGATAATTAAAAGGGCAAGCACTCTCCCCTTCTTTTTTAGTCACTTTATATTCGCAATTTTTACAGTAATCACTCATCTTATTAATATACGCGCCACTGGAAATATAAGGTTTGCTCGCTAACAAACCGCCATCAGCAAACAATACCATCCCTGTAACGTTGGGTAATTCAACCCACTCATAGGCATCAGCATAGACGAGTAAATACCAATTATTCAGCTCATCTGGGTCAATATCACTCAGTAAGGCAAAATTTCCTAACACCATTAGTCGTTGAATATGGTGGGCATAAGCATGTGTTTTCGTATCATTCACACACTGTTTCAGGCAATTCATTTTTGTATTGCCAGACCAGTAAAAGCTGGGTAATTTTCTTGTATTATTAAAATAGTTACTACGTTTATAGTCAGGCATTTTGTACCAATATAAGCCTCTGACATACTCACGCCAACCAATCACCTGACGAATAAATCCTTCAACTGCATTGATAGGAACACTACCGTTTCTATAGGCTCTCTCTGCCCTTTCAGAGACTTCCTCAGGCAGTAGTAAACCGTTATTTAAATATAAGCTAATATGAGAGTGAAACAACCAAGGATCACCTTGCCTCATAGCATCTTGATAATCTCCAAAATTAACAAGTCGTTGTTCTATAAAATCATCTAATACGCTTAAAGCTTGTTTTCGAGTAACCGCATAGGTAAATTCGTCTAACAAACCAAAATGATCGTCAAAATGATTTTCTACAAAAAGCATCAGGTCTTTCGTTATTTTGTCTGGCGAAAAGGTCGTCGGCTGCGGGGGATCTAATTCTTTTGGCAAGGCTTTACGGTTTTCTTGATCGTAGTTCCATTTATCACCAACAGGTTTATTGCCCTCCATCAAGAATTGGTGTTTTTTGCGAACCTCTCTGTAGAAATATTCCATTCGGAGTTGTTTGCGACCTTCGGCCCACCGATTAAAATCATTGGGGTGCATTAAAAAGCGTTTATCGTCGGCTATAATCACTGGAATACTAAACTGCTTTTGCCATTGCTTAAATAAAGCTAATACTCGATATTCTCCCGGGAAAGTAAGGTGTATGTTTTCAGGTTGAAATGCCTCCACTGCTCTTGTAATTTCACCTGTTAAAGAACCTGTATTACGCTTATCATCTAAGGTGACATAATGGACTTGATAGCCTTTTTGTTTTAATTCTTTGGCGAAATGGCGCATCGCAGAAAAAATAAATACCAGCTTTTTTTTATGGTGTTTGACGTAGCTGGCTTCTTCCATCACTTCAAATATGACAATACGATCATTTTTTTTATCACAGTGTTTAATTACATCAAGGGATAAAGTCAACTGATCGCCTAAAATAAGAATTAAATTCATCGTTTTTTCACTTATTATTTAGGCTGGTATTCTCTTGCCATCCCATGCAAAGCAATACCCGCTATCATTCAAAGATAGTTTATTAATAACAGATAAGATCTGTTTTGCTGAAAATTCAGAGGTAAATAGCTTTTCAGGTTTGACGTTTTTTTGAAAAGGTTTGGAAAGGTCTGTATCTACCGTACCGGGATGCAAACCGGCAACGATTAGCTGAGGAGACTTGAGTTTGTATTCAATTGAAATATTTTTAAGCAACATATTAACGGCTGCTTTACTAGCGCGGTAGCTATGCCACCCACCTAGACCGTTATCGCTAATACTGCCAACTCTTGCAGAAAAAGCACCGAAAAAGGTGCGTTTATTTTTACTCATTAGCGGGATAAAATATTTGGCTACAAGTGCAGGACCTAGTGCATTAACCGTCATATTATTTAAAAAATTCTCTGAGCTTAATTGCTGCAATGACTTTTCAGGCTTGAGGCCACCGTCATTATGTAGTAAGCCAGTAGCAACAATAATGAGGTCTAGTGAATGGCCTTGTCTAGCAATTATCCCCGCAGCAGATTTGATACTCTCATCATTACTGATATCAATCTCTACAGAGTGGATATTATCAAGCGACTGTTGATATGAATCCAATTCAAAACTAGAACGAGAACAACAATAAAGTGTTTTTAATAAAGGATCTTTTACTAAGAGTGCGACTAATGAACGACCTATACCCCCGGTCGCGCCGATAATAGCCACGTTGAGTGATTCATTTTCGTCGGAAAAAGAAGAAAGCAGGCTCATGGAGTACCCATATTGATATTATATTAAATAAATTCTAGCAAAAGAATTTACGTTTCAAGACTCGATATGGACTGCTTCACCAAGGCATTAAACACCCAACAGAAAACCGCAGAATATTGCAGGGCTGTACAGCTTACCTGCCTATCTATAATCACCTACTTATACTAATTGCCACGCCATACGCAGAGCGGTAAAAGCCAGTAATACAGCAAATATTCTTTTCAACTTTGCACCATCTAAACGAGAACCTAACCATACTCCTACGGGAGCAAATAACACGCTCAAAGGTATCAGTGCAATTAAGGCTAATACATTGATGTAGCCCCATGTTCCAGCCGGCGCATCGGGGGGAGTCTGGGCAAACAAAAGTAAGACTAAGGCACCGGGTAACGAAATCAATAAGCCAAAAGCCGCTGAAGTACCGACAGCTCGATGCATAGCCGTATTGAAAGCAGTTAAGATAGAGACGCCCAAAGTACCTCCCCCAATACCCACCATAACGGAGAAAAACCCAATAATAGTACCCAAAAACCCTTGCCATGGCATGGCGGGTAACTGTTGGAACAGAGCAGCGCTTTCACTTCTGAAGTACAAGTTAAATGCCATAAATAGAGCGATCACGGCAAAGATAAATGTAAAGTAACGGCCATCCAATACAGTGACCAAGCCACTGCCTAAGAGCACCCCTACCACAATAAAAGCAAGCCAACGCTTAATCAGCGACCAATCGATATTACTGCGTTTATGATGTGAACGAATAGACGAAATGGAAGTGGGAATGATGGTAGCCAACGATGTTCCAGTGGCAATCAACATTGCACTACTAGCATCAACACCAAAGTATTGAAATAAGAAATACAGTACTGGGACATTAATAATGCCGCCACCCACACCTAACAAACCTGCTAAAGTGCCTGCCAACATACCCGCTAAAACTAAACCGATGACAACCGGCAATAACTGACCTAACTCTCCCATACCTACTCCGTTACTATTTTAGACACTTATTACCATAAAGCTCGGCTTCAACTATAAGGGTAATTAGCATAATCAATACTACTTTTATAGCGAAATTACAGTACAATGGCCGTTCTGTAAAACGATTGTTATTTTATTAAGATAAGCGCCCAATAATCAAACAACAGTCTCTCAACTGACACACGAAGCTGTTATTAAGTAATTTTAAGAAACCATTTTAAGAACTATTACCATGTCTCACTCCGCCATTGAAAATGTAAATCTAGCCTCTCAGGACGTACTTATTTCTCCTGAAGAACTCAAAGCCAAATTACCGATTAGTGAAAAAGCAAAAGCAACTATTCTAGCTGGCCGCCAAACTGTTAATGACATTCTTGATCGTAAAGACAAGCGTCTTATTATGGTGATCGGTCCCTGCTCGATACACGATGTTGATGCAGCCATGGACTACGCTAAACGCCTCAAGGCGTTATCGGACAAAGTAAAAGACAGTATCGCTATTGTTATGCGTGTTTATTTTGAAAAACCACGTACCACTGTTGGCTGGAAAGGCTTAATTAATGATCCTCATTTAAATGGCTCATTTAATATCGAAGAAGGTTTGCATATCGGCCGCAAATTGCTGTTGGATATAGCCGAATTAGGTTTGCCTACTGCAACTGAAGCCCTAGACCCTATTTCACCTCAATACTTACATGACCTTATTTCATGGTCGGCTATTGGTGCACGTACAACAGAGTCGCAAACACACAGAGAAATGGCGAGCGGCTTATCCTGTGCGGTAGGCTTTAAAAATGGTACCGATGGCAGCCTAACAGTAGCAATGAATGCCATGCAGTCTGTGTCGAGCTCACATCACTTCTTAGGTATTAATGGTGAAGGCCGTGTTGCCGTAATCCGCACCAATGGCAACCCTTATGCCCACGTTGTTCTACGCGGCGGTGGCGGCAAACCCAATTACGACTCAGTAAGCATTGCTCTTTGTGAACAAGAATTAGAGAAGCACGGTATGGGCAGTAATATCATGGTTGATTGTAGCCATGAGAACTCGAATAAGAATCATGAATTGCAGCCACTGGTGCTTGAAAATATTACTAACCAAATCATCGAAGGTAATCAGTCTATTATTGGCTTAATGGTAGAGAGTAATATTGGTGCTGGTAACCAGAAGATGCTAGAGACTATCTCCGATATGCAGTACGGTGTCTCTATTACAGACAAATGTATTGACTGGGAAACGACTGAGTCGACCTTGATGACAATGGATGAGAAGCTAAAAGGCGTACTCTCAGCACGTTAATGCTCGTCTTAACGAAAAAAGCCGAGGCAGTGGCCTCGGCTTTTTTATATCTTTCAGTATCAACTGGCTTACGCCACCTCTAGATCCTTCACATATTCATTTAATTCGGTAAAACCACCAATGTGGTCTTGCCCATGAAATATTTGAGGAACCGTTTCTACGGGCTTACCGATTGTTTTTTCCAAATCAGCCTTACTAATACCCTCGGCATTAATATCAATCCAGCGAAATTCATACTCTTTATTTTCGAGTAATTGCTTAGCGCGCACACAAAAGCCGCAATCGGGGCGACCAAAAACAGTAAAACGTTGCATCATTAGGCTCCAGATAGATGATTTGCCAGTGAATATATGAGAAATACAGTATGAAGGCCTGTAGCCTACTAATAAAATTAAAAGGCTTAATACAAGTGATTAATTTTACTTATCGACACTCTACTGGCCAAATTACGGGTAAAACTTACTTAAAAGAATAAATACCGACCGCTTTTCGTAACTTAGCCAACATAGGACTTGCATGAGCTCTTGCCTTCTCAGCACCTTGCTGAAGCACCTGTTCAATATGAGCAGGATTAGCAAGTAGTTCGTTATAACGCTCCCTCGCATCCCCTATTTCGTTATTGACCAACTCAAATAATTGCTTTTTTGCTTCACCCCAAGCGATCCCATCGACAAAGGCTTGACGCATCTCCGCTGTTTGCTCTTTAGAAGCAAAAGCCTGCCATATCTGGAATACAGTGGATGTATCTGGATCTTTAGGCTCACCAGGCTCTAAGAGATTCGTTTTGATCTTGTTGATGTGTTTTTTGAGCTGTTTCTCACTTAAAAATAAAGGAATAGTATTGTTATAGCTCTTACTCATTTTACGGCCATCTAGCCCCTGCAAGACCGCCACATGGTCATCCACTTTGGCCTCAGGTAATACAAAATGCTCACCATAGTGATGATTAAAACGCCCTGCAATATCACGAGCCATCTCAACATGCTGGATTTGATCTTTGCCTACGGGGACTTCGTTCGCGTTAAACATCAAAATATCAGCCGCCATTAAAATAGGGTAGCTATATAAGCCCATCGCGACACCAAAATCAGGATCCTCCCCTGCTTCTTCGTTTGCCTGTACCGCTGCTTTGTATGCATGAGCACGATTCATTAAACCCTTTGCCGCCATACAGGTTAAAAACCAACACAGCTCTGGGATTTCAGGAATATCTGATTGACGATAAAAAACGGCATTATCAGTATCTAAGCCTAAGGCTAACCAGGTTGCAGCAATTTCTAAGCCCGACTGATGTACTTGTTTAGGATCACGAGATTTAATCAAGGCGTGAAAATCAGCTAAAAAGTAGAACGAATGATTATCGGCTACACGGCTCGATTCAATAGCTGGGCGAATAGCGCCAACATAATTACCTAAATGCGGCGTACCCGTTGTGGTGATACCCGTTAAGACTCGTTGTTGCATTGATGGCATGAAAATTCCTAATTAATACTGTCTAAAATAGTAAGATTAACGTGAAATGATAAATTCACGTAACACGGATAATAATAGTTGGCTGTCTTTAGCACCCGCACACTCTCGTATCGAGTGCATCGCAAAGGTAGGCAAACCTACATCTAAGGTTTTAACACCAATCTCTGTGGCTGTAATTGGCCCTATCGTACTACCGCAACCTAAGTCACTACGAGTGACAAACTCTTGAACAGGCACATTTGCCAGCTCACAAAAATGCTTAAAGGCACTGCTAGTTTCACTATTTGTAGCATAACGTTGATTTGCATTCACTTTAATGACCGGCCCCTGATTTAATATAGGGCCATGTTGACTATCGTGAACATCAGAGTAATTAGGATGGATACCATGGGCATTATCAATAGAAATCATCATCGAGCGGTCAATGATTCTGACACGGGTCTCATTATCTGAAAATAATCGCTGTAAACATTGCTCTAACATAGGACCTTGTGCGCCACAGGCTGAGGCACTACCGACTTCTTCGTGGTCATTACACACCAACAAAGCCGGTTTAGTGTTATCGGTATTGAGTAAAGCTTGTAAACCAATATAACAGCTTAACAAGTTGTCTAAACGGGCTGAGGCAATAAAGTCATCATGAAAACCAATCAGTGCTGGGGCTTGTGTATCGTAAAAACTGAGATCGTAATCAAGTACCTTGTCACAATCCGTAATACCCTCAGATCGCATTTGCTCATGTAAACACTGCCTAAAATCTTTCGATTCACTGCTTCCTTCACCATCGCCTAACTGTGCAAGAATGGGAGGTAAATGCTTTTGTGCATTAATTTTATTCTCTTTATTCGCATCTCTATTGAGGTGAATGGCTAAGCTAGGAATAACGGCAATGGCCTTACTAAAATCAATCAAACAAGAAGACAGTACACCGTCACTATTACGGTAACTCACTCGCCCCGCAAGAGAAAGATCTCTATCAAACCAAGGGTTCAGTAGTACCCCCCCGTAAGTTTCAACACCCAGTTGCCAATAACCATTCACGTTCTTTTCTGGATTTGGTTTTACCTTTAAACAGGGACTATCTGTATGAGCCCCTAACATAGCAATGCCTTGGTTTTTTATTGCATCGGGTAAGTAACGAAAAGCGATAATAGAGGAATCATTGCGTGTCAAAAAATAACTTTTACCTTCTATCAACTGCCACTGATCGGCTTCGTTAAGTTTCTCAAAGCCTGCCTCAAGCAACTCTTTAGACATGCTTGCAACGGCATGAAAAGGCGTCGGCGACTGCTTAAGAAAACGCAATAAGCCTTCATTAATCGAATCAGTATTATTACCGTGAACGGGTGTATTCATTCGTTATTACTCTACTGTGTTGTATTTACGCAAATGCCCATAATAATAAGAAGGCACCGAGTATGAGTCTGTATATCACAAATGGCATCATACCAATTTGATTAATAAACTTGAGAAAGTAATGAATACAAATAAATGCACTCACTGCGGACAACAAAATACCCAGTAACAGATCACCCCAATTCACTGAAGGTAGTCCTAAGAGCTGTAATGTTTTATAGCCTCCACTTAATAGAATAATAGGAATGGCTAGTAAAAACGAAAAGCGGGCCGCAGGCTCTCTCGCTAGACCACAGAATAATGCAGCCGTAATAGTGATACCCGAGCGTGAAGTACCGGGGATCAATGCTAATGCTTGTGCACAACCAATAATGAGTGCAATACCGATTGTCATCTGGGCAAGGCCTTTCGTTTTACTATCAGCGCCTTTATCGGCAACACCCAAAGCAATACCAAATAAAATAGTAGTAACAGCGATCACTAAAGTCGTCCGCAGGTGGTTTTCAATAAAATCACCCAATAATAAACCGGCTATACCCGCTGGAATAGTGGCAAGCGCGATATACCAAGCTATACGGCTATTTTCAGATTGCGTTTGCGTTAAAGACTTTTTACTTAAACTTAAAAACCAAGCTGAAATGATATCGATAATATCTTTTCGAAAATAGCTAACGACTGCAACTAGAGTCCCTACATGAACAGCGACATCAAAGGCTAAACCCTGCTCCGGCCACCCGAGTAGCTCTTTTGGTAGTATCAAATGTCCTGAGCTGGATATAGGCAAAAATTCAGTAACACCCTGAATAATTGCCAGTACAATAATATGCAATAATTCCATTAATTCGTTTTCTCTTTTTAGTTTGTCTTACTTATTAAGCAGATGGATAAAATGTCGCTCTAATTAATTCCTGATGCGCTGGCGTTTTTGCCAGGTAATTTCATTTCTCAAGTACGTCGGGCTAGCCTCAATAGGGTTAATTGTATCTCCCTTAACAAAGGAACTTAGCGCCAAACTGGCTATATCATAAGCCGTTGCATGAAATGTGATATCAGGTTTAAGTTTATTATCAACTAAGCGTTCTTCGGTATGTTTTTCAATATATTCTTCAGAATAGTAGCGCCAGCCTGAACCAACACAGGTAATATTATCTTTGTTGGAAACATGACTAAACTCATAACAAGCCATTGGTGTACTCACTGACTCGTTCTCGACACAATTTATACTGTTATTGGCATCTAACTGGTAAGCGGACCAATAAATTTCATTCATACGTGCATCGATAGCAGGAATGATAATTTGATTTTGATTGACGCCTTCATGCCTTACCACCGCATTCGCCATAGCTTCCAACGTAGATATAGGAATTAAAGGTTTCCCCACACCATAAGCTAAACCTTGTGCAACACTTAAACCAATACGCAAACCAGTGAAAGAACCGGGACCATTAGCGACTGCAAGTGCATCGATGTCCGCTAATGTAAGGCTGGATTCAATTAAAATCGACTCAACCATGGGCAATATCCGCTGAGTATGCTCCCTAGCAGCGACCACTGTTAACTCTCTTATCTCTCCAGCATCACATAAGGCAACAGAACAAACATCAGTAGAAGTATCAATTGCCAGAATCGTTGGCTTGGACTTATCAGACATATTACAGAAACTACAGTTACGGTAGGGATTCGAGGGGGGCTATGATACAGGCTAGTAAGGTAAATTAAAAATCGGGAATGACAGAAATGGCCGTTGACTTGAAAAACACCGGATGAAAGCAATATTCGGCAACATCCCCACTCCTTCACATCGATGCGATCGTGGAGTACGACACCACGGATGGTGGAAGTGCCGGTCTCGCAGGAG
>JBOEGR010000058.1:43256-46732 GCA_050633525.1 Cellvibrionaceae bacterium
TCTTTTTAGCTGCAGGCTTCTTAGCCGCGGGCTTAGCTTTTTTAGCTTTGCGCTTTTTAGGCTTTGCTGTTGCCTTTTTCTCTGCCGCCTTGATCTTCGCTGCGGCTTTCTTAGCGGCTGCTTTTACTTTAGCTGCGGATTTTTTCTCTGCTGTTTTGACTTTCTTCGCATTGGCAGCGGCACGTTTCTTCTTCCATTTCTTCTCGAATGCGGCAGCTGCTTTCTTCAAATCAGCGTCCGATTTCGCTTCCAAACTATCAGCCATGGCAGAAATACGAGCTTTAGCCGCGGCTTCTGCTTGCTTAACAGAGTCTAACGCTTTCGCTTTATTTAACGCTAGAGCAGCATCTTTTGCTTTAGCACGCAGTTTTGCAGCAGCAGCTGACGCTTTTTTGGCAGCATTGGCAGCAGATACGGCGGTTCTTTTACTTNNCCGCTGTTTTTGCCTTTGATGCTTTCTTTTTAGCTGCAGCCGCTTTTTTACGAGCCGAACTCACAGCTGATGCTTGCTTTTTAATACCAGACTGTAGCTTATCTAAAGCAGCTTGTGCTTTTGCTACTGCGGGTGAAACTACTTTTTTTGCTGCAGCTTTTTTGGTTACGGGTTTACGTGCTGTTACTTTTCGCTTAGGACGACGCTTTGCTGTAGACTTTTTTGCAACTCTAGCCATAGGATTCTCCTCGGAAGATTTTGAAATAATGGTTACGTTATTGTTATGAAACATTTTTTCAATTTAGAGAAAACGATGCCTGCTTCACTACAATATGTAAAAATTATAGTACGCAATTCAACGTTCACCACAAATAGTATTTGAAAAAAAGCTTTTTTGCACTATTTTCATCATTTTTTTTGCCTAAAATGCAGTTTTTTTCACATTTTTTTNNAAAAATTTATTAAAAATAGCCTTTTCAAATTAAAAATATCATTGTTTATCCAGTATAAAAGAC
Organism: Cellvibrionaceae bacterium; assembly: GCA_050633525.1. Taxonomy (GTDB): domain Bacteria; phylum Pseudomonadota; class Gammaproteobacteria; order Pseudomonadales; family Cellvibrionaceae; genus CANLBN01. The sequence goes on from JBOEGR010000058.1 coordinate 44,205, forward strand.
TGGAGAACATTGGCTAAAGTAACATTTCATTTATCTAAAAAAGTTATCATTTCGCTTAAACTACCTTTTCGCTCAACTAAAAAGGTAGTTTAAGTCCATTTTCAAAATCGGTATTTACGATGGCTATTCTTAGATTTCATATAATTAGTGGTGTTATGCATACATTATAAAAAGAAGAGGTCAATTAGATTCGAGGGCATTGTTAGACATCGATACTGGTTTATAAAAACGAGCGAGCGATTCATTATTTTAGAACAACTCTACTCTTCTTATTAATTTAAGTTATGTTGAAGTATAAAATGAGTCTTATTATGACTAAAGAATGAAAATGGATAATGAGGAGACTAAAAAGCAAAAAAGCCCTCGAAGGGCTTTTTAGAAGATCAATACTATCTGTGATACTAACAATATTGCTGACTTATAACTTGTTTTTGGATTACCTTAACAACTACCGAAACAGCTTATCTCAACACTGAAAACAATTGTTGTTTTATTTCGTCAACAGCACCAACGCCTGCAACACGGCTACATTGAGGAGCCGGAGAGCCATTTTGCCCTGGTAGTTTTTGATAAAAATCAACTAGCGGCTCGGTTTGCTCATGGTATACAGCTAAACGTTTGCGCACAGTTTCTTCTTTATCATCGTCTCTTTGAATCAGTTGCTCCCCACTCTCATCATCCACACCCTCTACTTTAGGTGGATTATGGTCAATATGATAAACACGTCCCGATCCTTGATGCACTCTTCGACCGCTCAGACGAGCGACAATTTCCTCATCTTCGACATGTATCTCAACCACATGATCGATCACAACATCAGCATCAACCAATGCTTGTGCTTGAGGAATCGTTCTAGGGAAACCGTCAAATAAGAAACCATTTTTACAATCAGAAGCTTGGATTCTCTCTTTAACCAGAGCAATAATAATTTCATCAGACACCAAGCCCCCTGAAGCCATAATGTCTTTCACTTGTAAACCTAATTCAGTCCCTTCTCTGACGGCTGCTCTAAGCATATCACCAGTCGAAATTTGTGGTATGGCAAACTCTTCCATAATAAATCTTGCTTGTGTACCTTTGCCGGCACCTGGCGCACCTAATAAAATCACTCGCACTGGGGAGTACTCCTATGCATTCTCTGTAGTTGATTAGTAGTGGATTAATATCTGTTTTTATTGTTGTTTATTTGACGTTGTTTTGTCTAGTTCCTAGGCCTTAATTGCATAAAACTTAACTGCTTAAAAGAGTCTATCAATTACAACTCAACTTAAGCGTTATTGTGTGCTATGCAGCATTTGACGGAAGGTACGTAGAGTAAACGAGTACGATAACATGTGAGCCAGCTAGAGCTCAACTAAAAGTGCTTAAGACCTTAGACTAGATAGCTTTTGAAAGGCTTTACTCTTGTTATTCAACCAAGTCTTTCTTAGCTCGTTGCCACCACTCCTCTAATACTTCGGGCTGCTGTGTCGAAATATCTAAAGATTGTTGCTGAGCCCAAGCTTCTAAATGACGAAAACGGGCCTCGAATTTACTGTTTGCCTTCCTCAAAGCGGTTTCTGGCTCAACCTTGAGGTGGCGGGATAGATTAATCAGTGTAAAAAACACATCGCCAAGCTCTTCCTCTATATTGTCCTTTATTGAAGCGATGTCACTCGTCGGTGCCACATGCGCTAATTTGGCATGATTTAAATCATTTGTTAGTACTTGAAGATCAGCCATTGCCGATTTTAATTCATCTATTTCTTCTTGTACTTTACTGTATACGCCATCAGTACTAGGCCAATCAAAATTAGCCGAGGCTGCTCTCTTTTGTAATTTATACGCACGGACTGTGCTGGGCAAAGCAATAGGGATGTCATCCATCAAACTATTATGCCCTTTCTGCTGACGCTCACCTTCCTTAATTTTCTCCCAAGCTTGTTTAATTTTCCCTTGAGACTCATCCTGCTNNACATGATTAGATGAGTTAATATTCATTCTACTGTCAAGTGTGCCGTCTGGGAAAACATGAGGATGTCGACGCAACAACTTCTCTGTTATTAATGAAACAATATCGTGAAAGTTAAATTGTTCCTCTTCATGGCCGAGTTGGCTATAAAAAACAATTTGAAACAAGAGATCACCCAGCTCTTCCTTTAATTGCTGGTGATCACCCTGTTCTATAGCGTCAACAACTTCATAGGCCTCTTCTAAGGTAGAAGACACAATCGTTTTGTAAGATTGCGCCAAATCCCAAGGGCAACCGTAATCAGGCTCGCGCAAACGCGCCATTAAGTGCAATAGATCCTCTAGAGAATAAGTATTTGGCTCACTCATGAATGCTTACGCCGTGCCGATGCAACATTAGGTAATTGGTTAACTCGCGCCAATACCCGGCTCAACTCACTAAAATCTTTTATTTCAAGTGTAATTACCATATCAACCGTATTCTGACCTCGATCTGATAATGTCTGCATTGCCGTCACATTAATATGGGCGTTATCCAGAAGCACAGTGATATCACGCAGTAGCCCTTGTCTATCATA
>JBOEGR010000058.1:46903-47052 GCA_050633525.1 Cellvibrionaceae bacterium
TCATCCCCTGGCAAAGGGTGACAGCAATTAGCGATGGTTGTCATTAAATTACCCACACCATCAATATAAACATCATTTTGATTAGGTGCAGACTGTTTCTGGACGAGATGTATTTTCGGTTCTTCTTCTGGCAATATTAACTTTTGTGC
>JBOEGR010000059.1:0-2744 GCA_050633525.1 Cellvibrionaceae bacterium
CTCGAAACTCGGGGCGGTTCACCGCCGACTACTGCGATTTTTCGGAGGGCTTACCGTATTACCTCAGACCGCTGCCTACCAAGCATTCGATACAGAGATAGAAGATATAAGCTTCATTACTCATACGTGCCTAATTCCCCTCCGGGGACGTTACATCTCGGAATCGCCATATAGAATTAGGCGGAACGAAAAAGGCCCAATGAAAAGGACGAGATAGAAGGAGTCTCTTGAAGGATTTCCGATATTCGCCATATCTGGTAATGTCGATTCAATTGAGGCTATTGGCTTAGTTGAACCCTAGGTGTCTTGAAGCATGAATGATAGCGAAACGGTTTTCTTTATTTGGCACCAGAATACGATAGTAGACCATGACGGCGTTTCAAAGAAGATCGCAAATCAATGCGCAGCGCTATCCGAAAGTGGAGTAGTTCTTCGACTGGTTCATGTCCGAGGGTTAAACGTAACGGAGCTACTATGGCATGAAAGCGGCTCGTTCAGAAAGATAGACAAAGTGAACTTGATTGGCTTGTTGACGAAGTTCTGGTACGGAACTGCGACGTTTTACTATCGTTATACGCCTGGGCATCCGTTTAGTTTACTAATGAGCATAGTGGCATATGCCACTGCGCAGCCCCTAGCGTTCGAGTTTGCGAGCCCAGCGAAATTTAGTACACCTTCATCACTAGCCAGATTTTCGAAGAGATTGATTCAAACCATTTCGGTACGCCTTCTTCGCAAATCAAACAGCCGCTATTTCGGAGCTACGCTAGAATGTGTTCCACAAGAAATAAGAAATAAGCAAGCGTTTGCGATAGGAAATGCGTACAGCGTTGCTCCGTTAACAATGGCCGAGATTACCCAAGCAACCCGTCTTCGAAAAGAGTATTTAGAACAATGCGAAGTTCATGCTCTGTACATGGCTAGCAACTTATCTAACTTTAGCTTTGACCACATTAGACAATCCCTCAAGAATGTACCTGGGACAATTTACGTACACGTTGCCGGATCAACGGAGGCTGCTATCCAGAGCTCCAGCACGCCGCGATTCAAAATACTTCAGCACGGTTTTTGTCAAGAAGAAAGCCTGAAAAAGCTAGCGCTCAATTGCCACATAGGGCTTGGTAACTACGATAACCGGCAAAGAGGAATGTCACAGACAGCAAACCTGAAAATCCGGGACTATATTGCTTTCGGTCTGCCGGTAATAATGTGGGACTACGATCAGCAGCTGGAAGAATTTGAAGCGCTGGATTCCTTCGTACTAAAGGCAATACGCGGCACCGAGGTAAGAGAGAAGGATGCGATTTCTTTGCTCCGAGTATCATGTAATGATTATCTGTTATCTACTATGCTTGGCAGGTATTCAAAAGCCTTTAGTTGGCACGCTTTGATGCAAACGACTGTAGTTCCTAATTTGGCAGGACGGCTTCAGTCTTGAAAAAGCGATTACTATTAATTACGAGAAACTACCCATTCAAGCTTGGTAATTCCGAGATCTCGTTTGTCGAACAAGAACTACCGTATCTAAAGCGCGCGTTTGATGTGACCCTCTTGCCGATACAGGCAAATAGAGAGGCCAAATCAATAACTCCTTACGATTTGGACTTGAGTCTTTCGCAATACTACACAACCAAGAATTTTGCGTTGTTAGCTATTGGATCGCTCTGGAATTTTAAATTGAGTGACTATAAGGAGTTTTTTAATTTTAGAACTCCGGTTGCGTCCATTGTTCAATTGTTAAAGCACCATATTCGACGTCAAATAGGTCAAAAATGGGCGGGAGAGTTCGAATTTCGTAACTTTGATATAGTTTATTCCTTCTGGCTAAATCCAGTCGTCGATGGAATTTTGGATTTGTCGCCCTGCATCCCTATTGTTTCTAGGGCGCATGGATATGACTTGTACGAAGAGCGAAATGCATCGAATATAGCCATACGACAATCAGAAATCGTAAAGCGATTGGACACCGTTTTCACTGTTTCTAAGCATGGCCAACTGTACTTAAAAAATAAGACCCATTTGACGAACATTGAAACAGCGTATCTGGGCGTTGAAAGCCGAACAACGAGGAAAAATTTCGCCAATGTAGGTGACCATTCCGATCGAAACGCAATTGACTTCCTTAGCATTTCTTCAATTGACGGAAATAAGCGGGTTTCGACAATTTTCCACGCAATTCGCTCTTTCGCATCACTTAACCCAGCCCATCAATTAAGTTGGCATCACTTCGGTAGTGGTCCTGGTGAATTTGAGTTGCGAGAATTGATTCGCAATACACGCCAAGAAAACCTCCGTATTGTGCTCCACGGTCAAGTACCTAAAGAGTCAGTCATTAATTTTTTGGAGCAGTGCCGTTCAAGTATTTTTCTATCGGCGAGCTTAAGCGAAGGCTTGCCTGTTTCAATGCTAGAGGCGTCAAGTTTTGGATTACCAATTGTAGGGACTAAAGTTGGCGGGGTCGCAGAAGTTATAACGGAAAAGACAGGTTGGCTAATTTCCATTGACAATTTCGTAACTGATTTTGTTAAGTTATTCAGCAAGACGAGCCTCGACGAAATCGTCAGCAAATCCATCGGCGCAATTGACCAGCAGCGATCCGTATTCGACAAGAATCGTAACTACGGATCATTTGTTACCCGACTGGAGGCAATCGCCTCAAGAAATTATGTAAATCTCCCAGCAAAGCGCAGTAGCTAGAGGTGGAAATTTCTCGTAAAGTAAAGTAAGCGTCCGGTCACTACACA
>JBOEGR010000060.1:0-6318 GCA_050633525.1 Cellvibrionaceae bacterium
ATTTTTAATTAGTAGGTAAAGAGAACTGTGCAAGACTTATTATCACAAGACGAAATCGATGCTCTCCTTCACGGGGTAGATGACGGCGATGTTGAAACCGAAGGTGATGGCAGTGAAGGCGGTGTTAATAGTTATGATTTAACAACGCAAGATAGAATTGTTCGTGGCAGGATGCCCACTTTAGAAATGATTAATGAACGTTTTGCACGATATACACGCATCAGCATGTTTAATCTATTAAGACGTACAGCAGATGTTTCCGTTGGCGGTATTAATATTCAAAAGTTTGGAGAGTATGTTCACACTCTCTATGTGCCAACTAGTTTAAATATGGTCAAGTTTCGCCCTTTGCGGGGTACTGCGCTGGTTGTATTAGATGCAAAGCTTGTCTTTAAGTTGGTTGATAACTTTTTTGGTGGCGATGGGCGTCATGCAAAAATTGAAGGTCGCGAGTTTACTCCAACAGAGTTGCGAGTAGTAAGAATGGTATTAGAGCAGGCTTTTATTGATTTAAAAGAAGCTTGGAGAGCTGTTTTACCGATAGAGTTTGATCATATTAATTCAGAAGTTAATCCATCTATGGCTAATATTGTTAGCCCTAGCGAAGTGGTTGTCGTCAGTACTTTTCATGTAGAGCTAGATGGCGGTGGTGGAGAGCTTCATATTACGATTCCTTACTCTATGATCGAGCCTATAAGGGAGATGTTAGACGCTGGTCTGCAAAGCGATAGTGATGATAGAGATGATCGATGGGTAAACTCTCTCAGGGAAGACATTATGTCTGCAAAAGTAAAATTAGAATGTGATTTGATTCGAGATAAAATTGCTCTCAGTGATGTTGTTGGTTTAAAGGCTGGAGATGTTATTCCAGTTGAAATGTTAGAAGAGCATGTGATTACTGTGAATGGTTGCGCAATGTTTAAAACACAAGTAGGGCAGTCAAACGGTAATTTAGCATTGAAGGTAAAAGAGATTATAGAACGCCCCAATACAGCCAGTATTTCTCCCTTAATTGGTTTGATTGAAAATACAGAGGAGTCCTCCGATGAGTGATGATAAAGAAGACGATAAAAGTGAAGAGGAAGCCATGGCGGATGATTGGGCTGCAGCAATGGAAGAGCAAGGAGTGGATGAGGATGAAGATGGTGAGGCTGGAAAAGCAGAGGATGAAGTTGTCGAATCTGTAGGTTTAGAAGAATTCGATAATATTCCTAATGCTAGTACAAATGGTAATCCTGAATTAGATATAATTTTAGATATTCCTGTCACTATATCGATGGAAGTAGGGAGTACTTCTATTACTATCCGTAATTTGTTGCAATTAAACCAAGGTTCAGTGATTGAATTGGACCGTTTGGCTGGTGAGCCACTAAATGTATTGGTGAATGGTACTTTAATCGCTCACGGCGAAGTGGTTGTTGTTAATGAAAAGTTTGGTATTCGTATGACAGATGTTATTAGCCCCTCTGAACGTATTAAGCAGCTAGGCTAATGAAAAAATTAATACTATTAATCCATCTCTTTATTGTACTTAATTTAAGTGCATTTGATCTTCATGCAGAAGGGCATGTTGCGGGTTCACCAGTTAGTTATAGCGCTAATATCATGCAAATGATGATGGGTTTGTTTTTCATTGTTATTATGATTTTTGGTGTTGTTTGGTTGATGAAGAAGGTGGGTTATCAAGGCTACAGCGCCTCTGGTTTGATTAAAGTTAAAAGCTGTTTACCTATATCGACTAAAGAAAAAATACTATTAATCGAAGTGGGCGGAGAACAGGTTCTTGTTGGGACTGCGCCTGGTTTTATAGGCCATATTAAAACAATCGATAAACCCATAAAGGACTCTTCTGAAGCTGCATTTCCCACTCCTCCGGCTGCATCGGCCTTTGCGGATAAGTTAAAAAAAATTCTTAATAAGAATGAAATGATTGAATGAGACGAATGTACTTGATTCATAATAAAATATTTTTTAAATTCAGTTTAATTAAATATTGTTTAATTTTAATCGCTTTTCTACTTCTATTATTTGGCTCTCAATATCTGAGTGCGCAAGAAAAAAATCCCGATGCAACGACTTCTACATTAGAAAGTATACAATCATTGCCTGGTATGTCGGCCATTAAATTAACGACAAACCCTGATGGTACGCAGGAATACTCGGTTAGTATTCAAATATTAGCGATTATGACGGCGTTGACTTTTTTGCCGGCCATTTTGTTAATGATGACATCCTTTACTCGAATTATTATTGTATTTGCTATTCTGCGGCAGGCTTTGGGACTTCAGCAATCACCGTCTAATCAAATTTTAATAGGAATGACGCTTTTTCTAACGATGTTTATTATGGCTCCAGTATTTGAACAAGTGAACAAAACAGCTTTGCAGCCTTACATTAATGAACAAATAAGCTCTAAACAAGCGATTGATCTTACAATAAAGCCATTTCATCAATTTATGATGTCACAGACAAGAGAGAGCGATCTTAAGTTATTTATTGATATTGCTGATGCCGGCGTTATGCAATCGGCAGAAGATGTGCCGATGTCAGTATTAATTCCCTCTTTTATTACAAGTGAATTAAAAACCGCTTTTCAGATAGGTTTTATTTTATTTATTCCTTTTTTAGTGATCGATATCGTTGTGGCGAGTGTCTTAATGGCTATGGGTATGATGATGTTATCACCTCTAATAATCTCTTTACCGTTTAAAATAATGTTGTTTGTATTGGTTGATGGTTGGGCAATGTTAATGGGAACATTGGCAGCAAGCTATGGTATTTAAAGTCTTGATTGTTGCATAATTTTAATGAGGTAAGTTATGACGCCTGAAGTGGTAATGGGTTTGTTTGGAAATGCACTATGGCTATGTGTATTGATGGTCTCTCTTATTGTGGGGCCAGGGTTGGTCGTTGGTCTAATTGTTAGTATGTTTCAAGCTGCAACACAAATTAATGAACAAACCTTGAGCTTCTTGCCTCGTTTATTGGTTACTTTGGCTGCCATTATGTTTCTAGGAGGATGGTTGATTAATGAGTTTATGCAGTTGTTTAATAATTTATTCTTAGCAATACCTCAGTTAATAGGGTAAAGATTTTTTGTTCGAGTTCAGTGATAGTCAAATAGGTCAGTTTGTTGGCCAGTATTTTTGGCCCTTAACACGAATTTCTGCCTTTGTACTTGCGGCGCCTATTTTCGGGACACGAGTGATTTCGGCTAGAATACGTTTAGTGCTGAGTGTAATGCTTACTATCCTTGTTGCTCCTTTGTTACCTGCTTTGCCGCCATTTACAACATTATCGCTTGATATGGCATTGATTACCGTTCAGCAAATATTGATTGGTGTAACGCTTGCCTTTATTTTTCAAGTCACATTCCAAGTTTTTGTCTTAGCAGGTCAATATATAGCAATGAAAATGGGTTTGGGCTTTGCTCAAATGAATGACCCTTCCAATGGCGTATCGGTGACGATTATTTCTCAGTTTTATTTATTAACCACAACACTATTATTTTTAAGCATTAACGGTCACTTGGCAATTTTAAAAATTATCGTTGATAGTTTTACCATTATGCCTATCGGTGAGACTGGTTTTTCAGCTAGTGATTTTTATCAGATTGTTAATTTAGGCGGTTGGATGTTTGCTAGTGCACTGACAATTGCTTTACCTGTATTGACAGCTTTATTGGTTGTTAATATTGCCTTTGGCATTATGAGTCGTTCTGCACCACAAATTAATATTTTTGCCGTTGGCTTTCCTGTTACGTTAATTTTTGGCTTGCTATTAATGTGGTTAGATTTTAATGCATTTTTGCCTTCTTTTAATCAGTTTGTTAATGAAGGCCTGACATTTGGCCAACAAATTTTACAATAAACTATATTCACCGTAGCTGACGTATTATGTCTGATAACGATCAGAGTCAAGAAAAAACAGAAGAACCTACGTCCAGAAAGCTTGAAAAAGCAAAAGAAGACGGGCAGGCGCCACGCTCAAAAGAAATTACAACAACAGCTGTGCTTTTAGGTGCGGCTTTTTCATTTTTATGGTTTGGTGAATTATTATCAAATAAGATAGCGAATATTTTCACCTATACTTTTACCGTCCCGCGTGAAGCTATCTTCGACACCAGTGCGATGATTCGTTATCTGACAGATTCTTTTGGCGATGCTTTGTTTGGTCTGTTTCCTTTTTTTGCTATTCTGCTATTGGCATCAGTGTTAGGACCGATCGCTTTAGGTGGTTGGATTTTTAGTACTAAATCATTAATGCCAAAACTAAGCAGAATGAACCCTTTGGAAGGTCTTAAACGAATGTTTTCTGTCAAGTCCTTAGTGGAACTGGCTAAAGCTCTAGCAAAAGTAGGTTTGATGGGAATATTAACTGTCTTGATATTGAAAGTATTACAAGGAAGGTTAGCTGCTTTAAGTACAAATGATGTTGTGACGGCAATGATTGATTCAGTATTGATTGGTATATGGGTCACTATTGCTTTATCTGCTGCGACTATTCTTATTTCTTTAATCGATGTGCCATTTCAAATTTGGGATCACACTAAAAAATTAAGAATGTCTTTACAAGATATAAAAGACGAAATGAAGGACACCGATGGTAAGCCTGAAGTAAAAAGTAAAATACGGCAGCTACAACAAGAAATGGCTAACCGCCGAATGATGGGAGAAGTCCCTGATGCGGATGTTGTTATTACTAACCCGACTCATTTTGCTGTTGCGGTTAAATACCGACCAGATGATATGAAAACTCCCATTGTTGTTGCGAAAGGTGTTGAACAAGTGGCTTTGAAAATTAGGGAAATAGCGGGTGCACATCAAGTTGAAATTGTAGAGTCACCACGGTTGGCGCGCGCGATTTTTTATACAACCCAGTTAGACCAAGAAATTCCTTCTGGACTTTATGTTGCAGTGGCCAAAGTATTGGCTTATGTCTTTCAATTGCACAATTTTCGCAATGGAAAGGGCGCGCAACCGACTTACCCGAGAGTCGTGCCTATACCTGATGATATGGTATATGGCGAGTAAGCTGTTATAAAAATGAATGGTTTATAGTAAAAAATCTTTATTTTGCAAACGGTTAATCAAATCGTCGACAAGAGAGTAGTTTTGAGTCAGATCCAATATATGATAACCATAGATGGTTCTTTGACGAATGTTGATCATCAGAACAATATAAATATCCGTTATACCAAAAGAGTAAAGTGCATACTGGAAGGCATCCATGGGAGAAGGGAAGATGTTTAAGGATTTGACCTCATCATTGTTGATGCCAAAGCCCTCTGATTTGAGTATGGAACCGACTTTGTCATTATCAACTAAGGCTGTTGATGGTTCACACTGTTCAGTGATAGCTTCAAGCTCTGAGGCATGTCCAGCAGTCGCCGTACCAGGCTTTTCGAACACAGGTTCGCCATAAACAGGCGGATAGTCTGCATCGCTCAGCTCAGTAGCGTGATCCTCTTGTGTAGTAGTCGGACGAATGTCGTCTCGGTAACTAGACTCCGTAACACTCACGGCAAATCCCTCTAGATAAATCAGTTTAGTATTACTTAATTTTAGAACTCTTACTTTAGCGAAAGTCTATTGTTTAAGCAATTCTTATTAAAAAAACCGTAAAGTTAAATTATTTTCTTTGTTTTCAGTGGTTTAGTTGTTTTTAATGATGTTGTTTCTAAGCTTTTAATCATGTTTTTTGATTATTTTATTCTATTTACAACGTTATTTTTAGTATTTGAATATGACTATTTAGTTAGGCCAGCATTCTTGATAAGTGGCATTGATCTTGCGATACAGCCTTTAATATTTACTTTTTGTCAAAAAAGCGACGTTAGATGGCATTACCTAGTTTTAGTCAGTTTACCCTCCCCGAACCGCGACAAGTATTAAACTCCGTTAAGAGCGCTGGAGCCAATAACTTAGGCATTCCCTTAGTGTTGATGATGCTACTGGGGATGATGATATTACCCTTGCCCGCATTCTTATTGGATGTGTTTTTCTCTTTTAATATCGCATTGTCAATCGTAGTTCTATTAGTTGGCGTTTATAGTATGCGCCCGCTAGATTTCGCTGTTTTTCCTACCATTTTGTTGTTGGCAACTTTATTGCGTTTGGCACTAAATGTTGCGTCTACACGCGTAGTATTACTAGAAGGACACGAAGGTGGGGATGCCGCGGGAAAAGTGATACAGGCCTTTGGCGAAGTAGTTATTGGCGGTAACTATGCCGTCGGTTTAGTGGTGTTTCTTATTCTGATTATTATCAACTTTGTTGTAGTAACAAAAGGTGCTGGACGTATTTCGGAGGTCAGTGC
>JBOEGR010000061.1:0-27348 GCA_050633525.1 Cellvibrionaceae bacterium
TGGAACCTTAGGGTTGTACGTGGTATTGTTAGGCTTACACTGAAGAAGATACTCCTGAGACTGATTTCAACGCGATAGCAAATCGAAGTTGGACTTATCAGCGGCCTTATACGGTACTCGAAGTACAACATTTACACGGTGCACATATGGTTGAACGCATAGCTGAAGGAGCTCCAGGGTATAGTAGAGCAATTATTGCTGGAGCTTCATTTAATAAAAATAACCTATTAGGTCTAGTAAGTTAGGCTGCTAGAATCTTTAATAACTAATGGGCGACATGATGTAACATCTGGTTACCCAACCTTTAAAAATAAAAAAACGAAAGTTGATATCTTCGGGTTTTTTGTTACCTATGATTTTTAACTGGCTTCAAATGAGAAACGATAAACTTTAGTTTGAAGGTTGTTTTGTTTTACTAAAATTTATTTTTCCAAAGTGTGGATTTGGCTTTATTGCTTGCATTGACTCTAAGCAAGACAAAGGAATTTTTATCTTTTTTTCATCATTATTGGATAAAAACTCAATGTATTCGCCAATAGTTCGATCAATTCCTGTGGTAATCGGAATGCCAGTGTAGCCAATATTGTTCTCTAAGTTGAGCTTAACTTCAATTTTATAGAGGCAAGCAATTTCTATATAGTCGTGTAAATCACATGGGAGTATGTTATCAGCCATTATGTTGTTCTAGCCAATTATCGAGCAGTAAATTTAAGGTACGCTGCAAATGATGCTGACTAGCACTTTGAATAATAGTCTCTGCATTTTGTATATAATCACTTGCTACTAATTCATCACCGCAAGCGTTTACGATTTTTTTTACAGCAGCTTCATCCATTTCAAGATGGAACTGTAAACCCAATACTTTGTCTTGATGTAAAAAACCCTGATGAGTGCACGCTGCACTACTGGCAATATTGATGGCACCTTCAGGTATCGAAAAGCACTCACCATGCCAATGAAATACCGTCATTGAATAATTAAGACCACTAATTATCGGGTGTCCTACGATGGCATCACTAAAAGCAATGGGGTGCCAACCAATTTCTTTATGAGTATTAGGTTTGACTTCGGCACCTAATACCTGAGCGATGAGTTGAGCACCGAGACAAATACCTAGAACGTATTTACCAGAGTCGATTGCCGCTTTAATGCAATTTTTTTCATCTGCTAGCCATGAGTATTTATCACTCACACTCATTGGGCCGCCCATAATTATTAATACATCGTAATCATCAACGGTTGGCAGCACATAATCTTTTTTATAAAACTCCGTGCTTGTTAAAGAGTATCCCTTATTTTTTGCCCATATTGCAATCATTGCTAGATCTTCAAAAGGGACATGCTGAAAGTAATGAATTCTCATAATTTATTCTTCTTAAGGGATAACCGCTAAGACTCGTTGATTAGAGTCATAATTTCTGCACCTACAATCAGGTCTTGTTCATGACCCATTTTATGCTTTCGTAAATATCCTTTTCGATCAATAAGAATTAAGCTGGGAGTGCCTCTCATTTGGTAGGCATCCATAGTTTTAGGTATTGGATAATTAGCTTTCTCTGATGGCATATCTATGGCTACAGGAAATTCAATTCGGTATTCGTGAAGAAAGGCTTTTAAAGAGACTTCTGTCATGGCATCGTGGTGTTCAAGNNAAAACGGTATGCAGTCCAATGACGTTGACACCATAATTTGCAAACAAGGCATGTACATGTCGTGCTTGAGGAATAGAATGCTCAACGCATCCCGGGCATAACATTTGAAAGGCAAATATAGCCACAACCTTTCCTTGTAGTTGCTCTAGTGAGATTGGTGTATCAGTGTTTAACCAACTTTGGACTTCAAGGCTTGGTGGCTTTTCAAGTATGGTATTCATTGTCTTATCCCATGATGCAAGATATGCCTATTTAAAGGCATATCATTACTTGTTGTGTTTAGTACTATTTTACAACCCCTGGCAATGAGAGGTCTCCCGACGCGACATCGAAAACATCTGTTACACAAGCGAGTGGTACATGTAAGTTTTGATTCACTCGGAGTGCAGCGGTAACGCCATCAAAATTTGCATTTTTAACCACATCAATTTCAGCGTGAGAAAATACTGCATTGATACGAATCTCCCCACCTTTAAAGACAGGTGTAAACCCTGGGCTATCAAGAAACATAGGTACTCCCGACCATGTTGAAGGCATCTTAGGGTTTGCTCCTTCAGGAATATCACGTACCGATAATGCACCTTTTCCGCAGGCTTCATTGGGTGTTAAGACGACCCAATGGGCATGCCATACGGCACCATCATTATGTGTATCGCCATCCGTATTCTAATCGAATAATGGGGTATCATCAAAGTCTGGGTGGTACGTAGCGGCTAGAGCCAGTATGCCTGTTTTTGCCTCAAAACCCACTACTGATGGATCGAGTGATGTAGGCCAAACATAAGTCCAAATTGAAGAACCCGCAAATTTACCGGTTTTTTGCGGTTTTTCTGAACCTGCTTTCTCGTTGACTTTCATTGAGAACGTCACATAGCGATCATTGACATTTGCTGATGCTTCTAAAATATCAAAAGCCGCCACTTTATCAGCTGCAACGGGTGAATTGATTACATGTTTATGGTGCTTATGATTATCACCAGCTATGCTGACATTGGCTAAAACGACTATTGATATAGCCATAAGTATTTGTTGAAAAATTTTCATTGTTAATCTCCGAATTGAATTAATTTAATGAATTGGTGATGGACAGCCTTCCATTTGTAGGATGAAATAACCTTGGTTATGAACGGCGTTTTGTATTTCAGGGTTGGCAATTTCTGAATGACAAAAGTTACAACGCGACTGCTGTAAACCCGCGGCACTTTCACCGATGCTTTCCAACCACTGCCTTCCATACGCTAAGGCTTGTTCAGCAGGGGTATTTGATTCGACAAAGACATCGAAATGCATGGTGCCTCCATCTCGGCGTTGAGCATAGGAGTCATAAACATCGATTTTCATAGTGATTCCTCTTTTAATTTGAAATGCCTACCTTAAAGACAGGAGTCCTTGTGAGGCTCCAAGGCTATAGTTAAGCAGCTGAGCGCAATGACACTTTAGGAAAGTCCACTGGCACATCAAAAGCGACATTGGTGTAATTGGTAAAAAGGTTCAGTGCGACATGGGCCAAAATCTCTGCAATCTCTTCATCGCTAAAACCTGCTCTACGCACAGCTTCAACATCCGCTTGAGTGATACTGGCACGTTCAGTGACGAGTTTGGCTGTGAAATTTAGAGCGGCTTGGGTTCTAGCATCAGCCGATTTACCTGCTTGTGCCTGCGCCATTTCTTCCGCACTGGCGCCTGCTTGTTGGCCCAGTACAGTATGCGCAGCAAGACAATACTCACAGCGATTGATATCAGCGACTAGTACAGCGATTTGCTCGCCCAGCTTAGCCCCCAGAACTCCTTTACCTAGCGCACCAAACGAGGTCCACATGCTTTCCAGAGCTGCAGAAGAATTACCAATGGCTTTAAACATATTGGGAACAACACCAAAGGTGCTGTTGATTTGATCAAATAGGGCTTTGTGGTCACCAGAGGTGGCTTCTGGTGCCTGTAGTGAAATATGTGACATAACGGTCTCCAAAGTCAGTTGAGGGTAAAATAATATAGTTTAGATTCTAAACTATATACGTATGTTAACTAATTTTTTGGGATTGTCAATAAGGTTTAGATGCTATACTATTGTTTCTATGATAAATGATCTTGAAATATGGCTAGAGAGGCTTTCTTCTCTCTATAAGAGTCAGGTGCGGCAGGCCGCGAGTGCGGAGGGTATGCAAGTTGTGCATATTGAAATTCTTCAATATCTTGCGATTAGTAATCACTATTCCAATACGGCTCAGGCAATTAGTGAATATCTGGGCCAAACAAAGGGCAGTATTTCTCAAAGTCTAAAAGTACTCGAAAAAGATGGCTATATTCGGCGCGAGGCTTGTAAGGAAGATAAGCGTGTTACTAAGCTATATTTGGCGTCGCAGGGAGAAAAGGCTCTAAGTCGGTTTCCAAGTAGTGTTATGCCGAATTTGGATGAGTCAAAAGAGAGTATCGCGTCGATAAAATCTTTATTACAGCAATGGCAGGCTGATAATAACCATAAAGGCTTTGGTCAGTGTCAATCGTGTCAGTTTAATCGTAAATTGGAAGATGGTGGGTTTCAGTGTGGTTTAACCGATGCAGCTTTATCCTTGAGTGATACTAAAAAAATTTGTCGTGAGCATGAATTTGTCACGAAGTAATTTTTATGAGCATCGATTAATAGGTCTGCTCTATTTGAAATAGTGCACAAGTGTATTTTTATATTTACTACTAGCGTGAAAATTGTGGGGTATCTTGGTGTTTCCCATTTTAAGTGTTCAATAAAATCGAATGGGCGACTTGATATAAGCCGGTTATCCAAGCTACAAAAATAAAAAAAACCGAAAGTTAGCGCTTTCGGGGTTTTTTATTGCAAAGCAAAACTCGTTTTCCTCGTCCATGACTTAGTATTTATTATTATATTTTAGGTTGGATCTTTAAAAACGGTGTTCAGCTTTTATGATATTGCCTCTTTTACGTTTTCTCATATACGAAATTTTACATATGAAATATTTTAGAAAAATGATCGAGCACTTTATCAAAGTGGATGATGATGAATGGGCTTATATTGGTGGAAAATTAAAGCAAATTGAAGTTAAGAAAGGCGAGGTGATTCACTATGCTGGTGAAGTATTTAGTGAGATATGGTTTGTTAAAAGCGGCGTGTCTCGATCATATTTTACAGATATTCATGGTAAAGACTTTACATGGCAATTGTATTTTCGTGGGAGGACTAAACACGGGTTAAACCACTTTCTCGATGATAGTGTGAGCTATTACGAAAATACAGGTTCAATGCTCAATTTTGAAACGTTGGAAGACTCTGTTTTTTATACTATTTCTTTATCCGAGCTGGATAGTTTTATTGCAAGAGGCAAAAAATGGGAACATTTAACACGTATCTGGTTGCACGACACTTATTTTTCAGCAACATATAAAAGGGTTATTTCGCTAATGTCTGAAACGGCCAAAGAGCGTTATGACCGCCTTATTGATGAATACCCACAGATAGAAAAACAAGTTAAATCCTACCATATCGCTTCTTATCTTGGTATTGCACCACAAACGCTCAGTAAATTAAGAAATGAATCTAGGTGAATGATTATAGTTTTTATGATCATTACCATGGCTCTTTTTCGACAAGAGAGCACTAAAAATGAGCAATACAGGTGAGTTTAAAAAATTACATCAGCAAAATAATATTTTACATATAGGTAGTATCTGGGATGCCGCAAGTGCTTTGCTGTTTGAAAAACAAGCTTATAAAGCAGTTGGCACATCTAGTGCTGCCATAGCCGATGCATTGGGTTATGAAGATGGCGAGCAGATGAGTTTTGATGAACTGCTTATTGTTGTGAAATCCATTATTAAGCGAATATCGATTCCTTTAACTGTTGATATCGAAGGCGGATACAGTAGAGATGTCGAAGGAATTGTACAAAATATTAATCGATTAATTGAGTTAGGTGTTGTTGGTGTCAATTTAGAGGATTCATATGTTGGCGAAGATAAACAAAGATACATTATAGATCTGCCTGAGTTTAGTCATATCATCAAAGCTATTAAGCGTCATTTATTCCAACAGGGACGTGATATTTTCCTTAATATACGTACCGATGCTTTTATCATGGGACTCGATGACCCGCTTGATGAAACTATGCAGCGTGCAGAGCAATATCAACAATCTGGCGCTGATGGATTGTTTGTTCCTTGTATAACAGATGACACTGATATTAAAAAGCTTGTCGAAACCATTTCTATTCCCGTGAACGTTATGGCTATGCCTAATTTGCCCTCTTTCTCGACTCTAGAAAAATTGGGTGTAAAAAGAGTTAGCTCGGGACCATTTATATATCAAAAAATTAGTAGAAACCTTGAGGAGATATTAGGTTATATCCAAAAAGGTCAGTCTTTTTCTCCTGTTTTTGAATGAAAGTAGGTAGGATATATGAATCAAATGGATATTCAATTTTACAAAAAATAGATTATTTTCTAGATGGTTAGTCATTTTTCATGGATGATAGCTGCAATATAAACTATATTTAGTTGATACTATGAAAGCATTTAATGTGGGTTAAATGCTTTCAGGGTCCATTCAGGTATATTAGTATTTAATGCGGCTTTAAAATAACAATCATCAATATGGAACTATCATGATAATAAAAATAACAACAATACTCGCTATTTCTTTAGCTGTTTATAGTTGCGCTACTATGAATGCAAACGAATGTGCCGTTGCAGATTGGCAGGGAAGGGGCTATGACGATGGCAGCCGTGGCTATCCTACTGATCGATATGGCCGTCATCAAAAAGCCTGTGCTAAGCATGGCGTAAAGGCGAATTTTACAGAATATAAGACCGGGTATGACCAAGGTATTCAAACTTATTGCACATCTGATTTAGGCTATGCTTATGGAAAAGTGAATCGTACTTTCCCTAAGGTGTGTACAGGGGGTACGGTGGATATAGTGCGTCGTGGCTATGATGCAGGGTATGAAATTCATCTTGAAAAAAGAGAGTTAAGGCAGCAAAAAAACCCTTTAAAAGCACAAATAAGTGACATTGATCATGAAATCTCTTTTTTGATTGATGAAAGGCTTGAACATGAAAAATATTTGCAGATCGCTGAAGATGGTTTAAACGACCCTAAAACGAATAATATTCAGCGTTTATTTTTTAATACCCAGCGCGGTCAAATGCTACAGCTGATTAGAGATAAAGATGAAGAAATTGATTTCTTAGAAACCACTAAGGAGCCTTATCTGTCTCAAATTGATGAAATTGATCATCAAATACAATTGCTAGATGATAGGCCAGCCCCTAGTTTTTGATAAGAACTGTAAGTACGTGTTGGGCTAGTTATGAGTTAGCCCAACAATTTTATTCATTTCTCTTCTTTTTTACCTTCGTCATCGCCTTCCTCCTCTTCTTCTTTGTTTAATTCGTCTATTGATGAATTTAAGATGGGGAATATGAGCTTGCCACCTACATCAGTTTCATACACGCTTAGCTGGTCAATATGTTCTTGTTTTATAGCTGTTTCTTTTGTTAATAGCATAAGCCCATTTGCTGAAATCAGGTTTTCAGCTAAAACCATATCGACTTTCACTTCTTTGAGGCTTAATAGAGAAAGGTAAGATCGATAGTCTTGTAAATGTTTTTCATAATACTTTTCGAAAAGCTCAACAATACGTGCATCGTAGTGTTTACCTGACATGCTTTTGATGTATTCGATAGACTGTTCTGGACCACTGACTTCTTGTAACAATAAATTGCTTTCCAATTTTTGAAAATCACTGGCGACACAGATAATTTTGGCACCGATTGGAATACTGTCCTCTTTGAGTTTGTCAGGAAACCCCTTGCCGTTTAAATATTCTTGGTGGCTACGAACCAGTTTTGATACTGCCTTTAACCCCGTCATCCCAGACAAAACAGCTTCACCTTGAATGGGGTGAGTACGAAACGTTTCTAGTTCCAAACGATTCAGTTGGTTCATCGGCTTTTTGCGTATTGCTTCTGGTAAGGATAGTTTGCCGATATTATGCAATAGAGAGGCAATTCTGACTTGTTCTACTTCTTTTGGTGATAGATCCAGTGCTCTTGCAATGGTAACGCAAGCGTTGGCAATCATATTGGTATAGTTTGCCTTGCTGCCATCTTGCATCTCAATGACACTGGTCATGAGTGATAAGGATTCTTTAAAGTTATTAGTAATTTTTCGAGTGGATTCTTGCGCTTTAGTTATCGCTACTTCTAGTTCATTGGTGCGTTCTTTTACTTTTTGTTCCAAAGAGTCATTGAGCTCAGCCAGTTCTTTTGTAAGGCGTAAGCGTTCATCTTCTTTTGTTTTAAAATCGAGAGCGCTGTTGATGACACTTTCTAGCATATTGTCATCCCAAGGCTTGTTAAGATAATTGTATATCTTTGCTTGGTTTACCGCACTGATAACAGCTTCCATATCGGCATAGCCAGTTAAAAGAATGCGAACACTATCCGGACATTTATCCTTTGCTTTCGTTAAAAACTCAGCCCCATCCATATTGGGCATACGCATATCAGAGACAATAATATCAACCACTTCATTGTCCAGTAAGTCGAGTGCCTCTTGCCCGCCGTTGGCGCGTAAAGCATCCCATTTTCGCTGTCTACAAAAACGGTACAGTGAGTCTAATATAGACTTTTCATCATCGACTAGTAGTATTCTAGGGCGTTTCGTATCCTTCATCGGCTTGCCTCTCAACTGACGGATTCTAGAAGTAATCAAATCCCATACTGACGGCATAATCATGCTGCCTAATGGAACGACACTGAGAAAGTATAGTTTTAATTCCGCAGTTTTGTGCTTCAGAAAGCATTTTTAAACGTTTTTCGCTTAATAAACCATTGTCAATTGATGAAAAGTCGCCATCCATCTCAACCATTGATACCGGTAAAGAGTGTAAATCTTGTATATTGATGACACGTTTTTCAACATTTAGCAGTAGAGAGTGGTTGTTTTGATAAATAAGGTCTAATAAGGAATGTAATTCTGACTGTTTGAGAGAGTTAAACGATATTCTTAATCTCAGGTCAGAATAGTGTTGGAGAATTTTAGAAATCAATTCATGATTAAAGTTGTTTCGAGTAGATAGTTCAGAAAAAAGATCGATAATATGGTGTTCACCGCTCTCTTTGTCTCGTAACAGGGCTTCGTTTATCGATAGTAAATACCATGAATACAAATCTTGGAGATAGCCCGATTGGTTGGCAATATTCACGATACCCTTATGGCCAAACTGGCAATAAGCTGGCCACACGAGTTGATAGTAGGCCATGGGGTCTAATTCCGCTTGCCGTTGCTGGTATAGAGGTTTATCTAGTAGTAATCGATCCGCTTTAATATCCTTTTCAAGGTTGAATTGATATGTTTCTTTGATCAGCGAAGAGATAGCATAAGACGGCTTATAAGGAGCTATCTGTGGTTTTCCAAGCGGTAGCCTTGATTCTAGCTCGTGATTTTTTTTAATATCATTGTTGTCATGCTTTTTGCTGGGCAGTTGGATCACATTTTTTACTGTTTGGATCAAGTGTTCATCTTTCCAAGGCTTTTGCAAAAATCGATTAATGCTGGCTTCATTTATCGCATCAGTCAGGTCGTGAATATCGCTATGGCCTGAGAGGATAATACGGCCGACTTTGGGGTGTGATTTTTTGACGATGCTCAGGAGCTCTGTTCCTTTCATGCCTGGCATGCGCTGATCTGAAACAACGACATCAATGGTATTTTCAGCGAGTAAATCAAGTGCTTCTTGACCGCTATTAGCCGAAAATACACGAAAGGGTTGTTTATGAAAAGTGCGCTTAAGTGCAGAGCAAATTGATTTTTCATCATCTACGATTAAAATTGCAGGATTCATCTTGTTCACCATAATTGTGTCATTCGGTAGCGCTATTTATAAGCATTTCTTATTTTTACTTCCAATAATTTTTAAAGCTAGATGCCTCTAAAATGAGGTTTTTGTGATATATGTCACGTTTCTTCCGGCTTAAGCGGTAAGTAAGCTAATGTTTTAATAACAATAAAAAAGCGAAAATAAATTACTTATGCAAAAAAAGTCTGACTTTTTATTATTCTTTTAATTGTTTTCTTACTTTGTTGGTTTACGTCTCAGAAACTTGTTGAACCACTATGGGGCAACTATTCTTGATAGATATAGATGAATATTCAGTGGGTAAAAATATGAAGGGTGATGTGTTCGTTGCTTTCAATCAGATGGTTGAAGAGCAAATGGGAATAGATTGTTGGGAGGCGCTATTAGATGAAGTGCAACCAAAGTCAGGCGGTATTTACACGTCAGTAGCACGTTATGATGATGCAGAGCTTTTGTCACTCATTTCAACATTATCAGAGATGAAGTCAATTCCTCAATCAGTATTAATTGAAGGGTTTGGTTTCTATTTGTTTGATGAGTTGAATAAAAAGCATGGGGTCTTCACTCAGCAGCAACCGGACTTTTTTGGTTTTATTGCCAGTATTGATGATGTTATTCATCGAGAGGTGAAAAAATTATACCCAGAAACACAATTGCCAGAGATTAAGTGCCTCGCTTCCGATGATAAAGTTATGCAGTTGTCTTATCAATCACCAAGAAAATTGTGCTTGTTAGCCGAAGGGCTGATCCGTGGTTCTGCAAAATATTATGATGTTGATTACACTTTAGAGCATCAGCAATGTATGCAAGATGGGCATGAAAATTGTTTGTTTACACTGTCTCTTGACGCCAATTAAAAATAATGTCGAATATAGATTATAAAGCTGCCTATGAAAGGCAAAAAAAAGCAAGAGAGCACGCTGAATCAATTCTGGAAACACGCTCTAGGGAGCTTTATGACCTCAATACTAATCTCGAAGAAGCTTACGAACAACTTAAAAGTCAACAAGCGCAAATATTGCACCAAGAAAAATTAGCATCAATTGGTCAGCTCGCAGCAGGGATTGCTCACGAGATTAATAATCCTGTCGGATTTATTAAAAGTAACTTAATGTCACTTAAAAAATATGTAGGTAATATATTTGAAATATTGTCTATGTACAAAATAATGCACAAACATATGGGTTCTAATGAAACAGATAAGGTAAAACAATTGTTGAGTAATATCGAAGAGGTAGAAGAGAGTTATGATTTAGATTATCTCTTGGATGATACGCCCAGTTTGATTAATGAGTCATTAGAGGGAGCGGAAAGAATAATTAAGATTGTTAACGGATTAAAGACGTTTTCTAGGGTTGATAGCGATAAAAAAGAAGTGCTTGACATTAATGATTGTATCAATGGAACCATTAAGTTAGTTGAGAATGAAATAAAGTTTAAAGCCGAATTGAAAATAGATTTAGGCGATGTCCCTCAAACATTGGGCTTTCCTGGAGGATTTAGTCAGGTGATACTCAATCTTTTGGTTAATGCGAGCCATGCAATTGATGGCTTTGGCGAAATTGTTATTAGCACGGAAAAGGTTGATGAGTGGGTTTTAATAAAAGTGTCTGATAATGGTAAAGGTATTGATGACTGTGATAAGAAAAAGATATTTAATGCTTTTTTTACGACAAAAGAAGTAGGTGTGGGTACAGGTTTAGGTTTATCGATATCCGCCAGCATCATAGAGGAGCATGGAGGAAAAATAGATGTTGATAGCACTTTGGGTAAGGGTACTTGCTTTAATGTTTTTATTCCTGTTGTTGATAAATCCTTAATTGATAGTGATCGGTAGAATATTTATGTTTATAGAAGACGATTATGATAATGACCGCCAAGACGCAATTCAATCAATTTTAACCAGTGCAATGGGCCGTGCAGCGAAATCCTTAGAAAAAATAATTGATAGCAATGTTGTTGCATCTGTCCCTAGTGTTAATTGGATAAATAAGAACAATCTAAAAGATAGTTTGTCAAAAATAAATCTTCCTGATAAATCTATTGTGATGCGCCAATCTTTTAGAGGGCATTTGAGAGGGGAAATGTTGATATTGCTAGAACAAGGTGCGAAACATTATCAATTAGGTGGGGTCATGGGATATGAGGAAAAAATGTCCCCGCTGAATATTCAAGAGTTAACATTGGAGTTTGCCAATATATTATCCGGTGCCTGTATTAGTGGTCTTTCTGATCAGTTAAATATCAAATTGACATTCGGTTCACCTACTTTGTTGAGTAGTAAGGCTTCAGTTCACGATGTGTTAAACGGCAAAAATTTGCAATGGATTGATGCTTTGTTTATGGATGTGGCTTATACCGTCAGCAGTATAGAGATGAAAGCGCATTTAATGTTATGCATGATAGAAGAAGACTCTCATGAGCTCTATCGTATTATTGACTTACAGTTGGGGCAGTTGTGAATAATTTACTTGAGCAAGCTTTTATGCAGGTCAATATGGGTATAGTAGCCGTTGATCGAGAATACAATATTGTTTTGTGTAATCACTTTATGTCTGATTTCACAAAGAAAGACGTTGCGGATATTGTCGGTAATAACTTATTTGGCCTGTATTCGGATTTACCTGAGAAGTGGCTTAAACGACGTATAGAAAGTATTTTTTTGTTAAAAAATTCTAGCTTTATTAGTTGGGAGCAAAGGCAATCATTATTTAATTTCGCCAGTAGTCGACCGATTACGGGTGTCAATAATAAAATGGTTCAGAATTGTTCATTGTTTCCTATATTGGGTGATGACAGGAAAGTATCTCATGTTTGTTTGACGGTTGCTGACGCAACGGCAACGGCAATAAATCATATTCAATTAAAGAAAACCTCTAGCCGTTTGCTAGAAGAAAAGAAAGCCCAGCAAGAATTGATTAAAAAGTTAGAAGAAACAAAAAGTCAGTTGCTACAGTCGGAAAAAATGGCTTCGATTGGTCAGCTTTCTGCGGGTGTCGCACATGAAATTAATAACCCGGTTGGCTTTATCAAGTCTAATTTTAGTTCTTTAAAGCATTATGCACAGGAGTTGAATTCAGCCATTGAAAAATACACTAAGGTGTTAGAGAGCGTTGACTCTGATGACGTTAGAAAATCTGTCGAAGAGGTTAATGAGGAGCATGATGTTGAATTTGTGACAGAGGATATTACTAACTTATTAAATGAATCTTTTGATGGTATTACCCGTATAGAAGATATTGTTAAATCGCTTAAACATTTCTCTCGTAGTGATACGAATGAGTGGGAGGAGGCTGATATCAATGCGGGTATCGATAGTACGCTTAAGGTCGTTGCCCACGAATTAAAATATTTAGCCGATATAGAGAAAAACTTCGGAGAGTTGCCTCTGGTTCAATGTCTGCCAATGCAAGTGAATCAGGTGGTAATGAACCTTTTGGTTAATGCGGCGCAGGCAATAGATGCTGATCAAAAAGACGGGAAGGTGTCTATAGAAACGCTTGTTCAGGACGATAGTGTGCTTATCAAAGTAGAAGATAATGGAAAAGGTATTGATGAAAAGACAATAGCGAAAATATTTGATCCCTTTTTTACCACTAAAGAGGTGGGCGAAGGTACAGGGTTAGGTTTGTCTTTGTCTTACAGTATTATTCAAAAGCATAATGGTGAAATTTCGGCTGATAGTTGTATCGGTAAAGGGACTACTTTTACGATTAGTCTGCCTATAAAACAGTCAGCCAGTAACGATGTTTAATTTATATTCTTAATACCGATATGTTCGTAAACATCATATATAGATTTTTTTTATTGGCTGTTTTGTCTCTATCGTATAATAGCTAGATGCTTAGTCTTTAGATGTTCTTGTGGTAGGGAAACGGATAGTAAATTGAGTTCCAACTCCTACAGTGCTTTCAACTTCAATGGTTCCATTATGGTCATTGATAATGCCCTGTGATATTGATAAACCTAGTCCTGTGCCTTCGCCCACCTCTTTAGTGGTAAAAAAGGGATCGAATAATTTAGCCAAATTTTCCTCTGGTATGCCTTTACCATTATCGCTAATAGAGACCGTAATGGCTTTTTCTTCTTCTGAATGTTCGAGAGCGGTATTGATGGTAAGCAAGCCTTCTTTATCCATCGCTTGTGTGGCATTCACGATTAAATTGGTAAATACTTGAATGATTTTACCTTTGTTGATGGGGTGTAAAGGTAGGTCCCCTTCATTGACGATGATTTCACACTTATACTTTAATTCATTGCCTAGTACTTTTAATGTGCTTCTTAGGCATTCATTAAGGTCGCAATCTTCCAGTGTGTCATCGGATGCACGTGAGTATTCCTTGAGCCCTTTCACTATCTCTTCTACACGGCTTGAACCCTCAATGGATTCTTTTACTAGATTTTCTATGTCTTCATTAATAAAGTCGATGTCTTCACTGTGGTAGTATTCTTCTAGTAACTTGATTTTCTCAATTGGTTTTTGACCGCCTTCCTTTTCTATAATTTCAATGATTTCGCTTTGTTTGTTTAATGTCTCGCGATAAGTGAGGATATATTTTTCTAGCGATTTTAAATTGCTTTTAATAAACGCAACAGGATTGTTGATTTCATGAGCCACACCGGCAGCAAGCTGGCCTATCGAAGCCATCTTCTCTGACTGCAATAATTGTTTTTGCGTTAGTTTTAACTCTTTGTAGGCGGACTCTAAGTTTGTTTTTTGTTCTAATATTTTCTCTGTCCTTCGCTTGACCCTATCTTCGAGGGTTTTGTTTAATTCATCTAATTCATTATGATATTGTGTTGATTCTTCATTGGCCTTATTAAGGCTAGCTATCATCTTGTTAAAGGACTTAGATACTTCTGCTATTTCATCATGGCTTTTAATTTCTATGGTATGACTTAAATCACCCGCTGCAATTTTTCTGGCAGAATTTCTTAGTACTTTAAGCTGTTGGGTTAAATAAACGCCTAAAGCATAGGAGAATAATGCAACTAAAACCATTTCAGCTATAGCGATAATACTTGCTAATTGTTTTGCTTCATTAAAGGCTGTTTGTATACCTTTTGTTGATATCCCTAGTTCAATCTTTCCATAAATAGTACCCTCGATATCAATAGCCCTTTCTGAGTTGTAAATAGCATCATCAACATCGTTGTAGCTATTGTCTATTTTAAATTCTTTTTTTAATATGTCTGAATTTCCACCACTAGCGAGTAAGTTTTTTTCATTATCGAATATTTTGGCATATATGACGCCTTCATTTTTTAAAATTTCTTCAATAAAATTATCTAGCGTTGCTAAGTCTAATGATAAAACAGCATCTTTTGTTGCAGTTGCAAACAAGGTGCTAGTGGTATCTACGTACTCCTCTAGGCTTTCCTTGTTTGATCGTTGCATGTAGTTTAATACAGTCGTGATAAGTACGATCAGTAGAACAGCTTCGATTAAACCGACGCCCAATATGGTTTTTAAGCGTAATGACACTACTTGGCCTTATTAATTAAATTAATATTTAGGGCCCTGATGTCATCCCAGTCTTTATCTTCTGCACTAATTAAGCCATTTTTAATTTTTAATGATGCTAAAATTTTTTTACCTTCTTCATCTTGGTGCATGCTGGTGAGTGCATTTTGAATAATTTTTTGAGTAGTGCCATCTACACGTGGATGTGCGGCAAAAGCATGAGGCGTATGTTTTTTGGAGGTCCATATAATTTCTAGTTGCTCTCTTACTTTTGCTGAAGTGTTATTGAGTGTTCGTTTAACACCGCCTCCAGCAGGGATAAGCCCTTTTGCTACTGCGAGATAAACGGAGTCGTGAGAAGATACATATTTAGGTGAAAAGTTAATTTTCTTGTTGTTAAGTTCGGCCTGAGGGAGAATGCTTGCCGCAAAGGCCGCAGGTGAGGGAAATGCTAAGGTTTTATTGTCTAACATCTTCAATGTTTTAATATTGTCGCCTTTTCGGGCAACCACAATGCCACTAATGGCTTGGTTTTTTCTGACTGCAAGAGCTTTATATCCTGGGTTGCTGTTGAAAACAATGAAGTGATAGGGGTTCATATAGGCAAAGTCGTACTCCCCATTGGCAAGGCGTTTCTCAAACGTAGGGATATTTTTTGCTGTTTTAAATTGGAGTTTAAGCCCTGTTTTATCGGATAAATAACTGAGTAAAGGTCCCCACAAGGTAGCTAGCCTTTTAGCTGATTGCTGCGGTACAACGCCAAATGAATAGCTGGTTTGATTATCGGTAAGGGAAGGTGGATTAGCGGCTTGTGTAGAAAAAGCTGCCATGAATAAGAGTAAAAATAGTATGCTAAGCACACAGCTCTTATATTGAAGAATTTGAGTAGATTCTGTCATGATACTTCCCCAGCTGTAATTCAGTTGTAATATAGTGAAATAAAAAGCGTTATAACACTGTAAGTATAGTACTGGGGACGGCGATGGCCGTGTTTGTTAAGAAGGAGTTGCTATAGGAAGGGGGGCTAATATATCAATATCATGTGCAGGCTCTATTTTATGAGGCAACAATTGTTAGGTTCCCATTGCCATAATCGGGAATAGCGACTTCTACATCGACTCTTTTCTCAGCCGGTTTTAGCAGGAGATTTTCAATACTTTCTACATTTTCACGCATTACATTGATACTGCGTAGTCCGAGAGGTTTTAAGTTTTCTTGATCATATAGTGATGAACAAAATGCCTCCATGATCAATTTGCAATTATTGATCATTTGTTTAGGAACGGCTTTGTCCTCGATCGCTTTCCTCGCTCGTTCCGCGGGAATTGCTGTTAGGCTTGAGCCTAAAATGCAAATACCGTTAAGGTTTAGGATAGCAACGGCGCGCACTTTCTTACTTTCAATATCTTCAAATAAGCCGATCATACAAGGAAAGTGGTGTTCTTTTAATTGGATTTTGTCAGCTTCCCCTACCAGTAGGTCGACTTTGGATAAGCTTGTCAGCGTTTTGCTCAGTGTTTCATGGTCAGGTAAGGCAATATGATTGGATTCATGTTCTTCGGGCTGCTCTTCTTCTAATGCACTTTCGCCTTCAGAGCTACCCTGAATAATCGGTAATACGGCCTCATGTAAGGTTTTAAAATCAAACGGTTTTTGTACGAAAAATTTAGCTCCTGCTGATAAGGCTTCTATCTTTCTTGATTCGGAGGTTTCTGTTGTGACGAAGCCAATCTGTACGCTGAGCATTTGCCGATTCAGCGCGTGTAGTAATTCAAGGCCATTCATCTCTGGCATGTGCCAATCACATAAAATGAGTTTGGGCTCCCATATGCGAATGATATCGAGAGCTTCTTTGCCATTATTGGCATTACGTATTTCCATATTGTCATAGCCAAGCTGTTCTATGCCTCTACGGACAATGGTTTGCATGGCTCGACTATCATCAACGATTAATATTTTCATATCAATTAGGCTGTTTTTGGTTCTTCTGTTACTTCAGTGGAAACGGGTTTAGCGAGTGCAATGTATAAAGGGTGATTATTAGCTGTCATAAAGACTTCACTGGCTATGGCAACATTTGCTAGCTCGTTATCAATATCGTTATTCGTTATATGTTTTGATATACCGACAACATAATCTGGATTCAGCTCGTTGGCAAGTGTTCCTGCAATCACGTTGCCTAATTCTCCGAGAGAATCTTTGAGATCACTGTCTTCGAGTGCGGCCACTGTTTTATCAAACATAGCTTTGCTTAATACCTCGATTAAGTGGTCATTGGTGCCTATTGTGACAAAATATTCATCATTATGAATAGAGGTTTTAACCCAATAATTTAAGTTTTTGGGACGGCGTATATTGTTTTCATTCACTAACTGGAGAGGTGGCGTGTCTAGCGTCATCCAGAATTCTTGTAATATGCCAAATAGGCGGTTGTCACTGATAGCGGCAAATAGTTCAGGGTCATCCTCTTCGTTGACGGTTAACTGAGGTAAAGGCTCATGCCCGTCTTGATTGGTTGCAAGCTCATCACCAGATTCCGATGGCTCAAAGTCTGGAAAGTACATTTCTAGTGTTTCAATTTCCTTTCTTGCACGTTCAAGGGCTTCTTCAGTTTCTTTGGTTTGATCCAGTGCTTTATCCATCTCTACTATGTGTGATTCGATAAACTCTTTTTCTTTGAGGGTGCGCTCTAATGTCTCTGAGGTCTTTTGTAATTGTTCTTCTAGCTCTGCAACTACGCTAGAATCGTTCGTTGTTGATTTCTCAGAGTGTAACTTCACTTCTAGGTCACTAATAATATTACGTTGATGGCGCTCTAATTGAGTGACTTTTTCCAGTTCAGAACTAATTTTATGGATGGTTGCCAATTGTTCTTGCGAAGCATTGGATAGCTCTTTGATATTACGCTTTAGTTTATCATTGTCGCGTATGAGTGACTTTTGTTTGTCATTGGCCTTTTTTAAGCCATCAGCAAGTACAGCGGCTTGTTCTTTGTTTTTCTTAAGCTGGGCAATGCGCGTTCTTAAGCGATTCTCCGTTTCTTCTAATACGGCTATACGCCCATCTTTATCTTGTCCTTCCCGAAGCTTAGTTTCTAACTGGTTAATGACTCTTTGATTAATTTTAAGGTCGTGTTGCAGTTTATCGATAATCTTCTGTGTTTCTTGGTGGTTAGCCATGACTTCACCACTTGAGTCACTGCCTTCCCAGCCCTCTAATAGTCCTTGCTGCTCAGCATGTAGCTTCGATAGTAATGCGAGTTGCTTTTCTTTGGAGACTAAATCATTGCTTAAGTTAGTAAAGGCATCGAGTAGGTAGAGTGCTTCATCGGCGTTTTCATCTAAAACAACGGGTTCTAAAGGAAAATCAGGGTCTGCAGCGGGAGTACTTGGCAGCTCTTGTGGGAGGTGAGTTTGAGCTTGTTTCAGTTTCTTTATCTTTTGACGGCTTTTGATCAGGGCTGACTCTAGCGCTTCCTTATCCTTTATTAGGCGTATAAAAATAACAATGCCGACTACCCAAGAAGCCAGGAGTAAAATGCCTAGATTAACGGCAATCGTTGTAATTAAAGAGTCGCCCACAGTCTTAGTCGATTAATTTGTTGATGCATTATCATTTAAATGTAGGTTAAGTTATTGTTTTTAACAACTTTTGTGGCATTGGATGCCAATTTTTATTGGTATATCACTGATGAAATCGATTGAGGCAAACGGGGCTTTCTGGTAGGCTGGCGTCCCATCTTGAGTGGCTAGTTGAAAGGCAGCAGCGCGGGCTCATTGAGCTAGGTTTGTCTGTTATCTCAGCGTATATTGGCTGAGGTATAAATTGCTTTTTATTCTTATTTTTCAATCGTTTAGCCTGTTTCTTTGTTGTTGATGTCGTCATTGATTAAAAAAGAAGATAGTAGAAGTGCTATTGAATAACGTTTGAATTGCTTTGATTAGAAGCCTGTAAGGCCCAACGTATCCTAAGTGTCAGTTTGATGGCATGTTTAGGTAAGCAACCACTCTCCATAAAAATTCCACTCAGAATATCTGGATGTATTCCGGCCACTATTTTATCGTGCTGGCTTATTGTACTGATAGTGTTCCTTGATTTTGTGTGATTTTGTAGCATTTTGACTCAATATTATTATTTAAGAGTATTAAATTAAGTATGACTCGATATATTTTTGTGACTGGTGGTGTTGTCTCTTCTCTTGGCAAAGGGATCGCATCAGCATCATTAGCGGCAGTATTAGAAGCCCGTGGTTTAAAGGTGACTATCTTAAAGCTGGACCCTTATATTAATGTTGATCCGGGCACGATGAGTCCATTTCAGCATGGTGAGGTTTTTGTTACGGAAGACGGTGCAGAAACAGACCTCGATTTAGGCCACTACGAACGCTTTATTCGCACCAAAGTATCCAAGCGTAACAATTTCACCACTGGCCGTGTGTATGAAACAGTATTGAGAAAAGAGCGTCGCGGAGATTATCTCGGGGGTACTGTTCAGGTGATTCCCCATATTACAGATGAAATTAAGCGACGAGTCATTGCCGGTGGTGATGGTTATGATATCGCTCTCGTTGAAATCGGTGGCACTGTGGGTGATATTGAATCTCAACCCTTCTTGGAAGCTGTGCGCCAGTTACGTGTTGAGTTGGGTTCCCGCCATACACAATTAATGCATCTAACTTTAGTGCCTTATATCGCAACAGCAGGTGAAACTAAAACTAAGCCAACACAGCATTCTGTAAAGGAGCTGCGTTCTATCGGTCTTCAACCCGACATCTTATTATGCCGTTCTGAGCATATTATCGATGACGATTCTCGTCGCAAGATCGCCTTGTTTACCAATGTTGAACAACGCGCGGTTGTGCCATTAGCTGATGCTCAGACGATTTATTCTGTCCCTCGCTTTTTGATGGAACACGATTTAGACTCGATTGTTCTAGATAACCTAGGTATAGAAGCGCCTCTGGCCGACTTGACCGAGTGGGACAGCGTGGTTGACGGTAAGCTGAATCCCGAGCATGAAGTGACTATTGCTATGGTGGGTAAATACGTCGATTTACTGGATGCTTATAAGTCTTTAAATGAAGCCTTGAGTCATGCCGGTGTCCATCTACGTACTAAAGTCAATATTCGTCATATCAATGCCGAGGATTTAGAAGTCCAAGGATTGGCTAGTTTAAGTGATGTAGATGCGATTTTAGTCCCAGGTGGTTTTGGTCACCGGGGTCTAGAGGGTAAATTAATGGCGGTGCGTTATGCACGAGAAAATAATGTGCCTTATTTGGGCATTTGTTTAGGCATGCAATCTGCCGTCATTGAGTTTGCGAGAAACGTGGCGAACTTAGAAGGTGCTAATAGCACGGAATTTGATACCAAAACAGCACACCCTGTGATTGCCTTGATCACCGAGTGGGTGAATTCAGAAGGTGAAGTGGAGCAGCGTGATAGCAGCTCCGACCTCGGTGGAACGATGCGTTTAGGTGCCCAAGAGTGTCATTTGGTAAAAGATGCCAAAGTGACCGATATCTATGGCTCAGAAATGATTGTAGAGCGTCACCGTCACCGTTATGAGTTCAATAATAACTACTTACAGGCCTTACGTGATGCTGGTTTAAAAATCAGCGGTTGGTCTTCAGATGACTCGTTGGTTGAAGTGATTGAACTAGAGGATCATCCTTGGTTTGTGGCGTGCCAATTCCATCCGGAGTTTACGTCTAACCCTCGCGATGGTCATCCGCTATTCACTAGTTTTGTGAATGCTGCCCTCAGCCATAATGACAGAAAATAGTGTGGTTAATACGATGAGTAAAATAATTTCTGTTGCTGATATTACTATTGCCAACGATAAGCCTTTTGTATTGTTAGGTGGTATGAATGTTTTGGAGTCTAGGGATTTAGCAATGCAAGTTGCCGAGAGTTATGTTGAGGTAACTGAAGCTCTTAATATTCCCTATGTTTTCAAAGCGTCATTCGATAAAGCCAATCGTTCATCGATTCATTCTTACCGTGGCCCCGGTATGGATGAGGGTTTAAAGATTTTCGAAGAAATTAAGCGTACTTTTAATGTGCCTGTCATTACGGATGTTCACGAGATCGAACAAGCACAAGCCGTAGCGGAAGTGTGTGACATTATTCAATTGCCCGCTTTTCTTGCACGTCAAACGGACTTAGTTGAGGCAATGGCAAAAACTGGTGCTGTGATTAATATCAAAAAGCCACAATTTCTTAGTGCGGCACAAATGAAGAACATCGTTGAGAAATTTAAAGAATGTGGTAATGAACAGGTTATGCTGTGTGAACGAGGCAGTTGCTTTGGCTATGATAACCTTGTCGTTGATATGCTCGGCTTTCGAACCATGAAAGAAGTGAGTAATAATGCGCCTTTGATTTTTGATGTGACCCATGCTTTACAATGTCGTGACCCAATGGGGGCGGCTTCAGGCGGTCGTCGGCATCAAGTCGCCGAACTAGGGCGTGCTGCGATAGGTGTAGGGATTGCTGGTCTATTTCTTGAGGCGCACCCGAATCCAGATAAAGCAAAATGTGATGGGCCTAGCGCACTGCCGCTATCAGCTCTGAAAGATTTTTTGCTTCATATGAAGGCGGTCGATGATGTTGTTAAATCATTACCGGCCCTAGATATTCAGTAAGTACTATTTTTGACTAAAAACGGAGATAAAACTCAGTGAGTAAGATTGTAGATATTAAGGCCCTAGAGGTGCTCGATTCTCGTGGTAACCCAACGGTTGCTGCAGAAGTTATTTTGGAATGTGGTGCTATTGGTTATGCTTGTGCGCCTTCTGGTGCATCAACTGGGTCCAGAGAAGCCCTAGAGCTGCGTGATGGTGATAAGAGTCGCTATCTTGGCAAAGGTGTATTAAAAGCGGTTAATAATATTAATACCACAATCAAAGATTTGTTAGTCGGCAAAGATGCAGGCGAACAGCGTGCATTAGATCAGGCTATGATTGATGCGGATGGCACAGAAAACAAAGCTGTGTTTGGTGCGAATGCGATTCTTGCGGTTTCTTTAGCAGCTGCTAAAGCGGCGGCAATTTCAAAAAATATTCCTCTATATCAGCACATCGCAGATGTGAATGGTACGCCGGGTCGATATTCCATGCCGGTCCCCATGATGAATATTTTGAATGGTGGAGAGCACGCGGACAACAACGTTGATATACAAGAGTTTATGGTTCAACCCGTTGCCGCAAAAAACTTTGCCGAAGCCTTACAGGTCGGTGCTGAAATTTTTCACGCTTTGAAAAAAGTATTGTCATCGAAAGGTTTAAATACAGCTGTAGGTGATGAAGGTGGTTTTGCACCTGACTTGGAGTCGAATGCTGACGCCGTTGCTGTGATTAAAGACGCTGTCGGACAAGCGGGTTATGCACTTGGCACCGATGTGACTTTAGCCTTGGATTGTGCTGCATCTGAATTCTATGAAGATGGCCAGTATAATTTAAAAGGAGAGGGTAAAAAATTCAGCGCGGAAGGCTTTAGTGATTATTTAGCTGACTTGTGCGAGCAGTACCCAATTATTTCCATTGAAGATGGTTTGGATGAATCCGATTGGGACGGTTGGAAATATCAAACCGAGATTCTAGGCGATAAAATACAGTTGGTGGGTGACGATTTGTTTGTGACCAATACAACTATTTTACAAGAAGGAATTGATAAGAAGATTGCTAACTCTATCTTGATTAAGTTTAATCAAATTGGTTCTTTGTCAGAAACATTAGACGCGATTAAAATGGCGCAAGACGCAGGTTACACCGTGGTTATTTCTCATCGCTCTGGTGAAACAGAAGATACCACCATCGCTGATCTTGCCGTTGCAACCGCTGCTGGCCAGATCAAGACAGGTTCCTTATGTCGCTCGGATCGAGTAGCCAAGTATAATCGTTTGTTGTACATTGAAAACGAACTAGCCGGTAAGGCACCTTATAAAGGCCGTGCTGAATTTAAGTCTTAGTACTTAATATAACAAGGTCATATAGATCGATATATGAGTCGATCAATAATAAGGTGCGCATTGCGCGCCTTATTTATTTTTGCGCTTTATTTTGATAAACATGATGAAAATAACGATTGCGATTTTAATTGTTCTGCTACTCGGCCTTCAATACCGTCTTTGGGTGGGTGAAGGCAGCGTTGCTCATCGCGTCGAATTACAAAAAAAAATTGAACGGCAGCAAGCTGAAAATGATAGCTTAAAAGAGCGTAATCGCATTTTGGCTTTAGAAGTTGAAGCGTTAAAGAATGGTTTAGATGCCGTAGAAGAGCGAGCACGTGAGCAAATGGGCATGGTGAAAGAAGGTGAAACTTTTTTTATGATTGTTGAGCCAAAAGAAAAAGCCAAGCAAAAACAACAATAATATGACAATGAAAAAAGATAAAGTATGGGTCGTGGTGCCGGCGGCAGGTAGTGGACGTCGTATGGAGAGTGATATTCCTAAGCAGTACCTTTCGCTGATGGGTGAAACGGTGATTGAACTTACTCTGTCCCGCTTGCAGCAAGTTCATGATGTTACAGAGATTACGGTTGCTATTAGTGAAGGCGACTCTTTTTTCTCGCGTTTACCTATTTTTAACGCCGGTCGTGATGTGCCTAAGATTACGGCAACAAGGGGTGGGCGTGAACGCAGTGACTCGGTGTTGGCTGCATTACAGAGTTTAGAGCACAAAGCCACACTATCTGATTGGGTGCTCGTGCACGATGCGGCTCGCTGCTGCATAAGAGTCGAGTATATCAATGCGATGTTGGAACAGCTTAAGAGTTCAGCTGTAGGAGGCATCTTAGGTGTGCCCACTAGCGATACTGTTAAGAGGGTAGTTAAGACACAGGTCGTCAAAAAACAAGTTGGTAACGAGTATTTGGTCGAGCAGACTTTAGATCGCAGTAAATTGTGGTTGGCACAAACTCCCCAACTGTTTCGCTATGGTTTGCTTAAAGAAGCATTGATGAGCGCTCAACACAACCAGCAAACGATTACAGATGAAGCTTCTGCTATAGAATTGATGGGACACTCTGTGCAAATGTGTATGGGGCATTACGATAATATTAAAATTACCCATCCAAATGATTTAATGATCGCGGAAGCTTTCTTAAAGCAACAAGCGGCTGTTTAATAAGAGTGAAAATATAATGACATTACGTATTGGCCACGGTTTTGATGTTCACGCCTTTGATGATGGTCAACAAGGCATTGATAAGGTCGTGTTGGGCGGTGTCTTCATTCCTTATGAGCGAGGGCTCATCGCTCACTCTGACGGTGATGTTTTACTTCATGCACTTTGTGATGCGCTTTTAGGCGCTGTCGCCTTAGGTGATATCGGCCGACACTTTCCTGATACTGATGCTAATTATAAAAATGCGGATAGTCGGGCATTATTGCGCATGGTTTATGCAAAAGTAACAGCCGCGGGCTACTGTGTGGCCAATGCAGATATGACTATTGTGGCGCAAGCGCCCAAAATGTCGCCTTATGTTGATACGATGCGTGCTCATATTGCAAATGATTTGAGTGTGGAAACATCGAGTATTAATGTTAAGGCAACTACGACGGAAAAGCTCGGCTTTACCGGTAGGAAAGAAGGTATCGCTGCGCATGCCGTTGTATTACTACAAGCCACTGCTTAATCGATATTGACCTTAACCGACTCGACTCCATCAATAATGATATTAATATTTTGACTAGTACACCCACCCAAGAATCTTCGTCCATTTCGCTTAACCTTCAGTTTAGCCCTCCCGTTAGCTTTCCAAAAGTTTACCCCTCTTTGGGTTTATCTGCTGGCTTTCGATTATATCCACAAGATTTTATTGTCAACGAAGAGTTGGGTTTTGAGCCCACTGGGAGCGGAGAGCACGTACTCATTCACATTGAAAAAATAGGCCAAAATACGCACTGGGTCGCTGAGCAGTTGGCGATGCATTGTGGCATATCCAATTCTGCGGTGGGCTATTGTGGTCGTAAGGATCGCCATGCGGTGACCCGTCAATGGTTTAGTCTATATATGCCTAAGCAAGAGTCTATTGATTGGGATGCGTTTGCATTGGAAGGCGTGACTATTTTAGCGATTCATCGACATGTGAAGAAATTACGTCTGGGCAGTCATAAGGCTAATCACTTTATATTGCGTCTTCGAGAACTAAGGCAAGAAGGACGGCTAATAACCAATGAGCAACAGCACGATATAGCAGGCATTGAAACGAATCTAGCAGACCGTTTAGGGAAAGGTGTTCCTAATTATTTTGGAGAGCAACGTTTTGGTAGAGGGTGTAGTAATTTAACTGCCGCCAGTGATTGGTTTGTGAATGGACGTAAGCCTCATCCCAAACGACGCTCCATGGTGATGTCTGCGGCCAGAGCCTATTTATTTAATCTTGTTTTGGCTTCAAGAGTCACTCAAGAAAATTGGCAATCTCCCGTATCAGGAGATGTTGTTCGAGACGATATGCCTACTGGGCCACTGTGGGGACGGGGGCGCTCTCCAGCCTCAGAATTGAGTAACATTATCGAACAAGAGGCTCTCGCACAATTTGGTTCATGGTGCCATGGGCTTGAGTACTGTGGTTTGCAGCAAGAGAGAAGGGCCTTAGTTTTATTGCCAAAGAATGTCGATATCCAGTGCTTAGATCAAAGTACACACTATGATCTTCAGCTCTCTTTCTCTTTGGGGACGGGAACTTTTGCCACCTCGGTACTGGCTGAGATCTTGGAACTCATTCCCTAAATAAATTATGTTATAGTCGCTTTTTTATGCATACCGATTACTTAAAAATAAGGTGTTGTTGTTGACCGATTTATTGTTGACTAATTTAGCGTTCCAAGGAGTCGGGATGACATCCGAACGGACGCGCGAACGGATGATACAGCGCTTGATAGAGCAAGGTATTACCAATGTGCGTGTATTAGAGGTGATGAGGCAAATGCCTCGCCACCTTTTTTTAGACGAAGCTCTTTCACATCGTGCATATGAAGATACGGCACTCCCTATTGGTCACGGTCAAACATTGTCTCAACCTTATATCGTTGCTCGAATGACAGAGTTATTGTTAACGAGAGCAAGCCGCCTTGAACGAGTACTGGAAATTGGAACCGGTTCTGGCTATCAAACTGCTGTACTGGCCCCTTTTGTGGGTACTTTATATAGTGCCGAGCGTATTCGTCCCCTTCAAGAGCAGGCGCGTAAGCGTTTACGTCAATTGTCTTTATCTAACGTTCGTTTATCTTTGGCGGATGGTGGCTTAGGTTTGGCTGATCAAGCGCCTTATGATGCCATTATTAGTGCCGCTGCTCCTGCCTCTATTCCTCATAGCCTCAAACAACAATTATCGACAGATGGTGTACTCATTATTCCTGTAGGTGAAGAGAGTCAAACGCTGACTTTGGTTAAGAGGGTGGGTGATACGGATGAATTTGAAGAACACAGTATAGAGGCCGTTAAGTTTGTGCCTTTACTGGAAGGAGTTGTACGCTAGTGCAAACTTATAAAAGATCTAATGAAAAAGTGTCTTCTGAAAAGACAGAGTCTTATCAAGCCCGAGATTGGGTATGGTTGTTTTTTAAAGGTATTGCAATGGGGGCAGCGGATGTTGTACCGGGCGTATCTGGAGGGACCATTGCATTTATAACCGGTATTTATACTCGTTTACTGAATGCCTTAAAGTCGCTAACTCCTATGGCTTTATCAATTTTGCTAAAAGAAGGGTTTAGCGCATTTTGGAAGGCGATAGATGGTCAGTTTTTATTGATCTTATTTTCGGGAGTACTGCTTAGCATATTGAGCTTGGCTAATGTGATTAGTTATGCTCTGGAATATCAACCCATACTGATTTGGTCCTTTTTCTTTGGTCTGGTGCTCGCGTCTATTGTTTATCTGTTTAGGCAAATGTCCCAATGGCGATTGCATGAATATATTGCCATTACAGCTGGCAGTGTATTGGCTTTGCTGATTGTATCCTTACGGCCAGCCCAGTTACCGGGTGATTGGTGGATGTTGATGTTTGCCGGGGCGATCGCCATTTGCGCTATGATTTTACCGGGTATATCTGGTAGCTTTATTTTGCTTTTAATGGGGATGTATAAAGTCTTTATCGAAGCATTACAGACATTGAATATTATGTTACTACTGAGCTTTGTTCTCGGCTGTATTGTTGGTTTATTAGGTTTTAGTCACTTGTTAAGTTGGCTCTTAACTCGATATGAGTCAGTTATGTATGCTTTATTAACAGGTTTTCTGATAGGCTCGCTAAAAGTTCTTTGGCCTTGGAAAGAAGTGCTTGAAACGACGGTTGATCGACATGGTGATATTATCCCATTAGTACAGGCTAATGTGAGCCCCTCCCATTATGC
>JBOEGR010000062.1:0-2173 GCA_050633525.1 Cellvibrionaceae bacterium
CGTTGGTATGACACCCCATGTCAATAGGACCAAAGCATCCTATCGTCTTTTTTTCAAAAAACGTTTCGCCATCTTTTTTGAATAAGATGAGTCAATGCATCAGATGAAGTCGGTAAACTCGTCGGTTATCCTGCTGGTATTCGT
The DNA here is from genome assembly GCA_050633525.1 of Cellvibrionaceae bacterium. Lineage (GTDB taxonomy): Bacteria > Pseudomonadota > Gammaproteobacteria > Pseudomonadales > Cellvibrionaceae > CANLBN01. The sequence continues at coordinate 145 of JBOEGR010000062.1, forward strand.
GGGTTGCTAATGGGATTTGCTCAATCACATTAACCTATCCGACCTTACTTTTTCCGTCGAGGTGCCTGTCTTCTACTCTATGCTCGAGGATCAACAGTGTTGCCACTGCTGCCTGCCTAACGCCGTCGTGTGTTACACCTCCACCGGGACTTGACCCAACGCATTGACTCAAAACTTTTCAACATAAACTGTTTTTCTACTGTACTTGCTTGTTTGTCGTAGTGCTGTGTAGTGTGTGGGTAAGGTGACAACGCGTTTTTTGCGTTGGCAGCTTATCCATACAATGCACAGTAGGTTTTTAACTCGGTATTCTCGCTAACCGTGTTTTGGGATCCACCGGCGTGAGCACCACTTCTTTGGCCATGCTCCATAAAAACGCCAGCATTTCGCGTGCAATCGCCGCTTTAATCACGTTTTGATGTTTGCCGCGCTTCACTAATCGTTGATAGCGCCGACACAAACGTAACTGTGCTTTCCAGCCAATATCAATAATCACCTTGGGCAAGCCTTCTTGTTGCTTTTGCATCTCCGATGATATGTTCGCGGCATAACGGTAACTGTGCGCGCCTTCAATGAGTAAGCGTCGTGCACGGGGATTCCCTGTTTTCGTTAAGCCACCAATTTTCCGTCGCCCACCGGTGGAATGTTCACTCGGTACTAAACCCACATACGCCATGAGTTTTCGTGCGGTATCAAAACGCGTGAGATCACCCAGTTCCGCGACAACACCCGAGGCCACTAACAAGCCCACACCGCGCATCGCTTGATACGCTTTTACCAGGGGATAGTAACGCCATTGTTTCACCTGGTATTGCAATTCATTGTCCAATCGACGTAATCGTTCCAAGCGTTCATTGATGGTTTGAATCATTTCTTGTAAAACGATTTGTTGCGCCGGATAAGGCAACACCAGTTCGGTCAGCCAGCGTAAATGTTTCACTGACCAATTGGCGGTCCCGCTATAGTGGATATGATTGCGCAACAATAACGCTTTCAATTGATACTTAGCATCATTTAAATCGCGCATGGCTCGCTCACGTGCACGGGACAGATCACGAATCGCTTCGTCTTCCGGTTCGGGCACATAGATGGGGGCAAAGTCTCCGTTCTTTAACAACTGACACAGCATCAACGCATCACGCTTATCCGTTTTTACTCGCACGCCCGGTTTTTTGGGCACCAGTGAGGGCGCAACGACATAGCAAGGATGACCTAGCCGCGTTAGCAGACGGTACATCCAATACCCACAGGGACCGGCCTCATAAACAAAGTGTAAAGTGGCGCCAGGATGTTTGGATTGCAATTGCCGACACAGCTTTTCCAGCCCCTGTTTGGTGCTGCGAATACGACTCAGAAGACAGGGCTTGTGTGCCCGATCATCAACACTGTATGCGACTTCGGAAAACTCTTTTGCTGTATCAAGTCCGACAAAAATTATGTTACTGTTATTCATGCTAGCCTCCAGGTGTATAGGGGATGAACCTATATTATGGCTCTGGCTTAGCTAACCCACGAACTGGAGGCTAGCTCTGATGGGGTGTCATAATGTCTAAATGTACAAAGAACGATGAACTATTCAGATATCGAGATTGAATTAAAACATCGGTTAGAGAATTCATCTCAAGTTGAAAGGTTCTCTACAGATTTCCATATTAACGGATCTTCGCTTCTCGAATTGCTCTGCAAAGAAGGCGGAGGTCACAATGACTTTATGGGATGCTTTGTCCGTGGCTTCGATAAGCAAAATAATGAAGCTGAAAAAATATTGAAGTGTAAATCCAAACCTAAAACTGAATCAGGCAGGGTTCTTCTGTACATCTGCCCAGAGTGTGGAGATATAGGCTGTGGCGCCTACGGAGCATTTGTCGAGAAGGAGGGGGCCGTGTATGTTTGGAAAGATTTTGCGTATGAAAACGGTTACGAAGATCCGGCGCCAATTGAAAACGTTGGCCCTTTCCATTTTAATGCTGAGAGTTATGAAACATCTATCAATCAAGCAAAAAACATTTAAATCGGGTAAGGAAGAGCA
>JBOEGR010000063.1:0-1232 GCA_050633525.1 Cellvibrionaceae bacterium
TGTAACGCCAGTGCGAACAAACGCCGTATTCAGCTTCTTCATGCATTGAATGAGAGCGAATCTGCACTTCTAATATTTTACTTTCAGGACCAAGCACAGCAGTATGTAAAGAACGATAACCATTTTCTTTAGGTGCTGCGATATAATCATCAAACTCATGAGGGATGTTGCGCCACATTGTGTGTACGATACCCAGAACCTCATAGCAATCACGTGTATTTTCCACCATGATTCTCACCGCGCGAATATCATAGACTTCTGAAAAACTAATGCCCTTTCTTTGCATTTTTCGCCAAATGCTATAAATATGCTTAGCTCGCCCCTGTACTTCAGCCACAATATTATTCTTTTTAATTTGCGTATTCAGTGAAATGACAATGCTATCTATATATGTTTGCCTCGCTAGGCGCTTTTCATCTAAGAGGCTGGCAATGTTTTTATAATCAACCGGTTTAAGGTAACGAAAGGCAAGGTCTTCAAGCTCCCACTTTATGTGCCCTATACCTAAGCGGTGGGCTAAGGGTGCATAAATATCCGATACTTCCCTAGCAACTTTAATTTTACTTTTTTCGCTACCATTTTTGACCGCGCGAATAGCACAGGTTCGCTCGGCTAACTTAATCAATGCAATTCGAACATCATCGACCATAGCAACTAGCATTTTACGAACATTTTCCGTTTGCTCAGCAGATTGCTTTCCAAACACCTCCTCATCAGAGTCATTACGTAAAGAGTGAATCGCCGCCATACGCAAAACCCCTTGCACTAACTTAGCAACCGGCTCTCCGTAAAATTCTTTCACGTCGTCCAGTTCAATTTTCCCTTCTCGGACACTGCGGTAAATAACTGCCGCCACTAACGCATCTTGGTCAAGCTGTAAATCCGCTAGAATATCTGCCATTTCTAAACCAGAGATAAAGCTACTGGCGTGCTCAGACCAAATATTATCACTCGCTATCGCCTGCTCTTCAGCTACCTGAGCAGTGGTTGCNNCGCTGCGCCCAATCATTAATATCAATATCGCTAGGAGCTGTATCGGAATAATGTTGTCTAACTTGAACCATAATTATTTTTAGTCCTTCTGCCTATTATGGGCATAAATAGTATTTGGTTTATCGTTGCCATGAGGGGTGAACAAACAAGCCCATGACTTCACTATGAGCCGTCTGAGGAAACATATCTAACACCCCTAAATGAGATAGGCTATAGCCGTGTTGGATCAGTGATTTAGC
>JBOEGR010000064.1:0-11652 GCA_050633525.1 Cellvibrionaceae bacterium
AGTACCACCACAGGCGGATAGGAATAGAGCTAACACCATTAATACACCATGAAAGTAATTCAAACGTTTCAACATAATCACACTCTTTTTCACTATTACTGTAAGTTAGTTTAGTCTATTTAAAGCATAGGCTTTAGATTAAACAACAACCCTACTACAAACGGAACAGGGCACTGATACCGTAGACATTTTGGTCGTAAGGCTCTGTATTCGTAGCACCACCAGCAGAGCTACGCGTAACCCTCTCTGCAGATAAACCAATTATGAACTGAGGCCTGAATTCGTAAGTCGCCCTTAATCCAATAGTTTCATTATCATCAACTCGAGAAGAGCCCGAAAACTCGATCTCGCCATTGGAATAAATTAACTCCGATCTTAGCAAATCGGTCCATTCATGAGTCCAACGAAAGCCCACAGTTTCTTCTACTGTGAAACTACCATCTGCATTAGCTGTTTCACCTACGACAGATGAAGATAATAATGACAAGGAAGAGTAACTGCGAATGTCCCAACTAATATCAATATCCCAGTAGTTATTACGTTCAGAACCAACTGTTTCAGTAGTTCGTTCAACACTACCAACAATAATGGCAGCCCCTATAGTATCCGTAGGCTCCCATTCAATACCAATAGCGTAAAGCTCTTCTTCACCATCATTTTGGGGAACTATATCTTGGGGTTCTATATTGCCCGGAGTTCCAGCTCGAAAAATAGTTTCATCAAATAAATAGTCTATATCTGTCTTAAGGTAAGATATAGAAGCTGTAAATATTGGCGATAGATTCCAGAAAAACTCTCCCCCCACTCTTGATTCTTCCCTATCAAACCGGATGGTATTTTCGGCTCCAATATCTCTATTTGTTCTGTTAGTCTTATATTCACGCTCAAACTCACCAAGGCTGAATTGAAAGCGAAACAATGACTCTTCGGTTCCTAATGTATATACAAACTCGTATTCAATATCCTCAAATAAATCAAGCTCGCCTTGGTCATCTATATCTAAGTCTTCATCAAACCCAGTTCTAGATAAGCCACCACGAGCGTCATGAGAGTCAAAATAAACACCGTTGAATTCAAAACGGTGCATATCGGCAACAATATTACCTAGAGATAACAACACATTCTGATCGGTATAGTCTTCATCTCCGGTATCAGAGTGAGTCCGATCCTCTAAAGAATATGCTAAAGAGAAACCGCTAACCCCATTATCAAAGGTGAGTTCAAACGAAGGTGTAACGGTAAAAATAGACGTGCTTACAGGCTCAGAGGCAGACTGGAAAACATTGTCATCTTCAACATATTCCGTTAGCACCGAGGCTTCTAACTCAAAAGGCCCCACAGGCGTACTTCTAGGCTCTTGGGCTAAGGTATTCACCGAAAAACCAAATATGAGTGCCAATATGGCAACAGAGCGGGCAGTTAGCTTGCGCCCGAATAAGTCAATCTTGTTATTTTTCATGCGTTATTTTACATCCTCGTTAACTGTAATATATGCCTCTATAACCGAGCTCACATAGGCCATAGCTATCAAGATAGCCGCCAAGTATAGCAAAATCTTAAGACTAAAGAAGTAGTTATCTCCGACCGCGCAACAATTAGACTTTTAAACATCGCCTAGATTTTCGGTCATCTCTGGTTTATTCTCAAACGGCATTAAAGTAGTATATTTGCCTCACTTAGACTGCACAATAGCTACGAAAAGCTACATTTTTCAGTCTAATATAGTAAAAAACTTCTTATACCTCACCTCATACGATACGAAAAAGGCATTTAGTAGTGGTTTATCGGTCAGATATAGATGGCTTACGAGCAATCGCCGTCAGCATCGTCATTTTTTTCCACTTCGGTATACCGGGCTTTAGCGGCGGTTTTATCGGAGTTGATGTATTTTTTGTTCTATCTGGCTATTTGATTGGCTCCATTATTGTGCGCCAACTAAAAGAGGACAAATTTAGCCTTACCCAATTTTATTTCCGACGTATTCGGCGCTTATTTCCCGTCTTTGTCGTTGTGATTTTAGTGACGACTATTGCTGCATACCTCATTATGCTCCCAAGCGATTTCAAAGAGTTTGGTCAAAGCGTTATTGCTTCGAGTGTCTACTTATCCAATATTCTCTTTTACTTAGAGGCCGGTTATTTTGATACAGCTTCTCACCTAAAACCATTACTGCACACTTGGTCTCTGTCGGTTGAAGAGCAGTTTTATATTATATTTCCCATCTTGGCATGGTGTATTTACCGCCTAAACAAGTCTTGGCTCTTACCTATATTTTTATTCTTAACCATTCTTTCCCTTATAGCTGCCCAGTGGTACCTACCGAAAGACACTAGCGCAGTATTTTACCTCTACCCTTTTAGAGCATGGGAAATGTTTCTCGGTGTCTGTCTCGCTAGTTACACCATTCCACAGATCAGATCAGCCAAGGGCAACTCCCTCTTAGCTTTATTAGGCTTTGGCATGATTTTAATTCCGGGGCTTTTCTACAACAAAAGTACTGCGTTTCCCGGACTAAGTGCATTAATACCCTGCTTAGGCACCTGTATACTTTTACATACTGGCCGCAACACATCATTTACCGACATTGTTTTAACCAATCCCGTTTCCATCTTTTTAGGTAAAATTTCTTACTCACTCTATTTATGGCATTGGCCCATCTTTGTACTTTATATGTATGACAAAGGTGATCAACCTCAAGCTCTCGACATTGTTTTAATGACCACGCTGACTCTATTAAGTGCCCTAGCATCGTGGAAATACATTGAAACACCCTTTCGACAAGGACGAGTTATTTTTTCAAAAACGGCATTGGGTGTATTTAGCGCTACCGCTGTAGTCTCTCTCGCACTCATTGCTATCGGTGGTTTATTTCACCTGACCAAGGGCTTGCCGCAGCGTTTTGACAGCCAAACAGCTAGCTTTGCGGAAGCGGCTAACGATTTATTTGGCAATCTAAGTGGTTGCCAAGAAATGGGCAATACCACTTTTCCTGATCTAGAATACTGCATGATCGGAGATCCCTTGAACTCTGACAGCTACACTTTAATTTGGGGCGACTCGCACGGCGGAGCCTACAAGCGCGGCTTTGAATACGCCAACAAAAACACCAAACATCCAGCCTTGCTTGCTTGGACAGGAGGCTGTCCCCCTGTTTTTGGTATCGACAAAGATGAATCAGTCTCTTCACGGGCTATTGATGCACAATGCTCAAAACGCAACCAAGCCGTGTACGATTTACTTCAATCAGATAAACGTATCAATGCTGTGGTATTAGTGGGCCGCTGGTCTTACTATTTAAGTGGAGAAGGGACCGGTGTTGATGAACACAATAAAATAAGCTTATGGCCAGAAAATGGAAACAAAACTGAAGTAAAAGACCAGAGTGCTTTTTTTATTGAACGATTTATCAATACAATAGAAAAACTAAACCAATCTCAGCACACCGTATTTGTTGTTGAACAGCCACCCGAGTTTTCACAATACAAGGCTAGAATCGTTGCACTCGATTTAATCAAAGGGAAAACAAAAGAAAATATCGCTATTCTTACAAATGAAAATTATCAACAAGTCAAAGCGCGGCAAGGCGACATACAGCAAGCCATCGAAGGTGCGATCAAAAAAGATATGCTTACGCTACTCAATACTCACTCTTTCTTTTGTGACGAGAAACAATGCTCGGTCCTTATTGATGATTCACCGGCTTATTTTGATAATAACCACCTATCATCTAGCGGTGCTGTAAAAGTCAGCGCCATGTTTCAACCACTTATTAGCTTTTTAAATCAGAAGTAGGGTAAAAAATGAATCCATCTCCCGCCGTCATCGATATTCAGATAGCCACAGAAAAAGAGTGGGATGTCATTATTGTAGGCAGCGGCATGGGCGGTGCAAGTGCCGCCTATCAGCTAGCAGAACATGGGCGAAACGTTTTAATTGTAGAAAAAGGGCTAGCCACATTTACACAAAATGAGGGTGTAGAAACGCCGAAGACAGACCCCGAAGAACGTTTAAAAAGTGGGATATGGCCAAATCAATTAACCGCTGTTGTTGACAACAAAACCTCGGATGTTTGGGCCCCCCTCGGCTGCGGCGCAGGTGGATCTTCATTACTTTATGCGGCGGCATTACAACGTTTAGAACCAAGTGATTTCACCCCCAAAGAATTACCCCAAGGCGGTTCCGTTGAGTGGCCATTCAGTTATGATGAACTTGCGCCTTATTATGAAAAGATTGAGCAGCTATTTTCTGTTTGCGGCACCAACGACCCCCTATCAGACAAGAAGAGTCATTCTTTGTTAGCACCACCGGCTATGTGTGAAGCTGACCAACACTTCTTTCAGCATTTTCAATCGGTTGGCTTACACCCTTACAGGATGCATGCGGGTATCAAATATGAAAAATCATGTGTTGAATGCGGCGGGCATATTTGTAAGCGCAGCTGTAAGCAAGATGCAAACAATGCTTGCTTGCAGCCCGCACTTAAGACGGGAAAAGTATTTTTTGTTGAAAGAGCTGACACAACTCGCTTACTCGCCAGCAAAAAGCGAGTCGATGCTATTGAAATAAAAAGTAAAGATAACAGCATTCATCAAATTAAAAGTAAAATTGTTGTTGTCGCTGCTGGCGCTTATTTCACACCTGTCATTCTGCAAAACTCAAAAAATGAAAGTTGGCCGCAAGGTATTGCCAATGGTTCTGGTTTAGTTGGAAAAAACTTAATGTTTCACTCCGGTCACCACATTGCATTCTGGCCACGAACAAAGTGCTCTCGTGAAGGAGCAAATAAAACAATAGCCTTTCGGGACTATTACTGTGTAGACGGGAAGAAGTACGGTGAATTTCAATCCACAGGGCTACTCGCTAATTATGGCAATGTAGTTTATGCATTGAGATTACTGTTTGATCAAAGCTTTTTACGAAAACTGCCTATACTAAAACAGTTTTTACGTATTCCTGCTTATATCGCCGCCAAACTTTATGGTGAAGCCACCGTTTTTGCGACAATCGTAGAAGATTATCCTTACACCGAAAATCGTATCATTGCAGATAACTCCCGCGTATCGGGCATGCGTTTCGAATACAAGATACACAAAGAATTAAAAGAAAGAACGCTCAATTTCAAAACGATTATCAACAAACGTTTGAAGCCATTGAGAAGTGTTGCTATGGGCCCGTTTCATCTGAACTACGGACACCCTTGTGGTACATGTAAAGCAGGCAATAACCCAGAAACCAGCGTGATTGATCGCAACTGCAAATCTCACGAACTAGACAATCTTTATATTGCCGACGCCTCCTTTATGCCCACTAGCGGAGGCACCAACCCCAGCCTTACTGTTGCAGCAAATGCCTTGCGCGTTGCAGATAAAATTCATGAACAGCTAGGCTAAATAATATAAAGTGCTTTTCACGCCCATTTTCATACCTATGAACAAGCTATTTTTATTCGCTATCTTTCCAGAAGAATAATTTAGATTTTATTCTTTCTTTGATTGATTTCGGGGGCAACCATTCTTGATCACGATCAAACATGCAATGGCGCTTATCATTTTCTCGCTTTGCTAACATAACACCCCAAGAGGCCGACAAGGCTGGATCAATACCAGTGTAATCGCTCATCTGAGTATTCAGATGCCCCGGAATCCATTCGTGCACTTGGACTTCCATTGTTTGCTCACCTACAACAGCCGTAATATCCGCTGCAATCGCTTTTGTTAAAGCATGGAGCGCGCCTTTACTGGCCGAATAGGCGGCACTATCCGCAATGGGAGCAAGGTCAGCCCAACTACCTATATTGAAAATACGCCCGAACTGGTTTTTTAACATCACCGGCAGTACCAACTTACACATATTGGCAACACCTATTACATTAATATTAATGGCCGAAGAAAAATCTTCTGCTGTTTCATCTAAAAAATTCTTTTTAGGATAGATGGCTGCATTATTAAATAAGTAATCAATCTTACCGTGATCGTTTACGATCGTTTCAATGGTTGTTTGTAGTTGATCAAAATCACCTACATCTGACTGATGGCATGAGAACAACTCTCGACTGGGCTGAGGAATAGAATCCTGTGTTTGAGTCAGAGAGTCTAATGAGCGACCAAGGCCAATAACTCGCGCACCTTCTTCGCAAAAAGCTGCTGACAATGCGCGGCCTAAACCACTACCGGCACCAGTAATAATAACTATTTTATTTTTTAGCACAAACATATCCACTTATATTAAATTGTTAGTATTGAAATAATTTATTGGCAGTTTTCCCACCAGCACGGCGTCTGATTAAATTCCATTAACGCTTCCCATTTAGGCGAGGATTCTTGCGTCACATACTCAAGAGCACCCCAACTACCATATTTAGAATAGGATGCAATATCAACGAAGTGCATAAACAATGTGCCTCCTGCATTACGCCAGTTTTCAAAATTCTTTTCGTATAGTTTTTTCATATAAGGACTTCGATTTAGACCAATATGTAGATCTGAAAAACGCTTATCGTCTTGAGTTTGACCGAAATTACTGGTGATGTGCTGTCCGCCTTCATAAGCGACAACACTGAGCCCTCGTTTTTTGCCTTCCTTAACAAAGTACTCATAGTACTTATTAACATCGCCTAATGTATCTTCACATTCAAAGTGACGTCCATCCACTACCTGCTCATAGGCTTTTGACATTCCATGGTCTTTTAAACGAGTCCATCCCGCTACTTGTTTTTGGTGCTTTTTATTCTCGCCACCGCTCAGGCAACCCGAGAAATACCCTGTAATGGCAATTGCATCTAAGCCGTGTTCAAAGCATGCCTTATTTCCATTTTTAGCCCATAGCGGGCAGTCCAATGTCGCCTGTTCTGCACCCGGCCAACCCGCCTGCACACCAAGAACACAAGCCACCCTATCCGCTTCGGTTTTGAAAACATCGCGTTTCCATACATCACACATTTGCGCTGTTCTCATACCGTGCCACTGCAAGTAAGCATCGCCTTCCGCATTAAACAAACGCTTCCCCGCCTCAAGCGAATATTGAGCCTGTGGAAACACCCAATTCCATGTTTCGTTGGAATGCTCAACATAGGCGGTAAGTTCAGGCTTAAGCTGATCTTTCACAATCTGCGCAAATTGCTTCATATAATCTAAATCAGCAATATGCGGCATATTAAACCAAGGGCTCGCTGTTACTTGATTCGCTAAAGCCAACATCACTTCAACTGGCACACCATTTTTAGCGTAACTTCGGTCATTAGGTTCAGGTCTATCAGACCATACCTTCTGGTTGGTTTTATTGGTTTGCATCCAATCCATAAAACGGATAGCACGGAAGCCTTGAATTTTTGCAATAAAATCTGGGTTGAACACTGCGCCTTGATCGAAAGCGTCAATGTGCTTTTCAGGTACAACAGTAATATTGCGAATAGGATCTCTTGGATCTGATTTAGCAATCCTCAATAGGCAGCTATCAGATCCTCTAATACGAATACGATCACCGCCTTTAGCTCGCCCCGCTTTCTCAACACACCAATCGTACTCTAAACGACCTTTACCTTCCCATCGAACAATATAGTGCTTGTAAATCAGAGGAATATCTTCGCTTAAGGTTAAAAACACAACGGCTGGCTTAACACCCGCCTTAATTGCAGTAACCCAACCATGCTCGTCTACAGTAATCCCATCACTACTATTTCTATCCCAATCGTACCATTCGCGGGATAATTTCATTTGATCTAAGAAAGGAAACTGAGTGGACCAATCTGCAATATTTTGTAAGCCAATACCCGCTGCGCTTGACTGCTTTTTAGCCGTAATGGTCAATTCAGCTGCACTGACGCCTTGCGTAAAAGGTATAAATGAAAGTGTAAGACCCAGAACTAGGGCAGGAAGTAGTAAAGACTTCATATGGTACTCTTAGAAATAAATCACATCATTAAATGGAAGAGACAGGTCAAACGACCACGTTATCATCTTAGTTTATAGCGAATAAGCCTTATTAACAAATGAACTTATCATAGTAAAGACTATCTCAGATGCGTTAAAATCACAGTTTGAATGGCGAGAAATCATCGCTTATAAGGCACAGTCCGTTTATACGAGGAATAAAATAATGAAAAAAGGCATCACTATATTACTATCCGTTTTTATTGCATTTGTATTTTTGCAATCACTTCCTTTTAAGTTCTCTAACTCTTTAGAAACTCAGCATATATTTGGCACACTAGCCGAATGGTCTGGTTTAGGGTGGTTTGGTGATATTGGTGGCTTTATGATTGGCGGGTTTGAGCTGATTGGTTCTTTGATGCTACTTATCCCTATTATTGGGGCATTAATCACTAAGAAACCATTTCTACCATTGCTACATTCCTTGGGCGCGGTACTCGCTCTTGGAATCATGACAGGCGCTATCTTCTTCCACCTATTCACTCCATTAGGTATCGTCCAACCGCATTTTGACCCAGTAACAGGGGCTCAAATAGGTGATGATAGCCCAGGCATTTTGTTTATTATGGCATGCTTCACTTGGCTAAGTGCATTAGTGTTAATCATTATGGACTGGTCAGCGGATAATAGTCAGCTTAAAAAAGTACTTGGAAAATCATAAGCACATTATTAGATAATAAGCGCATGGCAGGTACGATGACATCAATTGGTCTCGCCTGCCATCACTACCCTCAAATAGATTCAGAATCATAATGTAAACACGCTATACTGCATGTCAATTCCATAGATATAACAACAGGCGAGCGTATCTTGTTATCCCCCTCCCAATTAGCAGCCATTATCGCCCTTCTATTATGCCCTTTGAGCGTACTTGCAAATGCCGACCTTGTAGTAGATAAGCTTTGCAAGGAGATTGGCAATAAACTTGGTAGCGTTAGCCAGCAAGACTGTTTAACACAAGGGCTCATTGATAGTGGTACACAAACCACTTATAAACGACCCTTAGCATATAAGATTTATCCTCCACTAAAAGATAAAAAACCTTTAGGTAAGGTCCTATTGATGGGAGGGATACACGGTGACGAATATTCTGCTATTTCGATACTGTTTAAATGGATGGGCAAGTTAAATCAATATCATTCCGGCTTATTTCATTGGCAAGTAGTGCCACTAATGAACCCCGATGGATTATTACAGTTTAAACGCGCACAAAGACAGAATGGCAATGGTGTTGATCTCAACCGTAATTTCCCCTCGGCTGACTGGGAAAGGCTCGCGCATGATTACTGGGTAAATCGTACCAAAAAGAACCCTCGACGCTATCCAGGCACAAATGCGATGAGTGAAATAGAGACGCGCTGGTTTGTTGACATGATTGAATCATTTCAGCCCGATGCCATTATTGCCGTTCATGCTCCACACCGTTTAGTAGATTATGATGGGCCACGTAATGCGCCACCAAGGCTAGGGGCTCTCAGGTTAAGGCAACTGGGCACTTATCCGGGCTCTCTAGGCAACTATGCAGGCGTAGACCTTAAACTGCCTATTGTGACGATTGAACTACCTTCTGCTGGCATTATGCCAAGCAACAAAGAAGTTTCTAGGATGTGGGTAGATCTTGTCCGCTGGTTAGCTAAAGAACTCCCAAAAAAATAAATATGAATAAGAGTTAAAAGAACTGGGCTCAGCCGCCACCTTCATAAATAATACGCCAAACATTATCGATTTCTCTTTTCCATAACTGACGTTTCCAACCAACAGATTGATAGTTACTACTGTTATAATCTTGATAAAATTCTACCCAGACTAAATCTTGCTCTCCGGGATATTGATAAATGCCCACATCTGACATGTTCACCTTAATAAAGGTTTTCTTCTTATTAATTCTATTTTTATAGCTAAGCCATTCTGCCCAATTTTTTTCTAAATTATTAAATTGTTTAGAATAAAAGGCTAAATAAGATTCAGAATCCAAACTTTCCCACTGTTGCCTCCAGCTTTCTATGCGCTCTGATAGCTGCTGCCGAAGAAATTGAACATTCTGTAATGATGTCATTTCCATACGTGGCGTTAAGACTATGTAGGTATAGCCAACATCCAAGTACTGTTTAAGAGCATCTATATCATTATTAGATAAGACAACACAGCCATTACTATCAAGCCAAGGGCGTGTTTTTTCTTTATAGCCTATGGGTTCCGCATGCAACCAAATACCATACCCCGTGCGCTTATTTAAACGATCCCAAGCATTAGGGTAATTAACGGGATAAGCGGCATTACCGTAAAAATCATCTAACTGTTCATTCGTTAAATGACTAGTAATTCTATAAACACCTACGGGTGTTTTATTATCACCTTCCACCTGTTTTCCATAACCAGATTTACCTATAGAGACTTCCATTGTTTTGATCAGTTGAAAACTATTATCTAATTTTTTTTCAAAAATGTGCAGTTTACCTTCGTCCAATTCTGAAATCAGCGTGTAACGATAATTAGGCGCAACTTGGATCAATGCGGCTGGCTGGTTTTCACTTGCGTTTGTATTTAAACCTATATCGGAAAGAGCAAAAGATGAAAATAGAAATAAAGTAAACAGTAGTATTATTTTTATCGCTGGTATTTTATATGTCATCTTACTCATCAACCCACCTTGCACTCAGATACATAAACACAATATATTTTACTCTATTTAGAGATGACCTCCATCCCTTACGGTCACCCCAAAATTGCTAGAGCGGCAAGGATGCCATCAATGGCAGTTCCTACGTGTCCTTGGGGTATGCAGGAGCAAAAAGCCGTATACGCCCGCGGGATACAACCACCATGAATGGTGGAAGTGCCGGTTTCGCAGGAGCATATGCCGGTCCACACATCCCATGCATAAAAAAAGCCTCCATAAGGAGGCTTTTAGATACTAAATAAACATCACTAAAAAGTAATTAAGAAGCACTAGACTTAAGCGCTTCTGTTAATGCCGCTTCGACTTCTTCAGCACTAACACCTTCTGTTTGTGTCACTTCTGCTTCACGTCGTTTCTTACGAGCAGCGTGATAAGCCAAACCAGTACCTGCTGGAATCAAACGACCCACGACAACATTTTCTTTCAAGCCGCGTAAGTTATCACGCTTGCCAGTAACGGCAGCTTCTGTAAGAACACGAGTTGTTTCTTGGAAGGAAGCCGCTGAAATAAATGACTCGGTAGCCAAAGACGCTTTAGTAATACCTAGCAACTGACGCTCAAAACGCGCTGGCTGCTTGTCTTCTCCACGTAGGTTTTCGTTTGACTCAAGCACGTCGTTATATTCGACTTGCTCACCTTTAACGTAAGCCGATTCACCCATATTGGTAATTTCAACTTTACGTAACATTTGGCGAACAATCGTTTCAACGTGTTTATCGTTAATTTTTACACCCTGCAAACGGTAAACGTCTTGAATTTCATTGGTAATGTAGTGAGCTAAAGTCTCTACACCTTTCAAACGCAAAATATCATGAGGGTTACTTGGTCCATCAGAAACGACTTCACCTTTAGCGACCTGCTCACCTTCAAATACAGTTAGCTGGCGATGCTTAGGAATTAGCTCTTCATAATGAGTAGAACCATCTTCTAAAGGCTTACCATCGGTTGGCGTAATAACTAAACGTACTTTACCTTTGGTTTCTTTACCGAAACTAACCGTTCCAGAAATTTCTGCTAATAAAGAAGGCTCTTTCGGTTTACGTG
>JBOEGR010000065.1:0-6677 GCA_050633525.1 Cellvibrionaceae bacterium
TTTCACCAAAGATTGCACGCAGAAGTTTTTCTTCTGGTGTTAATTGGGTTTCACCTTTAGGCGTAACCTTACCGACTAGAATGTCGCCAGGACCAACATCAGCACCGATGTAAACGATTCCAGATTCATCCAGTTTTGATAAAGCGCCTTCACCTACATTCGGAATGTCCGCTGTGACTTCTTCACTACCCAATCGAGTATCGCGAGCAGTACAGGTTAATTCTTGAATATGAATCGTGGTAAAGCGATCGTCTTGTACAACACGCTCAGAAACTAAAATAGAATCCTCAAAGTTGTAACCGTTCCAAGGCATGAAGGCGATACGCATGTTTTGACCCAAGGCCAATTCACCCATATCCACAGAAGGACCGTCAGCCAATACATCACCGCGGGAAACAATATCACCACGACGAACAATAGAACGCTGATTGATACAGGTGTTTTGGTTTGAACGGGTGTATTTAATCAAGTTGTAAATATCAACACCGGCATCACCACTTTGTACTTCGTCATCGTTAACACGAACAACGATGCGGCCAGCGTCAACACTTTCGATCACACCGCCGTTTTTAGCGACAACACAAACACCGGAATCACCAGCAACAATACGCTCCATACCGGTACCAACTAAAGGCTTTTCAGCTTTTAAGGTTGGTACAGCTTGACGTTGCATGTTGGAACCCATCAAAGCACGGTTAGCATCATCGTGTTCCAAGAATGGAATCAATGAGGCAGCAACCGAGACCACCTGACGCGGTGACACATCCATATACTGGACTTCATCGGGCGCTTTTAAAGTAAATTCGTTCATGTGACGAACTGATACCAATTCTTCAACCAACTTGCCATTCTTATCTAACTCGGCAGAAGATTGAGCAATAATGTATTCAGCTTCGTTGATCGCTGAGAGGTAATCAATATCGTCAGTAATCTTACCGTCAACAACGCGACGATAAGGGCTTTCTAAGAAACCGTAGTTATTAGTACGAGCATAAGTTGCTAGTGAATTAATCAAACCAATG
Source organism: Cellvibrionaceae bacterium (assembly GCA_050633525.1). Lineage (GTDB taxonomy): Bacteria > Pseudomonadota > Gammaproteobacteria > Pseudomonadales > Cellvibrionaceae > CANLBN01. The sequence continues at coordinate 1,023 of JBOEGR010000065.1, forward strand.
TTCGGGCCTTCCGGTGTCTCAATAGGACACACTCGACCATAGTGAGTTGGATGCACATCACGCACTTCAAAACCTGCACGCTCACGCGTTAGACCACCAGGGCCTAATGCCGATACACGACGTTTGTGTGTAATTTCAGATAGCGGATTATTCTGATCCATAAACTGTGACAACTGCGAGGAACCAAAGAATTCCTTGATCGCGGCTGAAACAGGTTTAGCATTGACTAAATCCTGTGGCATTAAGCCTTCAGATTCTGCAACAGATAAACGCTCTTTTACTGCACGTTCAACACGTACCAAACCAACACGGAATTGGTTTTCCGCCATTTCACCAACAGAACGAACACGACGGTTACCCAAGTGATCGATATCATCGACAACACCGTTACCATTACGAATTTCGATCAAGGTCTTCATAACTTCAACGATATCTTCTTTCGACAAGACACCTTCACCCTCATCGCTTTCACGGTGTAAGCGACGGTTAAACTTCATGCGACCGACAACAGACAAGTCATAGCGATCAGAACTAAAGAATAAGTTTTGGAATAAACCTTCCGCAGATTCTTTTGTGGGCGGCTCACCCGGGCGCATCATGCGATATATTTCAACTAAGGCTTCTAATTCTGTACGGGTTGGGTCAACACGTAGAGTCTCAGAAACAAAGGGACCGCGATCAAGTTCATTGGTGTACAGTGTTTCGATATTCGTCACACCGGCAGAGGTTAAGCTCTCCAGAACTTCTTCTGTAATTTCAGTATTACACTCAAATAACACTTCACCCGAGTTTGTATCGATTACGTCTTTTGCAAGCGCACGGCCCAACAAATAGGTTTCAGGCACAGAAAGCTGGGTAACGTTTGCTTTTTCTAATTCACGAATATGGCGCGCGGTAATACGTCGGCCTTCTTCAACCAAGACCTTACCTTTTTGATCTTTAATATCGAATGTTGCAATGTCACCACGTAAACGCGAAGGCACAAGTTCAAGCAAGAACTCTTTATCGCCTGTCACTTCAAACTGGCTGGTTTCAAAGAACATTTCCAGCATTTGCTCTGAGGTATAACCTAGCGCACGCAAAAGGATCGTGGCCGGTAATTTACGACGACGATCAATTCGAACATAGACTAAATCTTTAGGGTCAAATTCAAAATCCAACCAAGAACCACGGTAAGGAATCACACGTGCTGAGTAAAGCAACTTACCAGAAGAATGCGTTTTACCCTTATCATGATCAAAGAAAACACCAGGCGAACGGTGTAATTGAGAAACAATAACGCGTTCCGTACCATTAATAACAAAGGTACCGTTATCGGTCATTAAGGGAATTTCACCCATATAAACTTCTTGTTCCTTAATATCTTTAATCGTTTTATTAGACGATTCTTTATCGTAGATAATTAAGCGAACTTTAACGCGCAAAGGAGCGGCATAGGTTGCACCACGCAACACACACTCTTTTACATCAAATACGGCCTTACCCAGTGTATAGCTAACATACTCTAATGCGGCACTACCCGAGTAGCTGGTAATCGGCATTACTGATTTAAAAGCAGCATGTAAGCCTGACTCTAAACGCTCATCAAGCGGCGTACCTTCTTGAGTAAACTTACGATAAGAATCTAGCTGAATCGCTAGAAGAAAAGGAACATCCATGACATGAGGTAGTTTACCAAAGTCCTTACGGATACGTTTTTTCTCAGTATATGAGTAAGCCATCTGTATTCCTCAGCTTGTTACAGTTTGGTTTTTACACCACAAAAAGCATGATTGATGCTTTATCGATTTGGTTGACATCCCGTCATAACAATTGGCTGATACCATCTATTCTATTGTGATTAGAGTCCATACCAATTGTTGTAAATTCTATTTTCTCCGTTTTTAAGATTAGCCTTTATGAGAAAGCTAATTTTAAAAACGGAAAAAGGCCGGCGAGTTTTACTCGCCAGCCTGGAGCCTATTTCTTGTTAAAACAATAAATAAGGCTGTGTCACAAAGCTAAGTTATTTCAACTCAGCAGAGGCACCAGCTTCTTCAAGCTGCTTTTTCGCTTCTTCAGCGTCTTCTTTAGAAACGCCTTCTTTAACAGTTGCTGGAGCGCTCTCAACCATTTCTTTAGCTTCTTTCAAGCCAAGACCGGTGATTGCACGTACTGCTTTAATGGCGTTAACTTTCTTATCGCCAGCAGCAGTAATAACAACGTCAAATTCAGTTTGTTCTGCAGCTGCAGCACCAGCGTCACCGCCAGCAGCTGGAGCAGCAACAGCAACAGCCGCTGCAGCAGAAACACCGAATTTTTCTTCCATTGCTTCAACAAGTTCAACAACTTCCATTACTGACATGTCAGCAATGGCATTTAAGATATCGTCTTTAGATAGAGCCATGACTCAGATCTCCCGATAGAAATTTAATAAAATATGCTACAAAACAAACATCACCTAAAAGGCGTTGAGTATTTATGCAGCCTCTTGTTTTTGGTCGCGAACTGCCGCAACTGCACGAGTAACTTTGGTCGGCACTTCGTTGAAAGTACGTACCAGTTTGGTTACAGGTGCGATCATTACGCTTGCCAACATACCCAACGCTTGATCGCGAGTTGGTAGTTTAGCGAGTGCATCAATCTGGTTTGCATCTAATAGCTTGCCGCCTACTGATAACGCTTTAACTTCAAATTTTTCGTTTTCTTTTGCGAAATCTTTGAATAGTCGAGCCGCTGCACCGGGGTCTTCCATTGAAAAACCAAACAGTGAAGGGCCAACCAATGCGTCACTAACACAGCCAAATTCAGTCTCTTCAAATGCACGCTTCGCAAGAGTATTGCGAATCACACGTAGTTGAACCTGATTTTCTCGTGCTAATTTACGCAGCGCTGTCATATCAGTTACGTTAACGCCACGGGCGTCTGCAATAACTAAAGACAATGCATTGCTAGCAGTCTCGTTAACCTCAGCGACAATTTGCTTCTTGTCTTGAAATGCTAATGCCACGAGTTTTCTCCTGGTTTAGTTAAATTGGATATAAACATCACGTCCGCCTTAACCGTTAATACCACTTAAGCCAAAATAGCTTAAGCCTATTTCGGTGATCACAAACACTTTAAAAATAACACCATTAAAGCGATGGGGGTTCACCATCTGCGTAGGGCTCACATAAGCTCAATTAAGTCCAAGCTAAAACATCTAGCTCTTTCCCCTACGGTCTTTGATAGTCCGCGCTTCCATCGAGCGATTATTTAAAATCACCAATAAAAGCAGCAGACCCCAAAGTCTTTTGCGCTAAACTGGATTACACTTCCAGTGAAGCAATATCTACAACAAGGCCTGGGCCCATGGTGCTACTCAAGGATATTTTCTTTAAGTAAACACCTTTAGCTGAGGCTGGCTTTGCTTTTTTCAGATCAGCCAATAAGGCTTCAAGATTTTCTTTAATCGCACTAGCTTCAAAATTAACACGACCGATACCACCGTGAACAATGCCACCTTTATCTGCACGGAAGCGAACCTGACCCGCCTTGGCATTTTTAACAGCACCGGCAACATCAGGAGTAACGGTTCCTGTTTTAGGGTTAGGCATTAAGCCACGAGGCCCTAAAATTTGACCTAGCTGACCAACAACACGCATAGCGGCTGGATCAGCGATCACAACGTCAAAATCCATATTGCCCTTTTTAACTTCAGCAGCTAACTCGTCCATACCGACAAGATCAGCACCGGCTGCTTTTGCAGCTTCAGCATTATCACCTTGTGTGAACACAGCGACTCGAACTGTTTTACCTGTACCGTGAGGTAGCGACGTTGCGCCACGAACAGCTTGGTCTGATTTACGTGGGTCGATACCCAAGTTAACCGCAACATCTAATGTCTCTTCGAACTTAACCGTGGCAAGCTCTTTAATGATGCTGACCGCTTCAGTAATCGAATACTGTTTATTAGGGTCAACTTTCTCACGCATGAGTTTTTTACGTTTGCTTAACTTAGACATACTAAACCACCCCTTCCACTTCTAGACCTGCACTCACCGCACTACCAGCAATAGTACGCACCGCTGCATCCATATCGGCAGCAGTTAGGTCTGGCATTTTAGCTTTAGCCACTTCTTCAAGTTGCTCACGTGTCACCTTGCCCACTTTTTCAGTGTTAGGGCGACCGCTACCTTTTTTAATGCCCGCTGCTTTACGTAACAAAAACGCCGCAGGGGGAGTTTTCATTGCGAAAGTAAAGCTACGATCACTATAGACACTGATAACGACAGGAACAGGAGCGCCCGGTTCAAGACTTTGTGTCTGAGCATTAAACGCTTTACAGAATTCCATGATATTAACGCCGTGTTGACCCAAAGCTGGGCCTACAGGGGGACTGGGGTTGGCCTGTCCAGCAGGCACTTGGAGCTTAATATAAGCTTCAACTTTCTTCGCCATGATAACTTCTCCAGTTAATTGGGTGTAGCGCCTCGAAATAAAGATGGGCTTTATCTGTCAGTGGCTTCCCGTAAGATTTTATTTATTGGCAATAAATAAAATCGGTTAATTCTTTTTAAACAACAAACGCTATAACTTAGGTCTTCTCAACCTGACCAAATTCCAACTCCACGGGAGTAGAACGGCCAAAAATAAGCACAGCAACTTGTAAGCGACTCTTTTCGTAGTTAACTTCTTCTACCACACCATTAAAGTCGTTAAACGGTCCATCTATAACACGAACCATTTCGCCCGGCTCAAAAATTGTCTTGGGCTTAGGCGCTTCCACAGAATCGTCCATACGCTGAAGAATCAGCTCTGCTTCTTTATCGGTAATGGGGGCAGGCTTATCGGCTTTACCACCAATAAAACCCATTACCCTAGGAGTATCTTTCACAAGATGCCAAGAGTCGTCATTTAACTCCATTTGAACCAAAACGTAGCCGGGGAAGAACTTTCTTTCCGACTTGCGTTTTTGACCTGCCCGCATTTCCACTACTTCTTCAGTAGGAACTAAGACTTCACCAAAGTCGTCTTGCATGTCGTGGAGTTCAATACGCTCCTGCAATGCAGTAGCGACTTTTTTTTCATACCCTGAATAAGCGTGTACAACATACCAACGTTTAGACATATTATTTTTACCCAATAATCAGTGAGGCTATCCAACCGAAAAAGGAATCTAATCCCCACAAGATAAAAGCCATTACGATAGTTAGCACAACCACAATAAGCGTTGTTTGGTTAGTCTCTTGCCTAGTCGGCCAGACTACTTTACGTATTTCTGTTCGCGATTCTTTAATGATTTCCCAAACAGAAGCACCCTGCCTTGTGTTCACCAAAACAAAAAGCGCAAGAGCTGCAAGAGCAACTAAACCTACCACTCTGTATAGGAGCGGAGAGTCACCATAAAAAGAATTAGCAAATATACCGCCTGCAACAAGCGCTATAACCACCAACCATCTCAACCAATTTAATGGGTAGCTGTCTTGGCTATCTGACTTTGGAGCCTTTGCTGTCTTTGCGCTCACTTGAAAACCTCAATTATTGACTTTACCGAACATACAACTCTATTCGCTGACATTTCGGCGTATACACTCACTTAACCACTTAAAACCACATGCAGGTTACGCAGCAAGTTCTTATTCAACACTCACTATCCTATACAGGAAAGTGGCAGGCCAGGAGGGACTCGAACCC
>JBOEGR010000066.1:0-10303 GCA_050633525.1 Cellvibrionaceae bacterium
CGTTTCCCGCTCCAAATTTTCTAGTGTTTTCACTCACTTAGAATCTTTAAGATTGATTGCCTATTGAAATATATGGGCATCAATTCTTATTTCACTCTTAATAACTCCCTCCTAAGTTTTTTAGTATCGCTTTCATCAATGTTCTTAGAAGCTTGTTAGACGTTCTTTATGGCGTCTCATCGTAAATTGGTACGGTTAAATTAAAAGCCATCTTAAAAATAATTGGTTACTTAGCACGCTTTGATCATAGTTACTCGAATGTACATGCAAGCTCTGCTCACCATGCCTTTAACCCCTTAAGTTAATTCAGTTTAAATACAACTGGAACAATAAACGTAAAGCGTGTTTTATTATTTTGAATTTCTTTGGGTACAGGCGGTAGGGGGGAGGCCTTTTTGATCATTCTGATGGTGGCTTTATTCAGGCTTTGATAAATAGAGGCTTTAATGATGTTTTGTGAGAGTACATTGCCTTCTCTATCAATGGTGATCTTTAACTCGATAATATCTTGCTGTCCTTTTCTTTTTGCTATGGATGGGTAGCGTTTATAACGCTGAAGCCAAGCAACTAGGTTGTTCTCATAAGATGATTGTATTTCAGGCTTGGCTTTAGCTAAAGAGCTGGTATTAGAGGTCGTATTGGCAGAGAGAGTCGTGCTGGAGTCTGCCGCAAGCGTTTCTTCGGTACTCGTATTGTTATTTGTTCTTGGCTTTACTTTTGGCTTTGCTATTGGTTCAGGAGGGGGTTCAAGAATAGCTTTAGGAGTTGCAGCAGGTATTGGCTGAGCGAGTGGTTTCGGTATTGTTTTCGCAATAGTTTTACGCAGAACGGGTTGTTTTATGATGGGCTTGGGCTTTGCGGGTGTCGGTGTGGATTTAGCGACGGCTGGAGCGGGTTGCGAGAATGTTTTTAAACCTATCTTGATGCTAGTCGATACCGCTTCTTTAGTTGGAGGTAAGGCTTGTGGCACTGAGTAATGTAAGAAAACGCCCAGATGTAAAGCAATAGCAAGCATAATCGCCACTAAGCCTGTTAGTGGCTTGATTGTTGATGATCTTGGAATTAATGTGTGACTCATTGATGAAAATTAACCATTTTATGCCTTGCTTTTGATAAGCTGTTTTTAACCAGTGTTTTTTATAGGCTACTCACTACTGGCGACTGTTAATAGTCTTATTGATTGTAGGCCCGTTGTGCTCAATGTTTCCATAGTGGTAATAAGGTCTTGAGATTTAACATTTTCATCCGCTTTTAATTGGACAACTAATGGGGTAACAGTGACCTTATCTGCCAGCTTATTTTTAATCAGCTCGACTAGCTCGTTATCGGAGTAGCGGGTTGTTCCTATTGCGAGTTCACCGTTGGCATTCATTAGCACGATCATATTGTCTCTATTAGCTTTGCTATCTACCCTTGCTTCCGGCACGGTCACATTAAATAGATCAGGTTTGGTAAATGCACCTGCCAACATAAAAAAGATCAATAATAAAAACACAATATTGATGAGTGGGAGTATACTTTCAAATTCTTGTTTTTTTTCAGGTTCAATAATGTCCATTAGCGTTTGTCTTTGAGTAATGAAATATTTGGGCCAGCCACTTTGCCAACAACATCTAATACACTAACTAATTGTTGTAGTGGTAAATCACGGGCAGGTTTAATGAGCACCAGGTGATCAGGTTGTTGCTGTATTTGTGTATTGACACGGGAGACAATCATATCCAGTGAAAGCGCTTGCTCATTCAGTGTATATTGTTGGTCAAAGCCAACCGTAATAAGACTTTGAGATGTTAGCTCAAGAGGTAAAGCTTCCGATTCTTTAATACCTAGCTCAATAAATTTCCATTTGGCAAAACTAGAGGCCAACATAAAGAAGACTAACAGAATAAAGACCACATCAATCAGTGGTGTCAGGCTAATTAAATTGCGCTGTTTAGGTTTTTCAGAAATTTCCATAGGGTTAATTAGCTATTAAACTATTAAGTTCTCAGAGGTTTTTTCTGTTTTGTTTTCTATATGGCTTTCTACACTCTTTTTATCGGTAAGCACTTTTTTATGAGAGTCGTTATTGTTAACAACAGGGTGGGCTGCTGAGGTAAACACTTGTGTCATGGTGTCTTCCATCACCAGTTTAAAGCGCTCGATAAGTTGCTCCAACCAATTTAATGCCACCACTGTTGGTATAGCGACCACAAGCCCTGCTGCGGTTGTCAGTAAAGCTTCCCAGATACCACCAGACAGTATGGCGGGGTCAATGGTTGAACCTGCCCCTTGTAGTTTTTGAAACGCTTCAATCATTCCCAGTACCGTGCCTAGTAAGCCTAATAGGGGACTTAAGGTTGCGATCACTTCTAGGATTTTTAAATAAGAGCGTGCATTCGCCAGCTCACGTTTCGCAATACGCATGGTTTCTTCTCGAGCAATGGCATCATCGGTATGATTGCTTTTTAAAGAAATAGCGGTTTCAAGTACGCGAGCAATAGGGTTACGTGTTTTATTTAATGTAATTAGAGCATCATCACTTTTGTGATTACGCCAATATGTCAGCGCGGCATGAATTATTTTATAACGGCTGATATCCGCCCAATAAAATTGCCAGCATTTTAGTAAAAAAACAGTCACAGCAACGAGTGATATCAGCATCAAAATGGCAATAACTGGTCCACCCGCGCTGAGCAATGATTCTAAGAGGTTTATATTAAACAGCCCAGTTGTTGAGCTTGGGTCAAGCGTTGTTGTAATCGTTGCCGCTGCGTCAAGATCAGTTGGGTTATTTGTTATCGTTTGCGTGCTCGTTGAGCTAAGGTTGGCATCGCTGTTTTGCTGGAAAGACATAATGAATGAGGCCTATGAGTAATCGGTAGATAATGTTAAGACTTTGTCACAACGCTTTTGAATCATATGGTGATCATGGCTAACAAGCATGACTGCGCAATGGGTTTCTTTTGCGACTTCAACCAGTAATGCGCTTATCTCTTTAGCCGTTATGGGGTCTAGTCGTGAGGTGGGTTCATCGGCAAATAAAAAAACAGGCTTTAACAATAAGGCGCGCAGTAAACAGAAGCGCTGTAGTTCGCCACCTGATACATTACTTGCCGAGCGTTGTAATAAAGTATCGTTAAGATCTAAGCGCTTCATTAATTGAGTAACGTCACCCGGTTTTATTCCATAATGTTTAACGAGGTCATGCAGTAGTGTGTGTAAGCTGACACTATGTGTCACCGCGGAAGTAGGGTCTTGATACAACTTTTGCCAGCGATAGGGTGCGGTTTGATTATGTCGTGTGATGGTTCCAGACAGTGCAGGAATAAGACCCAGTAAGGTGTCGCCTAAGGTGCTTTTTCCGCAACCACTGTCACCAACAATACCAATGACTTCCCCTGACTGAACCGTCAGTGATAAATCATTTAAGAGTGGGCGATTGTTTCTCCCAATAGCCAGTTGTTCAATACTTAATACGGGGGATGATGTTGTGTGTGTTGTTTCTTTATTGCTGCTTGGCTCAATTGTTTCCCATTGCTGTGGATCGGCAGCAATTAAGGTGCGTGTATAGTGATGTTTAGCTTGCTGGAAAATAGTATGACTGCTGCCTTCTTCCACTAGATGGCCATCTTTAATTACCAGTACTCGTCCATCCACTTGGCGTGCGACGTCAATATCGTGAGTAATCAGCAGTAATGCTCCACCTTCCGTTTGGCTGAGTAGCTCTTGAACGACTTGATTGCGTCGTGATGTATCTAAACCTTTTGTTGGTTCGTCGGCCAGCAGCAAGCTTGCACCACCAGCCATAGCACAGGCAAGTGCGACGCGTTGGGCCATTCCTCCAGAAAGTTCATGTACGCGCTGCTTGCCACTATACCCTAAGCCGAGAGCCTGTAAACGTTGGTGTGCTTGCTCTTTAGCCCCCTGAGCAGTGTGTTTGGCAACAAGACGATAGGTACTTGCGAGCTGGTGTTGAACGGGCATTAATGGATCGAGCGAGTCCCACGGCTCCTGAGGCAATAGACTCATCTGCCTTCCCCAAAGACGGCGCTGTAAAACGTCATCTTTAATGACTTGATCAAATAAATTGAGTTCACCGCTGAGAGATAATTGTGGCGATAAGTTTCCCATAATGGCTTGTGCAATTAAACTTTTCCCTGCCCCTGTTTGACCTAATATAACCAATCGTTCTTTTTGATTTATCTCAAAAGAAATAGCTTGTAGTAGGCATTTTTCAGGTGCATGTATAGAGAGGTTTTTAACACGTAATAAATTCATTATGTTTTTACTCTCCCCAATAAGTGACAGCTGAGTACCAGCAGGGCTAACACCAATAAAGGCTGTACTAGTAACCAAGGTGCGTCACTGTAATAAGGGAAGTGTTCGACAATCATCAGTCCTAGTTCTGCCAATGGCGGTTGTATACCGACATATACAAAGCCTAAGGAAGCCATCATTAATACGGCATTGGCTGCACCAAAAGCGGCAATGGTAATTAATGACGGTGCAATAGCGGGCCAGAAATGCCGAATAAAAATATAAGTGTTCCCAAAGCCCATTAAGCGTGAAGATTCAACTTCGGGAGAGTTCGCCAAGCGTTGAGTGATCGCTCTTGTGACTCGGAAATAATCAATCCATTGAATCAATGAAATAGCAAAATAAATCATCAAGAAAGAGCCGGGCACGATAGCCGCAAGAATTAAGACTAAAACGAGACCGGGTAAGGCTAAAATAAGCGTCACAACAATATCTAACAAGCGATCCAGCCACTTAGGCCCGATAGCACTGATAACACCTAAGAAAACACCCACAACAGTAGAGGTGAGTACACACAGAAAAGCTAACCATAAAGACAGTTGAAGTGCATCCGCTAAACGCAGCCACATGTTGCGGCCAAAATGATCGGTGCCTAACCAGTATTCACCATTAGGTGTGCTTAATACTTCACTTAAGTCTTGGGATGAAGAATCGCCTTCCATTAGCAAGGGCGCACCGATGGCGTATACCACCAATAATGCGAATAAAACTAACCCCCATCTTTGTGGAGTGTTTAGTGTGCCGAGTTTTTTTAGTAACAGTATTTTTCTCATTATCTTACATTTCCACCGCGCGGATCCAAGTAGTAACACGCAAGGTCAACCAAAGTATTGAGAAGCACAAACAAGGCGCCCATCATTAACGCAGCGCCCTGAATAACAGGAATATCTCGTGAAAAAATAGCGTGAGCTAAACCATGGCCAATACCGGGCCATGAAAAAAGTGATTCAATCATCACTACGCCTTCTATCACAGTAATTAATTGCACGCCAAAAAATGCCACTAAAGGTACGGCAATATTACGCATGCCATGGTGAACAAACGCTTGCCACTTTGATAAGCCTTTGGTTTGTGCAAATTCATAAAAAGACGCATTAAAAACACGTTTTGCTTCTACGGAAACTACTCGGTTAGAGACGGCAGCTAGGCTGAGTGCGAGTGTGAGAGCGGGCAAAACCAAATGCGCCGGTGTGCCAAAACCAGCTACTGGCAGCCAATTGAGTTCAAGTGCAAAAATAACAATAGCCAATAAACCAATGACAAAGACGGGTAGGGCGCGTATAGCAATCGATAACATTAGGGTAAGACGATCCAGCCAGCCTCGCCAATAAGCTGTCGCTAATCCAAGCGGTATGGCAATCAGTGCAGCGATTAATATACCCACAAATGCGAGTAACAATGAATGCCCTAGCATGTGCCATAATTCATCGGCAACGGGCATTCCGCTGACCAAGGAATCACCTAAGTTCCATTGTAATAAATCCAATAACCAACGCCAGTAAGCTAACCAAGCGCCTTGATCTAAGCCTAACTCACTACGGACGAGGTCGGCTGCTTGTGAATCTACAGCGTCTTGACCATAACGGCCCGCTGCAATTCGGTAAGCCATATCGCCCGGTAGTGCTCGCATTAATAAAAAAGTGAGTGTACCCACACCCCAAGAAACCGCCAGCAGTTGCAAACAGCGTTTGAATAATAGTGCTCGCATTAGCGTTTCCAGCGTAAGCTGTTGAGATGGTAGCTTCTCTCATAAGGGTCAAATTGAAAGCCTTCAATACGTTTTCCTACGACTGTCTGTTGCACATAATACGCGATAGGGATTAAGGGCTTTTCTTGATATATAGCCGTGGTTATTTGCTGTGCTTGTGTAAAGTATTGTTTAGCGTCGGCTTCTTGTATTAGGTTGTTTAATGTTGTTTGGATGGTTGGATTAGACCAATTCATACTTCCCCAATCACCACCAGAATGTTGACCGAAATCTTTTATTAAAACCCCTAGAGGGTCCGCAATATAGCCATAGTTACGTGCCATCAGCGCCACTTCCAATGAACCATCTTGATGCCCCGCTGGGATAGCGCTAGAATTAGTGATACTCACAGTGAGTTTGATACCTAGTTTTTTCCATTGGTCTTGAATCGCTGTAGCAATGGTAGGTAGCTCTGGTCGATCGGCATAAGTAGTGAGGGTTAGAGCAAAAATTTTTCCGTCTTTTTCAAACCAATTCTGTGCCCCTTTTTTCCAGCCTACTGCTCTAAGCAAATCCTTTGCACGCTGCAAATTATAGTCAGCGCCTTCTTGATTGAGGTGCCAATCCTTCATAGAGGGAGGCAGTAACTGATCACTTGCGGCTTGTGGTGATTTTAAAATAGCAGTGGCAATCCCCTTTCTATTAATACTGACACTCAATGCTTCACGTACACGTTCGTCTTTGAGTAGTGGATGCTCTAGGTTGAGTTTTAGAGCTAAGGTTCTGGGTAAATCAGATTGAATAACCGATACGCCCGGTAAGCGCTTTAGCATTGGTATAGCAGCGGGATCAATACCAAAAACAATATCAGACTGACCACTGCGAGCCTGTAATACCCGCGCTTCGGCCCTGTGACCTGTTAGGTAGCTAGCATATTCAATCGAGGCTTTTTGTCCCCAATATTGGTCGAAGCGCTTAACAATGAGTTTATGAGGAATAGCCACTTCGTAAGTGGAAAAAGGTCCTGTGCCGATCAAACGGGTGACTTCTCCGGCCTCATTGATAGCGCTAGGAGCAACAATTGAGGCAGAGTGGTGGGCTAAAACAGCACCCAGTGGGCGGTAGGGTTGCGTTAAGGTAATACGAATTCGGTGAGTGTCAATAGCCTCAATACTTTGAATTTCTACTTTTTTTAGTGCGCTAGGTTTTGTTCTAATTAAGTTGAGGTTATCGACCACGATTTGTGAATTTAACGGAGTTGTATCATGAAATATGACGTCATCACGAAGGGTAAGCTCCCATATTTTGCCGTCATTTTTTACACTCCACTCACTTGCTAACCCGGGAGTTAATTGCCCCGACTGATCAACATTAATTAACGTTTCCAAAATCTGCATACGGTTAAAGGAATAGCCACTACGTGTCGGATCTAAGCTCGGTATTTCAAACATACCGTGAATTCTTACCGTATTTTTTTGAGTGGGGGTAGCTAAGGCTGCTTGAAGTGGATAAAGCAAGTGAGTGGTAATTAATACATATAAAAAGCGATGAAGCATTGCAGATCCTAGCAGTAAAAATGTGACGGTTTATAAGTAATCTATTGCCGATAGATAGTGTTATGTTATAACATAATGTTTTCTTGAGCTAGTGCTGCAAACCGAATAGTGGCTTGTCTGACTCAATATCGATTTGACCTATCAACATCACTAAGACCATCCTAGAGATATAAGGAAACCCTTTTTATGCCATTAACAAAATTGCCTATTGCTGTGTCAGCGCTCTTTCTAATGTTAGCGACTCACGGCAGTTATGCCGACGATAGTAAGGGAGAAACGACTCGTTCTGATTCATCCAGTACTACACTCAGTCCAGTAGTTGTTGATGGTTCCCATGAGGCTTATAAGGGCGACTTTGTCCCACTTGAAACGCCACAATCGGAGTTAGTGATTGATAATGAAGTGCTGAGCGATTCAGGCGCAGTTGATCTTAATCAGGCCCTTGATCTCTCTGCATCAGTGGCACGGCAAAATAATTTTGGGGGACTTTGGAATAGTTTCGCCTTGCGTGGTTTTGTCGGTGATGAAAATTTACCGAGCAATTACCTGGTTAATGGTTTCAACGCCGGCCGTGGTTTTGGCGGCCCTCGGGATCTTTCTGGTATTGAGTCCGTCGAAGTATTGAAAGGCCCCCGAGCGGCATTGTTTGGACGTGGAGAACCGGGCGGTACTGTTAATCTTGTGACTAAACGACCTACATTTAAGGAAGAAGGTGAAATAAAGTTAACCGCTGGTAGTTTTGACACTTATCGGTCGGATCTTGATTGGACTTCACCGTTGTCTGATTCCGTTGCTGTTCGTATCGTAGGTTTTTACGAAGATGCTGAGAGTTTTAGGGACACCGTCGAAACAACTAAGCAAGGGTTAAATCCTTCAATCACGTGGTTTGTTAATGACCAGAGCGAGTTCAATTATGAGCTTGAATATAGTGAGCAAGAAATTCCCTTTGATCGCGGTGTGATAGCGATTGATGGAGAGCTCGGCCTGATTCCAGAAAGTCGCTTTCTCGGCGAACCAGATTATGGCCCCATAGAAACAGAAGTACTTGGTCATCAGTTAGAGTTTAGGCGTGAACTTAACGATGACTGGAGTATGCTAGTGGGTTATAACTATCGTGATACTTCTCTTGAGGGGCTCGCTTCAGAAAATGGCTTTGGTGATCCAGATGCAGATGGAAATTTTGATCGTTTTAGTCGTTATCGTGATTACAATGCCACTTACCAAGTATTACGTGCCGAGCTCAGTGGTAGCTTTGATACTGCTGGTTTAGCCCATCGTATTATCGTGGGTATTGATGTCGATGAATTTGAGAATGATCAAGTTGCAACTCGAGACAGAACGACTGATCAGAGTATTAACATTTTTAATCCTGTATACGGAAATTATCCAGAGTCTTCGCTTAACCTAGTACCACAGATTGATAGAGTGGAAACGCAAGAGAGTGCGGGCTTCTACATTCAAGATCAAATTAGCGTGACTGAAAAATTCGATATTCGAGTAGGGGCGCGTTACGATGACTACAAACAAGAACTGAACAATCGTCTCGCATCTTCTACCAGCAAACAAACCGAATCAGAGTTCAGTCCACAGCTGGGTTTTGTTTATCAATTTAATGATGCGGCTTCATTTTATGCGGCTTATGGCGAAAATTTTAGACCGCTCTCAGGTGTTAATGGGGTAACCGGAGAAGGATTTGAACCAAACAATTCGACTTCTATTGAGGCGGGCGTTAAATTTGAATTAAACGGCGGTCGTCTAGTGGGCAATATCGCTATCTTTAAGGTTGAGCAAGAAAATATTCCTGGCGTGAACAACAGCACAGACTTCGATGCAGTGGCGATTGGTGAAGCTGAAAGTCAGGGTGTTGAAATCGACTTAAATGGTGAGATTACTGATGGTTTGAAGCTCTGGTTGTCTTATGCCTATGTCGATGCCAAAACTAAAAATGATTTTGTTGATCCAAACTTTGGTTTCACCTTATCAGCTGGTAGCCCACTACTAAACATCCCCAAAAATCAACTAAATATTCAATTGGTTAAGCAAACAAAGCTATTTGGACAGAGGTTCGATTTCGGTGCTGGTGTGCTTTATGTGGATAAACGTAATGGCTTCTTTGGCGCAGACTTTGAATTGCCGAGCTATACCACCACCCGACTATTCGCGAGCTATGATATGACGAAAGATATTACTTTACGTCTCGACGTAGATAATGTGTTTGACGAAGAGTATTACGTCAATTCATTTGCCGATACGTGGGTACAAGCAGGTGCACCCCTAAATGCGCGTTTATCAGTAGCGTTTCGGCTTTAAAAAATCAGCCTTATTGTAAATGTTAGCGGCTATTTTTGCTGCCCTTACCACCGCTGTTTGACATAGATTCTCGCCAAGCGAGAATCTATTTTTTGCCTGTTATTGAAAGATCGAAGTTTATTTTTTTCGTTTTTCATCTTTTTTGAGAAAATGAATCCTACTGAAGTCTTTTTGTTTTAGAGATATTCGCTAAAATTTGCCACATGGCGGCAATCAAAGTGAGTGTGCCACCAATCCACGTTTCTATTGTTGGAATATCACCCAGTAACAGCCAGCCAAATAAAGCTGCAGCAAAAACCTCGACACCTAATAAAGCCGCTAGTACGTGGCCGGGGATGTAGGCAATCACTTTTCCCCATATCAACCAAGGGATTGCTGAAAATAAACCAAATAAACTTAAATAAAACCATTGTTGCTGGCTTAGTGGTGTTGTGTGAAAAGATTCGTTGGC
>JBOEGR010000067.1:0-26062 GCA_050633525.1 Cellvibrionaceae bacterium
CACTACAAAGGCGGTGAATACGATGTGATCTCGGTCGCACAGCACAGTGAGACTCGTGAGCCTTTAGTGGTTTATCAATGTCTTTACGATAATGCTTCTTGGTGGGTACGTCCGCTCGATATGTTTTGTGAAACCGTCATCGTTGATGGTGAAGTGAAGCCTCGTTTCGAATTTATAGGTGGAGATGAGGGCAAAGTAAAGGATGCTGCTGATGGGGCTTGAAGAGCCAGCTAAAAAGGCCACTGTACAAAAAAGTGATGCTGATTGGATGCGAGAGGCGCTTATATTGGCGCAACAAGCGGCAAGTGCAGGTGAGGTGCCTGTAGGGGCTCTTGTTGTAAAGGATAATCATATTATCGGCCGAGGTTTTAATCAGCCGATTAGTAGTTGTGATCCAACGGCACATGCTGAAATACTGGCCTTAAGAGACGCAGCTAAAACTATCGGTAATTATCGTTTAATTGATGCTGTTCTCTATGTCACCTTGGAACCTTGTACTATGTGCACGGGGGCGATTGTTCATAGTCGAGTTAAGCGTGTCGTTTATGCCGCAAAAGAGCCTAAAGCTGGGGTGGTGGAAAGCCAAGCTGAGCTATTAACTGCACCTTATATGAATTATCAGGTGGAGTCCGTAGGGGGTATTTGTGAGCAAGAGAGCAGTGAGTTGATCAGTAGTTTTTTTGCTAAGCGCAGGCAGCAAAAAAAGGCAGAGAAAAAAGATGGAAATGCTCGTTAGAGTTGAAACATATTAGAGCTGAGACATTGCACCATCTTTCATACGAGAAAAATTAACGGGTTCAATTTCATTTTGTAGTTCGAGCGCTAGGCGCCGTTGTTCCGACTCATGATGCCACACTAATATATTGTAATAATTCCGAATATTTTCAACATAGCGCACTGGCTCATAGCCACGAGCATAGCCATGCTTGGTTTTTGAATAATATTTTTTCTTACTCAATAAGGGCAGGCGCTCTTTTACATCATCCCATAGGTCAGGGTTGCCGCCTTGTTGTTCTGTTATGACACGTGCATCTTCTAAATGGCCTAAGCCCACGTTATAAGCTGCTAGCGCCATCCATAGGCGATCAGGGTTTTGAATACGTTCAGGTAGGTTTTTAAGCCTTTGTATAAAGTATTTGGCGCCACCGTGAATACTTTGCTCTGGATCGGTGCGATCTTTCACGCCGAGTGCCTTCGCCGTATTACGCGTCAGCATCATTAAGCCTCTCACCCCTGTAAATGATTTGGCTTTTGCATTCCAGTGAGACTCTTGATAGCTGATAGCGGCTAAAAATAACCAATCTAATTCAAACTCATCTGCCGTTTCTTTGAATAAGTCTTCCCACTTGGGTAAGCGCTTATCAATATGCTGAGAGAAGGTAAGAGCACCGCCAACATCAAGGTAGTCGTTGTCAAAATACTTACTGGTCAGCTCTTTTAGTTTGCCACTGTCTCGGTATTTGACAAGAAATTGATTGGCGGCTTTATACAGGCTGTCATCGCTTCTTTTTGGAAATGCCCAAGCGATATTCTTAGAATCGGGTAAGTTAAATGCCCGTCTAGCACGAGGGTAAATATTACTATTAACAGTGTAGGCGGTTGAGTCGACAATGGTGATATCCGCTTTGTCGCTATGAACCATTTCCAGTAAGTCCAGTTGTTCTAAATCTTCTACTTCACGCCAGCTTAAATCAGGAAAGGATGTTTGTAGGTTTTGTAGTAATTCGACATGGGAGCTGTGCGCGGCAACCACAATATCTAAGCCGATAAGGTCTTCTACTTTTCTCGGGCGCTGGCTACCACGGCGATAGATAATATGCTGGTCTACCTGCATATAAGGCACTGAAAATTGGAGTAACTCTTCTCGGCTATCCGTTACGCTTAAACCGCTAGCAGCAAATAAACCAGCAGTGCTGCCAACGTTGTTTAGCATATCACCGAGGTTGGGCTCATCTTTAATGGCAAGTTCAAGCCCAAGGTCTTCAGCAAAGGCTTCCGCTAGTTCGTATTCAAAACCGGTATAACCAAAAGGACCTTCGTAATAAGTGATAGGGCCATTACTGGATAGTATCGGCAGGAAGCCTTGGTCAATCGTTCTTTCGAGTAAGGTGGGTATAGAGCTACCCGAGAGTAAGAAGGGCATCATGCACAGGAGTAAGCCACCCAAGGTATAGATGGGACGGCTTTTACGCCGAATACTATTCTGGCTTGTTATGTCAGTATCGTTGCCCATATAGATGTATTAGTTGATCGCCTTCAAAAAATAAATAAGGATAAATAGTCGGCTCTAAAAAATGCATGACTCATCGTATTTAAAGCAAAGTCTTTAAAGCGAAATTTTACAATATCGCAAAAATTTTCGATCAGAAACAAGACTTTAACGGCATTTCTCTTGCCGACGTGCCCTACACGAAGTACGGCCATTGGCCGCTTAAGGCCAATGCGAGCAACAAAAATACCAGTAAAACCACGCTCTTACGCCAGTATTTTTTGTTGCGACTCCTGAAAAGAGGCATGGACGCCTTTTTTCAGTGATGACTAAATAGCGGCTAATGTTGGTGCAATTTTAATCAGATTATACCTTAAGTCGCGCCAAATGCCGATTTTTTGCCCTTTTGGGATAAATTATTCCGTCTAAGCAATAAAATAGGGCTGTTTGCTTCTTCCAATATGCTGCCTTAATGGCCCTTATCAAGTACAATGCGCGGCTTACATTTCCCATATATTCCGAACACATTCATGACTATGTTGACCCTTCCCGGCGCTAAGGCGCTATCTTCGTTCCGTTTCGATAAGCTACAAGAACTTATACGTTCCATTTCACCTCATTCGTCATTGTTGAGTGCTCGCTATGTGCATTTCGCATCGACCACCCACAGTTTAAATGATGATGAAGCATCGGTCTTGGCGCGCTTGCTTGAATACGGTGAACAAGAGCCAGAAGGCGTGGGTCAAAACGGACGCCTCTTTTTGGTCTTGCCTCGTTTAGGTACGATTTCTCCATGGTCATCTAAAGCAACGGATATCGCACATAACGCGGGTCTCAATAAAATAAAGCGAGTCGAGCGTGGTTTGGCTTACACCTTATCGGATGTGGGCGATGATGATGTTGAGGCACTCAGTGCGGCATTACATGACCGCATGGTCGAGGTTGTTTTTTCGGACATGGGCTCAGCCGAGCGCTTATTTGAAGAGCAGTCACCTGAAGCGCAAACCGAGGTCGATATATTGGGCGGTGGGCGTGAGGCTTTGGCTAGCGCAAATATTCAGTTGGGCCTAGCACTAGCAGACGATGAAATTGATTATCTCGTCGATAGTTTTAAAGGCTTGAAGCGCAATCCGGTCGATGTTGAATTGATGATGTTTGCCCAAGCCAATTCAGAGCATTGCCGTCATAAAATCTTTAATGCCTCTTGGACTGTGGATGGTGAAGATCAGCCTATTTCCTTGTTTAAAATGATCAAAAATACCAATGAAGTCGGTGGTGATAATGTCTTATCAGCTTATGCTGACAATGCGTCAGTGGTGGTGGGTAGTGAAGCCGGGCGCTTTTATCCGAAACCAGACGATTTAACCTATGGTTATGTAAAAGAGCCGATTCATTTGTTGATGAAGGTTGAAACGCACAATCACCCAACCGCTATCTCTCCTTTTTCAGGCGCTGGGACTGGATCGGGCGGTGAGATCCGTGATGAAGGTGCTGTCGGTCGTGGCTCTAAGCCTAAGGTAGGCTTAACAGGCTTTACCGTGTCTAATTTGCAGATTCCCGGTTATGAGATGCCGTGGGAAGTGGATTACGGCAAACCAGATCGTATTGTGACCGCTCTCGATATTATGCTCGAAGGCCCTATTGGCGGCGCTGCATTTAATAACGAATTTGGCCGCCCCAATATTTGCGGCTATTTCAGAACTTTTGAAATGGACTGTGATGGCGAACGCCGTGGTTACCATAAGCCTATTATGTTGGCTGGTGGTTATGGAAACATTAAAGCAGAGCATGTTGACCAGCATGAGTTTTCACCAGGTGCAAAACTGGTTGTATTAGGTGGCCCTGCCATGCTGATCGGCCTCGGTGGGGGCGCTGCCTCCTCTATGACTTCTGGTTCTTCAGCAGAAGATTTGGATTTTGCATCAGTTCAACGCCAAAACCCTGAAATGGAACGTCGTTGCCAAGAGGTGATTGATCAGTGCTGGCAGTTAAGTGACCGTAACCCTATTGCGTTTATTCATGATGTAGGCGCTGGCGGTTTATCCAATGCCTTCCCCGAGTTGGTCAAAGACGGTGGTTGTGGCGGTCACTTTGAGTTACGCAATGTACCTAACGATGAGCCGGGCATGAGCCCTTTGGCTATTTGGTGTAACGAATCACAAGAACGTTATGTGATGGCGATTATGCCTGAAGATTTAGCGCGCTTCGAAGCGATTTGTCAGCGTGAACGTTGCCCCTATGCCGTTGTTGGTGAAGCAACGGAAGATAAGCATTTATTGGTCAATGATACCTTGCTAGAAGCGAAACCCGTCGATTTACCGATGTCGGTTTTATTTGGTAAGCCACCGAAGATGCATCGTATAGCCGAGCGCCATCAGGTCAGCGCTAAGCCCTTCGACGCTACTGTTATCAAAACAAAAGAAGCGGCAGAGCGAGTGTTAAGGCACCCAGCCGTGGCAAGTAAATTATTTTTAATTACCATTGGCGACCGTTCGGTGACGGGGCAAGTGGTTCGTGATCAGCTCGTTGGCCCATGGCAAGTACCTGTGGCTGATTGTGCCGTGACGACAGTGGCGTACGATACTCATACCGGTAACTATGCTGGTGAAGCGATGTCCATGGGGGAACGCAACCCGATGGCTTTATTAGATGCTCCGGCCTCAGGGCGTATGGCGATCGGTGAAGCCATTACTAATATCGCCGCCAGTCGTATTGCTCAGTTAAGCGATATTAAATTATCGGCAAACTGGATGTGTGCTGCAGGTCACCAAGGTGAAGATGAAAAACTTTTTCGAACCGTTGAAACCATTGGTATGGATTTATGCCCAGCACTGGGTATTACGATTCCCGTTGGGAAAGATTCTATGTCCATGAGAACGGCATGGCAGCAAAGCGGTGAAGATAAAGCCGTCACGTCTCCGATGTCTGTGGTGATATCGGCCTTTGCTCCAGTAGTGGATGTCAGGCATACCGTAAGTCCTCAATTAAAGACTCAAGTCGACAGTGAATTGTTTTTGATTGATTTGGGTCGAGGTCAAAACCGCTTAGGTGCGTCTATTTTTTCTCAAGTGTATGGTGAGTTAGGTGAAGCGGTCGCTGATCTCGATAAAGCGGATGATGTCAAAGCCTTCTTTAATGTCATTCAAGATTGTTTATCAGATCGCTTGCTCTTGGCTTACCACGACCGCAGTGATGGTGGTTTGTTAACAAGTTTGTGTGAAATGGCGTTTGCGGGCCATTGCGGTATTGATGTTGATCTTTCACCGCTCGGTGCATCATCAGCTAAAAGTAATGTAAATGAGTTACTGTTCAATGAAGAGTTAGGTGCAGTAATACAGGTCGCAGCCAATAATATTGATCTGGTCACTCAATATGTCAATGCCGCGGGCCTTGCCGATTGTTTTCATCGAGTCGGTACTGTTAACACAGATGATCATATTCGCTTTTCCCATAATGGGCAGAATGTACTTAGTGAAGCGCGCAGTGAATTGCAGTCCATATGGAGTGAAACTAGCTACCGGATGCAAGCACTGCGTGATAATCCAGAGTGCGCTAAGCAAGAATTTGATTTGATTCAACAACCTAACCCAGGCTTGAGTGTATCCTTAAGTTATAACCCTAGTGAAGATATTAGCGCGCCTTATATCAAGCAAGCAGTTAAGCCGAAAGTGGCGATTTTACGTGAGCAAGGCGTTAATGGTCATGTTGAAATGGCTGCCGCATTTGATCGCGCGGGTTTTAGTGCAGTGGATGTGCATATGAGCGACATTTTATCAGGCCGTGCTAAGTTGGAAGACTTTAAAGGGCTGGTTGCTTGTGGTGGTTTTTCCTATGGTGATGTCTTAGGTGCGGGTGAAGGTTGGGCTAAAACGATTCTATTTAATAGCTTGGCGCGTGATCAATTTGAAGCCTTCTTCCATCGTGACGATAGCTTTAGCTTGGGTATTTGTAATGGCTGTCAGATGATGTCGAATTTACATACTTTGATACCGGGTACCGATCACTGGCCGCATTTTGGTCGTAATGAGTCAGAGCAATTTGAGGCCCGTTTTAGTTTAGTGCAAATCCCAGAAACACCATCAGTTTTATTCAAAGGGATGGCGGGTTCGCATTTACCTGTTGCCATTGCTCATGGTGAAGGTCGTGCAGAATTTGGTAGCGACAGTGCGTTTGCTCAATGTGATAACAGCGGCTTAGTATCGTTACGTTACGTTGACAATCATATACAGCCAGCCACAGCTTATCCAGCAAACCCCAATGGTTCGGCAGGAGCTATTGCTAGTGTGACCTCAACAGATGGTCGCGCTACTATTATGATGCCGCACCCAGAGCGTGTGTTCCGCACCGTCACTAACTCGTGGCAGCCCGAAGCTTGGGGCGAAGATGGAGGGTGGCTAAGACTGTTTCGTAATGCTCGAGTTTTTGTTGATTAAGGAAGTGTTGATTAAGGAAGTGTTGATTAAGGAAGCGCTGATTAAAGGAGTGTTGGTCAAAGGATTATTAGTTACAGTAGCGTTAATTACAGGAAGGTTAATTAGGAGTGTGTAGCCAGATACAACTTGTTACAAGTTGATCTTAGCTTTGTCGGTAGAATTCATCTCATACCTCATTCAATCAAGGGATAAATAATCCAGTGCTTGAATGAGGTACTGTTCACATTAATTAAAAAATAACGTTTAAAGAGTTCGTTGACGCTATTTTGTTTATGCCATCTGTTTATAATTGACAGCGAGAAGCTTGTATCAATTTAAACACCTTTTATTTAAACGCTCTGTTATTTAAAAGCCACTGTGAGGGAATGCTATGACGACGCTACACACATCAAAAAAATACCTATCTAAGAACTTACCGCTCAAAAAAATCAGCTTTGCTTTATTGCTAGGTGCTACCAGTATTACCTTAAGTAGCGCTGTGAATGCAGGCGAATTTTACAATGCAAAAACCTTGGCGACAGGAGGAGCCGGCGTCGCGGGTGCTGATTTTAATAATGGCGCTTTATTAAACCCTGCTTTAGTGGCTAAGCCTATGGCAGACCCTAGCAAAAGAAAGGCATTGTCCATGAATGCCAGCGTCGGCATCCTAGGTTCTGATAAAGATGAATTGATTGAGAACCTAGAAGATTTAGAGGACGAGTTAGATGATATCGATGATTCCATTCCATCGTCTAACGAAGTAGACGATATCGTAGATTTATTAAATGATATTGATGGTGCTGAAGCTAACTTTGAGTTTGGTAGTTATTTTCAAATAGCCTTACCAAACGATCATGTATCAATGGCCTTTTTTGTTAACTTAACAGCGGATACTAACGTCACCACGAATGTTGCTGCGAGTGATATTGCAGCTTTAAATGCAGCTGCTGATACGGCTGTATTTGATTCCGATTCCATTGCGAGTGAAGTCTTAGTACTAGGAACGGGTATCGGGGAGTATGGTATTTCTCTGGGTAAGACAATTCACTTTTCAGATACTTCCAACCTGACTTTTGGTGTGTCGCCTAAGTATCAAGATATTGAGATCTATGACTATGTTGCAACGGTCGACAATTATGATGACGATGATTTTGATAATCGAAGTAATCGTAGTTCTGAGAGCCACTTCAATGCGGATCTTGGTGTACATTATGCCATTAATGATGCGTTTTCTATCGCAGCCGTCATTAAAGATATTAATGAAGATGAATTTGAAACCGAAGAAAACCGTGATTTAGACCTAGAATCCCGTGCAACGGCGGGCTTTGCCTATCGTACTGGCCAAAACTTCTTTGAGCTTAATGTGGATCTAGATTCCGCAAAAGAATTTACTTCGCAGCAAGAAACGCAAATGTTACGTTTAGGCACTCAGTTAGACTTGGTCAGCTGGGCGAAATTGCGCTTTGGTTTACGTCATGACCTGGAAGATAACACGGAAGATTTATTCACCTTCGGTTTTGGCTTTAATCCCGGTCGAGTCATGAGTATCGACGTTGCTGGTCTTATCGGCGAAGATGAAACTCACGGTGCCGTTATTCAATTTGGTTTTAAAATATAGGAGTATCTGTTTAAGCTCGGATAACTTCTGGCCTGTAGATCTTGCTAATACCCATTTATGCCGCGTTGGGCCTTGGTAATCAATTGTTTTTATTGAAAGAGTGCCTGTATTTAGTTAAGGCTCGTTTTTGATCAAGAGAATGGTGATAAGTGGAACGAGTCTATTGATTAAATTGTTAGGTTTTCAAAAAGAGATTAGCGATGAAATATAAAATTGATTTTACTTTTACAATGGTGCTTATGCTATTTGGCATACTTTATACTGTTTTAACTTTTTCTTGGTATATTCTTCCGGGTAAGTTAAACCTTGAAGCAATGTACTTTCCGGCAGTTGCGTTTATGTACATATTTGCGGGCCTATTTAATTATTTACGGCTAAAGGTAAAGCATCAATTAATCGTTAAAATATCGATCATAGTAAACCTATTGTTACTGATATATGCTGTTTACTTAACATACCTCGTTAAAGTGGCAATTCCGCCATACATAGCCACATCTGTGTTGGCTATTGTATTTGCATTTTCACTGACTGATTTAAGTCAAAACCAGCCGTTAGAGGTGGAAGGTTGATAGTGTGTTAAAAATGGAGGCAAAACGGACTTTGTCGCTAACGCTTACTGCTCTTACCCACGCTGATTACCTATGTCCTGTCGCCCTTAGCAAAAAGTCCAAGGCAGCATAAGTGCATTTTAGTTACGCCTGCGGGGCTTGCAGCTGTTATCCTAGATTACTCAGAGGTTCTTACTATATAAATCAAGCTTTTTTATGCTTGATTCACCCTTTTCCCTTCTTGCAGCGCTTTTCTATCTTATTTGATAAGCGCTTCTCATAAATAGCCCTCTATTTAGATAATCTACTGCTAAGCTTATATGGGAAGTTCCCGATTTATTAGGGCCTTCCTATATTTCTTTAATTTATGTTTTTCTGTCTATATTTTGTGCTAGTGATTAAGCGATACACATACCATTGCACCTTTATCCTTGTTCTTTTGGGAGGGTGTACTGCGCCTGATTTGCCCAAGCAAAGCGAGGCTGTCAGCCTGCCTAGTAAGGCTGTGCCCACAGTAACGGTTGTCGATAACAATGAATCAAGGCGAGAAGGTGGATATAGAATAGAGAAAAATAAAGAGGCTAGTGTAGAAAACCACAATATAGCCCAATCTACAGATAAAAAAACAGGCGATAAACCTGCCCTTAAAATTAGTTTAAATGCAGTCGCTACAGCGACTGAGAAAATACTGCCAAAGACTAAAGCCTTACCGACCAAAGCTAATGTAAGAAAACATACGCTTGTAGAACAATCTGATGATAAAAAAGCGGAAGATAGGCCTTTTTCCAAGCCTGTGAAACCTGAACTTAAAAGAATAATTCAAGAGGAAAAACGCCCATCTGCTAGTCCTGTAACATCAAAAAATAAAAAAGAGAGCAAACCTGATACCGAACATAAACCGTCGGATGGCAATAAACCACAGTTTGTTTTTGAGAATATTCCTAATGCTAAAAATCAACAAGCCGACGTTCAAAGCGATAATGGTGAGCGCAATAAAGGAAAAGAGGATATCAAGAGTAAGGCCGATAATACTATTGCTACTGATAAATCTGAAAAGTTGTTAGTAAAGCATAATACTAGAAAAGGTAATTTTATAACTGGCAATCAAGATAAAGAAAAGCCTATATCAACTTCTTCTCTTGTTGAAAGTGAGGGGAAAATAGAACCTTCTATAAAAGAAAAAATGATAGTGGTGATCGAAGAAGTAGATACATCCAATAAAAATAAACAATATAATTCAAACGTTAATGATGTAGCTAAAAATAGCCTAAGTCTTAAAAGTGAAGTGTTAAACGTAAATGAAGGCTTGGTCAAAGAGAGGGATGATAAGCCCTTGGATAATAAAACGAGTTCAGGTGAGATAGAAGCACTATACAAGGAAGGTAATGTTGTTAACGATAAAGACAATAGTGGACCTATTACTTTTTCTGAAAAAGAAGATGCAGCTAAAGATAAAAACGAGATTGAAATTAAAATTAGCTCAGAAAACCTTACCAAGGATATTGTTGTAAGTGAAACGAAAATAGAGACGATAAAAAAAGAAGAGGTTTTTGATAAAGAGACTGCTCTTGATTTAAATAATCAATCGAATATTGGGGGTGATACGTTAGTTGGTAAACGTAGTCTGGTAATAAATAACTCACTTGAAGTCGATACCTTGGCGGCTTCAAAATCTACTGCTGAACCTGAACCTGAACCTGAACCTGAACCTGAACCTGAACCTGAACCTGAACCTGAACCTGAACCTGAACCTGAACCTAAACCTAATGTAGATTCGATAGAGAGTGAAGGTGTTACTGAAACCACAATAGGTAAATTGAGTGTAGAGGCTCCAGCTGCTGAAGAGCTAGACCTAGGTGAGCGTACCTTGGGCGTTGATGATTTTTACGTCAATCAAATAGATAGCATTAATGATGAGAGCCCTAGAGAGATATTTATTATTGAGAGCAGTGAAGAGAATCTTGTTACTGTTTCCGAAAGATTAACTAGTGAAGAAGAGAAAGATGATTCTGAGCCTGTAGAAGTTCAGACTCTAGCCGATGATGGTGATGGTGATGGTGATGGCGATGCCGAGGTGCCTAGTGAGGCAATTTCTTCAAATAAGGACGAAGCTCTTGTTGTGAATAACGACGCTCCTCAAAATAAGAATGATAAGCCTAAAGAGAAAAGCAACGATACTGTAGAGGTTTTTGAAAGTAAGAGTGATGAGCTTGTTGTTGAAAGTAATGAGCAAGTGAACGAGACCCTTGCCAATGACTTAAACCTAGTCGATACAAAGGATAAAGAAGGAGAAATGATGGCTGAATCTGGCGATCAGGAAGTGCCATTGAGCGAGGAGCTGCCATTGAGTAAGGAACTGTCACATAGCCAGATTCAATCAAATAGTCAGATTCAAGATAAGAGTCTTTTAGATAAATCCTTACCGCTTGAGGGTGCCCCACAAGCATCTTCTTCACAAAATAGGGTGCCCCAAAAGACGGATGTAGATGACAGTGATGGCACCTATGTTGTTATTAAGCAAGGGGATAAACTTGAAAAACTACCTGCTGTAAAAACGCAAGAACGTGATGTTCTGTTTTCTCTCTCATCTATACTCTCGTTAGATTGGAGTATGCGTGTACCGAGTTTACGGCAGAGCCGAGATAAGCGCTTTGAATATTGTTACCGCATTCTATCTGAAATGAGAAATGACAAATACCTTGTATTGCCTCCTTATAGTGTGAGCGCAGACGATTACAATCGTTGGCAGCAAACCTTGGGGAAGATTTCGTTGGTACAGCTGGCGGATCAATCCTTAAATTTTTATCACGCTAAAAATAATAATAAAGATATTTATATGGTTGATACCATTTTTTCAGCTGATGCTAAGCTATTAAAAATGTTGCTTGGTATAAAGAAAGATAACTATTATTTTTCGGGTGTACTGGCATTTGAGAGCAATGATAAAAACAGTATTGGTGGAGTAGGCCGATTTGATAATTATGAAACTAGTTTGAGTATGTCGTGGTATCTTATTCAGTGGGAACAGCACTATTATGCATTGAGGTTGAAAAGGTCGGAAGATAGTTACAGTGAAATGGAAGTAATCCCTCTTTTTTACCGGCAGCAAAAACAAGAACGTAATTGTTGGTGGGTAAATTAGTCGTTAATTCTGGTTTATAGATTGAGTTGTTGCTTGTACTGTGTTGGCGTCATTTTTGTGTTTTTTCGAAATAGGCGCCTAAAGACAGTATCGTCAGAATAACCAAGTTGTAATGCGATTTCTTTTATTGGTTTGTCGGTTGTTTTTAAAAGAGTGCAGGCATTACTAATTTTAATTCTATCAATAAACCCTTTAGGCGTTTCTCCTGTTAAGTGTTTGATCTTTCTACTTAGCGTTCGGTGAGAAACCGACATGTTATTTGCTAAGTCTTGAGAGCTAATATTTTGGTAATGTGTTTGGCGAATGGTGTATTCTGCTTTGGCTAAAAACGGATCTGTAGAAACCTTAAACCCCATCGGGACATATAATTTTTGTGATTTTGGTGTGGTGTCAACAACGGCAAAATCAGACATCAACTTACTTGTATCATTGCCAGCGAGTTCTTTAACGATATGCAAGGTTACATTGACCCACGACAGTGGGCCGCCAGCGCTTATAACTCTTTTATCTGTAATAAGGTCGCTAGCCCATACTGGGTTGGCTTTTGAAAATCGTTTTCTTAATTCATCATGCAGCCACCATGTGGTTGTACAACGACGATTGTTTAATAAACCCGCTTCTCCCAAGGCAAATACGCCACTACACGAACCACCCAGTAAAGCCCCCTGCATGTATTGATGAGCCAGCCATGATTTTGCCTCTTGGCTAATGAGTTTGCTAGGCGGGTGACCATGATTATTGGGGGTGAAGCCAGGGATCAACACAGCATCACACTGATCAATAGAGTGAAAATCTGTATCCACATCAAACAGGCGCCCTTTGCTATCATAAATAGGCAAGCCATCGTCACTAGCGATAAGGATGCGAGGGTTCCATTGTGTTTTATCCGTGCTATGAGCATTGCCATCTTGGACAAAGCCTAAACCACTTAAAGCAAATAGGTCTGCTATTCCCATCAGAGCAGAGGGTAGTGCATGGTTAAATGCAGCAATAACGATAGTGCTCATTAGGTTCTTTTGGCCCTTGAGAGGTTAATAAAGCAAAGGTGGCTAAAATTGCATGTATGTTGTCTTTTTTGACTCTCTGGGTCAAGGGTATTCTCTCAATACAATAAACCCTCAATTCATAGATGAGGTCTACCCATGAAAACACGAAGTATCCGTTTAATAACATCAACCCTGATAGCAATGACTACTTTAGTTACTTGCGCACAAATGCAAGCGGCTGAGTCCGTAAATATTCGAGAAGCGACTTACATTCCATTGAGTGCCAAGGTTGGTCAAGATCAGAATCTTTCAGTATTCCTTTCTCAAGGTGCCAACCTAGTTGCTAAAACAGAACCCAATACAGTTTTTTGGTATGCCTTAAAGAAAGCAAATGGTGGCTTTGGTATTTTTGATTTTTTCCCAAATGAGGCTGGCCGTGCAGAACACTTTGCCGGAAAAGTCGCAGCTGCTTTGAAGAATAATTCAGATAAGTTGGTAGCCAAGGGCTGGCAGCAAGGCGTTCTTGATAATGTGAATAACTTCTCAGTGCTTTCTTATAAAGCTCCTCGTGAAAATCAAAATGCGACAGTAGCCACTTATATCAAGTTGCAAGCACAAGTAGGAAAAGAGCAAGCGCTTGAGAATTTGCTTGTAGGTGCTGCAGGTATTGTTGATCTAACAGAGCCTGAAACCGTACTGTGGGCTGCTTTAAAGTTAAATAAAAATACTTATGGGATTTTCGATACCTTTACCGATAGCCATGGTAGGCAAGCACATTTTTCCGGAAAAGTTGCCGCTGCACTGAAAGCACAAGCCAATAGCTTGATTGTTGGTGGTTGGGAAGATGGAGTACTAAAAAATATCCATAATTTTGAGATTATTGCCGAAGCGAAGAAATAAAATGGCAACATAAAATCAATTGTGTGTTTTTTAAAAAATTTAACTAATTCTAAGTAATGAGGAATAAAACAATGAAAGAATCTAAGCTTGCCATTTTCGCAAAACTAGAAGCTAAGCCTGATAAAGTTCAAGAAGTTGCTGACTTCTTAAAAAGCGCGCTTCCACTCGCTATAGAGGAGGAGCAAACTAATACTTGGTTTGCATTACAGCTAGGCCCATCTACCTTTGGCATTTTTGATACATTTACTGATGATGTTGGACGCCAATTGCATTTGAATGGGCCCATTGCTGCCGCTTTAATGGCGAATGCTGAAGCACTATTGTCTGAAGCACCCGAAATATTAAAGGTAACGGTGCTGGCCGCCAAAGTATAGTGCCTTAGCTTTCTTATAAAAGGCGGGATCCTTTATTTTACCGCCTTTTATATCAAAACAAAATTTGAGTTTGAAAAGTAATGACCTTATCTTCGCCGTAAGGAATATAACCAATGGTTGAGCGTAATAGTTTATGGCCAAAAGAAATGGAGGGGTGGAATATGGGTGCAATTACCGGTGCATCTATCGGTGTATCATCGTACCCTGTTGTGAGCATTAGGCCTAATCCTGGCGATATCACAATATCGTTAAAAATATAGAAGTCTTTGTTCAGCACCGCACCGATGTAAGTAGATGTTTTAAAATAGCTGTTCTCAAAAAAACCCATTTTGATATCAAGGTAATCCTTGTAGCCATAAGTGATCCCAAAGCCCTCATTATCTTCATTGTAATATTGATTATTCCCATAGCTATTTTTGTATGATTGGTCGCTATGTTTGGACCCTGTATTAATATCCATGCTCCATTCATACGAATCCAGAGCAAGCGTATTTGAACTGAATAATATGGCGCTTGAAAAGCCCACTAAAAATAGTTTGTATAACCTAAACATCTATAAACTCCAGTAGTACCCTAAGTTTGTAATGACGATCTATCGCGGGTAACAGCAACTGATTAAACTTTCATCGATCTCTTATGTAAGTAATAGCGTAGAAGTAACTATTTGTCAGGGCGTAAAAGTATGAAAAAGGTGATTTCTCTAGGCTTTATTCTTATGGTTTCGGGTATTCTTATAGCCTGCTCATCCGTTACCATCGATGACTATGACGGTCGCGAGCCTAAGCTAGATTTGAAAGCATTTTTCACGGGTGATTTGGTCGCTTACGGCATTGTGAGAGATCGTTCTGGAAAAGTGATTCGTTATTTCAAAGCGGTATTAAAAGGCAGTTGGGATGAAGCCGGAGTCGGTGTGTTAGATGAAGTATTCTGGTTTGATGATGGTGAGCGACAAACCCGTGTTTGGACAATGACCCCAAATGGAACGGGCGATTATATTGGTACAGCAGGAGATGTCGAAGATTCAGCGTTAATTCAAACCCGTGGCAATGCGATTCGTTTATCCTATAAGCTCCGAGTGCCTTATAACGATAGTGATATAGTAGTCTCTATGGATGATTGGATGTATCAAGTGGTTCCCGGTGTTGTTATTAATGAAACCGTCATGACTAAATTTGGCTTTGAGGTCGGTAAGGTGACCTTGGCTATTATGAAGTCGAATATTGTGGATGCCATCCCAGACTTAATCAGCCAATTTGAGACACAATAGACGCCTTTAAATAAATCCTATCTTTGATCTCTGATAATGGTATTCTTCTAAGCATGTTAATGAAAATTCTTATTGCTACTATTACATCACTTCACCTCTCCTTATTGAGTTATTCAGTGAGCGCAGAGGGTTCTGTTTGGAAGGTCAGTGATGGCCGTCACCATGTTTTTCTTGGTGGCACCATTCACTTGCTGAGTGAGCAAGATTACCCGCTGCCCACCTCGTTTTATCGTGGCTACCAAGGTTCAGAAATACTGGTATTTGAAATCGATCCCGATGTCGCCAGCTCCCCCGCAGCGCAACAAAAATTTGCCCAGTACGCACGCTATCAAGATGGCCGCACACTTAAGACGGTACTTAAGCAAAATACCTATAACGAACTAAGCCGTTTTCTTTCTGCCAGAGGGATGACTATTGCCTCCTTTGAGCAAGTGAAGCCCAGTATGCTCTCTGTGATTCTAACGGTAGTAGAGCTACAGCGTTTGGGTATGGCTGGCGTTGGGGTTGATGAGTTTTTTAATGGTCGGGCTAAAACCGATAATAAACAACGACTGTTTTTAGAAACCATCGACGATCAGTTTAAAGCCTTATTGGGTGCGGGTGAAGGTAAAGAAGATGAAGTTGTGATTCAGGCCCTCGATGATCTCGAAAAAATGTCTCAGGTAATGGCAGAAACAAAACAAGCATGGCGCCAAGGTGATAACCCTGCGTTGATGAAGGTGGCTTTAGATCCATGGAAAGATCAATTCCCCAAGCTCTACCAGTCCTTATTAGTAGATCGTAATTTGCGTTGGCTTCCCCAAATCAAACAATTGATGATAACACCAGAAACCGAGTACGTATTAGTAGGCGCTTTACACCTAGTTGGGCCAGATGGTTTGCTCGCATTACTGAAAGCGCAAGGCTTTCAGGTGAAAAAATTATAAACCTAGAGATTGTTTTACGTCTGTCTCAAACTGAATAAGTTGCTTCTCCCATCTTTTCCTCTTCTGCTATAGAACCTTCGTTATTATTAATTTTTGTCTTCATTCATTCTGTTAGAGGGGGAATGGTCGTTATATCACGGGTTAAATATAATAAGAATAGGCATTCTTTGTAGCGATTATTAGAGCTCTTGACTTGTGAGGTGCTATTAGATTCTATGAGGTGCTGTTTGATTCTAGAAGGTTCTTTTGAATGTTGATCGGATTGACATAAAAGTACACCTAAAATAACCTTGGCTTGATTTTAAAACAAAAACAACATCAAACAAGGATGTGTACCTGTGAAGTATTTTATATGTAAGGCTGTTGCCTGCCTCAAGGCTTTTTCTGTTTTTTCCATTTCACTCATTGCTTTCTTTCATAGCCATTTGCAGGCGCAAGTACAGCCGACTACTTTGGTGGGTAATACCCTAAGCGAGTTTGATGTGACTTATGGGGGAGCCGCCTCTTATAAAGTACCTGTAATGGTTCCAGCAGGTGCTGCTGATTTACAGCTGAGTGTATCACTAAATTACAACAGCCAATTTGGTAATGGTGTGATGGGTTTGGGTTGGCAATTAGCCACCGGCCTTGCGCGTATCGAAGATTGCTATCGTCGCAATACCAATCAAATTATTCCTTGTTTAAATGGTGAAGAGTTAGTCTCTGTCGGTGGCGATTATTACCGTACCGAAATCGATTCCGGCGTACTGATTCATGCCGTCAACAGCACCACCTACGAATTACAATTTGAAAATGGCGATACCAAAACCCTAACACGCCAACTAACATCGCCGAATGTCTTTTTAGAAACACAGCACACCCAGCGCGGCGGTGCGAGTTACACGGTTAACTGGTTAGTTGATACGACCAATCGCGAACCTTTGGTGGACTCGATCACCTATCAAGGTAATGAAATTGATTTTATTTACGAAACTCGCAACGATCGCCGCACAGGTTATTGGATGGGTTCGCCCCGTAATCTCACTCAGCGTTTAGACTCAGTTATCGCCCGAGTGGATGGTGCGGTTTATCGACAATATAACGTTCACTATGAATATGATTCAGTATCCAGTTTATCGAAAGTGATGGATATTCAAGAGTGTGTTGGTAGTGGTGAGTGCCTAGGGGCACTGACCTTTGGATGGACGGATAGTGGGTCTTTGGGCTTCCAGTATTCAGATGCAAGCTTAAGTGGGCGTATTCATGGTTTGGTTAATCTAAACAATGATGGGCGTTTAGATCGTAATCATAGAGAAGATAGTTCGAGAACCTCTCATTTATATAGTGATCTTGACGGAGATGGTCGTGACGAGCATATAACTTTTTCTAATTATCCATTTGATGACAGCCCTGAAGCAACGCTTAATACCATAGGGCTAACATATCGCATGAGAGGGCTTGATGTTGAGCGTTTTCTTGAGGATTTGAATGGTGATGGTAAGAAGGAAGTTGTTTTTCGTAGCGGAGAAGATGATTTTATAGGTACTCGATATTTTTTGAGTCCTAATAATTATGACTCTATGCCAAGTGAGCCGCGTGTATGTTACCCACAGATGCACATGAGTGACATGAATGGTGATGGTTTACCGGATATTATTTATAACGCACACAACCAGATCACTGACGGCACTGACTGTCGCTTAACTGAATATTATAAGGTCTACTTGAATCAGGGTAACTACTCTTTTTCAAATTCAGGATTTGATTTGAACTTTCCCGATTTGCATTCGCGTCTACAAACTTTCCCAAACTCTAGGTTTTTAGATATTAACGGCGATGGCTTGAGTGACTTGCTTCATACATTGCCTTCTGATTCTCGATGGCGTTATCGTATATCGT
Organism: Cellvibrionaceae bacterium; assembly: GCA_050633525.1. Taxonomy (GTDB): domain Bacteria; phylum Pseudomonadota; class Gammaproteobacteria; order Pseudomonadales; family Cellvibrionaceae; genus CANLBN01. Next base: position 18,261 of record JBOEGR010000067.1, read on the forward strand.
TAGGAAATAACACCTTTTCGGATAGTCGTATTCTTTCTACTCAGAGAGATAGCCCAATTAAATACTACCTTCTTGATATCAATGCAGATGGTTTATTGGATTATATACAGAGAGATGCTCGCGTTAAAATAAATATGGGTGATGGTACCTTTAGTGATTTCAGGACCCTAGAGTCTTTTGTTCATCACGATTACGGGGGCTGGTATGTAGGAGACTTTAATGGCGATGGAACTGAAGATATTGTTAGGGCGCCTAATATTCATGAGGGTAGGCATGTCGTTTGGCCTGGCACTTCCCAGCACCCCTACATCCAAACTTTCACCGACTCCAACGGCAACCAACACGAAGTTGAATACAGTAAGCTAACCGACGCCGACGTCTACACCCGCGACTCTTATGATGACGGTATCGACTTTGGCGATACTCAACCCTACCAACAAGCTTTAACCGTTGTTAAAAGTTTAACCACCCCGAATAACCAAGTGTTCTATAAATACGCTGGTGCACGTATGCACAATGGTGAGCACGGTTACTTGGGCTTTAAATCCATCACCTCCGTACTCGCCAAAGAAGACCAAAATGGCACGCCTCACTCCTTGGTCACGGTCTCGTATTTAAACCAAACCTTTCCTTTGGTGGGCAAGCTCACCACCGTCAAGAAAAAAGTCTACGAGGGCGCAGCGTCTACCCTCGTGAACGACATTACGTATGCAAACGGCGAAGACGACTACTTAATTGCCATGCTCAATGGCGTGCCCGTGGGCGCCGCTAGCACCAGTGAGTTTGCCGATAATATTGGTCGAAGAGGTGAGGGCGGCGAAGCCACCGGCACCGACTTTAGCGGCCAAATGAACAGCTACTTTGATTGGCAGCATTTGGAGTTAGGCAGCGGTATCTACAAACCCTATCTCGCCGAAAAGGTCGTTGACCATTTACAGTTGAGCGACGACGCCTTAATCAAAACCGAGCGCAGCGAATCCACCTGGGTCGTGTCGGGTTCTGGTTTGTACGCCCGTTTAATGGCCAGCACCAACGGCACCTACAATGCCGCCGGTGTGCTGCTACAAGAACAACAAGCCGACATCACCTACGAACACACCGATACCTATGGTGCCCCCGAGGCGTTTTTAGTCAACACCTCCGACACCGTCACACGGCTCTACGATGGTAATGCCCTCGCCGATACCCATACCCTTGAGAGCGAGTACGACTACTACAGCAACGGCTTAGTCCAATACCAATGGCTTAACCGCAGCGACGATGGCAGTGATGGAAAGGGGACGCGCACGCACTACCAATACGACAGTTATGGTAACCAAAGTGCCATGACCTTAGAGGCCCTGAGCGCCAATGCCGAGCGTTCAGAAATGGCTCGCAGCAGCAGCCGTAGCTACCTCAACGGTAAATACCTCAGTGCCGACACCAATAGCTTAGGGCATCAAAGTGTCTACCAAAACTATAACGTCCACGGCCTACCGGAAACCATGATCGACCCCTCCGGCGCCGAAACCACGACACGCTACGATGCACTCGGGCGCGTCACCCAAGTGACCGACCACCTCGGTAACGATCACTATACTTATAGAGGCTTTTGTAGCGACAACGGCCTCGGTTGTACCAACAGTGCCTATACATGGGAGCACACCGTGCCCGCCGGTGGCTCACAAAGTTACACCTGGTGGGACCGTAAAGGCCAAGTCGTCAAAACCGCCAAACAAAGTTTGCAGCCCGGCCAATGGATCGTACAGGCCATGGAGTACGATCAATACGGCCGCGAAACGCGCACCAGTGTGCCCGTGATTCAATCCCTAGCCACCACCGTGAGCTTTACCAACAACAGCGACCGCGCCTTTACCGAGCAAACCTACGATGAACTGAATCGTGTCGTGCGCAAGCAACTGCCCGGCGTCAATCGCGTCGTGGAAAAAGATTACAGTAACGAACTCGCCGTCGTCACCACTGACCCCGCCGGTCGTATCACCCGCTCTATTAGCAATGTGCTGGGCCAAGTGACCCGCAAAGTACAGCCCGACGATACCGATGTACGCTTTACCTACAATGCCCAAGGTCTCGTGACCCACCAAGACTACCCACGCCTAGATACCTCAGGTAACCTCTTACCGGGGCAATACCACCAAGTCGTCAATCAATACGATCGCTACGGCAATCAAACCAGCCTAGACGACCCCAACCAAGGCCAGTGGACCTACCGCTACAACGCCTTTGGGGAACTCATTCAACAGACCGATGCCCGTAACCAAAGCACCTACTTTACTTACGATGCCCTTGGCCGCATGCGCAGCCAGCGCGACAGTGAAACTTACTCCGTCTGGGCCTACGACGAAGAAGAAATTGGCTTGATCGATACCGTCAGTCAATACCGTATCGACAGCTTAAGTGCCAGCGCCCAAGCCGCCCTCACACCCGACAACGTGGCCGCCACCAGTGGCGTCACCCTCGCGTGGCAGCAAGACACCGATCACGATACAACAAGCAAACTACCCGAACGCGTCGAAACCACCCAACGCAATCGCACCGGTAGCTTAGTGACCAGTGTCGCCACCACCCAATACGACGACTACGGCCGTGTCGATACCGCCACACTCCCGACCCTCTACCAAAACCAAGGTAGCTTAAGTGCCCCCCGTATTACCTACGGTTACAGCGACAGCGGCTACCTCAACCGCATTAGCGATGCCGATAGCGATACCGTCTACCAAGATGTTGAGAGCATCGACGCCTTTGGCAATATCACCGGCCAAACCCTTGCCGGCAATGTCGAACTCTATCGTGGCTACCAGCCCACCACCGGTTGGGCCAGCGATTTACAAGCATCCAACAACAGTGGCCTGATCATCGATCAGAGCTACGGCAACTACAACGCCCTCGGTCACATTGGTAGCCGTGATGATGCCTCGTACTACAACAACGGCACCGACATCCAAGCGTGGAGCGACACCTTCGGCTACAACGACGCCCTCGGCCAACAGCTCACCGATGCCCACACCCAATACACCCAAAACATCGCCGGCGTTGAACTGGACATGGTGTGGAACCACCGCTATACCTACGATCCCTTGGGTAACAAACGCACCCAAGGCATCAGCTACAGCGATGGCGAACTGCCACGCCCTGCACCCACCGCCAGTGAAACCACCCTCGTGGCGCAACACCTCGAAGATCGTCTTGTGCCGCTCGGTTACAGCCTCTCGAATAGCCAGCCCTTACTGCAAGGCGACCTACTCAACAGCATTAGCCATAGCAGTGGCAGCAACACCCTCGATACCAGTGTCTTTGCGAGCCCTGCGCCCGAGACCTTCACACTGCAAACCGGCCTCTTAGACATAGATGGCGAAGGTGATCCTGCCCCTAGCGCTGCCCTCACCATGCGTGACCTCAATGGTGTGAGCTATGTAGACGGCCTCCTCACCAAGACCGTCGCCAACAGTTGGGGCAATGGCCTCTTCGATACCAACGAAACCCTCGCCGCCAATACCGATGGTTGGTTAGCGTTCACCGTTAACGAAGTGGATACCACTATTGCCATTGGCTTTGCCGATGCTGCTGTTGCAGTCGACAACAAACACAAATCCATCCTTCACAAAGTGTGGATGGACAGCAACGGCCGTATCCATGTCCATGAAAACAACAGCTGGCGTGGCACCTTAACCAATAGCGCCCAAAGCGGTGACGTCGTGCGCATCGAGCGCACAAGCGGCACCCTAAGCTACCTACTCAATGGGGTTGTACGTTACACCTCCACATTGGAAACCACCGGCGCACTGCGCCCCAAAGGTTTCTTCTATCACCAGAATGCGACCATCAGCAACCTAGTGAGCTCCTTCAATAGCGAGGGCACTGCACCGCCGCCCGAACCGCCTGAGCCAACAGAAACCAGTGAATTTACTCTGCGTGACTTAAACGGCGTCAGCGTTGATGACGAAGGCGTGTTCACTAAAACCGTCGCCAACAGTTGGGGTAATGGTCTCTTCGACACCAACGAAACCCTCGCCGCCAATACCGACGGCTGGTTAGAGTTTACCGTAAGAGAATCGGATACCATCCGCGCAGTCGGCTTTGCCGATGCGGCCAGCCCCATCGACAATCGCCATAAGTCTATCCTTTACAAAGTGTGGATGGACAGCAACGGCCGTATCCACGTTCATGAAAACAACAGCTGGCGTGGTACCTTAACCAACAATGCCCAAAGCGGTGATGTCGTGCGTATCGAGCGTACCGGCACCACCTTACGCTACCTGCTCAATGGCGTCGTGCGTTACACCTCCAGCGTCACCAGCACCGAAGCCCTGCGGCCCAAAGGCTTCTTCTACACCCAAGGTGCCAGCATCGAAAACCTCACGGCGTCCTTCCTTAGTGAGTCCGGCAACGAAGGCGAGCCCCCTGAAAACAGCGGGCCTTACTACGTCATCGACAGTACCGATTGGGCCGACCTCGCGCGGACACTCTACACCAGTGACACTGTAGCCGAACCTCTGCGGGCGGCCTTAAACAACCCGACCCTCGTCATCGGCCAGCGCTTAAGCAATCTGCCACAAGACCTAACCCAGCCTGCGCCACCGGCCAGCTACACCATCCCCTCGGGCAGCTCATGGGAAAGCTTGGCGCGTACCCTGTACAACACCAGTGACGAGATTGTTGACCAAAGCCGCAACCCCTATACCGGTAGTGATAACACCATTGCCTTCCACTATGCCAATACTGCCGCCCCGAGTCAGCTCACCTCCACCACCGGTGACCTCACGCGCAGCTACAGTTACGATGCCAATGGTAATAGCCGCAGCGATGGCACCAAAACCCTGACCTACAATGCATGGAATAAAGTCGCCACCCTGACGCAAGGCAGCAACAACACCCGCTTTGAGTACGGCCCCGACCGCAAACGCTACCTGCGTGTCGACCAACAAGGCACCTCCGTCACCGAAACCTTGTACGTCGGCGACGGCTACGAACGCGTCACCACCATCCAAGGCAGTGCCACCGTTCAGCACAAATACCACCTACATGGCATTGCGCTGATCACCCAAACCGAAAGTGCCAACACTGAAACCACCCACAGCATGATCAGCGATTACCAAGACACCGTACTCGCCATCGCTGATGACAGTGGCAACCTGATCCAACGCTTCCGCTATACGCCTTACGGTGAGCAAGTGGAAGTGAGTCAGGGGATTACGGGTAGTCAGACATTGACGACCAAGGGGTATACCAGCCACGAGCATATCCAAGATATGGACATTATCCATATGAACGGGCGGATTTATGATCCGATCTTGGGTAGGATGTTGCAGAGTGATCCGATTGTTCAGGCGCCTGAGTTTGTGCTGAATTACAATCGCTATGCGTATGTGTGGAATAACCCCATGAATCTTATCGATCCAACAGGTTATGAAGTTGATGATAATGGGGAGACGTTCGATACAAATTCAGATAGTTATGGCTGGGATAGCGGTGAGTTACAGGCTGACTTATCGATTAGCTTTGCTTCCGATACCAATATTTATGGCAACGATAAGGGCTGGGGGTTAGATAATCCTGATAATAAGCTTGCACTTGATGCCTTTAATTACAGTTTATTGGATGATACGAGTACTTCTTATGCAAGTGACATAAAAGATAATATAAGGTCTAATGGTTTTTTAGATGTTGCGTCTGCGTTTGCGAATGTGTTTAGTTGGCAAGGAATTGAGGACCCGATAAGGAATGGTATTAGAGCAGGATTAAGTCTTCAGCCTTGGTCAGCAGTTCAAGCTGCTGTTGCTCTGTATTCTATTAGGAAAGCTGCTTTACCAAAGGCAGGAGTAAAAGCGCTTCCTGCACCGGATATGGTTAAACATCATATTTTTAATGTATTTCGGGGTCGAAGTCCAAAATCACAGAAGTATAGAGAATTCTTTAAAAAACACGGGATCAAGTTGGACAATCATACCGTTAAGCTCACAGTAAGCGAACATAAAGCTGTGCATAAAGCTGGAAATAATTGGACAACTCAATGGAAAAATTGGATCGATGCTAACCCAAATGCTACTACAAAAGAAGTTTATCAGCAGGCAGGCCGTATGATGGATAAGCATGGAATCAGCCATAAGCCAATAGTTAAGTACTAATCAAATTTATAATTTATGAGGCATTATTGTGAAATGTAATATTGATCAAATACTTCTTTCAATTTTTCGTTTAATTTTACAGGAAGATAAGTCTGCTAATGAATGGGCAGAAATTGAATCGGATGATATGTTTCAAGAGGGAGATTATATAGGCGGATATGATTCAGATGAAGAAGCCTTTTGTTTTAGTTATTTCTCTGATGAAGGCGAGTATTGGTTTCAGGTTACTATTGGTGAAATTAAAAAGGCCGTTAATGGTGAGCTTTCTGAGTTAGAATTAATCGAAGCAGATTTGTGATAATCAATAGATTAAAGGGGTAAGATCATAGTGATTTTTTATTGATCAATATATGTATGCTAAATGGAATGTTATTTGTGGTTAATCAAGGATATGATTGTTATGCCAAGGAAGACAAGGATGCAAAGCACAAAGCACAAAGCAATAGGAAAGCAATAGGGTCAGACTCGATTGGGAAAGCAATAGGGTCAAAGCAATAGGGTCAGACTCGATTGCAAGTCGATCAGTATTGATTTACAGTAAATAGATTAACAGTTATTACGAAGCAATAGGGTCAGACTCGATTGCCAGTAATTAGTAAGTATAGAGGCGCTAGTGTCACCACCAGCGCCTTTTTATTTCTTCCTTTATCCGGTTTTCTTATTCAGCATAACATCAGCATTTTCTTTGGCATTCAGTATGAAACCCGAACGCACCGATTAACATAATGAAGAGGTAACTAGAAGCAATAGAGAAGCAATAGGGTCAGACTCGATTGCAAGTCGATCAGCATTGATTTACAGTAAATAGATTAACAGTTATTACAAGGAGTGTAGTAATGCCAAGACAGCCAAGGTTTGTTCTTGTTGGTCATCCCCAACATATCATCATTAGAGGAAATAACCGAGATCCTATTTTTTACTCGGATGATGATTATCGTTTCTACTTAGAAAAATTGTCAGAGGCTTGTGAAAAGCATGATTGTCGCGTTCACGCCTATGTACTGATGACAAATCATGTTCACTTGCTTGTTACGCCGAATAAAGAAAACAGTATTTCTAAAATGGTTCAGATGCTAGGCCGTTATTATGTCCAGTACTTTAATTTCACTTATCATAGAACGGGTACTCTGTGGGAGGGCCGCTATAAGGCTTCATTGATAGATAGTGAACATTATGCTTTGCTTTGTTATCGGTATATAGAGCTCAATCCCGTTCGTGCCAAAATGGTTGATCACCCTTCTGAATATCCTTGGTCAAGTTATCGCCATAATGCTGTGGGGAAAGACGATAATTTAATCAGTCATCATACTGTTTATACGTCTTTAGGAGCTGATGATGAAGGGAGAAGAGAGGCTTATAGAGTATTGTTTGATGGGTTGATTGATCAGGCGACATTATTTCAAATACGTGAAATGACAAATAAGTGTTGGGTGTTAGGTAGCGACTACTTTAAAAAGAAGATTTCAGCTGGTATCAATCGTCAGATGGAGCCTTTACCTAGAGGAGGTCATAATCGCTTGAAGGACCTAGATTAGAGTTCAATCGAGTCTGACCCTATTGCTCCCCTATTGCTCCCGTTGATGAAGGTGGCTTTAGATCCATGGAAAGATCAATTCCCCAAGCTCTACCAGTCCTTATTAGTAGATCGTAATTTACGTTGGCTTCCCCAAATCAAAC
>JBOEGR010000068.1:0-25405 GCA_050633525.1 Cellvibrionaceae bacterium
GCTTTAGATACTGTCATTGGCTGGCACAAAGATGAACATGTACCACTAGGGAAAACACTGAATGCAGACCCACGTAACCGCTATATCCGCGGCAGTTTCTTCGATCTCGCAACGGCCCCAACTACAGGCTTTGACCCGAACCATAATGGCAAAAAATTTGACGCCATTTTGTTAGATATCGATCACTCCCCCACTGAATTTCTCAATGCAGCCAATGCTGACTTTTACACGAATGAAAACCTAGGGCTTATGGCAGAACAGCTTAAATCCGGAGGTGTATTTGCTATGTGGTCACAGAACTTAGCCGATGAGCATTTTGTCTCGCTGTTAAACACGGTGTTTGAACAAGTTGATACGCATGTCGTGTCTTTTTTTAACCCTTTTCAAGGCACTGAGTCAACCAACTCGGTCTATGTTTGTGTAAAGAACGCTGTATTAATTTAAAAATAGATCTGTGCGCGCTAAGCCGCACTGCTATACTCTCGCCACTCTCACCCACTCATCATCGACTATCTACCCGAGACACTATGTCATTCTCAAAACTTGGATTGTGTGATCCTATTTTACAAGCCATTCATGGCCTAAACTACTCGGCCCCCACCCCTATTCAGAAACAAGCCATCCCCATTATTCTGTCTGGTAAAGATTTGATTGCTACCGCTCAAACAGGCACTGGTAAAACAGCTTCTTTTGTATTGCCATTATTAGAGATATTCAATCAAGACCGTAAGCTTCGCGGTAAACGCGTGCGCGCGCTGATTCTTACCCCCACTCGAGAACTCGCCATACAGGTTGAAGCAAGTATTACTGCATACAGTCAACACCTGAACCTAAGCTCAATGGCAATCTATGGTGGTGTGGACTCAGAAGCTCAAAAACAGCGTTTAATTAAAGGGGCAGATATCTTAGTCGCAACACCGGGTAGGTTATTGGATTTAGCCCATCAACGAGCACTGCATTTTGATGAGCTGGAAGCCCTAGTATTAGACGAAGCTGATCGAATGGTGGATATGGGGTTTGCAGATGACATCGATAATATTATCCAACGTCTACCCGAAACACGACAGAACTTATTATTCTCGGCGACAATGAACCACAGCGTTCGCAAACTCGCTAAGCGTTTTTCCAATGATGATACGAATAGCGACGTTACCGAGATATCTATTTCGCCTAAGGTAACAACGGCGCCGCTAATTAAACAATGGTTAATTACCGTTGATAAAGATACCAAATCGGCCTTACTGAGCCACTTAATTAAAGAACAACAATGGGATCAGGCACTGATTTTTATTGAGAAAAAACACGGTGCAGCCAAGCTAGTAAGCCAATTAGAAAAACGGAATATCAAAGCAGACTGCATTCATGGCGATAGAAGCCAAGCCATGCGCGAAAAAATATTGGCCAAGTTCAAATCGGGCCAACTACAATATTTAGTGGCTACTGGGGTAGCTGCACGTGGTATTGATATTGGTAAACTAAGTCGCGTGGTTAATTATGACCTGCCTTTTAAACCAGAGGAATATATTCACCGTGTAGGCCGTACGGGGCGCGCAGGTGAAACAGGTGAAGCCATTTCATTTGTTGCCATGGGCGACTTTAAAAATTTGTGCGCGATTGAAAGTCGCTTGAATCATGTTATTGAGCGAAAAGAAATTGAAGGCTTTCCCGTGAGAAAAACAGTACCGGTTTCAATATTAAATTATGTTCCTAAAAGTAAGACAACAAACACTAAAAAATAAACAATAGAGTTATTAACCCCAACTACTCTTACTTTTTACAGGGAATCGAAAAATCCACATGATAGTGCTCGTCGTGTCGAACCCATGACTTCTTCTTAGAAAGCTGTATGTTTTTTTTCAAATAACTCGCATATTGTGTCTTAAACAAACCGGCTTGTAAGTCAGGATCAAAAATCACCCTCCATAAATCATACCCCCTTTTCTTCGCTTGCTTATGTAGGGCCACAATATGTGCCGCCATAGCAACATAGTCAATCTGATAGTGCTTATAGATCCCATTTTTATCAAACTCAATATTGTAACCTAACTTATTTAATGGGTTGGTGGGCAAATGAACAGATTGCCCTTTGGCACTTCCTTTTATATTTTTTTCTGTATTAATAACAGGAGTCATAAAGTCAACTGAAAGACCATTTTGATGCGTTTTATGTGGCTTAAAAAGCCCTCCATTTTCAAAACCCGTTTCCGCATATTTGAATACTTTTTCCGGCTGTTCTTGCTCTAATGCTTGATAGGCATCGAGCATTATTTCTTTGACCTCACTATGGACATAGGTTCGGCCTAAACCATGAGCTAAATGGCTATAAGTCGTAAAGTTATTGCCGTTTAACGGTAACCTAACGCCATTTTCTAGGCGGCCATTCGCTGTTGTTCCAAAGCAAGCGCTACTTTTTGCTATAGCTGAATTTGGGAGTAAAGTAATCGACATCAAAAATAGCAGCAACGCAAATGTGGGCATTTTATTGATTCTTTTCATGTTTAAAATTTAGAGAACTCTGATTAAATGATTGAAATAGGAAAGAAAATAGACACATCAAAATAATCATCTACAGATAAAAAATGATTTTTTCGATAATGAACAAAAGCCGGTGTTGTTTTTAATTTGTAACCTGAATAAGGCAACCATTCATCCAATACCCGACTAAGCCAAGGCAATAACTCGCCATAAGATCCAGTAAAATCAAACATCGCATGTAAACCGCCAGGAATAGTCATTTGATTCACTACGCCTCGTTTTGTTAGGGGCTGTTCAATGGTCAAGCAGGCGACATAACGACACTCGTGCAAAGCCACCCAAGCAGGGTTGGAATGGTGTAGGCCAATTTGTTGACCACAACCCCCTTTAAGCAAAGAGGTCGATTTAGTATTCTCTTGCTCCAAACCCATTGTAACGATACCTTGCTCAATGGCCCATGCTTCTAGCAACAACCATGGCTGACGTATTGAACGACCATAACCTCGATGGCGAATATAGGCCACTCGCTGATCTGCCAGATTCACTATTTCGGGCCTAGGTAAATCCTTTGACGCTATCCGCTCATAACCCGCTTTGATTTCTGGATCGCTCATATAGGGGCCGCCCATATAGGCTGCCTGAGAATGTCGCGCTTCGAGTTTTCGCCATTCCCCCGGCGCGACCCCAAACTGTTTTTTAAATGCCTGACTAAAAGAAGACAAAGAAATGAAGCCACACTTCTCTGCCACACTTAACACACTACTGTGCTGATCAAACATCAGTTGATTGGCTGCATGCTCTAAGCGGATACGACGAATATAAACATTGACGCTTTCACCCACCACACGCTTAAAAACACGATGAAAATGCTGTTCAGAATAAGAGGCTGTTTTAGCAAGGTCTCTAGCCACCAGAGGGGCTGAGATATCCTTGTGTACTCTATAGAGCACCTCATTAATTTGTGATTGCTGTAGTTTTTGGCTCTGCTTCATCGCCCTCTAGCCCTTAGCACCAAAGTTGTTACCAAAATAAGCACAACTAACTTTGCCCTTCCATCGAGGACTTAAAATTGAGACTCCAAAAGAGCATATATAAACCTATTTAACAGCATATATCAACATACATAAAATAAGCAATAAAGTTACTCTTATAAGCAATACATTTTTAGTTTATTTAGGTAGCCATATGGAAACCAGCGAAGCACTACAAGGCGTTAAGCCGTCATATATTCGAGAAATATTAAAGGCCGCGAAGTCACCCAACATGATCTCTCTCGCAGGAGGCTTACCCTCGACGGAGATGATACCCACCGATTTATTCTCTAAAGCACTACTCCACATGTGCGAGCAACCTGCTCAAGACTTATGCGATCTTTTCCAGTACGGTGAAACAGCGGGTTATCCTCCACTACTGACCACCTTGAGGGAGTATTACTCGATAAACAAAGATCAGTCTTTGATGATAACGAATGGCTCTCAACAAGGCCTCGATTTAATTGCACGGGCCTTTATTAATCCGGGAGAAGGTGTTGCGCTAGAGGCACCAAGCTATCTTGGCGCACTACAAGTATTTGGGCTATCACAAGCAAATATACAGACTATCAAACAAAATAATGATGGCCCAGACTTGAATGAACTAGAGCAACTTTTTAGCTCACACCAGATTAAATTATTTTATGCTGTGCCCGATTTTCATAACCCAACAGGGGTTTGCTGGTCACTAAATACTCGAAAACAAGTCGCCAAATTGTGTCAGCAATACCATGTTACGCTTGTCGAAGATGCACCCTATCGCGACTTACGCTTCAACGGTCAGGTATTACCCTTAGCGTCTTCTTTCTGTGAAGGCCAATCGATTGTTTTGCGCTCTTTTTCAAAAATTGCTGCGCCAGGTATTCGCTTAGGCATGGTATCGGCACCAGAACATGTATTAGCACCTCTCATCAAAATAAAACAAGCTGCCGATTTACATACCGCGATTCCCTTACAAGCTGCACTAATGTCAGTATTAAAAGACAAGGGGTTTCCTCAGCATATCGACACCATCAAAAATGCCTATCAAGATCGCTATCAACAATTTAGCGAGTTATTGTCTCGCCTTAAACCATATGGAGGGGAATTTAACAGGGTAGATGGAGGTATGTTTGTGTGGTTAACGCTACCAAAAATAAATGCACTAGAGACAGCAAAAGATTTATTGCAACAAGGTATTGCCGTCGTGCCTAGCACCGTCTTTTATCATGACAGTGTTAATACACCAACGGCCTTGCGTCTTAATTTCACTCACGCCACACCGAATGAGTTAAAAAAATCCGTTATAAAAATTGAACATTACCTCAAAGATAAAAATATAAAGTATTAATACTTTAAAAAATCCGGTTCTAATAAAAAGACTTATAAATATTTATAAAAACAGGAGAAACACATGCCAGCCACAATAAAAATATCCAATACTAATTTTGTTAACTCCATAAAAAATGATTTAAAAGTACGCTTTAATGAAAACTTTGACATTGATGAAAATTTAAAAGGTCTCAACACACTAGCCAAAATGACTTCTCGAAGCGTTCACCGAAATTATACTGACCATCCTATTGATCCAAATTTATTACGGTTTCTATGCGCCTGTGCACTTTCCTGCCCATCAAAAAGCGATCTACAACAGGCCGACATTCTTATTGTTAAAGATCCAGAAAAAAGACAAGCTCTTTCAAGACTGCTTCCCGATCAAACATGGCTACAAACTGCACCCGATGTATTGATATTCTTAGCGAATGGCCGTCGTTTAGTAGAAATTGCAAAGTTACGTAAAAAACCATTTCCCAACAATCATTTAGACTTATTTTTCAATGCCAGTATCGACGCAGGAATTGCATTAACATCCTTTATACATGCTGCTAACGCTGTGGGCCTCGGAACTTGTCCCATCAGCGTCATTCGCAACCACTCAGAGCAAATCAGTGATCTATTTAACTTACCAGAACGGGTTATCCCTATCGCAGGTTTGTGTATAGGTTGGCCAATATCCAAGAACAACATCACTCCAAGATTATCTCTTAAAAACACTGTACATGAAAACTCTTACAACGAGAAAAATTTAGAACATAGTATAGAAAAATTTGATTTAAGACGTATGAAAACACATTCTCTTAAACCTAGAGACCCTGAAAAATGGGGGGAGACTAAATTTTATAGCTGGTCAGAAGATAAAGCCCGACAGTTTAGTGTGCCTAACTGCGCTGATTTTGGGCGTTTTGTGAGATCAAAAGGGTTTAACCTAGATTAAATATTGAAACGTTTAAACCCTTTTAAGCTATACATTGTTTATGTAGTACTGCTTTCTTCTGTCACTATCTGCATCTTCTGATGCAGATAAGCAAGTCCAAGTAGTGAGATACCCAAGCCCATAAAAGCCGCTACTCGCCATAGACTAGATAAACCTGAAGTATCTACTAAGAAAATTTTGGCGACCACCAGCAGCAAAAATAACATGCTGCCTCGATAGCAATCTCGGCTTTTTATTTTAATACCAATTAATGAACCCGCGATTGCCATCACTAACCACACCATTGAATAGGTATAAATTTCACCTGCGAATATAGGCTGGTAAAAATTAAGTTGACCATGCCATAGGTGACGTATTTCTATCGATACAAAAATCAATAGCATGGCGGCAACAATACCACCCACAATGCGGCGTATCGCTTTATCTTTTTGGAAATATAAAACAAAGAAGCCAATCAAGCATGGCAAACCATAGGCCAGCAATAAAATATTAAAGATAGGCGTTGCACTCAGCTCAATACTAGTAAAAAGCGGATTCTTAAATAACAACAAAAATACGACATAGTTCGCGAAAGCGGCCAGTATTAATATATGAGCTATCCAGCGATAAATAAATGCAAGTGTTTCAGCAGCCTGCGTACGCAGCATATAAACTAAGCCTAAAACACCCCAAACACCCGTATTAATTGCCGCCTCCAAAAAGCTATATTGCTGCGCAAAAATATTTCCACCATAAAGCTGGTAGCGTGTTTCGGCGATAATGGCCAAGACTAGCAAATGAGCACTTGCCGCTTTAAGCCAACTCAGTAATGGCGCACGGCCTTGAACAATATCACTCGACTCACTCTCAACACCCTTTTGCACAAAATACGCTGCCAGTACGCAGAACAAGAAGGAACCGCCGTAGGTCCATAGAGACCAATGTATATCTGAAGGGTAAGTTAATAACCAAGGATTTAAGGTTAAGCGTGCGATGACAACAGCCAAAATAATTTTAATCAACAATGGCAAAATAGGTAATCGGAAATAACGATCCAGCCACGCTAGTGACGCAACTTGAACAGCTAAAGCCAACGTTAAGGTAGCCGCCTGAAATAAGATAACAACCGCTAAGGTATAGGCAAGATGCCCTGAAAAAATAATAGCGACCATCGCTGTCGGTGATAGCTCATGCTTCTTGCGATACAACAAGTGAAAATACACTGCACCTAAACCTGCTGCTATCAAAGCCCAATACCAATCAGATTGTATGGTGTCGACTCGAATATAACCCAGCGCAATTAATATTAAAGGCGCCAACAAACCTAAAGATGACCAATAGCCTTTATAGTGACTCTTTTGTAATGCAAAAAATGAAAATGAGGCATAAATAACACTCAACAAAATAATGAGAGTTAATAACAATTTATCTGTTTCAACGGATAAAGCGTTCAGAGTGTGCGGGGAATAAACATCGATACCTTGCAACAACAACCCAAGTATCGTTATGAAAAAGCCAAGCCATGCGATATAAATCAACATGCGCTGCTGATAAGCAACATATAAAGTAAACGCAGAAAATAGAACAAGAATCGTTATAACTGTAGAGTTTAATGATACCAAAATCAGAGATAACAACCACGCCAACATTAACACCAATAAAGTGATACTTACTTTTTTCTGGTATTTCGCCACACCTTGTTTTAACAGGTCATATAAACTATGGCTAGGAATCAAATCGTGATTCACTAAAGCCTTACGCAAGCGCCAGTCCCAGCATTCGATAGCCAGCACCGCATAAGCCAGCGCAAGTAAATAGAGCAAACGCGATATCTCTGTTGATGTCACTGTTAGCGAAATCAACCACCAAAAACCAGCACCTATCAATGTGCCAATCCATAACCAATCGCGTTTTACAAAACGAATTAACAAGAGCGCTGAGCAACTAACAATGAAGCTGTATATCAATGCAGCTGTCACGTTATTGCTACCGGTACTGACAAAAATAGGAACCAGATAGGCGCCTAAAATACCTAAAGCGGCTAATACTGGCCCCTGCACTAAGGCCAATAACATAGTCGCTATCGATATAATCGCGAGGACAATAAATGCCCAACCGGGGGTAAACAATTGGTATAAATGTAATGCGGCTAAACAAGCTGCATATAACACCAAGCTGGCTCCACCCGCTAAGGCGGCAAAAATATCATTTTGCCCTTTTTTAAGATGGAAGTAATAAGCTGCAATATGGAATGCGATACCGGTTAAAAATGCTAGAACAATTCTTGCTGTTGGCCCTAACAAACCATTATCGATCGAATATTTAACCAAGAAAATACCAGCAAGCCCGATGCTAATACCACCTACCCATATCATCCAATTTGATTTTATATTTTCTATAAGGGGATGAGGCTTATCTGGCAAGGGATGCCGGGGGGAGGTGTCAGCTGATGTGAGATCAACAATGGGACTTTCAGCGCTCTTGGTACCGTCTTTATCTTGACTCGCTAGGTCAACATTATCTGAAATTATTGTATTAGGTGGACTCGGCTCATTAGCCTCAGACAATGCTGTTTCTGGTTCATCATTATCCGTTGATCTTACCGTGTTGGCGATATAGCGGTTTAACTTCGAACTGAGACTAACTAACTCTCGATGCAAACGGCTATTTTCTTGCGATAATTTATCGATCCGAAAAAAAGCAATGCAACCCAAAACACTGCTTATTAAAAAAAGTAACAATAAAATACCAACAAACAGTATTGCTGTTTCCACAATCAATCTCCCTTTTATATATTTTTCTTATTAAGCGTGTACGTTTATATTTTTATAAAGTGACTACTCTTAAGCAACTACGCTATTATTGATTTGATAAACGATCATCTTCGCGCTGCTGCTTTTTAATGCGCCGGGCTTCTCGCAATTGAGCTGGCGATAAACCGATATGCTCTTCATGGCGCTGTTTTGCCAATTCGATTTGCTTTTGACGCTCAGTGAAGCGCTGCATTTGATCTTCCGTCAAGGTATCGTAGCAACGAGGGCAAGCGACACCAAGTAAATACTTTTCTGATTTTTTATCTGCTTCGGTGATAGGGTGGCGACAACCATGACACTGATCATAAGAGCCTTTTTCTAAATCGTGATCGACTGCCACACGATTATCAAATACAAAGCACTCACCTTCCCACAAGCTTTCTTCTTTTGGAACTTCTTCTAAGTATTTTAAGATGCCCCCCTGAAGATGGTAAACCTCTTCAAAACCCTGCTCTTTCAAGAAAGCAGTGGATTTTTCACAACGTATACCGCCGGTGCAAAACATAGCGACTTTTTTATTCTTTTGAGGGTCGAGGTGATCAGCGACATAATCGGGAAACTCACGAAAATTAGTCGTTTTGGGATCTTGGGCACCTTTAAATGTACCAATCGCGACTTCGTAATAATTACGCGTATCGACTAAGGTGACATCGGGATCACTAATCAACTCATTCCAATCTTCTGGTTTGACATAGGTTCCAACCACTTCATTAGGGTCAATCCCTTCTACTCCCATTGTGACAATCTCTTTCTTTAATTTTACCTTCATCCGATAAAAGGGAGATTGCTCATAGAAAGACTCTTTGTGGTCAAGATCAGCGAGGCGCTCGTCAGAACGTAAATAGTCGAGCAAGCGGTCTATCGATTCACGCGTACCCGCAACCGTGCCATTAATCCCCTCCGCTGCAAGTAAGAGTGTGCCTTTGATATCATGCGCTAGGCAGAAATCCAGTAAGGGCTGGCGAAGAGCTTCGTAATCATTAAGGGTGGTAAAGCGATAGAGCGCGGCAACAACAATGTGGTTCATAACAGGGACTGTAACAGTAATCATATTGGGCGCGCATTTTAGCGGATTACCATACAATAAACAGGTGTTTTAGGGCCAAAAGCCGATAAAAACCTTAGTCCGCTAGCTGACGAGCTGGATCCTGATCTTGAAGCGCTTCAATAGGAGGCGGTAAAGGCAAAGAGCATTCTTTGCCCTGCCATTGTCGAGGATCAAATGTTAAGACGGTAAACGCCTTAATTAGGCCATCCAGTTCTTGCAATAGCGCCCTATATACCTTCTTATGGCGCTCTATTCTGCTCTTTCCCATGAAGTATTCACTAACTACAACAGCACTGAAATGAGTTTGGGAACCCCTAGGCATTTTATGCTCATGGCTTTCGTCAATGACTTCAAGGTGGATGGGGTCAAAGGCCTTTATAAGCTTTTGTTCTATCTGTTGCTGCATATTCATTAGCAATTCTTCTAGCTCTTATTATTTTTGGTAGATTCTACCTTTATATGTATCAATTTTATGTAGAATTATGCGACATTTAAGGAAATTTTTCCGTGCCTGATCTACAATTATGGAATAAACCTAAAAGTAAGCGAGTTGGCAGTCCGCCCGTTATGGATAAAAAGATATTTATCAATCGCCGTAGAGGCAATGATCGCAGAGAGGACCTAGACCCTTGTAAGGATCTGGATGTCGATCTCTACCACCGTAAACGTCGCAAAAAGACCGAAAGACGCGAAGATCGCTCTCTTGACGAGGATTACTATGCCTTTCTATCTAGCCAAGATGCCGGTGAAGACCCCAAGGGCGACCAGCCTTTCCACTAATAGACCGAGCTTGGACTACAAAGGCCACCAAAACAACAATGATCACTGATACTGGCGCGTGGCAGCCATAGCCTTGCTTAAGTGCTATTTTGCTAACAGTACAAGATAGGCTAGAATCCCCCACCCACTCACAGCATACGCAGACTATAATGAGAATTCTCTTAGCCCCCATGGAGGGTGTCGTCGACGCATTAATGCGCGAGACTCTAAGCACCATAGGCGGTATCGATCTCTGCGTCACTGAGTTTATCCGAGTCAATGACCACACCCTTCCCGACAAAGTCTTTATCAAGCGCTGTCCTGAACTACTTAATCAGAGCATGACCCCAGCCGCAACCCCCGTTAGGGTTCAGCTACTGGGAGGCAAAGTAGAACCAATTGCCGAGAATGCGCGTAGAGCCGCAGCCTTAGGGGCTAGTGCGATAGACCTAAATTTTGGCTGCCCAGCCAAAACCGTTAACAACAGTGATGGCGGTGCCTGCCTGCTAAAAGAGCCTCATCGGCTACACGATATTGTGTCTGCCGTACGCCAAGCAGTACCCGAGGAGACTCCCGTCACCGCCAAAATCCGCCTCGGCTTTGATGACCGCAGTGCCTATATGGACAATGCCTTAGCCGCTTATGAAGGCGGTGCAGATGAACTGACCGTGCATGCTCGTTCAAAAGCCGATGGCTACAAGCCACCGGCATATTGGGAATATATTACTGAAATCAATGAAGCACTCCCCATCACAGTGAATGCGAATGGAGAGATCTGGGACCTAGCGGATTATCAACGCTGCCGTAGCGTTACCGGCTGCGATAGTTTCATGATAGGGCGTGGCTTACTAGCTTGTCCTGACCTCGCCTTACAAATCAAAGCATGGCACAAAGGGGAAGATTATCAGCCCATGCAATGGCATCAAATAGCCACACTATTACTTGGCTTTTTTGAGAAAACAGCTCAGCTCTACCCCACAAAATACATGGGTAACCGCCTTAAGCAATGGCTGTTTTATTTGTGCCGACAATACCCCGAAGCTCAATGCTTGTTTAATGAAGTCAAACGCTCACGAGATCGGGATTTTATTAGCGCAGCGATTGTGAATAGCATGAAGACATCTATTCACAACCTCGACCAGCATGTCGCGTAGCACATGCTTACTCAACAGAATAACCATCCGATAAGGTACGTAAAAATGCTTCCAGGTCATCCAACTGCTGTTGATTAAAGTTTAAGTTTCCGACCGATTCGTCGTCCGTTATATTCCTCGTGACTTCAGCATCATTAGGATCTCTATCATTATAAAATGCTAAAACCTCTTGCAGAGAACTAAAGACACCGTTGTGCATATAGGGTGCTGTTTCTGCAATATTACGTAAGGGCGGTGTACGAAACTTTCCATCTTCTCTGTCATCATTAACAACCGCGCCCAAACCGAGATCAATAAAACTTTCACCCGCGGGATTTAAATCCTGAGCAATCGAATAAAATGGGTTATTGGGGTTGGCGGGCACACCTAAGTTATCATACTCAAAACTACTGAATAGCACCGGTCCATCTTCGAAGCTATTATGGCAACCCACGCAATCAGCACCGCCTTCATCAAGCTCCCCGATAAAAAGCTCAAAACCGCGCTGTTCCGATGGCGTAAATTCAGCTAACTCCGCTTGGACTGCATCAAATTTAGACGTGAAAGGAGAAAACTCAGACGTACGCTCAAACTCTGCAATAGCTTCTGATATATTGATAAATGCCTCTTCTACATCCTCAAATGCATCTTCTCCAAATACGTCAATAAAGTCTTGCGCATACTCGGATTGCCGAACGGCCTCAACAACAGCAGCCTCGCTTTCCATATTCATTTCTAAGGGGTTTAAAAAAGGCATTCTTGCTTGTTCTTCCAAAGAATCTGCCCGCCCATCCCAAAACAAACCACCGACAAAACGATTTTCTTCAACATCAAATCGTAGTGGAGGAGCAAAGGCCGCGTAACTGGCAGTGGGAGAATTACGCGAACCAAAGCGATCCAATACAGCTCCCTCTGACGTTGCCAACAAATCATCCGGATCATCAAACCCTACTTCGGGTGTATGGCAACTTGCACACGATTGGCCCACCGGATTCGACAAATTCGTATCAAAATAAAGTTGTCGCCCCAGCTCTTCCATAGTGGCAAGGTCATCATCTTCATTATTATTACTGCTATTACTACTGCTACTACCGCAGGCCGTCAACACAACGGCAGATGCCAGCGATAATAAAGCCCAGCATATCAATCTAGTATTTATTGTTAAGTTAATCATTGCTTACCTCCTTTTTATGTAGGAGATAACAGAGTATGGAATCGACAGTGAAAAAATTGTGAATACTGTTTTTAGAATATGAAAAATCAAGATCACTTTTTTTTCACACTATCCTAGTTAATATTCATTGGAAAATTAACGAAGGTAATCTTGTAATGAAAACAATCAACATCCTATGCGCTACAGCCTGCATCACGAGTATGGTCATTTCAAACACATTATTCGCTGGCGGACCAGACCGATTATACCTAGGGGTGGGCGCTGGCTTTGAAAATAATATTTATCAAACAATAGATGACGAGGTTGACCCTCTACCTCTAATTAATGCGCAAAAAGGCGGTTTTTATTGGGAAGGAACTGATATTGGCTACCGTGTATACGAAAACAGAAATATAGAAATAGGCCCCGTCTATAGCTTGTTTGAAGGTTATGGCTTTGACCAAGAGGATCTTGGTAAAGGCAAGGGTTACGACGGATTAGAAACGAGAGATTCGGGGCAATCCTACGGTCTCTTTATAGGCTTTGAGTTTGAACCTTTTAGCCTTGGTATTAAGCCCATGAAACACTCTGAAGCGGGATCCAGCCTTGAAATATCTATAGAACACGAATACAGGAAGAATGATTGGCTCATCATGTCATCACTGTTTGTCGAACACTTAGACAAAGACTATACGGACCACTATTTTGGGGTAAGCCAAGCAGAAGTAAGCAACCCTCTCAATACTCAAATAACGAATACCTACAAAGCCGATAGCGCTAATAATATCGGATTGGAATTCGGGGTATTTTATCAAATCTCAGACAAGTGGCTCCTCTCCGGGCGATTAGAATACGTCAGTTTAGACAAAGCCATTACAGACTCCCCACTTGTCGAAGACGATTATGCTTATTCATTTTCTACAGGTATAAGCTATCGTTTTTAAACTAAATAAGCCCCGCCATCAATTCACGTTTATGATCACTATTTAAAAGGCATACCCATGAAAAAATTTATTATCGTCACGGTTGGCATTAGCGTTATCGCTGGCTGTGCACAAGTCACTCGATACTTATCAGGCACAAGCTACTTTTATAGACAACTGCATGCTGATTCTTGGACTGAATCTGGAGGAAATGCTGCGGTCATAGACAGCACGATTGAAAGAATAAAAACATTAAATAGTACAGCTAATCACAATGTAGACTTAGTAACCAAAGAGTACAAACCGGGGAATTGGCAATACCAGTGGGACGAAGCTGCGCAAAAAGCGATTAGCCAAAAAGATTATTTTGCGGCAGCAACTTACTACACTATTGCCGCCTACCCTTTTATGAACGATGATAACTTGTCCAACCGCTCCTATGGCCTTGCATTATCGAATTATAAATTAGGAGTCGAAAATGATGGCAACTATATTGAAGAGTTAAAAATCAACACTCCCAAAGGTATTGCTTACTCTTACTTACATTTACCAGAAAAGGCCCCTAATAAGCGTTTACCTTTATTGATCGTCACTAATGGTTCAGATCAGTCATTAACCACGCTTTACCCTGTCTATCGCGATTATTTAAAACCCAGGGGTTGGGCAATGATTACTCTAGACTTGCCGGGAATAGGCAGCAATGTTCACATCGGAATTAATACAAATGAAACCAATTTAATACATCAAAACCTGCTTCACCACCTCAAGCAAGAACCGAGAATAGATCAGCAAAAAATTGCGCTCATGGCTTCTAGCTTTGGCGGCAATGCAGCAACAAAAACAGCCTTTACCAATCCCGATGATATTGTTGCAGTTGTCAATATTTGCGGAGCGGTTAACGCGCCCTTTTTAAAATTAAAATTCGCGTTAACACAAGTCCCTCAAATGACTGGCGATGCTTTTTTACAACGCTTTGACGCATCTAAAGAAGAAATCATCAAAACCAGTGATAAATTGGCGCTCTCTACAGACTATCTCGGAAAAACAAAGACGAGCGTACCGATCCTTAGCATAGGTCATGACAGTGATGGGATCGCACCGTTATCAGACATGAGATTAACTACAGCCTCTTCTATCGGCGGAAAGCATATTGTTGTTGATAAGGGAACAGATGAAGGACATTGTCCATCAGATGAAATAGCCTTAGACATTGCAACAAAATGGCTAGACACTATACTACAATGATAACTGAACTCCCCAAAAACCAACACATAGTTACGCTTACAATAGAGTTGCGTTTACAATAGAGTTACGCTCACAGTAAAGCTATGTTCACAATAGAATTTTACCATGCACATACTTGTTGTTGATGACCATCGCGACATTGCTTGCTCAATCATAGATTACATCGAAATTGAAGGCCACACCGCCGACTATGCCGACTCAGGTAATCTTATGATTGAGCTAGTTAAACATAATGTTTACGACGTCATTTTTTTAGATGTAATGATGCCAGGATTATCTGGCTATGAATCTTGCCGCCTATTAAGAGAGCAAGCTTTTTGCAACACACCCGTATTGTTTTTAACTGCTCGGGACACCTTGGATGATAAACTACAAGGCTTTATATCCGGGGCCGATGACTATTTAGTAAAACCCTTTGCTATGGAAGAATTAATGGCCAGAGCTAAAGCTCTAACGAGCCGAGGAGGCCGACAAGATATTGGCGAAACCAAATTACTAGACATTCACATTAATCACACAAGCCATCAAGTCATTCGACAAAATAAAACCGTCCAGCTGAACCAAACACAATACAAAATTCTTTGCTTACTAGCCAAGCACTATCCCAACGTGGTAAATAAAAATATGATTGAACATGAGATTTGGGGGGATGACTTGCCAGACAGTGATGTTTTAAGGACTCAAATTTATCACCTTCGAGGAAAAATTGACAAACCCTTCTCCAGCTCTATCATTAAAAATATACATAGTATAGGGTTTAAATTGGAATTAAGCACATGACCTATAGAAAAAAAATCGCGCTAGCCTTTATCACTTTCTCTCTAATTTTAACTTCAATTTATAGCATATTAATCTGGGGAACATTATTTACTACTGAAGATCAGTTATACGAACATCTTCTTGAACAATATTATACAAAAGCATATGAAGAATATGACAATAAAAACAATAATAATGAACCGTTAATATCTAGCACAATCTATACAAAGGACTCATTACCCGACTACCTTAAAGATTTACCGGCAGGGTTTTCAGAACTAGAAGAAAATCATATTTTAATAAAACCTTTAGATAATGAAAAACTTTTATTTCTTACCTTACCAGAAGTAGATAGTTTAACTGATAGAATCGAGCCATTAATATTATTTTTATTGTTGTTGTTTAGCCTAATCATTATTATTTTGGGGGGCATACTCGCTTTAATCTTAGCTCGCCAGCTTTCAACACCCATTGAACGCTTAGTCAAGGAAGTAAAAGAGGCAAGTCCAGAGACAGAAAACATCTGTAAAGAGGGAAATTCTCATGAAATAAATATGCTAGCACGCTCATTTAATGAAGCGATGCTGCAAATTAAAACAGCGCTCAAGAGAGAGAAAAGCTTTACTGAATCTGTCAGCCATGAATTAAGAACACCGCTCATGGTTTTGAATACTAATCTAGATATATTGAAGTCGCACAAAGAACCATTAAGCATAATGGATCGAGCCTTAGACCGTATGTCGAGAGCAATGAACAACATGAGCAGCTTAACGAATATATTCCTAATTTTAGCTCGCCATGATAAATTCACGATAGAAAAAGAACGCCTTATTCCTATCGATACCATTCAATCTTACATTGAAACGAATCGTCATCAAGCCATTATTTGGGACATCCAATGCCAAGAAAACACCAGCATTAACGCACCAACTGATATTTTTGGCATTTTAGTTTCCAATATAATCGATAACGCAAATAAATACGCAGAAGAGAAGGCAACCTTAATCGTAACCGATCACTATCTAGAAACGTATAATAGGGTCAAAGAAGACTCTCCACACTCAAATAGTTCAAAACTAGGCATCAATATAATCGAACGTATTTGCTATGCGTTAGACTGGAAGCTTACATATAAAACCCATCATTCAACATTCAATTTAAGGATTGATTTTGACTCGTGAAATTTCACCTACTCAATAACACTTCACTAAAACTAAAAGCGCACCTTTTATCACCATAGATTCAGTTTTGAATGTATACCTTTCACTGACAAATTTGCCTACAATCGCAATTAATCATTTTCAACTCTTCTCGCTCCGGCAAGTCTTCCGGCAGCTGGATATTCCATACAAGCCCAATTCTTTCTAATGCCTTTAAAGCCCACCAACCCGGATCAGATTCATCATTGCTTAAGCCTAACTTAGCCGAGCAGGGAAAAGCATGATGATTATTATGCCAGCATTCCCCCATAGTAATTAGGCCAAGATATTTAATGTTATACCCTTGTACGGCAGCGCCCTCTACATGCCAGTGTCTATCACCATTGTTATGTGCAAAATAACCGACCAGCCAGTGACCAGTGACACAAATAGAGACACGAGCACAAACGCCCCATACAATCCAATCCACACCACTGATTAAACCAAAAATTATCACCCAAGGAATTTGTTGCCACATCCACGTTTTTTCTAACCAATGGAAAAACTTATCTTTAGCAACACGCTCTTCTAGTACAAAACCTGGCTCATCACTCAACTGGATATCACAATGTATCTGCCAAAACCAATCCTTTAGCAGTGACTCTTTATGGCCAAAATAACTATGACAATATTTCTGACGCTGCGCCCAATCACGCATGTCATGCGTCTTGATCATGCCCAACGGCCCCGCAAGCCCAACTAAAACGCCCAAATAAACTAAAATATACTCAAGCCATAGTGGACACTCGTAACTATTATGAATCAAACGCCTATGCATCCCCAATGAATGTCCACCCAATAAGGTGAAAGCACAGCTAATCAAAAGTAGCGATAAGACTTCCCAGCTAAATGTAAACCAACCAAACATTATCGTTATAAGATACATAGCGGAAATCCAAATTGATTTAGCAGGAGCCCATACAACACTGCCAGCATAGGCGTTGCTTTTGTCGAATACTGGATAAACACGCGGGACTCCATTACTCATCATTTTCTCCTATAACCTTAGGCGGAAGGTAAATAGTAAATGTATTAATAGGCTCTATTAGCACACTATGCGGTTTTTGTTGCTCCACATCACTAACTAAACCCATACGACTTAATAAACCAAAGTAAGCATGTTTTAGCCTTGCTGGCTTCACATCCAATTGTTTATGCCACACCCTATAGCTACCTAGCAGGCCATCACGGCGATGATAAAAGCCCCTTAAGGGGTGAGTTAGATACACTAAGGCCGTTTCTTCATTCGGAAAACCGACAAAATTAAAAGCGTCGTCTACGTCCTGTGACAACTCAACATGAGCTGGCGCCCAATCGGCTTGGGTCTCCATTTCATATTTTGTGTAGCACTGGCTAAGCGAATCAAACTTACAATCAAATGACACTTTGCCACTATGCCAAGGCAGTTGCCAAAGGTATCGCGGCACCATCAATGTCCATGAATCCAAGGTGGTACCTAAAAACCAAACACAGCGCTCCCCCGTGTGCTTATCGATAATGTAAACACGATAATTGGTTTGACCCATACAAAATTTTGGAAAAGGGTAAACAGCAGAAGTAAAATCAACATCAACAAAGGGCACTACTGATAGTAAGGCTTTTTCTTGCCCATCAATCAATACCGTATCTAAGTCGAAGCGCTCAGGAATGAGTTGTTTAAAGCGCTCGGGGTCTATCGCATAGGTGATAATGGCAAAGTGCTGTAAATGGCAGGTAACATCTATTCCACTTGGCTGCGGCTGTGGGTGCAAAAAATCTTTAAATGCTAAGGTAGCTTGCTGCATGATGCTTCTCCTTTATTAATCAGTCTATTCGCCCAGAAAAGATCGGCCCTTTCTGGGCGATGCATTTAGCCATTAAACGCGGGCTGTTCAGCTTGTGCTTTTTTTAGACCTGCCTCTCTAAACTTATAAATAAGGAACATATTAAAAAAATGCGCTACCCCTAACACAAGCAGTACTAAACCGACACTGGAGCTGAGGTAAATGATCATTTCTTCGATATTAACGATAGGCTTACCTGTTTGTAAGCGTAATAAAACAAAGCCAACATTCAGTAGGTAAAAACCAACCACTAACATATGGTTAACGGATTTTGCCAGTTCAGCATTACCACTAAAGCCATCAATTAAATAGATTTCACCATTCTTACTTAAGGTGCGAGATACAAGGATAGTGACCAAAATGCTGATAAGGATATAAGTAATATAAGTTGCGGAAGTAAACATAGCTGTGTCCTCTTTAGTTAGTTAATCAACAACAATGGGTGATGCCCAAATGCTTAACGACACTTTAGAGGGTGATGAAGAGATAAACTTCCGATTCTATAAATATTGAATAGAATATTTTTATTTCCAATAAAATCAAAGGTTTAGAGAGTTCCTGAATGATAATTTAGGAATAATTTACGATTTCAGGCGTTTTTTCCGATAGCTGCCAGGTGATTCCCCAGCAATTTCCTTAAAGGCCGAATAGAAATTTGACTGAGACTGAAAGCCCGTCATGATACTGATGGCTAAGATAGAGGTTTTGGGCTCATTTTCTAGTAATTTTTTGGCTTGAGTAATGCGCTGCTCTCTAACAAAACGGGAAAAGCCATAGCCATACTGAGTATTGACTAACTCTGATAACTGGTGCGCACTGATATCCATCATATTGGCCATAGCCGCCAACCCCAACTTTTCATTTTGGTAATGACTTTCCTGCTGCATCAGTGATTCCAGCTGCGCCTTCTTGGCCTCCACATCAATACCCCCAAGCTTGGTTTTTGCATAAGCTATCTCAGCGACCTGCTGAATATCACTCAGCATACTGGGGAAAATCACAATAGCAGTGACCACCAATAACATAGCAATACCCGTAGCATTGCCATAAGTGATATAGAAAACCACTGGGTTGATATGGGGTATCGATAAACCTAAGCCCAGAGCAATAATGGCAATGAAGGCAAATAGACCAAAGAAGAAGATTTCAAACTTGAAACGCCGATGCTGATTACGGAGCTGAAACACCAATCGAGCAAACCAGAAGGTGTAAACAGTACCAATCAAAAAAGCAAAGGGAGGCACGGTATCGTTAGGTAAGAAGCTGCCAATAATCACGGGCAAAAAATGCCAGCACTGCCATAGTGAAGGACTTAGATTCGGAAAAAGGACAAAACGACTAAAATAATAAAAACAGCAAGGCACCAGTAATAACAGCGTGAGATAAAAACGACTATTGAGCGCATCAAACCCTTCGGCTAAATACAGATAATGGCACCACTGCAGACCAGATAAACCTGCGAGCAAAGCCGTACACGAAACTTTTGAGCAGAAGCTCTTCTGTAAATCTGGCAAAAAAAACCAATACGCAAACAACAAGACAGCAGCGCTAAAAACCGTAAAACCGGCTAGTAAAATAGTGAAGTGGGATATCATGGAAGCGAATACTACTCATTTCTTCTTGTGAAGGAAATACTAAAACAGGCTGTGTTAGCTTTTAGTGACAATATTTTCAAATCTCAATAATGGCTTCCATGTAGGTCACCGCACTACCTGATATCAGCACCCTATCTTCATTAATCTCACAGAGAAGCTTGCCACCACGGCTAGAGACTTGCTTAGCCCGAAGTTGTGACTTACCCAACCTATTTGACCAATACGGCATCAATTGCGTATAGGCGGAGCCTGTTACTGGGTCTTCAGGAACACCTAGTTTAGGCGCAAAAAAACGAGCCACAAAATCAAACTCTGATGACGGCGCCGTAACGATGACACCACGAAAATCAAGCTGTTTTAGCGCTTCATGATTGGGTGTAATACTTAGCACATCGTCTTCATTTTCAAAAACAGCGATATAATCATCATGCTTCAGACATTCCAAAGGCGTTTTCCCTAAACCTGCGACAAGTGGTGGTGGTACATCACATACCACGGGTGATTGGATTGGGAAATCGAGCGTGAGCAAGTCACCCACTTTAGATACAAACAATTTCCCAGAAAGTGATTCAAACGACAATATTGTTTCTTTACTGCCTAAAAAATGAAATAAGACATAAGCACTGGCCAATGTGGCATGCCCACATAACCTTACTTCCTTACTTGGTGTAAACCAACGGATGTGATAACAATCATCAAGCGGAACAAAAAATGCTGTTTCAGCAAGGTTATTCTCTTCAGCGATAGTCTGCATAACAACCTCAGGGAGCCATTCTTCCAACGGAACCACCGCTGCAGGATTCCCCTCGAACTGCTTTTCAGCAAAGGCATCAACTTGGTACATTTTTAATTTCATGGCTGCCTCTTAAAAGTATCACGATAACTAATTTACACTTAGCTCTTTACTTACTAAATTCCGTCGATTTTTCCAATTCAAATATAGATTCACCCAACTCATCGATTTTTTGCGTTAAAAGCGCTTGAGCATCATATAGACCACGGTTGTAGAAGTATGAGCCAATTTCATTTCCAAAAAAATCTATTAAAAACTCAGCATCAAAACTGCCTATTTCCTGCTCCAGCTCTTCGTGAAAGTACATCTTTACTTTTTTAACAATAGCTTGCTTTTCTTCTTTAGAAAATTTTATATCACTCATGCATTTCCCTTGATGTGTAACACTCAAATCATTGAAACAGTTAAACTTTTAAAAAATTACTTAAGCATTTTATCTTGCCAGAAAGGAAATTAGGAATTCTTATCTGATCCTAATTATTTGACCTTAATTATTCTAATTATTCCTCACCGTTTATATTTAACTACAATCTAATTTTGCCTGTTCGGTTTCGGTATTATCAATAAACTTAGCCGCTACTACTTCTGCGCACTCATCACTGCTGATCACATCATGTGACAAATCATATGTAACCAAACGGCTTTTGGTGAATGACTTTCGTTGCTCAACAACATCACTTAAAGGTGTAATTGTATCAAGCTCTCCATGAAGAAACAGAGATGGGATGTCCGTTTTTGTTACCATTGAAACAATTGGATCACCAGTCTCAATTAACATCTCATTGCAATAATCAGGCAGATCTATTGAGAGTAACGCGGTATTACGTATATACCCTTCTGGCAATTTATCTGCTTGCGCTCTGATTAAGTCAAAATTAGTATATGGCTTGTCTTCGTAGCAGTAATGACTACTCGTACTAACATCTCCATAAGAAGTATCCAACAAATAGGCAATATAATCTTCAAGATATGGAGTGATTGTATCAACGCGCCCCTTCTCTAGCTCAACTATAATACTAGGAAGCTCAGCAAATATTTTCTCTCCATATGTCCCATTCAACAATGCCGATATAAAACGCTCCCCATTGAGAAGCACAGCGATTTTATTGCTTTTATAGGGGTGATTTAATTCTAACTCAATAGGGCTTGAATTAAGCGATTGATGCAGACTCCATATCCTATTTTCAATATTTTGAAGTGGTGTCGAACAAGCTGACGTTAAACCACAGTAGTTGTACAACGCTAAGTAACTTGCCATTATTTTGTTTAAATAATTATCATGCGGCTTCAAATTTGGGAAGGTTGCACTATCTAAAACCATGGATTCAACCGACTCTGGATATTGAGTCGCTATTATCTGTGCGTAAGTTGCAGCATATGAAACACCTATCAATACCCATTTATCTATATTACCTGCAATACGCATCATCTCAATATCATTGGCTATAGACAAACTATTATATCTAGACAGATTGATTCCCTGACGTTTAAACTCATCAATACAGTCAAAATAATCTTCGCTTGCGTCCTCCCACTGTTCTATGAACGAAAGATTATCATTTAATCGCTTTGTTTCGTTTTCAACAAAAGTATCACACATAAGTAGCGGCTTCGAAAGCCCGGTACCTCTTGGATCTATTACAAATAAATCTCTTCCTTGATTTGTAGATAGATCATTATGATATTCCCAGATTGTTTTAATACTCTCACTTGAATCAAGATACATCGGGGCACCCGGCCCTCCAGCGCCGAGATGAAGAACAGGGGCCTTGGTGGAAAAAATAGAATCACTTCGAAAAACCACAACAGGAAATACAATGGCTACATCAGTTTGTTGAGTATGATCCTCCGGCACATGCATGTAATAGCATTCTGTACGAGGTGACACAGGCATTTCACCAAACCAACATTCAACAGCTTCAAAACCATATCGCTGGGTATCGTTAATCTTTTGAAATGGCTCCTTATAAACCAAGTTGAGTGACTTTGTGGTTAAAAATATAATCACTACCAAAAACAGTATTATTGTTAATGGGTGTATTTTACTAAACTGAATATTCATAACGTTTTATGAAAAAGAAAAAAGTGAAGAAAAGACAATCGAAAAATAGTCGGGATAGAAAAGCATTTTTCGGTCATCTTAATTATTTTACCTTACTAAAAATACTTATCTGACCCCAATTATTTGACCCCAATTATTCATGACCCCAATTATTCATGACCCCAATTATTCAAGTATCCACTTTGCTCTCTCCTCTTTCTCGTCGTTTTTAAAGCTAACGCCGCAAACACCGGAACCAAAACCGTAGCGACGAAGGAGCGAAGGTTTTGGTTTCCGCTTGGTTTGCTTTGTTAGTTGCCTTGCTCGAATTCATAGCAGTAGGTGCTGACAATATTTTTACCCAAATACTCCTGGACCATCGCGAGCCGTGGTTCATTATCTCCATACTGTTGATAAGTTGCTACAAAATATTGCTCGTTATTAATTTGTCTTTTCATAACAGCTCGATCTCCCATCTTCCTGCCTTTTGGGGTTAGTTTCTCGAAATTAAAATCAGCTGTGAATACGGCTTTAACATATAGAAGATTAGGCTCATCACTAATGAGCAATTTACCATTCGGCAGTTTTCTTTCAAGGCGAGACTGATGCTTCTTATCGCGATAAAAGTAGCTGACATAATTACTTCCCCTAATTATTTTGGAGAAAACACCACTATCTAGGTATTCATGAGTTGTTATATCAGAAACATCTTCTCCATTTCGCCTATAGGTAAGCTGCAACCTCCTTCCGGGTATCTTAAATGGGGCATCCCAGACTTGAACAAACTCACCATAAGCGTGTTTTACAACATCTACAGTTGATGATTTAACATGATCATATCCTTTCCGATACATAGTTAATATTCCGATTATTGTGGACAACTAACGTCCCGTGTGGTTGCACTTGTTATACGTATTAATGTACAAGGTACGCTCTTTCAGCCATAAATTTACAAAACCTTTCCTTTGCGTACTTATAATTCTTGGAGTCTTTTTTCCATATGTCGACTTCCATTCTGTAAGATGCTCCCTCTAAGATCAAGTTACTTTGATGAATAAATTCCTCAGCTACTTCTATTTCACCTGAAAACAATTTATTCAATATTTTTAGTTGCTCTATAGCGGCTTCTTTAGAAAATGCCTTCTCTTCCATTTTATCCCATGACTGTTTTTTAAAAGCCGGGTATATTAGCTTTTCTGCTAATGAAGCGTGTGAAAAGCTAATAAGAGCAAATGCAATAAATAAAGCTTTCATTTCTACCTTTTACGTATAACGCCTTGCCAAGGGGAACACAAAACAATGCGTAGTGTTTCCCACGGAAGTAATGTTTTTTATAGCCAGAGTAAACTTAGGCAACTTGTTATACGTTTTTATTTTCATACCATTTTTTACATTCTGGCGACTGCACAAAAAAATACGCCACTATGAACATAATTAATTCTAATGCATAAAAACTTTGAGCCAAGCCAAAACCGAAATCAATTATGTCCCAAATAAGAAAAAACAACATAACCAAGCCAACTAAAACCAAAGTCCATTTAATATCTTTTCCACGAAGAAGATCCCATACAACCCAAACTATGACTAGAGCCCAAACAACATTAACACTAAAAATAATTGGATCGTCAAAGCCTAAGCCCTCATATTCTAAGCCATCTATGTAGACAGCAGCCAATGATGCTATAAGAGAGATGATTAAAGCAACTGAAGCCTTTTTGATATTAACAGGCAAAAAAATACTCCTTTAAATACGTATAACCCCGCGCTCTGGGGCAAACCGAAGCGCAGCGTAGATTCGTCCCTAGCAGCGCCTTGTTACGTTTGGGGTGGCTAATCATTTGCAACCTGCTCCAAACGTATTTGATGCCCTCGTGTTGTACAGCTTCTTATCATAGCTTCAATTTTTGCCCCTGGAGGATAGTAATCATCTTCTCGATATTTCTCGGACGTCATGTTAACTATGTGAATAATTTCAATTAACGCCGGAAAACCCAAACCTATATCTACCCACGCACCAAACGTAGAGTGGGTTAATACTACACCCTCAACAGGGTCACCCCTTGTAAGATCCTTGGTAACCTCAAGCCAGCGCTTCTCATGCTCCTCGGAAGCATAATCGCCAAACTTACCTTTTAGTATTTCTTCCCATTTAGAGCTCAATATTTTTCCTCGGGGAAACGTAACAGTTTATTCAAAAGAACCGTTCCACTTACTTAAGTTCTCTTGATCAACTTTATTAACTCTTTGTATTTCAAGGACCTATGCTAAATGACGACATATCATAAAGTGATCATGAGAACAGGTCTACTGATATTGATATCGCTACTTACTTCAACCACTCTAGAATAATTTTATGGTGTTCATCACTTTTCATTACGCTCA
>JBOEGR010000069.1:0-3938 GCA_050633525.1 Cellvibrionaceae bacterium
GGAACGACCAATGACAAACGCTTTTGTGCTCGCTGTTGGTTTTCGAATTGCCCTCCAATATCAACGGAGTAGCCCGTCGGCAGGTCAACTTTATCAGCAATCGCTTGGCGGATATCCACCACCACACTTCCCATGTCGCGCCCTTGAACATTGGCCTGTATGACCACTCGACGCTGCACATCATCGCGACGAACCTGAGGTGGGCCTGATTCAATAGTCACTTCAGCGACATCACCTAGACGTACCCAAGCAC
The DNA here is from genome assembly GCA_050633525.1 of Cellvibrionaceae bacterium. Taxonomy (GTDB): domain Bacteria; phylum Pseudomonadota; class Gammaproteobacteria; order Pseudomonadales; family Cellvibrionaceae; genus CANLBN01. Next base: position 254 of record JBOEGR010000069.1, read on the forward strand.
CTGATGGAGCCTGTAATCGTAAGTCAGCAATACTAGCGCGGTCTTGGCGAAAGCGTTCAGCGAACCGCACATAAATATCGTAACGCTCATTACCATTAATGACTTGGCCTGCACTGGCACCACCGAGCCCTTCGCTGACTAACTCCATCACATCGCTTACGGCGAGACCGTATCGAGACAAAATACGACGGTTTGGCTTCACCACTAATTGTGACTCACCCGCAATTTGCTCCATCGCCACATCACGCGCTCCTTCAATCTCCTTAACCACTGCCTCTATGGCCTGCCCTCTTTCGGCCAGTACCGCTAAATCAGGGCCAAACAACTTAATGGCAAGTTGCGCTTTAACACCCGATAACAACTCGTCCACTCGAGTCGCAATAGGTTGTGAGAAATTGAATAGCAAGCCTGGATACTGCTCCAGCTTTAGCTCCATTAGTGATTGCAGTTCATACCGATTACTCGCACTCGTCCATTCTGGTACCGGTTTAAGACCGATATAAATTTCAATATTATTGACCGGTTCAGGGTCACCACCAATTTCAGCTCGACCAATACGCGACAGTGCGTAAGTGACCTCAGGAAATTCCATCAGCATGGCTTCCAGTTTAGGAGCAACGTCCAATGCAGTGTTTAAGCTAGAAGACGGTGCCAGTGTTACTCTCAAGTTGATGGTCCCTTCTTCCAATTCCGGTACGAACTCAGTGCCTAAACGTGGTAAAACCAGTGCAGCAGAGACCACCATCAGTGCAGCAATACCGACCACCACTATGCTATGACCCATTGCCCAAGATAAACCCTTGCGATAGAGCAGATCGAGAGGCTTTAATACAAAGCTTTCGCGTTGACGGATACCTCTTCGAAAAAGATACGTCGCTAAGGCAGGCACAATGATCAAGGCCACAAACACTGCCGAAAGCATGGCGAGCATAATACTGACAGCCATGGGCTGAAATAGCTTGGCTTCGACACCTTCAAAACTAAATAGCGGCATAAATACCACCAGAATAATCGCGGTTGCGAAAAAGATGGGGCGTGCGACTTCCTTGCCCGCTTCTTGCAAGCGCAAAGCAATACCGTGGTTATCATGTGCGGCATCAACAGGGTCTTTATCATCGTTACCAACGCGTGTTGCTCGCTGTGCATCATGTTCAGCATCTGGATGAGTCAGGTGCTTAAACATGTTCTCTACCATCACGACAGAGCCATCCACCAGCATGCCTATCGCGACGGCGATTCCGCCCAGAGACATTAGATTGGCTGATAAACCAAACCACGACATCACCATTAAAGCGATACCAATCGAAATCGGAATCGAGATCAATACCAGAAACGTGGCGCGCAGGTTCATCAAAAATAAAGCAAGAATTACCACAATAAACACAAACGCAAGCAGCAAGGCATTAACGACGGTTTGTACAGCTTGCGTAATCAGGTCTGCTTGATTGTAAAAAGCCTCAAAGCGAACACCTTCAGGTAAGGCCTGATTGATACGTTCAACGCGGCTGTCTACGGCATCAATGGTGGCTTTGGTGTTAGCGCCCATACGCTTGAGCACAATGCCGGAAACAACTTCGCCGAGGTTTTCTGCTGTACCGTCACTGGTTTTGCGTGTCATAGTCACTGCACCTTGACGAATTTCGCTCCCTAATGCCACCTCCGCCACGTCAGACACGGTGACAGTTGTCCCATCAATGGTTTTTAGAGGGACCTGACCAATCTCTTCCAACCCCTTTTTGCCATGATCCAACCAGCCAGTACCCCGAATCACGAGTTGCTCTTGCCCTCGATCCATATACCAACCGCCTACATTGGTATTGTTGCCCTCAAGAGCTGCTATTACATCGTCTTGGGATAGACCATAAGCTATGAGCCGGGACGGATTTAGGTTGACCTGATATTGGCGAACGTCACCGCCAAAGGAGAGTACATCGGTCACACCCTCCGCAGGGATCAGTAATAATTTAACAACCCAGTCGTTAAGACTGCGTAGAGCCATAGCATCAAAACCGGCTCCGGGTTCAGCAACCAATAAATACTGATAAACTTGGCCGAGCCCCGAGGTATTTGGCCCTATTGCCGGTGTGCCAACGCCTTCGGGAATGAGCTCTTTAGCCCCCTGAAGTCGTTCAAATACCAGTTGTCGAGCAAAGTAGATATCTGTGCCTTCTTTGAATACGACGGTAACACCGGATAAGCCCGTCTTAGAGATAGAGCGCACTTCTTCCACATCGGGCAGCGCATACATGACGGCTTCAATGGGGAAAGTGATTAGCTGTTCCACTTCTTCGGCTGCTAAGCCCGGGGCTTCGGTATTAACAGATACCTGTACATTGGTGACATCTGGAAACGCATCCAGATTCAATTTGGGAATAATAAAAACGGCACTGACCGTTAGCGTGATAAGCGCTATCACCACTAGCAATCGGTTGGTGACCGCCCAATCAATCATTCGGTTAAACATGGGGTCTCCTACGACTTAATGGTTATGCGGGTCAAAACCGCCCTTGGCTATTTGCGAAGCCACAAAGAAGGCCCCTTTGGTGACGATACGAGTATTAGGCGCAATACCACTGATTTCACGCAGCTGGCCAAGCGAGCGATTGAGTTCCACTTCTACTGGCTGGAATTCCCCTGGATGGTCTTCGACGAATACCGTCCAGTCGCCGTCCGCGCTGCGCATCAATGCTGTTTCGGGTACAGCCAATACAGGCTTCTCTGTGCGAAAGCGAAAAAATACCTCAGCAAATTGGCCAGGGTGCAGTCGGTGTTCGAGGTTATCCACTAACAAACGCACAGTACGAGTACGGGTGACGGGGTCAATGGTGTGTGCTTCTTGAGTCACAGTCGCTTTCACACGGACATCACCCGCTACCACTTCGGCTAGCGTACCTGCCCCCAGTGTCAGTGAGACATTAGAAGATAAGTGAGCTTCTACCCAGAGTTGTTTTTCGTCGGCTAATACAATCAGAGGCGCACCTGCCTCGATACGCTGACCTTGCTCGAAATCGTCAGCCAGTACCGCGCCATCGATTTCGGCGCGTAATGTATATTCCCCCAGTGACAAGGTTTTCTGCGACGTCAGTGATCGAAGATCCGCTGAACTTAGACCATAAGCCTGAAGTGTTGCTTGTGCTGCTTCAAAATCCGTTTTGGCGTTGATATAGCGTTTATCACCGACCGTTTTACGCCCAAGCTGTCGTACTCGATTCCACTCAGGCCAAGCCGTACGGTAGATCGCTTGCGCCTGTGCCACATTTTCACTAAACAGTGTGACGAGGGGTTGATCTTGTTTAACATGATCACCTAGCGCGACATGACGCTTTAACACAACGGATGCTACGCGAGGGGATACCCGGTAACTGGTGTAGCCGTTAGAGAGAATTTCCCCTGGCGCATAGAGTTGGTAATTGACGGGTTTTGCATTCAACGCTTCGACTTGGATACCCGCTAGCGTTAACTGCTCAGCATTGAGCGATGCGGATGCTGCTTCTTCGTGACCATCATGCCCATGTTCATCACTAGGCCCGTGGTCATCATGGCCACCTTTCGTAAGCGATTTATGAGCACCGTGTTCGTGTTTCTCTTCTGGCTTATGCTCATCATGCCCGTGTTTAGCATCAGATTTGTGATCATCGTGACCGTGTTCTGTATCAGATTTATGGTCATCGTGCCCATGTTCAGA
>JBOEGR010000070.1:0-2374 GCA_050633525.1 Cellvibrionaceae bacterium
CATCATGCCAACATACGCTCTAGCCAATAATTTGGATACAAAAGTAGATGCTTCTTCCATTAAGAAGGGGGCTGGACATTTTGCAGCTGAAAAAGCACGTGGTGGTCAGACGGAAGGTACATTGTCAATTGTAGCACTGACTAAAACGAAACGTGCAGGCCGTAGCGCCACATACAAATGGACCCCTTCATCTCGTAAAACACCAGTGTCCTACACAGATGGTAGTGGTTCTACCAAATACTTGAATGTGACTCGTGTGAAGCCCGATACCAAAGTCGATGCAAAGAAACAACAAAAGAAACAAGCTCCAAGTGAGAAGCAACCCAAACCCAAAGGAAAATCATTGGGTAAGTTAAAGGAAGAATTTGCAGCATTCAAAAAGCAACCCAAGGGAAGACGTGGTGGTGGTGGAGGTCGTAGGGGTGGTGGTGGGGGTAGCCAACGATCTGCTAGACCACAACCTGCACCCGCTCCACAAAAATCACAAAAACAAATTGAAGATGAACATTCTCGCAAAGAACAACTTGCTGTTCGTGAACAACAACGCCGTAATGAACGTGAAGATGCTAAAGAGGCACGATTTCAAGCCAGAATGGCCCGTCGTGAAAAACATGAAATTGCTATGACCAAGTTAAAATTCAATCATGCCAGGCAAAAATGGAGGGGTGATAACATGGCTAAACAAACTATTCAAGATCAAAAACAGAAGGGTAAATTTAACCTTGATTATTTGAAACTTAGTTCTGATCACTTTAAACAAGAAGTAAAAAACAAGTTCGAACTTGACAAAGCAGACCAAATAGCATTTTACAGTGAACAACAGGCAGATACTAAAGCTATCAGAGACGATGAAACAAGGGAGCATATCGCATGGGTGGAAGATCAAAAACATGAAGAAAAACTAGACAGGGAACAAACAGCAGAAGATGTCAGACAACACCGCAAACATGCAGATATAGAGCACAAAGCATTGGTTGATACTCAACTCAGACTCGCCAAAGCTACCATTGATGAAGATGTCAAACAAAAAGATGCAATGAGAAAACAAATATCAGATCATACAAAGGAAATAGCAAGTCGTAAAGCGGCAATTCTAAAAGTGCAAGGAGAGCTAGCTCTTAAAGAACAACAAAACAAAGCACGCATTGCTGAAGTTGAAGCAAAATATGAAGCTAGACTTAAAGAGCTCGATGCTAAAAGACTTGATAATGATGCTAAACATGGTGAAAGAATTGCTGAAATGGAACTCAAACACAAGCTATCACTTGAAAAGGCCCAAGAAGAAGTAAACAACAAATCCGTTTTATTTGAATCACAGGTGGAGTTACTGGAGAAAAATGCTGATATTGCGAAAGAAAAACAAAAAGCTCAATATGCAGCGGATACAAAAAAGGCCACAGCAAAACATAAAGCTAATATTGAGGAACTGACAATCAAATACCAACAAGCACTTAACCAAGAAGACAGAAAAAATGCAAAGAGAATTGAACAACAACGAGAAACAGCAAGAATCAAGCTGCAAAAGTTAAGGGTAGAACTTGATATCAAAAACAAAGATAGAGAGCGTAAATTTAACCAAGATCTGACAGCTCGGGTGGAAAAAGAAAAACAGAAATGGCTTCTCGAACACACTGAAGATCTTAAAAACCGACTTAGAGTTGATATCCAACGAGAAATTGCTGATGAGGCTAAATTACAAGCAATTAGAGAAAATATAGATGCTGGTAATACAGGCTTAGTTACTACCCCTGTTGAAACACCCCCACCTGTTCCAACTCCCACACCTGTTCCAACACCCACACCTGTTCCACAAGTAGCACCACAACCAGTTCCACAACAAGTACCACCACAAGTACCACAACCAGCACCGCTACCACAACCAATCGCTCAGCAAGCTGAAGATGCTGTCGCGGGTCTCTTGATCGCGGGAGTGGAACAAGCAGCTGGACAAACCGGTGTATTACCGCAACAATTGGTTACACTCCCTGCTCCGCTTGTACCGTTCACAAATGCAGCTATTTCATTGGAAGAAGCCAAAGGGGCCATACCAAATGCTCAACTGCAAGATGGAGTATCAGAAGATGACTCAAACAATTATAAACCTATGATTGAGGACCAGTTGGCCGGTCTTGAAAATATTATTCATGACTCCGAGGGTTTGGTGATTTCAGCCCCTATGGATTCTACAAAGGTAGAAGTGCGTGATGATGACGAAGACGTTAAGGAATACAAAATGGGAGGGTTCAAAAGTGCTGGGGATCTTATTCAACCTATTAAATCATCACGCACGCGCAGGGAAGGTACAATACGTGAACGGCAACTGGCCAACCTTCATTCAAAAAGGAAGATTATAATACCACAGCCCATTACTGAC
>JBOEGR010000071.1:0-2086 GCA_050633525.1 Cellvibrionaceae bacterium
TTTCACCGGAGCGGAGTGATTGCAGAACTTGTTTCAATGGGGTATTCCAAGTTTTGAGGACGATAGTCTAAACGGTAGGGGCCGTTGTTACGAGGGTTGGCTGTATGAGCTCAAACATATCCGCTACTTTATCGATGAATCCCATTTTGCTCCTCTATTATTTCGATCCGATATGCCAGTATGCGTCTGTCGGCTCGGCGACTGGCCCGCATCGTTTTACAGAAGCGCCCCTTGTCACCTCATTTTGCCGCTTTCGAATCCTCTCGGTCTGTTAGAAGGTTGGGTGCAGATCGATGAGCGGACAAAAACGATGAGCTAAAATCGCCTCGGTTTGATGGATAACCGCGAATTTGGAATGACTCTCGACGTAAAACGACTTGAACTGGCTAATGCACTCAAAAATCTAGGTCTCAACCTGATTGGTAGGAAACTCGCGAATGCTCAAACACCATTGCCACTTCGCTCTCTATTATTTGAATTAGACGAGGTCAAAGGACTATGACAAGAGCGACGGTACTTGTGAATCTAGTTCCTATTGGGGCTGGTGGTGGGCTGCAAAACGGGCTGTCTTTTCTTGAGCAGCTTCCAAGTATCCCTGAATTTCTCGGTCAGGCTGTCATTGTTTGCGTCCGCGATAGCCCCATTCATAGCCAATGCATGAAGCTGAATATTCCTTGCGAGCCTGTTGCAGGAGGGAGGTTTGGTCGCTTGCTTTTCGAAACTTTCTACTCCAACCAACTTTTGAGAAAGTACGGTTCAACTCTCGTATTTACGTTGTTCGGCAACACACCGTTTGCATGTAGGGACGCATACTCAATAAGTGGCTTCGCATATTCCAATATAATCGACGATAGCATCGATTTCTGGGGATTTCTGAGCCCTGCAAAGAAACTGATAAAAAAAGGAAAGGATCGATTAAGGCTCTATTTGGCGCGACTATCTAACGAAATAGTAGTTGAAACTGCGTACCTCAAGCGAAGAGCTGAGCAGGGGGTCTTTTCAGACAAAACCGTCCATGTGGTCGAAATGGAGCCTAGCTCATTTATTCTCAATACAGCGGGAGACGGAGACGTTAGTTCCGATGTAGAGCCGTTTGTCGACCTCCTCTATCTAGCGGGTCCACATCCCAATAAACGGATTCACCTGTTAGCGCCGATTGTTGCAAATCTTAATTCGCGAAGCATTAGCGACATGACTAAAAGAGAATACAGACTGGTTACTACCTTGCCTGAAGGAAGCGCGTTTCTTAGGACAGTACAAGACGCATTTTCTGGCCTTGGAATTGAAAATTGCTTGCTCAACAAAGGGCCGGTTGCCCCCGATAGGGTCGGTGAACTCATTCGGTCGTGTGACGCGATGATCAACATTGCGGCTCTGGAGAGCTTCAGTAATAATTGGGTCGAGGCATGGGCTTTTCGAAGACCGCTAATCTCAACTGACGCGCAATGGGCCCGGGAGTCCTGTGGCGACGCGGCGGTTTATATTGACCCTCAGAATGCTACTGATGCTGCAGAACGAATTGCCAACTCTCTCGAGAGTGACGCTCGACTTAGATCTCTTACTCGCAGTGGAGAAGAACAGTTGCATCATCTTCAGTCTGCTGGCCGTAAAATCGAGAAATACTTTCAGCTTGTACAGGCTGGTCTTACCCGAATTGAGTTGAAAACTTGAAGTACTTTCTTGTAGTGTTCGTCGAGACAGTTTCTTATTTGATATTTCTGCTACCGCGATTTCGACTCCTAAATGCAATGAAGTCGCTATACCTACAATTTGCATTCGGAGCTGTAGTTGGAAGAAGAGTCGTCTACTACCCGGGAATCTGGATTTTTACTGGGCGAAATCTCGTTGTTGGCGATGATGTTGACTTTGCTCATGGAGTATTAGTAACGACCTCAGGCGGCGTCACAATTGGATCTAGAACCTTAATTGGGTATGGCACAGCGATTCTGTCGAGTAACCATCGCGTTCCTGCCTTACCTGCGCGAGTCTTTGATTCCGGCCATGAGAACGAAGCAGTGGTGATAGGCGAGGACGTTTGGATCGGCGCAAATTGCACTATCTTGCCGGGGGTTAAGATCGGTCGTGG
>JBOEGR010000072.1:0-6632 GCA_050633525.1 Cellvibrionaceae bacterium
GCCACATGCGCCATATCAACCAATAAGTAAGCGCCTACTTTATCTGCAATATCGCGAAAGCGCTGCCAATCCATAATCTGAGAATAAGCTGAGAAACCCGCAATAATCATCTTGGGCTTATGCTCTACAGCCAAACGCTCAACTTCTTCATAATCGACTTCGCCCGTATCTGGATTCAAACCATACTGAACTGCATTATAGGTTTTACCCGAAAAGTTAACCGAAGCACCATGAGTCAAGTGACCACCGTGAGCCAAACTAAAGCCTAAAACAGTATCACCGGGTGCACACAAAGCCTGAAACACAGCCGAGTTCGCTTGTGAGCCTGAGTGCGGCTGCACATTCGCATAATCCGCACCAAACAGCTCTTTTGCACGATCAATCGCCAAGGCTTCAGCTGTATCCACATACTCACAACCACCGTAGTAGCGCTTACCGGGATAGCCCTCGGCATATTTATTCGTCAACTTAGTGCCTTGCGCCACCATCACCATAGGGCTGGTGTAGTTCTCCGAGGCAATTAATTCAATATGCTCTTCCTGACGACGCTCTTCTGATTGAATAGAAGCCCATAGTTCAGGGTCAAAGGATGCGATGGTTTGTGATTTATCAAACATGGATAGAATGGCTCTGTGGTTGGAAATTAAGAGGGTATTCAGTCTGGCTGAAAAAGAGCGCGAATTTTACACTATCAGCTGAATGTGCGCTATACGACTTTTAAAACTTAGGGTGTGTACATAGTCTGTTCACACCCCATAAGCAATAACTCAAGGACTACCCATAACCTCGATTTCACTCAAGCCAATATTAGCTGTAGTACCAGCTACCCCGGTAATACGCAATTCAACACTACGGGTACCCACTACCCTCGGCAAATTCACTCTGGTCACAGCACCATTATTTTGCAAGGCAGCAACATTGACTACCGTCCCATCACTAAAAATAAGCTGTGCCGAGGTGATATGATCATTGGTATTAGGGCGATCATAGAGATTGATATAAGAAATATTGATTCCGCTATCCCAAGTTAAACGCAACCATGCACCGGCTCTTTGACCTGCCGTTGCCCACTCTCTAGCATAATTACCCGGCCAGCCATCTATAAAACCATCCACTGACTTATTGGCGGTTTGGCCATACTGAGGAGTATCACTCGATGCTGTTACTGTCGCTTGAGACGCAAGATTAGATACTCCAGATGGGCTACAATCCCCGGCTACAGAACGGTAGTACTGCTTACCTAACCACGCATTATGGCCTCCATCCCATGTATTTGCATGGTAGAAATCTGAGATCCCAGAGGTTGTCACACCCCATGTACCGGCCTGCACTAGCAACTCTGATTTAGACACATTATCAGGCAAACGAGAGGTAACATAGTCACGGTAAAAATTCTGATTAATACAAGTATTATTCAATGCAACAGCTTGCATCAATAGGGAGCTGTGTAAATGATCGGAGTGATCACCGGGGTTTAAACTAGTGTCTGTGTCAGCACTGTTAAAGGTAATAGCGTTACCCACTGGGCTTTCATAATCCACTATGGCTTCGGCTGTTCTAACCAAGTCGTCCCACCCATAGTAGGTCGCACTGCCATCCACCGTTTCAATTTGACTTATTGCGCCACTGTATAGCCGCTGCAAACTCTCATTACCTGTCCCCGAAAAACCTTGCCCCCCTAAATTACCATCCGGCAGTTTGAGAAAATAAGCTACTGCTTGTGAATATTCATAACGCTGAAGCGTATGACCATTCAAAGTAACGGCACTTTCATTCATTGCGGCTCCTAGGCGTCCTCTATTGGCATTGACCATAAAACGGATAGCACGTAGAGCACCTTCATTACGAGCAATAAGGTAAGGATGGTCTTCTCCGAGAAAGCCTGCTCCCTGGCCCGCATCACCTGAGGTAACATGAATAAATACTGTTTTATCCACTCTTGGGTTTTTAACGCTGTTATAAGCTTGGGGGTTCATAAACAGCTGCCAGTCATCCTGATGCGCTGCCGTGTAAAAGTGCGTTTCCTGAGCGTGGACCTTAAAGGCAAGAGCGAGCAGGCACACCAAAGAAATAAAAACGAAAGGGGGTTTGATCGACATATATGCAACTATCCAAGCCAAAAACGTGAAGCGCGTCACGCTACTAACCCTAAAAGCCAAAGTCAAGGCTAAAAAACAAGCAATATAAGACTGATAACACAACGGTCATTAGCCTTCTGCAATTGAAGACTTGTCTTATAGAGCATGCTTAGCTAAGGTTGCCGGCATTCAAACAACTGAGATAAACACATGGCTCAATACGTTTACACAATGAACCGCGTGGGCAAAATTGTCCCTCCTAAACGCCAAATCCTAAAAGATATTTCTCTATCCTTCTTCCCCGGCGCCAAAATTGGCGTACTGGGTTTAAATGGCTCGGGTAAATCGACACTCTTGCGCATTATGGCAGGCATCGACCAAGACTATAATGGTGAAGCCCGCCCCATGCCGGACATCAAAGTCGGCTATCTAGCTCAGGAACCGCATTTAGACGAGAACAAAGATGTGCGCGGCAATGTAGAAGACGGCGTTCGGGAAGCCCTAGATGCACTGGCTGGACTAGAAAAAGTCTATGCCGATTATGCAGAGCCCGATGCTGACTTTGATGCACTTGCCAAGCAACAAGCTCGCTTTGAAGATACTATTCAAGCATGGGATGCACACAACCTCGACAATAAATTGGAACAAGCAGCAGATTCGTTACGACTTCCACCCTGGGATGCCGATGTCAGTAAGCTATCCGGTGGTGAGAAACGCCGCGTCGCACTATGCCGTCTATTATTATCTCGTCCTGATATGCTGCTACTCGACGAACCGACAAACCACTTGGACGCCGAATCCGTGCACTGGCTGGAACAATTCTTACATGAATTCTCAGGCACCGTGGTTGCCATTACACACGACCGTTACTTCCTCGATAACGCTGCAGGCTGGATACTCGAACTCGACCGTGGTCACGGCATCCCTTACGAAGGTAATTACTCGACTTGGCTCGAAGCAAAAGGCGAGCGCCTAGAGCAAGAAGCCAAAGCCGAGGCCTCGAGACAAAAAGCCATTAAGGCCGAACTCGAATGGGTAAGGCAAAACCCCAAAGGTCGGCAAGCTAAAAACAAAGCTCGTTTACAACGTTTTGATGAACTGCAATCGCAAGATTTTCAAACCCGTAACGAAACCAATGAAATTTATATTCCACCTGGTGAGCGCTTGGGTGATAAAGTCATCGAGTTTCATAATGTTTCCAAAAGCTATGGCGACAGATTATTGATCGACAACTTATCATTCAACATTCCCAAAGGTGCCATCGTGGGCATTGTGGGTGGTAATGGTGCCGGTAAATCTACTTTATTTAGAATGATCAATGGTATCGAAAAGCCAGATAGCGGCGAGATTGTTATGGGCGATACCGTACAAGTTGCCTATGTTGAGCAAGGTCGTGAAAACTTGGATGACAACCAAAATGTATGGGAAGCTATTTCTGGCGGTGCCGACATCCTAAAAATTGGCAACCACGAAGTGCAGTCGCGCTCTTACGTTGGTCGCTTTAACTTTAAAGGCTCCGATCAACAAAAACGTGTTGGTGATTTATCCGGTGGTGAACGTGGGCGCTTACATTTAGCCAACACACTTAAACAAGGCGCTAACGTACTCTTGCTCGATGAGCCCTCAAACGACCTTGATGTAGAGACGCTCCGCGCACTAGAAGATGCACTACTAACCTTCCCCGGCTGCGCGTTAGTGATATCGCATGACCGCTGGTTTCTAGATCGTATTGCTACGCATATCTTAGCCTACGAAGGCGAAAGTGAAATTGTCTTTTTTGAAGGTAACTACACCGAATACCACGAAGACTTACTGGAAAGAAAAGGCGATAAAGCGCAACCATCGAGAATGCGGTACAAACCTATTCGTACCTAATCATCACAGGAGGTATAAATACTTTCCCTTATCTTTCAGCATCGATAAGGGGGAGATCTCTTTTTTGAGAGAGAAGTGTCTACCTTATGGGGGGAGGTTCACTGTCCGGCTTGATGACCTTGTTATGAGTTTTTGAATATAGGCAACTCATTTTTGATTTAACCCTAGTTCATTTTGTAGCTTTTTGGTTAGCCCAAGTGAAACAATTCTGTGTGATTCAGTAATATAATACTTTAATTCTTTGCTATCTAATGCCGATTCATATTGCTGAATCCACTTCATACCCCTTGATGCCATATATGGCGCTGGCCTAAAACCAGGCTGACCTTGGAGTAGGAGGAAATGATTGTCGGATACTTTGAATGTAATTGCAGGTTCTCCATCATTTTTCTCCCAGCCACCAATGGCAAAAACTTTCCCACCGACCTTCCATACATGCGAATTCCCCCATTGCACAATGTATGACGTTCCCGGTAACGACTCACAAAAATTATTAAATTGCTTGTAGTTCATGCCTCAATCTTGAATAGCTCATAACGCCGTTGTAAAAGGATGCCGAAGCAATGCGTGGCAGTCCGGTGGAAGCCACGCCTTTTGTGGCTGGAACGAATTTAATGGCCTTGTTAGTTTGCATATAGTTTAGGCAAGAACCATTTAAAATCTTCTGGTGCTTCTGGATCCCAAGGCCATACTCCAGATGTGTTTGGGTATATAAGTTGAAGCACTTTAAAGTTTTCACTTTTATAGAGCCACTTGGCCCAACCGAAATACTCAGAGTAATGCTCTTGCTCTACTTCCTTGAACGTAACCTCAAAGCCTTCAAGAAAATCAGAATAGTATTCACCAACTTTAAACACTTCTCCTGCTTTAACTCTAATATTGTACTCATTTACAATCCAGTGAGCTATTTCTTGCTTTAGGCCAGTAACTATTATTTCTGGCTGCCCCGATATTTTTTCGATGCCTATTGAATAAGTAAAGCTAGGATATTCATCCTCTTCCATGACATGAAGAATATGGCAACCATACTCTTCTATATCTTCAAGAGCTTTTTCTTCGTACTGATCCATGAGATTCCTTTGCGAACTAACGCCTGGCTCAGCGAGCACATTTATGAGGGCGGCTTTTTTGCGTATTTTTGCAAAAAAGATGACAGCAGAAATTTGTCCGCTGGAGCCATTTGTTAGGTAACATTCTTACGCATTTTATATACAATGTCACTTTTTTCATTAATATGGAATTTTTGATTTTTATAGAAATTAAGGGCCTTTTTGTTTGACTTAAAGACTGCCAGCCCAATAAATGGCACGTTATTTTGAATACAGAAATCATTAAGATAAACCATAACTTTTGAGCCAACTCCCTGCGATTGAAATTGCGGAAGAACCTGCATGTCTAATATGAATATTTCATTAGCGCTACACTCATACGCAAAGAAACCAATAAGTTCACCACCTATATGTATGTGATAGTGCTCTGCTTGTAATAAAACTTTTAGGTATTTCTCAGAGCTCCACTCCAGTTGATACTTTTGATAATATTGAAACATCATTCTCTTACTGATATTGATTGATGATTGAATATCTGTGGAGCGACTAAATTGCATAAGTTACCTAACGCCGTTGTATGGGGCTGACTTGGAGCGGCAGCGGAAAGCCAGTCCCAGCCGCGATAGCGGCGAACATGACGACCTTGTTAAGTTGTGAACCATGCCATACCCTCATGGGCTACTGAACCAAACAAAACATCTTTGCCGCGATAAAAGGCTAGGTCTTCAGGATATTTTGGTGCCTGTAAATCAAAGACACTAGATACACAATTCAAAATTTTGATTGTTTCACTATTTACCTCGTAAGTTTTTACTCGAGCTTTCTCTTCTAGTAGCTCTGTGCCTGGCCATGAATGCGAACTGAAATCACTCACTAGCCAAGGAGAAAGATCCTCAACTAAGTCAAATGCTGAATCATCAAATGCCATGTTTCTCCAAACAATACTAAATGTATCAGCTTCTTCAAGGCCGAACTCTAGCAACTCTTCATATGATGTGTATTTCATACCCATAGGAAACTTAACGCCTGTGTATGGGGCGGGCTGGAGCGTAGCGTAAGGCCGTCCCAGCACGCGCTTTTTGCGTGCGTACATGACACACTTGTTATGTGCAACTACGTTTTCTCTAGTATATATGTTAGAGAACCATGATAATGATTAAATTCTCTATCTTCCTCTGCGGACAGGTTAGAAAAATTATCAGGGCTTTCTAAACGCGCTTTAAGAATATGTACTCCCGGACCCAAATTTCTTTCGCAGGAAGCACTAATTAATAAATTGCTTGTTGGCACTGATAGTGATTTAGTGACACAAACATTTTCATTTATCCAGATTTTCAAAGTTAAAGGATATGCAAGCCTATCAAATGCTTCGCTAGATACATTAACACTCAATTTTGTATAACCACCGACATCATATTTTAACTTACTTTCATATCCGTCTTTAAAGCCGTAATAATCGAACTTTTCTGTCCAATTCGAATTTTCACAACCCGCTAGGGGTAGAAAAAAGATGGTTATTAGTGCTGATTTCTTCATGCTTAAATTCACATAACGCCGCGCACAGGGGCGGCCAAAAAAGCGGAGCGTTTTGGGCATCCCAGCGACCAACGGGAGCGATTGCTGCGCCTTG
>JBOEGR010000072.1:6675-8196 GCA_050633525.1 Cellvibrionaceae bacterium
CTGGTTATAGATAGAAACTGTATTTGCTGATGCATTTGATTCGTTGTTAATGCCCGCGACTGATTTAAAGTTACTAACTTTTGCACTGATATTACCAACATCTAAATTGGTATGATGTGCCATCTCACGACATAGCTCAATTTGCATACCGCGTGGAAAGCTGGCTTCTACGAGCTTCTTGAAAATTACGAGGCAGCGTAGCTCATTTTCATCGTTCCATTCCGATGTTCTTCGATAGCCTGGCATTCTCTTTCCCTCTATTTAAGCCCTATAACGCCTTGCTAAGGGGCGCGCGTTAGCGCGTCCAGTGGAGGCCGTTTTTTGGCCGAAACGATGCTTGAGCAACTTGTTATGTTTTTGCACTTGCTAGATCCTGCGCTACTAGTAACTGAACCTGATTTACCCTGCTTAAACCTTGTTTATACTCTTTTAACTCTATACGCTCATATATAGGTGGAGTATCTGGGTTTATACGATCTAATTCAACACTAACTAAGTAAGCTCCATTGATTAAAACAACATGTATATCTTCACTCTGATCAGGGGTCCAATGCAACACGAAAGCATTGGCTGTAGAGTGTCCTTTAGATTCAAGGGCAGTTCGTAGTTTTGACGGGGAAGAAAAACCTTCATTTGATTTTTTCAATTCTTCCCTAAAGTCCTTTTCCATTTTGCTCCCAATTAATTGCATTAACTTAATCCTTAAGAAACATAACGCCCGTAACACGGGAAAATATGAAGCGTAGCGGAATATTTTTCCGTGTGGTTACGCTTGTTATGCATTTCTTTGGCTCCAATCAACGATTTGTTTAATTTCCTCACTAGAAACTAGGCTTATAGGTAGATAATATGCACAATTTCTTGAAAAGAAAAAAAGTAAAAAGTTTTTAGATACCTTTACTTTGATGATTTTATCCCAACTTAACCTAACTTCAGCTCCTTCAGTGTAATTGCGGATACCATCTTCTGATATTTCATAATTTTGTACTTGATTAGCAGAAGGGTTGCTTAGCAGAGACCTTCTGGCACACCAAAATTGAACAGCTGGTAATAGTGCAAAGCTATAGGCTAAAGCAATTAATAGGAATGTGATATGTCCATTATTAATTGAAGTAGTGATTAATTTATAGATACAGTATGCTGCAGGAATAAAAACTAGACAAATATACATAATCCATGAGCTTTTCGTGCTATGAAATATCTCCCTTATGGCTTTATATAGAGTTTTTACTGTAGGCTTGAAGTCTTTTTTTACAACCAAATTTTTATTCTCCTTATGCATAACATTATAATAGCGAGCCGGCACACTATCTCACCTTTTGTAACTTCGAGAAACAGCTTCCAACTCTTTGTTTTTATTAAACATAACCGCTTTTTATCTATAAACACTTGGCGGCTAAACGCGCATGCGCGTTATCTACCCTAACTCAGGCACATTATCCCACTCAAGTATTTTTTTAAGCCATTGATTTTATTATTATTTTAAATAAAAAAAGGGGGATAACGAGAAACCCGCTATCT
>JBOEGR010000073.1:0-1557 GCA_050633525.1 Cellvibrionaceae bacterium
GAGGTCGTGGAGAAATAACTTTTCACTTTCAAACTTTTTTCGCTTTCTTGCTAAAGAGCAATAGCCATGACCTAGAGCGCGCCGTGACGAGGCTTGATAATGTAATTGCATTTGGGACAAATCCTTCGACGTATCAAATTAAGCGTTCTCATTTCAGCGTTTGAGACTTTTTTACCGACTTGATATTTTCGATCTAGTAAAAAAGCAGTGACAACTAGACCAGTCTCGTTGGAAGTGTCACGAATGTAACCTAACATAGTTTCAAAAGAACGTAAGGGAGTTCCAGCCCAGTTGGTACTAATGGGGCTGAATAAACAACGCTCAATAGGATTGTACTTTGAAGCCCCTGTTGGATAATGACAAACCATAACTTCAAGACCAAATTGGTCTGCCAGCTGTGTTTGGAGTTGTAGTTTCCATAAACGTGGTCGATAACCGTTACTTCCCCCTCCATCACATAGAATAAGTAATTTACTTTCATCTAGGAAAGTGGGGCGTTCTTCTAGTCGGCACTTTAGAGTAATCGCATCTACTGCAAATTCTGCTGTATCGGCTGAATTACCTACGACAACGCATCCCCAATTGTGCAAAATGTCATAGATTCCATAAGGTGCCGCTCGTCCTTGGCCCAAGTAACGAAAATCATATAGATTAACTTTGTCCGCCTGTTGACGCCAAACACGGCCCGAGTTTTTAAAATTGCCAATTAACTCTTTTTTTTGCAATCAACGCTAATAACAGGGTGTCCTTTGAGAAGAAAAAGTTTCTTGACTCGTCTAATATATCTTAATTGAATATTTTGGTCTGGATGAGGTTCCCCGGTTAAGCATTTCCGATTTGCTTGTAAAGAATAATCTCTATCTTTTAATAACCTACTGACCGTCTTTGGACTACTTTGATAACCTTCTTTTTGAAGAGAATCGCTCAGATTTCGTAAACTACTGCGAACATATTTTCTTTCCCTCATGGGATCGCCGGCCACTTCATCAAGTACTAGCGACTCAAGACATTCTATAATCTCAGGATTTTCTTTTTCGACTGTTGGTCGCCCTCCACCAGGCAAACGAACACGATTATTCGGGCGCTCAACCAACCCATTATCTAATTCTTGCCGTCCACGGCCAATTGTTGGCATAGAGATGCCTGTAATTTGGTGCATTAGTTTAGCACCTCCATGTCCTATTTTTTTTGCTTCTAAGGCGACATACCAACGTTTTTGTTGCTCATTCAAAGTGCTGAGAAACAAATTCATTTGGTAATGCAGTTGTTTGTCTGGATGTGAAAGACGGAAAGACATATAGAACACTGACATGCTCTTATCGTGGGGATAGACATCACTCTCTCAGGCGCTAATTTTAGGCGAAGATAAGTATATCATAATAGTTTGAAAGTTTAAAGTTATTTCTCCACGACCTCTAATTACCTCAACATGTAGCAAATCAGAGCGACAGTCAGCTCATTAGGTACCGCTTTTTATCATAAGAAGCGCGGGTCTTGTAAGATCAAAACGGTCTCACTACTAATCCGCGCTCATAAAATCCGCGGTTCTAAGATCTT
>JBOEGR010000074.1:0-543 GCA_050633525.1 Cellvibrionaceae bacterium
CCGCCAGGCCCGGAAGGGAGCAACGGTAGCAGTGACATCATGTGCCGAGGTGTGGCTGGTCGAGGACTCCACCCTTTTTTATAGACGCATTGAAAAATCATCCTTGATTTTTCAATGCTGTCGAACCAAAAAACGGGCGCAGATGTGTGAATCTGCTGGTTTTTTGGTTCTCGCATTGCCGTTGGCAATGGCTTAGGCCTTCCTTGGCCTAAGGGTGGATTCTTTCGAGTTCGTGCTTCCCCTTGCTTGATTTTTCAATGCTGTCGAACCAAAAAACGGGCGCAGATGTGTGAATCTGCTGGCTTTTTGGTTCTCGCATTGCCGTTGGCAATGGCTAGGCCTTCCTTGGCCTAAGGGTGGATTCTTTCGAGTTCATGCTTCCCCTTGCTTGATTTTTCAATGTTGTCGAACCCGAAAAGCGGGCGCAGATACGTGGATCTGCTGGCTTGGTCGATTTCCTTTGTGTTTTGTCTCTTATGCCTAAAATACCGTTATAATCGCTAATTCAAAAAAGAACAGCGGCGAATAGGTTCCTATGCTTAT
>JBOEGR010000075.1:0-4536 GCA_050633525.1 Cellvibrionaceae bacterium
AGACTGACATCAATATCTAAATACAGGGTTAAGTCGGGTTGCACTTCGCCCTGCACCAATTTTTCTAAGTTTGCAATCAAAGCTTGATCTAAGCCCCTGCCCCCACCTTGGTAGGCATAAGTGGAATCAGTAAAGCGGTCACATAGCACCCACTTCCCTTCTGCTATTGCAGGTAAAATAACAGTATTGAGGTGTTGTGCGCGTGCGGCAAACATCAGTAATAACTCTGCGGTTTCATCGACTGATTCGTCTCGCTTTGCTAGCAATAGCTCCCGAATCTGTTCCGCTAAGGGAGTGCCGCCCGGCTCACGCGTAATGAGTAAGTCAATCCCTTTTTGTTCTAGGTAGTCTTTAATAAAAGAGATATTCGTACTTTTACCTACGCCTTCTGATCCCTCTATTGTAATAAATTGACCCATCTTTTTATTCATATTAATAAGCTTTTATTTTAGGTGTGCGATTTAGTTACTCGCAGGTGCAGAGCGATAGTTTTTAGCTCGCTTTTGAATCTGATATTTTTGTACTGCTCGATTGTGTTGTTTTAAGGTCTCAGAAAATTGATGACTACCATCACCTTTTGCTACAAAAAATAATGTTTTACCTGCCTTGGGGTGTAAAGCGGCGTGAATTGCATCGCGCCCTGGCATGGCAATCGGTGTTGGAGGCAAACCATCAATAACATAAGTGTTATAAGGCGTTGGCTGACGTAAATGCTTACGACGAATATTGCCTTTATAACTGTCACCTAAACCATAAATAATGGTTGGATCTGTTTGCAAGCGCATGCCTTTTTGCAAACGTCGCACAAAAACACCGGCTATTTCTGGCCGCTCGTAAGCAACGCCGGTTTCTTTTTCAACTATAGAGGCCATAGTCAAGGCTTCGTAGGCATTTTTATAAGGTAAATTTTTAGCTTTATTTTCCCACTCTTCCGCTAAGACACGCTGCATTTTTTTGTGGGCTTGTAGCAAAATATCCACATCATTGGTATTAGCGACATATTGATAAGTATCGGGATAGAACCACCCTTCTGGATGCTCAATATCAAGTTTTAGTTTTTCTTTGAGTTGCTGAAAAGCAGTTTTACTTGAGGCCTCATTATTTAGGGTTGTGACAATTTTTTCTTGTTTTTTCAGTATCTCAAGAAAATTTTTGAAGGTGAGACCTTCTACCAAAGTAACGCTATAGGTAACAACATCGCCCGAACGCAGCTCAGACAAGAATTGTTTTGGAGTAATATTAGCAGGTAAGCGATACTCACCGACTTCCAAATGTGTTTGCTCGGTGAACTTGGCATATAGAATAAATAATTTAGGGTAATTTAATACATCATCGGACGCGAGCCGGTAGGCTATTTTGCCCATGGTATCGCCGGGTTGAATGGCAAGCACTTTTTCGTTTTGTAAATTCATTGGTTTATGCAACCAAGCATTAACAAAAAAAGCGCTAGCCGCCGCCAATAATATAGCACCGACGAATAAAGCTAAAAAAGCTGTGATTAAACGTGATTTATTTAAAGAGAACATACGTAAATATGACTTGCCTGAACTGAACAGAGTACTTTCCTTCTTTGCTATTTTTCATTGTTGATAAACAAACCGTGACACATTGCTTGTAGCGATCGTGTCACTGGGCCGATAGGCCATTTGTGTTGCTCGCATTGAATCACGGGCCAAATACCTGAAACACTATTGGCTAAAAATAATTCGTCGGCATCCGCAATGTCTTTTTTAGTTAGACGCTGCTCTACTACTTCCACACCAATTTGAGTGGCGATCTTATCAGTAAGATTGCGCCGCATAACACCAGCAACACCACATTGATCCAATATAGGCGTCAATATTTTATCATTTTTCACGACAAACACATTACGCGCTGTCGCTTCAATCAATTCGCCCTCGGGAGTAAATAATAAACCTTCATCAAAATCGGTATTCAGCCTTTCTTGCGCTGCTAACACATAAGGTAATTGATTAAGGGTTTTTAAGCCCGCCCAAGTTGTTGGCATCAAGGCTTGCTCACAATAATGAATGCTCACCCCATCATGTTTGGCCGTATCAATAAATAGTGGGGATAACTGCGTAATCAAGGTACTTTGCACTTGAGCATCGACTTGATAACCGCGTGTAGACTCGCCTCTCGTGATAATAAGCTTTAAAACAAACAGCTCATCGGGGAAGGCTTTCGACTGCTCTAAAGCAGTATCAATGCTTTGCCTTAAACGCTGAGACTCAACGGCAATATGCAGATGCACCAAACCCTTTAATAAGCGCTCATGGTGTAGAGGCCATAAGGGAATGTCACCTTGTGCAACCAACATGGTTTCAAACAAACCATCACCGTAAGCAAGCCCCCTATCCTTAAGGGATATATGTTGGCTTTCAGTGCCATTAACGGTAGTAATAGTATGAATAGTCGGCGGCATTCGTTACAAACCTAAGCTTTTACAGCTAGCATAAAAGGGGTTAAAAGAAGAACGTTTAGTCTAAACGAAAAAAGGCGAAATAAACTCACTTTATTTCGCCTTTTTGCTATTAACAGGGTAAATCTACTAACTGGGCTTCTTGAACACCAATGACCCGTTAGTACCACCAAAACCAAAGGAGTTAGACAAGACACCATCAATCTTCATGGTTTGCGCTGTATGTGGGACAAGGTTAATACCTTCACAATCAGGCTCTGGATTATCTAGGTTAATGGTAGGCGGCGCTACTTGATCACGTATTGCTAACACACCAAAAATAGCTTCGACCGCCCCTGCTGCTCCCAGTAAATGACCAATCATTGATTTGGTTGAGCTAACAGCCAATTGATCTGAGGCATTACCAAAGACCGACTTAACAGCACGGCACTCAGCAATATCACCTGCTGGCGTAGAGGTGCCATGGGCATTGATGTAATGAATATCTTCAGGGTTCATTTTGGCATCACGCAAGGCATTACTCATGGACAGAGCTGCACCAGCACCGTCTTCTGGTGGCGATGTCATATGGTAAGCGTCGCCGCTCATACCAAAGCCGGCAAATTCTGCGTAAATTTTAGCTCCACGCGCCTTAGCATGCTCGTATTCTTCTAACACGAGCACACCTGCGCCGTCACCTAATACGAAGCCATCTCGGCCCGTATCCCAAGGGCGGCTTGCCGCTTGAGGGTCGTCGTTACGTTTGGAGAGTGCTCTGGCTGCAGCAAAACCACCCAAGCCCAATGGCGTAATCGACATTTCAGCGCCACCGGCTAACATCACATCGGCTTCGCCGTGCATGATAGAGCGTGCCGCTAAACCAATGGAATGGGTGCCAGTAGTACAGGCTGTAGTGACGGCAAGGTTGGGGCCTTTAAAGCCATACATAATCGACAAATTACCAGCGATCATATTAATGATAGAGCCCGGCACAAAGAAAGGTGACATACGTCGAGGGCCACGGTTAGCAATGGTTAAGGTGCCGTCTTCAATGGTACCCAAACCACCGATACCGGAACCAATAACAGCACCAAAACGTGGCGCTAAGGTATCGCTTACCTCAATACCACTATCCTTCATGGCTTGAATACCTGCAATCATACCATATTGGATAAAGGCATCCATTTTGCGGGCTTCTTTGGGTTCGATATACTGACTGACATCAAGACCCTTAACACCAGCGGCAAACTGGGTTGTATAAGCACTGGCATCAAAATGGGTAATAGGCGCAGCACCACTTTGACCGTTTAATATTGATGACCATGATTCATCGACTGTATTACCTACAGGCGTGACCATCCCCAAACCAGTTACGACAACGCGTCTCACATTGAACCTGCTATAAAAAGATATTGAAAGGAAATAGAGCGACCGAATAGAAACCTGTACTACTCTCGTTATTGACCTTTAACGGTAAAAAAGGTTTTACTGCAAAGACAATAATTTATTTTTCTAAATTTGTTTTCAAAATAGAATCAAAAACAAAAGTCGCTTAAACAACAAAAGCCGCACTATTAGATAGATACGGCTTTCAGAAACTTGATTAACAACTGACGCCAGCGATTAAGCTAGGTTAGTGTTGATGTAATCAATTGCCAACTGAACAGTGGTAATTTTTTCAGCTTCTTCATCAGGAATTTCTGTTTCGAATTCCTCTTCTAACGCCATGACTAGCTCTACAGTATCAAGTGAATCTGCACCTAGATCTTCTACGAATGAAGCTTCATTTTTCACTTCGTCTTCTTTAACACCCAGTTGCTCTGCAACGATTTTTTTAACGCGCTCTTCAGTGTTGCTCATGGTTTTGTTGAACTCCCCAATGAATAAAAATTTGTTGTCTGCACTTAAAACCTTTTTTATAAGGTTTTTTGATAACGAATATCAGTAAGCGCTGGTTTATGTGCGCGCATTTTACATGGAAAATACACCGCATGTAACTTTTTCTATCGTTTTTATAGCCTTTTTCGTTCTATTTTTTCAATATAAGCTTTAATATCAACTACTTAGCTAAAAAATAGAGTGTAAATAAAGGGCTTATAAAGCCGTTTTTAGGCCATATACATGCCGCCATTGAC
>JBOEGR010000076.1:0-5866 GCA_050633525.1 Cellvibrionaceae bacterium
AGGTTAAGCAAATCAAGCCCCTCGCATGAGTTGCCATAAAATTAATATCTTCTGCACGCACGTGTTCGGCCACCATCACCAAGTCGCCTTCATTTTCACGATCCTCATCATCCATTAGGATGACCATCTTACCCTGACGTAAATCGTTAACCAGTTCTTCTACTGTATTTAGTGCCATAAAAATTTATACTCGATGCTCTTTAATTTTCTCGAAACCTTTGCGCTTGTGCACAGGTCTCTTCTCAATTTTTTAAATCTGCTTTTGACTTAAAACTTATTTTTCAATTTTTTCAGCGGCTTTATCGCCTAACAATAAGCGCTCAAGATGGCGTGCAATTAAATCGACTTCAAGATTCACTTGAGTGCCTACCTTGTAAGTACTGATCACTGTTTTATCCCAAGTATGGGGCACAATAGCCAACTCAAATTCGGCACCATTCACCGCATTTACCGTTAGGCTAGTGCCATCAACCGTGATAGATCCTTTATGGGCAATATATTTAGCTAACTCATCGGGGGCTTTAATCGTAAAACGGTAAGCTCTTGCATCTTGGTGCACACTCAATACTTCACCTAAACCATCCACATGACCACTCACCAAATGCCCACCCAAACGCGTTTGAGGCGTGAGCGCTTTCTCAAGGTTAACTCGCTGCCCGACCTGCCAATGCTTTACTGTGGTTAGGTCCAAGGTTTCCACTGATACATCCGCGCTATATCCAACAACAGACGCATTTTCTTCTGGTAACTCAATCGCCGTCAAACAAACACCATTGGTAGCGATAGAGTCCCCAATCAGTACATCACTAAAACCCAAGTCATCGCTATTGATTTGTAAACGTACATCCCCCCCTCTATGCTCAAGTGAGGTAACCGTTCCCATTGCTTCGATAATTCCTGTAAACATTTGAACCCTTCTTTTCGACCTCTCTTTTGGTCTCAGTTAAAAAACAAGTCGCTATTTAGTATTGGCTATAAATTATTTAAAGCGAACAATCGTTCGCTGATCATCACCCAATTTACGCTGATCAATAACATGAAGACTTTTTTTCTCAGACATCTTATGCAAAGCAAGATCTATCATCGGCCGTGCTTCGCTACCCAATAACACGGGAGCCTGATAAACGACTAATTCATCGATCAAACCTGCTTTTAAAAAAGCACCCGATAAACGAGCGCCTGCCTCCAATAACACCTCATTGCAGTCTCGATCTGCAAGCAAAGCCATAACAGACTCCAAACACAAACGCCCATCATTACCGACAGACAAAGACTCAATGGACACATGAGGCCCCAAAGCACTTAAACGGTGTACTTTTTCAGCCTGACTACTAAGACTGTCTTCACTCGTCAAGATTAAGGTAGGCGCACTCTCATCCAAAATAGCCGCGTTGACAGCAGTACTTTCGCCGAGGCGCAACTGCGTATCCAATACCACCCTCAATGGAGTCAAGGCCATGACAAGGTCCACATCAACACCATTAGGAAGAATGAGTTCGTCAGGTCTGAGGTTAAGGCGGCTATTATCCTGTAATACGGAATCAATGCCAGTCACGATGGCACTGCTACTAGCACGTAAGCGCTGCACATCCTTGCGTGCAGGAGAACCGGTAATCCACTGGCTTTCACCATTGGCCATCGCCGTTCGACCGTCGAGACTAGTGGCAATTTTACAAGATACCCAAGGACGCTTACTCTCCATACGACGAATAAAGCCTCGGTTCATTTCTCGCGCTGCTGCTTCCAGCACAGGACCATCAACAACAAGACCAGCAGCTCTTAGAGCAGCCAAGCCTTGACCTGCAACCAAGGGGTTAGGGTCCTGCATTGCAAACACAACACGAGCAACACCGGCTTGAATGAGCGCCTCGCAACAAGGGCCCGTCCTACCATGATGAAAACATGGCTCCAAGGTGACATAAGCCGTTGCTCCCTTCGCCTTAAGACCTGCCATGTTAAGCGCATGGACCTCGGCATGAGCGGTACCCGCACGCTGATGCCAACCCTCGCCAACTAAACACCCTTCACTCACAATGACACAACCCACACTTGGGTTGGGCTTAGTCGTGTAACGGCCGCGTTCAGCTAATTGCAGTGCCAGTGACATCCACCGGGAATCTTCGCTAGCCTTGGATATAGAACTTTGAGTCATAGGACTTTGAGACATAGAGTATCGCTCTATTTACTCTTCGCTTGGGAGGTGTTGCTGCAAACGATCAATCTCGTCTCTAAACTCACTAATATCGGTAAAGCGCCGATAGACGGAGGCAAAACGCACAAAAGCCACTTCATCTAATTGCTGTAACTGCTCCATCACCTTTTCACCAATGACGCGCGCTAGAATCTCGCGCTCACCCGTGCTCTGTAAAAAGAGCTTAATATGATTAAGAGAAGACTCGACATCCTCAATACTGACCGGCCGCTTCTCTAAAGCCCGATGAAAACCAGCTCTGAGCTTATTCTCATCAAAGGGCTCACGGGAACCATCCTGTTTAATCACCCTAGGCATGAGCAATTCAGCAATTTCATAGGTTGTGAAGCGCTCATGACATGATAAACACTCGCGTCGACGTCGAATTTGATTGCCTTCTGCAACCAGCCTCGAATCGATTACCTTAGTATCATCTGCGCTACAAAATGGGCAATGCATGAGCTCAGTCCGCCTATTAAAAAAGAGCGCTATAGTAGCATAATCGTCTAGAAAGGGCCTGCAATGGAACTTAACAACGGGAAAAGAGGAAGAACTGAGAAGCTAAGTGAAGGCAGCTATAAAGCGGTGACTGTTTATTTGGGTTTCTTGAGCAGCTCATGCTCGCCTATACTACCCAAAGGCATGGGGTAATCGATACCATAGCCCTGAGCATAATCGATACCAATATTTCTTAGCATACCAAAAGTACGATCATCCTCGACAAATTCAGCAATCGTCTTTTTACCCATCACATGACTGATATCGTTAATTGACTTCACCATTGCCAAGTTAACTTCATTGACATACATATCGCGTATAAACATACCATCAATTTTAAGATAATCGACGGGCAAATTCTTCAAATAACCAAAGGACGAAACACCACTACCAAAGTCATCCAAAGCAAAGAAGCAGCCCAGCTCTTTTAGGTCTTTAATGAAATCAATCGCTTCCGCTAAATTCGCAATTGCTGTTGTTTCTGTTATTTCAAAACAAATTTTTTCTGGCTGGACATCATATTCTTTGAGCAAAGTCATTGTATAGCGCTGAAAGCTCTTGTTACCAATAGTCTTACCAGAGAGGTTAATAAACACATGTTTTGTTTTTTCTAAAACAGGGGGACATGATGCTATCCACTCCAACGCTTGGCGCAGGACCCATCGATCAATTTTAATGGATAAATCATAACGTTCAGCAGCTGGCAAAAACAAGCCTGGAGCAATCACATCCGCGCCATCTTCCATACGCAACAACAACTCATAAAAAGCACCTTGGTCTGACTGCAAAGGTAATATCGATTGAGCATAGAGTACAAAGTCATCGTTTTCGAATGCTTCCGTAATACGCCCTATCCAACGCATCTCACCTTGACGCTGAGAAAAGTCTTCATCTTTTTCTGAGAAAATATGTGTTTTATTACGCCCTGTTTGTTTTGCTATATAACAAGCACCATCGACATTTTGCAACAAACCAGAAACGCTCTCGCTGTGATTATCAATGCTAGCAATACCCGCACTAACACCAACACTAAATGTCTTGCCGTCCCAGACAAAACGAAAGGCTTCAAATTCTTCATGTATGCGCTGGGTCACACGCAAAGACTGTTCAACAGTACAGTGGCTCATAATAGCTGCAAACTCGTCGCCTCCCATACGACCCAAAATATCACGTTTACTAAAAATATTTTGAAACATAGAGGCTATTTGTTGTAACAACTCATCGCCCGCGACATGACCACAAGTATCATTCACAATTTTAAAACGATCTAAGTCCATAAACACCAATACATGTGACACATTATTCACATGAGCATCATCAATGGCTTTGTGTATTTCATTATCAAAGTGACGGCGATTAATTAAACCCGTTAATTCATCATGAGTCGCTTGATAATTTAACTGTTCAGATAGTCGCTTTTCTGCGGTGACATTACGACCCGTACCACGATATCCGCGAAACTTACCTGCCACATCAAAAACAGGTTTACCACTAGCACTAACAACCTCAATACTGCCATCGTCCTTATGCCAGTTATATTCAAAATCGTTAAAGGGTTCTCGTCGCGCCAACAAAGCATAGTGCTCATCCCAAAGCTGAATATCTTCTTGGGAAAGCCTCTCTCCAGACATATTTTTTGCCATAAACTCTTTGCGAGTTAAACCTAAAATATCTGAACGAGGAATACCCGCTATACGCTCAAAGCTGGATGACATATAACTGAATTGCAAATTTTCATTCATTTCCCAACACCAATCAGAGGCGCTATCGGCAAAATCACGAAACCGTTCTTCACTCAGTTTTAGAGCCTGCTGCGCTAGATACTTTTCAGTAATATCAGTCGATGAAATTAAAACTGCAGGCTCACCATGCCAATCAATTAAACTCACCGAATGCTGTAAAATAACTGAGTCGCCGGATTTTTGTTTTGCTTCGACCTCATAGATAGAAGGTGGGACATTACGAGAAAATTTAACCAAGCGCTCACGTAAAAATGCCTTAAGACGACGCGCTTCATTCACCGCATAAAGACGATCGATACAATCTAATTGCATGATCTCATCGATACCGTAATCCAAATCATCGGCATAGCTTTGGTTAACATAAAGAGGAACAAAGTCATAACTGTGTATCAATATGCTCTGCATGGAGGAGTTCATCAACTCTAGGAATCGCTCTTCGGAAGAGACAGAGAATTTTTTTCGAGGCGAACGGCGCCCCTTCAACAAGCTAGAACGCCTGCGAACAATGGTATTATTTCGACAAAGGTTAGTTAATTTTTTTGTTAGCAATCTTACTCCAGACGCTTATAAAGCGTTACAAGCCTAAGCTATAGACACAGTAATGCACGCCATAAAGTATAGACTCTCCAGCAAAATTCGGGGGTATTTATAGCTAATTATTGTAAAAAAAGAGGTGTTTTAGCTAGAAAATCGACTAAAGAATAAGAAGATAAAGCGGCTCAAGAAAGATATGAACCGCTTTTAGAAGAAATTAGGAAAGCCGCTGTTTATGCGTAAACAGGGTAACGTGAACAAACTGCTAAGACTTTTTGTTTGACCGCCTCGATTACCTCTTCAGAATTTCCCTTTTCTAAGGACTCCAGTACATCACACATCCAATGAGTCAAATCTACACAATCCTGTTCGTTAAAACCACGCGTAGTCACCGCTGGCGTACCCACACGCAAACCTGATGTCACAAATGGTGAGCGAGGATCATTAGGAACTGAGTTTTTATTTACCGTAATATTAGCGGCACCTAAGGCAGCGTCGGCATCTTTACCGGAGTACTCCTTCCCAATAAGGTCCACCAACATTAAATGGTTTTCGGTACCGTTAGAAACAATTTTAATACCGCGCTCAATAAACGTCTTCGCCATGGCTTGGGCATTCAGCACCACTTGTTTTTGGTAAGCCTTAAACTCATCGCTCATTGCTTCTTTAAAACTAACCGCTTTGGCCGCAATCACGTGCATTAAAGGGCCACCTTGACCGCCAGGGAATACAGCAGAATTTAACTTTTTCTCTATCTCCGCATTCGCCTTCGCTAAAATAATACCACCTCGAGGGCCACGCAGTGTTTTATGGGTAGTCGATGTAGTCACATCAGCAATTTGCACTGGGCTAGGGTAAACGCCCGCCGCAACTAAACCGGCCACATGCGCCATATCAACCA
>JBOEGR010000077.1:0-784 GCA_050633525.1 Cellvibrionaceae bacterium
CATTGTTCTATCTCAGTATTGGTTAGGTTTATTCCATCCAGTTCAGGCAACCGTCCGTTTCGCAAATCCCGGACACATGCCCATTTGACGCGGCTTGATTAAGATGGAGTCGGCCATTGCAAGCGGGGCATTTCACTGTCTCGGCTTTGCCTATTGGGGGTTTTTTTCGCCATTCAGAAGTCGCTTTTAAAGCCATAACCATTCGGTCAAGCGATTCTTTGCTAAGGCGAGCTTCCTGTTCTGCTTCGGCGCGAGTTGGGCGACTCCATTTTGGGCAGCGATTTCCAGGGCTGTCTAATTTATGCCCGTCGATACATGGAGCAGAAGCCACCCTTTTGCCGGCAATTTGGAATCTGACGGTTTTGTATTCGATTCCCGCCTGGCACGTGTTGAATTGAAGCGGAGTCCGAAAATGCCGGCAGTAGCGCATGTGATGCTCAATAGATTGTTCAAGATCTTTCATATCTATCTCCGTTCAGGTATTGGGTTGGCCGGCGTTTGGTTGGTGAGAGTTATGGCATCGGATTCGCTTTTTGTATTCAGAAACTTAAATCCTTGGAACTCTCCGGCAACGTGAACTAATTGGTCAAAATTACCTCCAGAATCCTGATAAACAATCGGATGGTTTCCATGTTTTCGAAAGACTTCTGCAACGACAGATTCGGCGTCGTTGGTTACTGACATTCCGCCGCCATTCAGATCACGGACAACGATCACGCCATTGCGAAGTTCGCTAAAATAGTCTGCTCTGCTCATATCAACTCTCCTTATCAGTAGGTATTAG
>JBOEGR010000078.1:0-1531 GCA_050633525.1 Cellvibrionaceae bacterium
GCTGCATCACCACTCTGCCACCGCGCCAAGTCTCTAGATTTGGCGTCTGAAAACAGTGCCATACCGAAAGAGGGGCGCATTCTAGCTCAACTGTTATAAAAATCCTAGAGTTTTATAAGCTTTGTGGCCAAAGTAAATAGATCGCCGTCTACTTGTTCGATTAATAGTCAAAAAGGGACCGTTTGCCTAGCTTAAGTAGGCAAGCAGGGAGTATTTGACGCTTGTGATTAATCGACTGCTACGTACTGATCGCCCACAACCAAAAAGCTTAGACGAGTTCGACGTTCTCGGCTTGAGGCCCTTTTTGACCTTGACCTTCGGTAAAGGTAACTGGCTGGCCGTCTTTTAGGGTGCGAAAACCGTCTCCAGTGATATTACTGAAATGGACAAAAAGGTCGGGGCCACTTTCACGAGTAATAAAACCATAACCTTTGCTTTCATTGAACCACTTAACGGTTCCATTGAGTTTTTCTGACATGCTTTAAAACCTTGATCTAACAAATGAACTGGATGTACTAAGCTCTTTATCAGTTTTATTATTACTTTTGACTTTGTTTGTTGAGGTTTGAGAAGGCTTAACACAAACTCCAATTTCCTATCATTCTACTACTTCCACTCACTGCACCAATTGCTTGCTGTATAAGTCGTAAGCCGCGCCGATAAAAAGATTAAAACATGAGCAGTCTAGAACCATTAGAGCGAGTTGGCAATAGTATTTTTATTGATCGATTAAAAGTTTTATCCTGTTTGTATGAAGTCGAGCCGTTTATGAAATATTTTCAACAATTTTAACGGGTTCGGGGTGTAATTCGTTTAAAGAAAGCGATAAACCGTTCTCTGTCACCATACGCACATGCTCTCTAGTCATTCCACGAGGACTCGTTACACCACAAGAGTGAGCGATAATACCGACACCATAGGTAATATTTTTGTGGTAATGCGCGACACGTTCGGCTTTATTTTTTGGTACTAGGCCACGTTGTAATTTTTTGTTATGCGTCGTTATGCCAGTAGGGCAGGTATTTTTATTGCACTGTAGTGCTTGTATGCAGCCCAAGGCGAACATAAATCCGCGAGCAGAATTAACGAAATCCGCGCCAACGGCAATGGCCCAAGCAACCCAAGAGGGGGTGATGAGTTTTCCTGAAGCAATAATTTTTATATCTTGCCTTAACTCTGATTTTGTCAGCGTATCAACCAGCCAAGGCAGGCTTTCTCTAAGCGGGGTACCCATATAGTCCATCAATGGTTGTGGCGCTGCGCCAGTACCACCGTCTGCACTATCTAAAGTAATAAAATTAGGGGCATAGTCTTTGCCTTTTTTGTGGATCAGTTCCAGTAGTTCGTAAAACCACTTTTTATCACCTAGCACGAATTTAAAGCCGACGGGTTTGCCTGTGACCTTTCTCACTCTATAAATCATGTCCAGAAGGTCTTCAGGCTTTTTGATGTCGGTATGCCCGTTCGGGCTCATAGACGCTTCACCTTCTTTAATGCCACGAATTTTGGCGATTTCCGCATTGACTTTCTC
>JBOEGR010000078.1:1556-1834 GCA_050633525.1 Cellvibrionaceae bacterium
TGTTCATCGCGCACACCGTATTTAGCGGTTCCGATTTGGAAGATAATGTCAGCTCCGCCAGCTAAATGGTGCTCAGATAAACCGCCTTCACCTGTGTTCATCCAGCAGCCGGCTTTTTTAGCCCCTTTAGACAGTGCAATGACTGCGGGTTTTGAGAGCGAGCCATAACTCATTGCTGATATATTGATAATGGAGCTGGCGGTATAGGGGGTTTCGCAATTTGTGCCAATGGTGATGGGGGCAGGAGGTACGGCATTTTGGTCTAGCGTAGGAAAGGC